>NZ_QKYN01000179.1:963-32059 GCF_003258295.1 Streptacidiphilus pinicola | reverse complement strand
CCCCCCCCGCGCGCCCCGCCACCTTTCCCGACCGCCTCGCCCCGGCCCGCCGTCGCCTGCTCGACTGGCGGGTCAAGTTCGCCGCGCTCTCGCTCGTCTGGGGCTTCAGCTTCCTTTTCATGAAGGTCGGCAACCGGGGCTTCGCGCCGCTGCAGGTCACCCTCGGGCGTCTGGTGGCGGGCTCGGCGGTGCTGCTGGTGGTGCTCGCCGTCAAGCGGCAGCCGCTGCCGCGCGGGGCCGGCCTGTGGCTGCGCCTGGCCGTGGCGGGGTTCCTGCTCAACGCGCTGCCCTTCGCGCTGTTCGCCTACTCCGAGCAGCGCATCCCCTCGCAGCTGGCGGGCATCTGCAACGCCACCTCGCCGCTGTGGGGCATGGTGCTGTCCGTCGTCGCACTCGCCGAGGACCGGCCGAGCCGGCGGCGGGTCGCCGGGCTCGGCCTCGGCTTCCTCGGCGTGCTGACGGTGCTGGGCGCCTGGCAGGGCTTCCGCGGCGTCGACCCGCTGGGCGCGACGCTGGCGCTCGCGGCCTCGCTCAGCTACCCGATCGGCTGGATCTGGGTCCGACGCACCCTGGCCGGCCGCACCGAGTCGCACCTGACCCTGACCACCGGTCAACTGCTGCTGGCCGCCGCTCAGGTGGCGATCGTCACGGCGTTCTGCACGCACCTGCCCGCGAGCGTCGAGCTCGCCCCGACGCTGTCGGTGCTGGCGCTCGGCGCTCTCGGCACCGGCTTCGCCTTCCTGCTCCAGTACGGCCTGGTGGCCGAGGTCGGCCCGACCACCGCGCAGACCGTCACCTACGTCACCCCGCTGGTGGCCACCGTGGCGGGCGTGGCCGTGCTGGGCGAGGCACTGCACTGGAACACCCCGGTCGGCGCGGTGATCGTGCTGCTCGGCGCGGCCCTGGTCCAGCGACGCTAGGGCCCCGCGTCAGAGCCCCAGGAGGCGGCGGCCCTCCTCGCGCATCTCCACCTTGCGGATCTTGCCGGTGACCGTCATCGGGAACGAGTCGACCAGGTGCACGTAGCGCGGGATCTTGTAGTGGGCCAGCTTGCCCGCGCAGAATTCGCGGACCTGCTCCACCGTCAGCTCCGCCGCGCCGGGCCGGAGTTTGATCCAGGCCATCAGCTCCTCGCCGTACCGCTCGTCGGGCACGCCGATCACCTGGACGTCCTCGATGTCGGGGTGGGTGTAGAGGAACTCCTCGACCTCGCGCGGGTAGACGTTCTCGCCGCCGCGGATCACCATGTCCTTGATCCGGCCGACGATCGAGACGTAGCCGTCCGCCGCCATCTCGGCCAGGTCGCCGGTGTGCATCCAGCCCTCGGCGTCGACGGCCTCCGCGGTGCGCTCCGGCTCGTTCCAGTATCCGAGCATCACCGAGTAGCCGCGGGTGCACAGTTCGCCGGGGGTGCCGACCGGGACGGTCGCGCCGGACTCCGGCTCGACGACCTTCACCTCGACGTGCGGGTGGACCCGGCCGACGGTCGCGACCCGGTGCGCCAGGGAGTCGTCGGGGCGGGTCTGGGTGGAGACCGGCGAGGTCTCGGTCATGCCGTAGGCGATGGTCACCTCGGCCATGCCCATCTCGGCCATGACCCGCTTCATCACCTCGACCGGGCACGGGGAGCCGGCCATCACGCCGGTGCGCAGCGTGGACAGGTCCCAGCGGCCCGGATGCGCCTCCAACTGGGCGAGTTCGGCGATGAACATGGTCGGCACGCCGTACAGCACCGTGCAGCGCTCGGCCTGGACGGCGTCCAGCGCGTCCACCGGGTCGAACAGGGCGCCGGGCACGACGATGCACGAACCGTGGGAGGTGGCGCCGAGGTTGGCCATCACCATGCCGAAGCAGTGGTAGAACGGCACCGGCACGCAGACCCGGTCCTGCTCCGTCCAGCGCTGCACCTCGGCCACCTGGAAGCCGTTGCCGAGGATGTTGCGGTGCGAGAGCGTGGCGCCCTTGGGGCGGCCCGTGGTGCCGGAGGTGTACTGGATGTTGGCCGGGTCCTCGGGGGACAGCTCCGCCTCCCGCTCGCGCAGCGCGGACAGTGGGACCGCGGCGCCGCCCTCGACCAGCGCCTCCCAGTCGGGCGTGCCGATGAAGACGACCCGCTCCAGCTCCGGGCAGTCGTCCCGGACCGCCTGGACCAGCGCGACGTAGTCGCTGGACTTCACGCGCGTCGCGGAGACCAGCAGCTTGGTGCCGGACTGCCGCAGTGCGTACGCGATCTCGTGCTGCCGGTAGGCCGGATTGAGATTCACCAGAATCGCCCCGGCGCGCGCCGCCGCGTACTGCGTCAGCACCCACTCCGCGCAGTTCGGCGACCAGATCCCGACCCGGTCCCCCGCCTCCACCCCGGCCGCCAGCAGGCCGCGGGCGAGTTCGTCCACGGCGGCGTCGAGCGCCGCGTAGGTCCAGCGGCGTCCGCTCGCGCGCTCCACCAGCGCGTCGTGGTCGGGGAAGGCGCGGGCGGTGCGGGCGAGGTCGGCGCTCACGGTGGCCTCGGGCAGCGGCGGTTCGGCCGCGCCGCGGCGGTGGGAGAGACCCGGATCGAGCTCGACGGACATGGGCGAGGGCTCCCTGTTCACGACGGGGTTTGGTGGGTCGGAGCCTAGGGGAGTGGTGGGTTGGTGTCGACGGGTCCACGCCGGAAGCGGACGCTGTGGTTCGTGATCATCAGACGCGGAATGTGTGCGTATTCATTGAAGCAATGCGCGTACATGTCAGTGGCATTTGCGCCATGATGAGTCCACGAACCCTCGCTCTTCTTTTGGAGCCGTTGACGTGGGACGTCATGCGAACGAACCCCTGCCGCCCCCGGCAGTGACGCGCACCCACCTCCGGGTGCTCTCCACCCTCCTGGCGAGACACGCGGCCGAACTCCCCGACGAACGCCTGCTCGACGCGGCGTCGCAGGACGCCGTGCGGCTGCTCGCCTGGTCCACATCCGCCGCGGCGCTCGCGGCGGCCGCTTTGGCGGAATCTGATCCCCAACAGGCCGGCCGTTACCGTAAACAGGTGCGTGACACCCTTGCCGAGGCCCACGCGCTGGCCTGGTATCCGGGCAGCAACAGCGCCTGAGACCTTTCCCGGCTCTTCGGCTTCCCGGCCTCGGGCCTCCCGGCCCTCGCCGGTTCTGCCTTCGGCCGGTTCAGCCTTTGGCCGTCTCAGCGCTTGGCCGTCTCAGCCCTTCGCGTCCTCGGCCACGGCCGCCCGGTAGAGATCGCCGACCCGGTCGCCGAAGTACGAGCTGTACGAGATGTCGTCGGTGTACCCACCGGTCTCGAAGCCGCCGATCACGCCGATGACCGTGCCCTCGTCGTGGGTGGGGCCGCCCTGTCCCGGGATCAGCCACGGGCTGCCGCTGGTCCCGTCGCTGTATCCGGTGCAGTCGATCCGCATCTGGGTCGAACTGAAGCGGTCGACCAGGTCCGAGCAGGTGATCGGCAGATCCGTCGCGCTGGGGTAACCCGTGATGGTGACGACGTGGTCGAACCCCTCGTCGACCGCCAGCCGGTTCGCGCCGACCGCCTGCTGGACCGTGCGCCCGCCCAGCGGGGCGACCAGGGCGAAGGCGACGTCGACGTCCGGGTCGCCGGTCGCGGTCCAGGCCGGGTCCTCGATCGTGTTGGTGACCTGCCAGACGCCGAGCGGGGCCGAGCCGCTGCGGTAGCCGGGCACGAAGACCTTGTTGGAGTCGTCGCCGCTCAGGCAGTGCGCGGCGGTGACGATCATGTTCCCTCTGGGGCTGTCCACCACGCTCGCGCTGCAGTAGTGGGTGCCGGCCAGGCCGTCCGAGAAGAGCGCGCCGACGCGGTCGTCGACGCGGTCGGCGTTCGCGGTGCGGGAGGCGCCCAGCTCCTCGGAGGGAGAGGCGGCACCGGTCGCGCCGGCGAGCGCCAGGGCCACCAGCCAGGCCACGGCCGCCAGGGTGCGGCGCCGACGCGGCGCCGCGGGTGCCACCCCGTCGAGGGGGGCGGCGGGAGGAGCGCCGGCGGGGGCGGCGTCCTCTACGGGGTGCGGTGCGGGGATCAGTGGGACCTCGCAGTGCGAAGGGGAGGTTGCGGACATGCTGCCCTGACATCGCCGCTGGTCACAAGGTGCACTGGTGGGAATTTAACGGACCGCTTGACATGTGACCGAATGGTCACCTATTTTTGGTGGCGTGGACGAGGTCTTCAAGGCCCTGGCCGATCCCACCCGGCGCGCCCTTCTCGACGCGCTGTACGAGAGCGACGGCCAGACGCTGAGTGCGTTGGAAGCACGGTTCGAGACGAGTCGCTTCGCTGTGATGAAGCACCTCAAGCAACTGGAAGAGGCCGGCCTGATCGTCACCCGACGTCAGGGCCGGGAGAAGCTGCACTTCCTCAACCCCGTCCCGATCCGATTGGTCCACGACCGTTGGGTCAGCAAGTTCGCCGAGCCCTGGGCGGCTGCGCTGAGCGGTCTCAAACGCGATCTGGAGTCCACCATGGAGAAGATCTTCGAGATCTACATCCGCACCACCCCGGAGCGCCTCTGGGAGGCGATCACGGATCCCGCGATCCGCGCCAAGTACAACTTCGGTGCCGGCATCGTCGGCGAGCTCGCGCCCGGCGCGCCGTTCACCATGACGGGGGTGGGCGCCGAACGCCCGCTGGGCGAGGGTGTCACCCTCGAGGTCGAGCCGCCGCGCCGGCTCGTGCAGAGCCTGCGGGCCCTGTGGAGCGAGGAGGCCAAGGCCGAGGGCACCTCCCGCGTCACCTGGGAGATCGAGCCCGTCGGGGATTCCTGCCGGCTCACCGTCACCCACGACCAGCTCCGCGAGGGCGCCAACGACCAGCTGTACGGCGGCTGGCCGATGATACTTTCGGGCCTGAAGACCTGGCTCGAGACGGGCGAGGTGCTGACCACTCCGGGTTCGCTGATGTACGGTCACGGCTAACGGCCTTGGCGCGGTCCCGGCGGTGCCGGGTGGGACCTTTGCGGCACCCTTCGGGACCATAGCCTCTTGGAGGAACGGCCGTGGCCGGGGAGGCTGGAGGGGTCAGGGCTCTGCTGGGACAGGGCCGCTCCCCGGATAGGAGGGACGATCCCCTTCCGTGACCGCACACTCCTCCGCACCTGCCGTGCTCACCGTCGACGCCGTCCTCTTCGACAATGACGGCACCCTGATCGACTCGGTGGGCTCGGTCCGTCGTTCCTGGGCCCAGTGGGCCGAGGAGGCCGGCCTGGATCCGGAGCAGCTCGACAAGGTCGGTTACCTCGGTCGACGGGTCCACGAGGTGATCGGCGAGCTCCTGCCCGAGTCACAGGTGGCCGAGGCCGCCGCACGGGTCCAGCAGCTGGAGCTGGCCGACGCCCCGAACAGCCGGCTGCTGCCGGGCGCCGAGGAGTTGCTCTCCGCGCTCCCCAGAGACCGCTGGGCCGTCGTCACCGCCACCACCCGGGCGCTCGCGCTGCGCCGCTTCTCCACGCTGGGCCTGACGGTCCCCATGCTCGTCGGCGCGGAGGACGTCGACCGCGGCCACCCTGACCCGGAGGCCTTCCTGACCGCGGCGGAACGCCTCGGCGTCGCTCCCGCCCGCTGCCTCGTCATCGAGGACACCCCGGCCGGCCTGGCCGCCGGCCGCGCCGCCGGCATGCGCACCCTGGCTCTCGCCACCAGCCACGACCCGGACGAGCTGGAGGCCGACGTGATGATTGCCGACCTCTCCCAGGTCCGCCCCCTGGTCGAACGCGACGGCTCCCTGGCGCTGCTGATCGGTTGATCGGCTCGCGGTTCAGGGCAGTTCGCGCATCCGGCGGATCGGGCCGGCCCAGAGGATCGCCGGACTGACGGCGGCCAACACGCCCATCAGCGCGAACGCAGTGCGCGTTCCCCACAGGGTGGCCGCGCCACCCGCGGCCAGCGCGCCGAAGGGGATCGCGCCCCACGAGACGAAGCGCACCGTCGCCATCACCCGCGGCAGCAGCTCAGGCGGGGTGGCGGTCTGGCGGTAGGTGCGGGTCACGATGCTCGTCACCACCACCGACCCGGCGAAGCCCGCGTTCCCGACGGCGAACACGACCAGCAGCGCCGAGTGGCCCGAGGCTGCCATGAGGGCGACGAAGAGGGGCGCGCCGAAAGCTGCCCAGCGCAGGGCCCGCGCGTTGCCCAGCAGGCTGACGATCCGGGGCGTCAACGCCGCGCCCACCAGGGCGCCGAGCCCCTCGGTCGCGATGAGCAGGCCGACCAGGGCGGGCGGCGCGCCCAGCGTGCGGACCAGGAACACCGGGGTCAGTGCCATCAGGCCGCCGCACACGAAGTTGACGGCGGTCGCGTCCGCGGCGCAAGGACCGATCACCGGGTGGCGGGTGACGTAGCGCCAGCCCTCGCGGATCATCTCGCCCATGCCGCGGCGGGCGTCCCCGGACGCCGGGTGCTCCACCCGGGGCAGCGTGCTCAGCACCGCCGCGGAGGCGAGATAGCTGACGGCGTCGACCACGATCGACGCGGCCGCGCCGAGCAACTGCACCAGCACTCCGCCCACGGAGGGGCCGCCGAGCTGTGTGGCGGCCCGGGTGCCCGAGGTGAGGCTGTTGCGGCTGGTCAGCTCGTCCTTGCTGACGATGGAGGGCAGGAACGTCGAGTTGCCGACGTCGAAGACCACGCTCGCCAGCCCGACCACCAGGGCGACGACGATCAGTTGGGGGAGACCGAGCGCGCCGAGGGCGGCGCTCAGCGGCACCGACGCCACCGCGACCGCCCGGAGCAGGTCCATGGCCACCTGGGTCCCGCGCAGCGGCAGTCGGTGGACCAGAACGCCCGCCGGCAACCCGATGAGCAGCCAGGCCACATAGGACGCCGCGGTGATCAGACTGACCTGCAACGCCGAGGCGTGCAGCGTCAGCACCGCGACCAGGGGCAGCGCCACCGCCGTGACGGCGTCGCCGACTCCGCTGACCGTGGAGGCGGTCCAGTAGCGCCAGAACGCGCCGACACGCCTCCGTGGCGGCCGCTCCGCCGTCGTCTCCTGTCCCTCCACTGCCGTGGCCATCCACGCCCCCCTGTCTGAGCTCCATCGAAAGGAATGAGTCTCTTTTCGGAACTCACTATACTGATGGATCATGCGGTACACAGAGCTGGGGGACCCGGACTGCTCGATCGCGCAGGCGCTCTCCGTGGTCGGAGATCCCTGGACGCTGCTGCTGATCCGGGACGTGGCCGGCGGCTCGCACCAGTTCGACGCGCTCCGCGACGGACTCGGCATCAGCCGCAAGGTGCTGACGGAGCGCCTGAAAGCCCTGGTCGCGGACGGGGTGCTGGAGCGGCGGCTCTACCACCCGCATCCGCCGCGGTACGAGTACCACCTGACGCCCGCCGGGAGGGGCCTGCTGCCCGTGCTGGTGGCGCTTCAGGACTGGGGATCGCGCCACGTCATGGGCGATGGCACCCTCTCGGCCACCAGCACCACCGACTCCGCCGAGACCCGCCGGGTGCACGCCCTCGTCGGACACCGGCTGCCCGCACTCGAACTGGCCGGCACGGACGGCGCGCCCGTCGACCCGGTCGCGGCCGACCGGGCCTGGACCGTCCTGTACTGCTATCCCGGCGCCTACGCGCCGGGCGGGCAGGACTATCCGCCGGGCTGGGGCGAGATCCCCGGCGCCCGGGGCTGCACGCTCGAGTCGTGCACCTATCGCGACCGGATGGCCGACTTCGCCGAGCGCGACGTCCGCGTGCACGGGGTCAGCACGCAGCGCCCCGACCAGCTCGCGGCGTTCGCCGAGCACGAGCGGATCGCGTTCCCGCTCCTCTCCGACGCCGAGCTGCGTCTCGCGGCGACGCTGCGCCTGCCCACCTTCCGAGCGGGCGGCGTGGACCGGCTCAAGCGACTGACCCTGGTGCTGGACGTCTCCCGAACGGTGCGCGGCGTGCTCTACCCGCTGGAGGACCCGGCGGGGTCCGTCGAGGACGCCCTCGCGCTCGTCGACTCCCTCACCGGCGCAGGCTCGCTGACCTGACACCAGATCCAACGGGCAGGGCGGGACCGTTCGTTCCCGATCAGGGTGTGAGCTTTCGCCCAGCGATCAGGCCTGTTGTCGCCCTCCTGAACTGCGCATACTCCTGCATCGGACGGATCGGCAGCATGAGGGGGAGCAGATGGACGCGACGGCGGCAGGCACCTGGAAGCTCGGCGATCTGGAGGTGAACCGCCTCGGCTACGGCGCGATGCGGCTGACGGGGAACGGCGCCCTCGGCAACTCGGACGGCCCGCCCATCGACCGCGACCTCGCGGTCCGGCTGCTGCGCGGCGCGGTGGAGCAAGGCGTCAACCACATCGACACGGCCGCGTTCTACTTCGCGCCGCTGCGCTCGGCGAACGAGCTCATCAACCGGGCCCTCGACTCCTGGCGGGACGACGTCGTGGTGGTCACCAAGGTGGGGCCGCGGCGCGCCCCCTCGGGGGAGTGGCTGCCGATGGCACGCCCGGACGAGCTGCGGGGCCAGGTGGAGGAGAACCTGCGCCAACTCGGCCGCGACCACTTGGACGTGGTCAACCTGCGCCGCAACGGCGACACCGTGACCTCCGTCGCGGAGCACTTCGGCGCGCTCGCAGAGCTGCGAGACGCCGGACTGATCCGGCACCTCGGGCTGTCGAACGTGGAGCCCGGGCACGTGGCCGAGGCGCGGGCGATCGCGCCGGTGGTGTGCGTGCAGAACTCCTACGGCCTGGACGCGCGCACAGCCGACGAGAGCGGGCTGGTCGACCTGTGCGGGGAGCTGGGCATCGCGTTCGTGCCCTTCTTCGCACTGTCCGGGCTCCGCCGCGAGGCGGCCGCCGCCCCGGAACAGGACGCGCGCGTCCAGCGGGTCGCCGCCGCCCACGGCGCCACGCCCGCCCAGGTGCGGCTGGCCTGGACCCTGCACCGCGGCCCGCACGTGCTCGCGATCCCGGGCACGGCCGACCCGGCGCACCTCGCCGAGAACATCGCCGCCGCCGCTCTGCCATTGAGCGAGCGCGAGCTGGCCCTGCTCAACGGGGCGGCCGAGCCTGCCGAGGTCGGCCCGGCTGGGCCGTGACCCGTCGTCAGCGGGCCCGCTCCAGCAGGCCGCGTACGTAGGCGGCCTGCCCGGCGTGCTGGAGGTCGTCGGAGACGACGCTGACCAGCCGGACCGCCGCCGTGACCGGTGGGTCCCAGGAGGCGTCGACGACCCGGTCCAGGTGATGGCCGCCGGAGCCGGAGAGGAAAGCGACCGTGCGGGCGTGGACGTCGTCGTGGTAACCGAGCAGCCGCTCCGCGTCGACGCCCTCGAGGGAGGCGACCTGGCCTGCGTTCTGGCCGTAGCCGGTCGCACCGGGCCCGAAGGGGAGCGCGAAGCGCTCCCGCCAGCCGAGATCGGTCCAGGCCTGCGGCTTTTCGGCCAGCTCGCTGACGTGGTCGTCCTGGACCCGGGTGAGGTGCCAGACCAGCCAGGCGATCGAATTGGCGGCCGGGTCGGGCTGGAAGGCCAGCTGCTCGGGCGTCAGGTCGGCGGCGGCCTCGTGCACGATCTCCTTGACCCTGACGAAGGCGTCACTGAGCAGCTCGGTCGCGACGGTCATCGCAGATCCTCCTCGCGGGCACGTCGTGTGCGCAGCACGACCCTAGCCCGACTGTGCGGCGGCGGCGCGGGGTGCACGTTCGGACGTGTGACGTGGCGCCACCCCACCGGGCTGCACCTGCGGGGTCACCCGCAGGTGCAGCCCGGCGAGCAGCACGCACAGCGCGGCTGTCGTCGACCACAGCGCCGTGGTCCCCGCGTGGGCGAGCAGCTGGGTGCCGAGCACCGGCGCCAGCGTCGCGGCGACGCCCCAACTGGTGCCGAAGACGGCGAGGTAGCGGCCCGTGCCGCCGGCCGGTGCCAGGTCGGTGACGAGGGCGTAGGCGCGGCCCATCACCAGCAGGTCGCCGAGGCTCCAGACCGCCGCCGCGGCGAGCAGCGCCGGCAGGGAACGCAGCAGCGCGTAGCCGACGAGCCCGGCGGCGAGCAGCAGATGGGCGAGGGCCAGCGCGGTGGGGGTCGACAGGCGGGAGATCCGGGGCAGTCGGACCAGCGGCTGGGCGAGCACGGTGGTGGCCGCCGCGGCGGTGAAGAGCAGCCCCGCGTCGGCGGCCGGGCGGCCCTCGCGGGCGAACGCGAGTGGCAGCGACATCACCGTCTGCTGATTGATCAGGGCGTAGGCGGTGCCGGTGGCCAGGATGCTGAGCAGGGCCCGGTCCCGCAGCGGCCGCACCCGCGCCGCCGCCCCTCCTGTCGCTCCCGCCTCCTCGGCCGCTTCCGCTCCGGCTCCGAGCGGCCCCGTCGGGTGGTCCCTGGGCAGGGCCAGCCGGATGACCAGCGCGCAGGCCAGGCAGCTCGCGGCGTCGACGACGAAGAGCCAGCGCAGGTCGACCCGGCCGAGCAGCGCGGCGAGCAGTCCGGCGCCCATCCCGCCGACCGCGAGCGCGGCGCTGAACAGGCTGAAGGCGCGGACCCGCTGGTGCGGCGGCACCGACTCGCCGATGATCGCCTGGCTCGGTGGTTCGTAGAGCTCGAAGGCGAGCCCGAGCAGCACCGCGCCCGCGATCGCCCAGCCGAGCGAGCGCGACGCGGCGATCGCCGTCTGGGCCACCGCGCAGGCGCACAGCCCCAGCACGATGGTGGTCCGTCGGCCGATCCGGTCGGCCAGCCGCCCGCCGGCCAGGCGGGACGGGATGGTCGCCAGGCCGAACGCGGCGGTGACCAGACCGGCGGTGGTCAGGCTCGCGCCGTGGTCGGCGCAGATCAGCGCGGTGAGGAAGGGCAGAGAGAAGGCGCCGAGCCGGTTCACGACCCGGGCGAGAAGAAGCAGCCGGACCGTACGGGGCAGAGTTTCGGGGCGCGCCACATTCACTCCTCGCGTCACTGGTGAATCGGCTATTGTCAGTGATGTAGCCGGTGGGGTCACCGTAGGCGGGCGAAAGGTAACTGGTCAAGTGTTGTTCGACAGTCACATGCGGACCCTGCTCGACGCCTCGGTCGCGCTCGTCAACGCACTCACCGACGGCGAGGCACGCGGCCGCCCCTACACCGCACCGCAAGGCGTCGAGCGCGTCGGCGCCGTCCGCGCCGTGCTCAACGCCGGAGCGGACCTCGGTCCCGAGGCGGCCGACCACCTCGCCGCCACCGCCCGCACACTGCGCACCGTCTTCGAGGCGGTCGCCGCCGACCGTCTCGACGACGCCGCGCACGCGCTCAACGCGCTGCTCCGCGACAGCGGAGCGCGACCCCAGCTCGACCGCGCGCCGGGCGAGCCCTGGCAGGTGCACTTCCACGGCGGCGACGACTCCTACGCCATCGGCTGGAGCGCCGGCTGCGCGACCGGTCTGGCCATGGCCGTCGGCGGCGACTACGCCGGCCGCCTTGGCGTCTGCGCGGCCCCCCACTGCGACCGCGTCCACGTCGACACCTCCCGCAACGCCGGCCGGCAGTTCTGCTCGACGGCCTGTCAGAACCGGGTCAAGGCGGCCGCGTTCCGGGCCCGCAGGGAAAAGGGTTCGACGGGTCCCTGACACGCTGGCACAGTGACGCAGCACCGAAACGACGATCGCGGAGGAACGATGCACGACGCCCAGGTGACCCCGGCCGGCGACCGGATCCGGTGGATCGAGCTGCCCGGCTCGGGCGAGGGGCGGCCCCGGGTCTATCTGCACGGCCTCGGCGCCTCCTCGGGCCCCTACTTCGCCGCGACGGCCGTCCACCCGGCCCTGGCCGGGCCCCGATCCCTGCTGGTGGACCTGCTCGGCTTCGGGATCAGCGACCGCCCCGAGGACTTCCCCTACACGCTGGAGGCGCACGCCGACACGCTCGCGGCGGCGCTGCGCGCCGCCGAGGTGACGGACGCGGACGTGATCGCCCACAGCATGGGTGGCTCGGTGGCGATCGTGCTGGCGACCCGTCATCCCTCGCTCGTCGCCCGGCTGGTGCTGGTCGACGCCAACCTCGACGCGCTGCCGGCGGTACGCGGCCGGGTCGGCTCCAGCGGCATCGCCTCCTACGGCGAGGAGGAGTTCGTCTCCGGGGGCTGGCGGGAGGTCCGCGACCACGTGGGCGCGCACTGGTGGTCCACCATGCGTCTGGCCGGTCTGACCGCGCTCCACCGCAGCGCCGTCTCCCTGGCGGCCGGCAGCGACCCGGTGATGCGCGAACAGCTGCTCGGGCTGGATCTGCCCCGCACCTTCGTCCACCCGGAGGCTGACGGTGCCCCGGACGGCGCGGCCGAACTCGCCGCGGCCGGGGTGAGGCTGGTCGCGATCCCGGACTGCGACCACAACATCATGCTGGACAACCCCGAGGCCTTCGCCCGCGCCACCGCCGCCGCACTGGCCGACGGCTGACTCCGGGAACGCGAGGGCCCCACACCGCACGCGGTGTGGGGCCCTTGTTGACGATCGCTCAGGCCGCAGGCGAGTCCTCGGCCGTCGCGTGTTCGGCCTCCGCCTCCGCCGTTGCCGGGGCGGCCTGCACACCGCCGCGCAGCCCGAGCAGCGCGACGATCGCGGCCAGGGCCATCAGCCCGGACATGATGTAGAAGACGTACTGGACGCCGTGCGCGAAGTCCGCCCGGATGAAGGGCGGAATGCCGGACGAGGAGCTGCTGCTGCCCGAACCGCTGCCGCTGTAGGCGCCGTGCGTGATGGACGCCGCGAGCGCGTCGGCCGCCTTGCGCGGCATGTGCTGCTGGACCAGCGAGTCGGAGATCCGCGACTGGAAGATCGAGATCATCACGGTGCCCAGCACCGCGAAGCTCAGGCTGGACGCGTAGTTGCGGACCGTCTGGGTGATGCCCGTCGCCTCGCCGTAGGAGACGCTGGAGGCGCGGTTGACGGCATCCGTGTTGGACGGGCTCACCATCAGGCCCATGCCCGCGCCGGAGACGATGATCGGCCAGGTGAGCTGGTTGATGTCGAGCGAGGTGGCCTTGCTCGCCCAGAGGTAGAAGCCGACCGCCGCGATGACCGAGCCCATGAAGATCGGCCGCTTGGCGCCGACCCGGTCCAGCATCCGGCCGCCGAGCTGCGAGGTGACCACGAAGCCGATGAAGAAGTAGAGCAGGGTGACGCCGGACTTCTGGGTGTCCTGACCGAGCGAGACGGCCGCGTACTCGCTGGCGAAGAAGAACATCGGCAGGAAGACGGCCATCGAGATGCCCAGGATCAGGCACTGCACCCGGAACGTGCGGTCGCTGAAGATCGCCACGTCGATCAGCGGGGACGGCCGGCCGCGCTCGTAGCGGAAGAAGACCACCAGCAGCACCGCGCCCGCCGCGATCGACAGGCCGATCAGCGGGTTGGTCCAGCCCCAGACGTGCGACTGCTGGAACCCGAAGACGCTGAGCGCCACGCCCGCGGCGATCAGCAGCACGCCGACCCAGTCGATCGGCGCCGGGCGGTACTGGGTCTTCGGGCGCGAGATCGCGATCAGCAGCAGCGCGACCAGTGCGACCGGGATGTTGACCCAGAAGATGCCGCGCCAGGTCCACTCCGTCAGGTAGCCGCCCAGGATCGGGCCGACGGCGGTCAGACCGCCGGCGATGCCGAAGAACAGCGCGAGCGCGCGGCCGCGGGAGCGCAGGTCGAAGGTGTTGACGACGATCGCCAGCGCGGCCGGGTACATGAACGCGCCGCCGACGCCCTGCACGGCGCGGAACACGATGATCCACGTCTGCGCGAGCGAGCCGGTCGGCGTCAGACCGCACAGGCCGGAGGCGCCGGCGAAGACGATGACGCCGATCACCGCCATCCGGGTGTGTCCGAGCGTGTCGGACAGGCGCCCACCGAGGGCGAAGAAGGCGGCGAGGGCCAGCAGGTAGGCGTTGACCGCCCACTGCACGCCGGTGCCGCTCAGGTGCAGCTCGCTCTGGATCTTGGGAGCGGCGATGGAGACGATGGTCTGGTCGATGAAGGTCATCGCCACGGCACAGATCATGGCCGCGAGGACGAGTCCCTTACGCCCTCCTGCGGATGACCCCGCGTCGACTGAAATGCTGGCGCTCATAGCCGCTGTTCCCCCTGGATAGCTCGTTTCGGCGCGCAGACCCTAGCACTGGATTCGTGCCCTCGGCAGCGGATCGACGCGCCCGGGCTCCGTACCGGTTCGCTGACACGTGCCGCCGGGGTGAGACTTGGTGCATGAGCCCTGCAGCCCGCCCCAACCCGTGCGTCCGCCGCGTCTATGACGCGCCGGAACCGGACGACGGAGCCCGCATCCTGGTCGACCGCCTGTGGCCGCGCGGCGTCTCCAAGGAGGCGGCCGAGCTCGACGACTGGGACAAGGCGGTCACCCCCTCCACGGAACTGCGCCGTTGGTACCACGCCACGGACGAGGGCGAGGCCGCGTTCGCCGAGTTCCGCACCCGCTACCTCGCGGAACTCGACGCCCCCGAACCGGCCGCAGCCCTGAAGTCCCTGCGCGCCCGCGTCAAGGCCGGCCCGGTCACCCTCCTGACGGCCGCCAAGGACCCGGCCCACAGCCACGTCGCGGTCCTGCTGGAACGCCTGCGCTGAGCGTCGGCCGCGCACCTCGCGGCATGACGCCGCGTCATCACTCCTCGTCGGGTTCGTGCTTCGCCCGGCTGGGCTGGACGCGCTTGGGCTCGCCCGGCATCTTCGGGTACTCCGGCGGGTAGGGCATGTCGCCCAGCCCGCGCTCGGTGACGTCCTGTTCCCACAGGGCCAGGGCGGCGGTCAGGTCGTGCCGGGTGGCGTCCATGTCCGCGTGCACGTCGCCGAGTTCGGCGTAGCGGGCGGGCATGGTGGTGATGTCGAACTGCGCCGGCTTGACCTGGTTCACCTCGTCCCAGTGCAGCGGCGCGGAGACCGGGGCGTTGGGGAAGGGACGGACGGAGTAGGCGGCCGCGATGGTCCGGTCCCTGGCCGTCTGGTTGAAGTCGACGAAGATGCGTTCGCCGCGCTCCTCCTTCCACCAGGCGGTGGTGACCCGGTCGGGCATGCGGCGTTCGAGTTCGCGGCCGATGGCGATGACGGCGTGGCGGACCTCCACGAAGTCCCAGTGGGGCTCGATGGGCACGAAGACGTGCAGGCCCCGGCCGCCGGAGGTCTTGGGCCAGCCGGTCAGGTGGAGCTCGGTCAGGACCTTCCGCAGCTCCAGGGCCGCCCGGGCCGCGTCGGAGAAGTCGGTGCCGGGTTGCGGGTCGAGGTCGATGCGCAGTTCGTCCGGGTGGTCAGTGTCCGCGCTGCGCACGGGCCAGGGGTGGAAGGTGAGGGTGCCGCGGTTGACCGCCCACAGCACCGCTGCCTGCTCCGTCGGGCACATCTCGTCCGCCGGGCGGCCGCTGGGGAAGGTGACCCGGGCGCTCGGGATCCAGTCGGGCAGGTCGCGGGGGACCCGCTTCTGGTAGAAGGCCTCGCCGCCGATCCCGTCGACGAAGCGCTGCAGCGTGGTGGGCCGGTCCCGGACGGCGCGCAGGGCGCCCGGGGCGACGGCCTCGAAGTAGCGGGCCACGTCCAGCTTGGTGTAGCCGGCGTCCGGGAAGTAGACCTTGGCCGGGTTGGTGACGCGCACCGCGCGTCCGCCGATCTGCAGCTCCATCGCCTCGCCCATGCACCACACCGTAGGACGGACCCGGGCTGTGCGCCCGTCGGCGCGCGTCGGGCGCGCCGCCCGTGCGGGAGGCCGGGGCGCGCCGCAGAATCGGGGCATGGACCTGCCCGTGATGCCGCCCGTCAAGCCGATGCTCGCGAAGTCCGTCGCGAAGATCCCGCCGGGGATGCTGTACGAGGCCAAGTGGGACGGCTTCCGCGCGGTGGTCCACCGCGACGGCGGGGAGACGGTCATCGGCAGCCGCACCGGCAAGCCGCTCACGCGCTACTTCCCGGAGCTGGTCGCCCAGCTGGAGGCCCAGCTGCCGCCCCGCTGCGTCGTGGACGGCGAGATCATCCTGATCCGCGGCGACCACCTCGACTTCGACGCGCTCACGGAACGGATCCACCCCGCCGACTCCCGGGTGCGGCTGCTGGCCGAACAGACCCCGGCGTCCTTCGTCGCCTTCGACCTGCTGGCCCTCGGCGAGCTGGACCTGATGCCGGTGCCGCAGCGGGAGCGCCGCGCCGCCCTCGCGGAGGTCCTTGAGACGGTCGAGCCGCCGCTCTACCTTGCGCCCGCGACCCTCGACCCCGAGGAGGCCCGCCGCTGGTTCGACCAGTTCGAGGGCGCGGGGCTCGACGGCGTCATCGCCAAGCCGTTGGACGCCGCCTACGCGCCCGACCAGCGGGTGATGTTCAAGATCAAGCACGAGCGGACCGCCGACTGCGTCGTCGCCGGCTACCGCGAGCACAAGAGCGGGCCGATCGTCGGCTCGCTGCTGCTCGGCCTCTACGACGCCACCGGGCGGCTGCAGCACGTCGGCGTCTGCGCGTCCTTCCCGATGAAGCGGCGCGAGGAGCTGGTCGCCGAACTCGCGCCGCTGCGCATGGATCCCGCCGCCGGGCACCCCTGGGCCGAGTGGGCGGACGAGGAGGCGCAGGCGAGCTCGCGGATGCCGGGCGCGACCAGCCGGTGGACCGGCACCAAGGACCTGTCCTGGGTGCCGCTCCGGCCCGAGCGGGTGATCGAGGTCGCATACGACCACATGCAGGGCGACCGCTTCCGCCACACCACGCAGTTCCGCCGCTGGCGGCCCGACCGCGAGCCGGCGAGCTGCACCTACGGGCAGCTGGACGAGCCCGTCGGCTACGACTTGGCGGACATCCTGGGCCGGGCCTCCGGCGCGTCCGACGCCGGGGGCAGCTGAGCCGGGATCAGACCCGGGAGCACCCGGCCGGCGCGGGTCGCCGCCCAGCGCTCGTGGCCGAGCGCGAGCGCGGCCAGCACCGTGCCGATCACCCCGGTGACCGCGAAGCCCCAGACCGGCGAGAAGCTGTCGATCAGCGAACCGGCCAGCGGCGCGCCCAGCGAGCCGCCGAGCGTCAGCGCCGCCGCCTGCAGGCCCATCGCCTGCCCGCGGGCGGAGGCCGGGACGGCCGCAGTGAGCGCCTCGGCCGTGGACGCGATGGTCGGCGCGCAGACAAACCCGGCGGGGATCAGCGCGAGCGCGGTCCACTGCCAGCCGAGGCCGCCGACGAGCCCGACGGGGATCGTGCCGAGGCCCAGCAGGAGCATCAGCACCGGCAGGCGGCGGGGGCGCGCCGTCGAGCCGTGCCAGAAGCCGCCGACCAGCGAGGCGCAGCACCAGGCGATGATGGTCAGCCCCGCCCACTGCGTCTCGCCGTGCTGCCGCAGGCTGGCGACGACGGAGACCTCGGTCCCGGCCAGCGTCAGGTTCGCGGCCGTGCACATGGCCAGGACCAGCACCAGCGTCGGGTTCAGCCAGGTGCCGCGCGGCAGCCGGGCGGTCTTCCCCTTCCGCCCCGCGGGCCCGGACTCCGCCGACCCGGGCTCCGCCCCGAGGTCGGCCGCCCGACCGGCCGTCAGGATGCGGCCGAGCGGCCAGAGGCCCGCCATCGAGGCGAGGGTCATCGCCGCCGTCGCGAACATCGACGGCGTCGCCGTGTGCAGACCCGTCACGGCCACCACGGCCACGGCCGGGCCGACCATGTAGGCGAGCTCGACGATCATCGAGTCCAGCGCGAAGGCCTGCCGCCGCAGCTCGCCGGGCACATGCGCGGCCACCGCCTGCCGGATCACCGGGAAGACCGGCACCGAGACCACGCCGCCGGCGAACGTCGCCGCCACGAGCGCGGGATAGGGGAGGGAGGGCGCGGTCGCCCAGTACAGCGCCTCGGCGAGGCCGGTCACCAGCAGCACCGGCCGCAGTCCGTGCCGGTCCACCATCCGTCCGGCGATCGGCGAGCCGATCGCGAATCCGAGTGTCAGCGCCATCCCGACGACGCCGGCCGCGCCGTAGCCGCGCTGCTGGTCGAGGACGACGTGCAGCGTGAGCAGCATGCCCTTGGCGGTGCCCGGGATCCGGGCGAGGAGTGCGACGACGAACAGGGCTCGGCTGCCCTGGATGGCGAAGACGGATCGGTAAGGACCGAACAGACGGTGCATGGGTTATCCCTCCGCCCGGATCATCGCAGAAAGAACCGGCTGTCCGCCTCGGGATATTTCCGCGCCCGAGCGCTCGAGCGGCGGTAGCCTGACCGGATGCCTGCGACCTGGGAGACCGACACCCCCGGCATGCTGGTGCTGCCCTCGGGACGGACCCTGCGCGGCAGAGGACTGCGCGACCCTCTCCCTGACGGGCCGTCGCCCGACTTCGGGGTGTATCTCCAGGGCGAGGAACCGCCCGCGACCACGTGGGAGTCGCGCTGGGTGCGCTGGCCGGACTTCATGCTCCCGGCCGACCGCTCGGCCGCCCGCCGCGCCCTGCGCGACGCCTGGGAGCGGGCCGCAACCGAACGCGTCGAGATCGCCTGCACGGCAGGGCGAGGACGGACCGGGACCGCTCTCGCCTGCATCGCCGTGCTGGACGGCGTGCCGCCGCGCGAGGCCGTGGCCTACGTGCGGCGGCACTACTCACGTCATGCCGTGGAGACGCCCTGGCAGCGCCGCTATGTGGAGCGCTTCACGAAGTGATCACGCGGCCCCGCCGCACAGGTACAGCTGCTGCGAGGAGCCCCCGCGGCCGAACGGCGACTGGTCGCCCTGCTGCTGGGCCGGCGCGCTCGCACCGTAGGCGCTGGGCGGGACCACCGTGCACGACTGCCGGACCCAGGACTGCACCGGGCTGCTCGGCGTCGAGCCCATGCCTCCACCCATACCGCCGCCCATGCCGCCGCCGAGGAGGACGAAGCGGAGCTGGTGCGTGGCGACCAGCTGCTGGAACTGACTCAGCGTCGGGCTGGGGACCGAGCCGGTGAAGCCGCCCATCGGCATCACCTCCTTGCCCGTGGCGAGGATGAACGGCGAGGCGGTGCTCCAGCTCGAGGTCGCCAGCACGTAGCGGGCGCCGCCGCCGTGGGCGGTGACGTAGGAGAGCAGCTGCTGCTGCGACGCCGACAGGGTGGTGCTGCCGCCGAAGCCGCCACCGCCACCGCCGCCGTCCCGGCCACCTCCGCCGAAGCCGTCACGACCGCCTCCGTGGTGGCCCTCCGTGCCGCGCGGCGCGTCGCCGAACCCGGCGAAGCCGCCGCCACGCCCGCTCGGGCCGACCGAGCCCATCATCGAGGCCATCCCGCCACCGCTGCCGGTGCCGAGGACGGAGGTGGCCCAGGCGGCCGGTGTGACGACCACCGCGAGCAGCCCGACCGCCACGCCGACCACGGCCAGGCGCGGCTTGGCCAGGCGTGGCACCCGGCCGACGGCCAGCAGCGCGAGGGCGACGGCGGTCGCCGCGATCGCCACCGGCGCGGCCCACGGCCGGAAGGTCGGGAACGGGTTCGCCAGGTACACGGCCCAGGCCGCCGTCGTGACGATCGCGACCGGCAGTACCAGGGCCTGGCGGCCGCCGGCGCGGTAGGCGCGCCACATCGCGACCAGGCCCGCGCCGCTCAGCGCGGCGAGCGGGGTGGCGATCACGCCCATGTAGTAGCTGTGCCCGCCGACGCTCCCGGCGCTGAAGGCGAGGAAGAACATCGCCAGCCAGGTGCCCCACATCAGGTAGCCGGCGCGCAGCCGGTCGGTGCGCGGCCGACGGCGACGCCAGGCGATGCCGAAGGCGAAGGAGAGCGCCGCGAGGGGGTAGAGCCAGCCGGTCTGCGAGGCGATCGAGGAGCCGAACATCTTGCTCCAGCCGCCGTCCCCGCCGCCCGCGCCGCCGAGCACGGCCGCCCGCGCGGCCAGCGACTGCGCGGACGTGCTCTGCTGCCCACCGGCACCGGCACCGGTGCCCGCGCCAGAGCCGGCGTGCGTGCCGCCGCCCCAGCCGGAGCCACTGCCCCAGCCGGACGCGCCAGCCGTGCCGCCGGCACCCGCGCCCTGGGCCGACGTGCCGCCGAGGCCGTGGCCGCCGAAGCCCTGACCACCGGCCCCCTGGCCGCCGGCGTGGCCGCCACCGTGGCCGCCGCCCCCGCGGACGGCCTGGACGCTGCCGGTGTCCGACGCGCTCATCCCCACCGAGGAGAAGCGGTTCAGGAAGTTGTAGCCGACCACCATGCTGAACGCCGAGTTGTCCGTGGTGCCGTCGACGTACGGCCGGTCCTTCGCCGGGGTCAACGTGACCAGCGCGATCCACGACGCCGAGACGGCGACCGCGACCACCCCGGCGACCGCGGCGTGCCAGAGACGGCGCCGCAGCGGCGCGGGCGCGGAGAGGACGTAGACGAGCGCCAGCGCGGGCAGCACCGCCCACGCCTCCAGCATCTTGGTCTGGAAGGCCAGGCCCACCCACACCCCGGACAGGACAAGGGTCCGCAGTCGACCGCTCGTCGCGGCCCGCTGGGCCGCCTCCGCGGCGCAGATCAGCAACAGGGTGAAGGCGGGGTCCTCGACGGAGGTGCGGAACAGCCCGGCGATCACTGGGGTCAGCGTGAACAGGCCGCAGGCGAGCAGCGCCGCGTTGGCGCCGGCCCACTGGCGGACGGCCTTGTAGAGGACCAGCACCGCCAGTACGCCCTCGACGGCCTGGGGCAGCGCCACCGACCAGGCGTGGAAACCGAAGACCCGGGCGGAGAGCGCCTGGGGCCAGACGAAGCCGGGCAGCTTGTCCAGGGTGATGGTGCCGGCCGGGTCGAACGAGCCGTAGAGGAACGCCTTCCAGCTCTCGGCGCCGCTGCGCGCGGCGTTCGCGTAGAAGCCGTGGAAGGAGGCCTGGTCGATCTGCCAGAAGAAGAGAAGGGCGGCGAAGGCCGCGATCCCGAGCAGGGCCGGGCGTGCGTAGCCGGGCTGGTCCGCTGGGGACCGCCACGGACGGTGACGGGAGGCGATTCGGAGGATCGGGGAATCCGCAGGCGCGGTGAGTTCGCCGGTGACACTTGGAGCCATGACGATGACACTGGGTGACCAACCTGTGAAAACGCTCGAAAACCGCCCGACTCGCCGGAATTCATAACTGGCTCTGGCCCGCGTCTTGCCATGCACAAAGAAAATTCCGGCACCACGGCCACCTCGCTGCTACCGTCGATTCATGAAGTTCCCAGCCGTCCACCAGCAGACGACGACGCCGGATCCCGTCCCGGCGCGCTGAGAGCTGTCGCAGTCCAAGCCCCGGGCGAGTGCCCGGGGCTTTCTCGTGCCGTCACTCGTCCGGTCCCGTCTTCCGAAGACACGCAGACCCGAAGAACCGACGACCGTGAGGTGAGCGAGATGACCGCCCAGCACGACCACCGCAGGCTCGGCCGCGAGCTGGCCCTGTTCGACACCGACCCGATGATCGGCGCGGGCCTGCCGTACTGGCTCCCCGACGGCGCCGTGATCCGCCACGAACTGGAGGAGTACGTCCGCGACCTGGAGCGGCGCGCCGGCTACCGGCACGTCTACTCGCCGGTGCTCGGCAAGCGCGAGCTCTACGAGCGCTCCGGGCACTGGGCGCACTACCGCGAGGACATGTTCCCGCCGATGCGGCTCGGCGCGGAGGAGGTCGTGCTGCGGCCGAGCCTGTGCCCGCACCACGCGGTGATCTACCGCTCCCGCGCCCGCAGCTACCGCGAGCTGCCGCTGCGGCTCGCCGAGCTGGGCGGCATGTACCGGTCCGAACTCTCCGGCGTGCTGGGCGGCCTGACCCGGGTGCGGGCCATCCAGCTCAACGACGGCCACGTCTTCTGCACCCCGGACCAGGTCGCCGACGAGGCCGCGCGGGCGCTGGAGCTGATCCGCGAGGTGTACGCGGTCCTCGGCATCGAGCCCGTCCGCTACCGTCTCTCGCTGCCCGGCGAGGGCGGCAAGTATGTGGCCGCGCCCGAGCTGTGGGATCGTTCGGCCCGGCTGCTGACCGAGGTGCTGGAGAAGTCCGGGCTGCCCTTCGAGGCCCAGCGGGGCGAGGCGGCCTTCTACGGGCCGAAGATCGACGTGCAGATCGCCGACGGGGCCGGGCGTGAGGCGACCCTGTCGACCGTGCAGGTCGACTTCCACCAGCCCGAGCAGTTCGGGCTGGAGTACGTCGGCGCGGACGGCGGGCGGCACCGGCCGGTGATGGTGCACCGCGCCGTCATCGGTAGCGTCGAGCGCGCCGTGGCGCACCTGATCGAGCTCTACGGCGGCGCGTTCCCGGCCTGGCTGGCACCGGTCCAGCTGGTGCTGCTGCCGCTGTCGGAGGCGGAGCTCGGGCGCGCGGAGGAGCTGGCCGGACGCTGTCTGGAGCTCGGGCTGCGGGTCGAGGTCGCCGGGCCGGAGCAGGGTAGTCTCGGCGCCCGCGTCCGGGCGGCGCGGCTGGCGCCCTATCAGGCGGTCATCGGCGCACGTGAGGCGGCCGAGGGCCTGGTCGCGCCTCGGCTGCGCGACGGATGCCGCCCGTCTCCGCTGCCGGCGGACGCGTTCGTCGCCCGCGTGGCGGCGGGCGTCGCCGCCCGGGAGCGGGAGCCCTCGCTCGACTGAGCCGGGAGGTGCGGCGGCCTCAGGAGACCTGGATGTGGGTGTCCATGCCCAGGCTCTTGTGGCTGTCGACCGGGCACCACAGCTCGTAGGCGCCCTTCTGCAGAGTCACCGTCAGCTTGCTGCTGCCGCCCGGCCCGATGACGGCGGTCTGGGTGGTCGGCAGGCCGGGCCCGGAGATGGCGAGCGCGTGGGAGATGTGCCCGCTGTCCTGCGCCACGAAGGTGTACTTCCCGGCCGGGAAGGTGGACTGCGAGAGGTGGAGCGAGAACTCGGTCTCGTCCACGGTGACCGTCGTCCCCCCGCCCGTGCCCCCGCCCCCGCCCGCGGCCGTGGCCGGGGTCGGGGTCGTGGTCGGGGCCGAGGCCGGGTTCGACGGGGTGTTCGAGGCGGTGGAGCTTTTCGAGGAACTGCAGCCGGTCGCCGCGAGGGACAGCAGGAGCGCGCCGGCGACGAGGGCGGGATGGCGTGGCATGGCGCCTCTCTATCAGTCGGCCCCGCCGTCCGTCGGGCGACACGCGGGAGCCAGGCCTGCTTCAACTCCATAGGAAGTAAACCCTGTTGAAAGCGTTGACGTGGTGCCCGGCGGGTGGGAACGTTTCCAGGTTGCGTTTCCTCGATAGCGCCCCGGCGGCGTCCTGGACAGAGGAGTCATCATGCGCTTCGCACCTCTTCGGCTGGCACTGGCCGGCGCCCTGCTCGTCCTGGCGACGGCGGGCACCGCGGCCGCGGCCACACCACACCCGACGGGCAAGAGCAACGCCAAGTCCCGTGCCGTCTCCGCCTACCGGGCCCTGGAGACCTACCTGGCCACCACCGACGGCTCGGGGCTCTACCGCGAGCAGTACCCGGTGGCGCCGACCGACAACGCCTACTCCTACGAGTGGTCGTTCTCCCAGGCCCACGTCGCCACACTGGACCTGGCCACGGTGGACCCGGGTTACGGCCCGGCGCTGGCCCGGCACGCCGCGGCGCAGGAGCACTACTGGAAGCCGTCCGGCGGCGCCACCGGCCTGCCCGGCTACGCCTCCTACCCGGTGGCGCCCTACGGCGGGGGCGGCGACTTCTTCTACGACGACAACGAGTGGGTGGGCCTGCTGAAGGTCCAGTCCTATCTGAGCAGGGGCGGCGCCTCGTCACTGGCACGCGCCGAGCAGATATTCGCCCTGACCGAGTCGGGCTGGGACACCGACCCGACCCACGCGGACCCCGGCGGCGTCTTCTGGACCCAGGCGACGTGGAGCCACGACCGCAACACCGTCTCCACCATGCCCGGCGCCGAACTCGGCCTGCGGCTCTACCAGATCACGCACAAGGCCGCGTACCTGCAGTGGGCGCTGCGGATGTACGCGTGGACGAACGCGCACCTGCAGAGTCCGAGCGGGCTGTACTGGGACCACCTGGACCTGCAGGGTACCGTCGAGCCGACCATGTGGTCGTACAACCAGGGCGTGCCGGTCGGCGTCAACGTGCTGCTCTACCAGGTCACCCACGACTCCAGGTACCTGCGGGAGGCCAAGCGGATCGCCGACGCCGCGTACACCTACTACGTGACCGGGGACCGGCTCTTCGCGCAGCCGATCTTCTTCAACTCGATCATGTTCAAGAACCTGCTGCTGCTGGAGTCGGTGACCGGCGAGAACCGCTACGACAAGGCCATGTCCGCCTACGCCGACCGGGTGTGGACCACCGTGCGCAACCCGGCCACCGGCCTGGTGCAGTTCGACTCGGGCGGCACCACCCAGCTGCTCCAGCAGTCCGCCTTCGTGCAGATCTACGCGGCCCTCGCGATGCACCGCTCCGACTGGTCGCGGCTGTACTGAGGCCGGTCAGCGCCTGGCCGTGCCCCGGCCCTGCCTGTTCTCCCCGCTGCCGCGGACGATCAGGTGGACCGGCAGCACGGTCCGACGCGGTGGTCCGCTCTCGCCGTGGATCCGGTCCAGCAGCAGCCGCGCCGCGTGCCGCCCGAGCTCCTCGGTGTCCGCCGCCACCACGGTCACCGGCGTCGGCATCAGGTCCGCGAAGCGGAAGTCGTCGAAGCCGACCAGGCCCACCCGCTCGCGCAGCTGCTGAGTGGCCCTCAACACCCCCTCCGTCAGGAAGCTGGTCGTCGCGAAGACGGCGGTCGGCGGCTCGGCGGCGGTCAGCAGCTCGCGTGTGGCGCTCGCGGCGTCCTCTGCGGAACCCCGGTTGAGCGTGACGACCAGCCGCTCGTCGACGGGGATGCCGGCCTCCCGCAGGGCCCGGCGGTAGCCGCGCAGCCGCCGCCCGGTGGTGTAGTAGGACGGCGCGACCAGGATCGCGATCCGCCGGTGGCCCTGCTCGATCAGGTGCTGGGTGGCCCGGCGCGCCCCGCCCTCGTTGTCGAACAGCACCACGTCCGCGTCGGTCCCGGTGGCCGGGCGGTCGACGAAGACCAGCGGCACCCGGTCGTGCGCGTTGAGGTGCTCCAGGTACGAGTGGTCGCCCTGGTCGGGGACGATGATCAGGCCGGCCACCCGACGGCCGATCAGATTGCCGATGGCGCGCCGCTCCACCTGCGGGTCCTCGTCCGCGGTGCTCAGCAGCACGGCGTAGCCCTCGCGTCCGGCGACCTCGACAGCCGCCTTGGCCAGCGAGGCGTAGAACGGGTTGGTGAGGTCGCCGAGCAGCAGCCCGAAGGTGTGCGAGTGCTGTCCCGGGCGCAGCGAGCGGGCGATCTCGTTGCGCTGGAAGCCGATGGCCTCGATGGCGGCCAGCACCCGGGTGGCGGTCTCCTCGCGCACCGCGCCGGAGCCGTTGACCACGCGGGAGACGGTGCCCAGGCCCACCCCGGCGCGCTCGGCGACGTCCCGCATCGTCGGCCGGCCGGCGGGCGGGGGAGGCGGTACGCGGCTGCTCACGTCTGGATGACACCTTCCCTTGGCGGTCGGGGCCGGAGCCGGGCGGTCCCTGCCCCGGCGCCCCAGGTTACGGCTCGGTTCTGTGCGGTTCCGACGCAGGTGCTAACCGTTGCTCTTGATCACGTCGTTGATCTTGCCGGTCATGGTCTGCAGGTCGGACAGCGGCTTCTTGCCCTGCAGGATGTCGGTCCAGTAGGCGGTGATCAGGTCGTCGGCCTGGCTGGCCCACGGCGTGGTGAAGCGGACGCCGACGGTGTTGGTGTCGGCCAGTTCGGTCCTGACCGTGTTGGCGACCGTGTCCAGCTTGGCGCTGGTCAGTGCGTCGAAGTAGGAGCTCTGCGCGGCGACGTAGGCGGGTGGCGCGACGGGGGAGGAGGGCAGCACCTTGGTCCACACGGTGGAGTCGAGATACTGCAGGACCTTGAACGTGGCGTCGGTGTTCTGGGTGTAGCTGGGGGTGCAGATGCCGACGGCGTCGTAGAGGGTGGCCGGCGCGGTCTGCTGCGGCATGGGCGCGAAGCCGTAGTGGATCTTCGGTTTGTCGGTGAGGAATCCCGCCGCGAGCCACTGGCCGCCGAAGAGCATCGGCAGGGAGCCCGCCGCGAAGGTGGACTGGGTGTTGCTGGAGTCGTACCCGGGAGGCGCGACGGCGCCGGACTGGATCGCGGCGGCCAGCTTGCCCACGCCGGCGGTGTAGGTCGCGTCGGCGGTCACCTGGGTGGGCTTGTTCGCCGAGTCGGTGAACGGCGCGCCGCCGGCCGAGACCGAGTAGGTGCTCATGGTGAACGGCCCGTCCTTGCCGGTCATGTTGTCCGCCACCAGGCCGTAGCTCGCGCCGCCCCGGTGCGCGAGCGCGGTGGCGTCGTGGAACATGTCGTCCCAGGTCCAGCCGGCCGCGGGCAGGGGGAGGCCGGCGGCCTTGAAGGCGTCCACGTCGTACCAGACGCCGTAGGTGTTCATCAGTGAGGGGACACCGCCGATCTTTCCGTCCGCGGTCTTCCAGTTCTGCATCGCGGAGGGGACGAAGCTGCCGGAGGCGAAGGCGCCGGTGCCGGACAGCCGCGAGGACCAGTCGGTGAGCAGGCCCTCGCTGCCGTACTGCTGCTCGGTGTCGTTGCCGCACCAGAACAGGTCCGGCAGCTTCCTGGCCTGGGTGAGCGAGGACAGCTTGTCGCCGTAGTTGCCGCTCGGCGTGTCCAGCCGCTTGACGGTGATGTTCGGCTCGTGGAAGTTGGCCAGGGCCTGGTCGATCAGCGCGTTGGTCTGCGGGGTCTCCCAGGTCATGACGGTCACGGTGACCGGTCCCGAGGACGTGCCCGGGCTCGAACTGCTGCTGCAGGCCGTCGCGGTGAGCAGCGCGGCTGCCCCGAGGGCGGCGGCCGACAGGCGGGCTGAACTCTTCATGTGTCCGCTCCCAGTGGGTGGTTGAGGGTGTGATTCAGCGCTGACTGACGCCGCCGAGGGCACTCAGGCCCTGGATGAAGTAGCGCTGCGCGACGAAGAACACGGCCAGCGGGGGAAGCATGTACAGCAGGTTGGTGGCCATGTAGAGGTTCCAGTCGGGCGTCTGGCCGGCGAAGCCGGAGACGAAGGAGGCCATGCCGACGCTCAACGGCCACTTGTCGGAGGAGTAGAGGTAGATCAGCGGGTTCAGGAAGTCGTTCCAGGACATCTGGAAGGCGAGGATGGCCATGGTGATCCAGGCAGGCCGGGTCATCGGCAGCATGATGCGGGTGAAGATCCGGAAGTGTCCGGCTCCGTCGACCTTGGCGGCCTCGTCGATGGAGCGGGGGATCGCCAGGAAGTACTGGCGGGCCAGGAAGATGAAGAGGGGATTGCCGCCGAGCCAGGCCGGGACGATCAGCGGCAACCAGGTGTCGTACCAGCCGATGTCCCGGAAGAGCTGGAACAGCGGGATGATGCCGACGACCGGCGGCAGCATCATGGAGCCGACGAAGAGGTAGAACCAGAGCTTCCGACCCCGGAACCGGAGCCGGGACAGCGCGTAGCCCGCCATCATCGAGGTGAGCACGCCGCCGACCACCGAAAGACCGGTGATGATCACGGAGTTGAGCAGCAACTGCGGGAAGTGGATCGTGGCCGGCCCGTGGACGAAGTTCTCGAAGTGGTACTGGGACGGCAGCAGTTTCGGCGGCACCTCGAACACAGCGGTACTGCCCTTGAGCGCGATGGTGACCATCCACAGGATCGGCATGATCATCACGGAGCAGATCAGCAGCGCCGTGACGTACCAGGAGGTGTGGGGCAACCAGCGGCGCGGACGGGGCCGTGCCGTCGCGAGCACCGGCGCGGCCTCAGGAATGCTGGTCATGGAAGGTCCAGATGGAGGAGAAGCGGGCCGTGGCGGCGACCACCACGACGATGGCCAGGAACAGCACCCACGTCTGGGCCGAGGCGTAGCCGAGCCGGGGCTCACCGCCCAGGGTGGGGAAGCCGTGGTTGTAGACCGACAGCATCAGCGTGTCGGTGCTGAAGCCGGGGCCGCCGCTGCCGCCGGCGGAGAGGATCTTGGGCTGGTTGAAGGTCTGCAGCGCGGTGGTCAGCTGGAGCACCACCTGCAGCAGCATGATCGGGCTGATCAGCGGCAGGGTGATCCGGAAGAACACGGCCGCGTTGCCCGCGCCGTCGATCCGGGCCGCCTCGTAGAGCTCGGTGGGCACGGCCTGGAGCGCGGCCAGGAAGATGATCATCGTGGAGCCGACGCTCCAGAGCATCACGATGACGATCGAGGGCATCGCCGTCGACGAGCTGGACAGCCACATCCCGGTCGGGAGGTGAAGCCACCTCAGCACCTGGTTGGCCAGGCCCACCTGAGGGTCGAAGACGAACTTCCAGAGCGTGATGGTGGCCACCACCGGCAGCACCACCGGCAGGTAGCACAGCGTGCGCACCAGGCGGACCCCGCGCAGCCGCTGGTTGCAGAAGACCGCCAGGGCCAGGCCCAGCACCAGTGACAACGGCACGTAGAGGACGACCAGTTCGACGGTGGCCCGGACCGAGGGCCAGAACGAGGGGTCGGTCTCGAACATCTGGCGGAAGTTGTCGAAGCCGACGAACCGAGGCGGCGTCAGGCCGTTGTAGCGGGTCAGGGCGAAGTAGCCCGAGCGGATCAGCGGGAAGACCACGAAGACGCCGAAGCCGAGGATGGCCGGAGCCAGGAACGCGTAGGCGGCCGCGGTGTCCGCGTCGGCTCGACGGCGGGGGAGGCGTGGGCCAAGGCGCCTCCGGGACAGGGGAGCGGAGGCCGAGGGCGGCGGCAGCTCGGCCTCCGGGTGCGAGGAGATCGTCATTGCGTTCACCTGTTCCTGTCCCGCCCCCGGTAAAACCCCTTCGAGGAAGTCCACTTGAGGGAAGTTCCTGTCGTTCCGGATGGTGGTGCGGTAACGTTTCCAACGCTGCTCGGTGAGCTCACCGTGGCGCACGGCCTGGAGGGAGTCAAGGGTCGCGATGGTAACGTTTCCGGCGTTTCCGGCAGGCGGGCCGTGGGCAGCACCGGAGTCACTGGACGAGCTCGGTCGGGAGCTGACGGAGCGGCTGAGCGGCACCGCAGCCGCGGGGATCGTGGCCGGCTGTCTCACCAACTCCTGGACCACCGCCATGTCCTGGGCCGCCACCGAGCCCGGCGCACGGCCCGAGGTGTTCGTCAGGACGGGCGACATCCCGGCGATGTGGCTGCGCGACAGCACCGCCCAGATGCGCCCCTACCTGGCGTGCGCGGTCGAGGACCCGGCCGTCGCCGACGTGCTGGCGGCGGTCTCGCGGCGGCAGTCGCGCTACGTGCTGGTGGACCCGTACGCCAACGCCTTCAACGAGACCGCCAACTCCGCGCACGGCGAGCGGCACGACCGCCCCGCGCCCGGCCCGTGGGTGTGGGAGCGCAAGTACGAGCTCGACTCGCTCAGCGCGCCACTGCAGCTCGCCTACGCCCTGTGGCGGGCGACCGGCCGGACGGACCACCTGCTGGAGTCGACGTTCCGTCAGGCCGCGTGGACCATCGTCCGGTTGTGGCGCACAGAGCAGTTCCACGAGGGCTCCCCGTACACCTTCGTCCGCCCGCGGGGCCCGTTCCGCGGCGACAGCCTCGGCCGCCGGGGCCGCGGGGACGCGGTGGCCCGCACCGGTCTCACCTGGTCCGGCTTCCGGCCCAGCGACGACCGCTGCGCGCACGGCTACCCGACCCCGGCCAACGCCCTCGCCTCGGCCAGCCTGCACGGCCTGGCCGAACTCGCCGTGACGGTGCTGACCGACGCCGAACTGGCCGAGGAGTCCCTCGCCCTCGCCGCCGAGATCGACGCCGGGCTGCTCGCCCATGCCGTCGTCGACCACGAGGGCAGCGACGTCCTCGCCTACGAGGTCGACGGTCTCGGCGGGACCCTGCTCGGTGACGACGCCAATCTGCCCAGCCTGCTGAGTCTGCCGCTGAGCGGCTGGTGCTCGGCGTCGGATCCGCTCTACCAGGCCACCCGCGCCCTGGTCCTCTCCGACGCCAACCCCTGGTACTGGACCGGCCGTCAGGCCTCCGGCATCGGCAGCCCGCACACCCCGAAGCGCCACGTCTGGCCGCTCGCCATCGCCACGGCGGGTCTGACCGGTGGCGCGCAGGAGGCCGTCGCCGCGCTGGAGACGCTGGCCAGAACCACAGCGGGCACAGGCCTGATGCACGAGAGCTTCCACGTCAACGACCCGGGCCGGTTCACCCGGCCCTGGTTCGGCTGGGCCAACGCGGCCTTCTCCGAGCTCGCCCTGGAGGTGGCCGGCGGCGGTGTGCGCCACCTCTTTCCCGCGCATCCCCGCACGAGGAGCGCGGACGGGGACGCGGGCACAGCCGGGGACGCGGATTAATTCGCTTGCGCCGCTCGGAGCGCTGGCTAGAGTGGGCGCGTTGCCGCAGTCGCCGGGCCGCCGAGAGTGCGCCCGGCCGTGACGAGAGTGGAGGTGCGTAGCAATGGTCGCCGTCCTGACACGGCGCGCTCCCGCCTGCGCGCCAGAAGCCTCCCCTTGTCACCCGCTCGCCGGCTGAGCCTCGCGTCCTACCGCTGACGCGCTCCGGCGGGCCCTCCCGCAGGAGACCCCTCCCTTGCGCAAGCGTTTCGCCGACAGCGATTCCTTCGTCCGCATCACCCCCAAGGGCGGCACCCGCCGTGGCCGCCGCTCCGAGTCCGCCGACGACGCCTACGAGCCCTACGACCTGGTCGAGTTCGACTGGTCCGGGGACGCCGTCGACACCGACCCCTCGCCCACTGCCGCCGGTGGGGCCGACACCCCGCCCGCGGGCGACCGCTGGTCCACCTGGGACCAGTCCACCCCGACCGAGAAGGGCCCCGAGCCGCGACCCGACTGGGTCGTCACCGAACTCGGCGCCGTCGACACCGAGTTGGGCATCGTCAAGACCGGCAAGGAGGCCGACGTCTTCCTACTGGAGCGCGCCGTGCCCGGCACCGGCCGCCGCACCCTGATGGCCGCGAAGCGCTACCGCGACGGGCAGCACCGCCTCTTCCACCGCGACGCCGGCTACCTGGAGGGCCGCAGCCACAAGGAGTCCCGGATCAGCCGAGCCATGGCCAAGCGGACCGACTTCGGCAAGCAGGCCATCGCCGGCCAGTGGGCCGCCGCCGAGTTCGCGGCGCTCTCCCGGCTCTGGCTGGCCGGCGCGTCCGTGCCCTACCCCGTGCAGATCGTCGGCACCGAGATCTTGATGGAGTTCCTCGGCGACGAGTCCGGCGCGGCCGCGCCG
>NZ_QKYN01000179.1:692-874 GCF_003258295.1 Streptacidiphilus pinicola | reverse complement strand
CGCGTACAACATCCTGGTCCACGAGGGCCGGCTGGTCATCATCGACGTCCCGCAGATCGTCGACGTGATCGCCAATCCGCGCGGCCGGGCGTTCCTGGAGCGCGACGTGCGCAACGTGGGCGCCTGGTTCGTCGCACGCGGTCTGCCCGAGGCGCGGGTCGAGGAGCTGGCCGACGCACTCG
>NZ_QKYN01000179.1:0-353 GCF_003258295.1 Streptacidiphilus pinicola | reverse complement strand
CGCCGCGGGCGGGCGGGCCGGCTCGCACCCGCGCTGCTCCTCGCCGGGCTCGGCTTCGCCGGCCTGTGCACGGTCGCGGGCAGCTCCGGCCCCGGTGGCACGGCGAGCGCGCAGGGGGCGGTGCCGCCGTCGGTGCCCGCCCTCACCGGCCCGGGCCTGGGCGGGGACCCCGTGGTGCCGCAGGTTCCCGGCAGCGGCGGCGCTTCCGTGGCCGCCGCCGGCCCGACCGCGGTGCCGTCGACTCAGCCCACCCGGATCGACGACACGGCCGCCGCGGCCGCAGTCGCCCCCGCCCCGACGACCTCCGCGACGGGCTCCTCCTCGTCACTCGCCGCGCTCCCGCCCTTCGGCGG
>NZ_QKYN01000178.1 GCF_003258295.1 Streptacidiphilus pinicola | reverse complement strand
TGCTGACCGACTTCGGCATCGCCAAGCACGCGGACCACGGGCCGCTCACCGCCCCGGACATGGTCATCGCCTCCGTGGAGTACATGGCCCCCGAACGGGCCAAGGGAGCTCCGGCGGTGCCGGCCTCCGATCTGTTCTCCCTCGGCGTGACCCTTTTCCATGCCGTGGAGGGACGCTCCCCGTTCCGGCGTGGTTCGGACGCGGCGACTCTCTCCGCGGTACTGCTGGACGAACTTCCGGAGCCGACGTACGCGGACGGACGCCTGACCGAGGTCGTCCGAGGCCTCACGAGGAAAGACCCCGCGACGCGGATGACGGCCGCGCAAGCCCTCGCCGTCCTGCACGGGATTCCCTCCCCTACCGCACCCACCGCACCCACCGCCCAGGCATCCCCGACGGCGACGGTGCGCACCAATGTGGCGGTCAGACAGTTCGTGCCCGTGACAGCCAACACGACCTGGGATCTGATGGCCCGCGCCTACGCCGTCTTCGGCGGGAACGGCCGGGCCCTGTACGAGTACAACCTCCTGCCCGGCAAGCATGCCCCGGACACCTATCGGGTCATCATGCGCCACGGGCCGAAGAAGCTCGTCCGGAACTCCTGCCAAGTGGCGTTACCCGCGGGCGGATTCGAGATCGCCTTGCCGAACGTCGGCATCGTCACCACCTGAAGGTGTCCGCGGTCCGCGCGAGTGGTCAGGGCGGTCAGGCGGTGAGGTCCACCTTCAGGTCCGCGGCGAGGGCGCGGAGGAAGTCCGGGGCGTCGAAGAGGGCGCCGGCGGAGACGACGCCGATGGTGCGGGTGCGGCCGCCGAGGATGCGGGCGACCGCCTCGACCGCAAGGGGCGCGGTGACGGCGTAGATGTCCCGGCCGCTCGCCACCGCCCGGCGCTCCGCGCCACCGGCGCGGACCCGGACGTCGACGACGAAGGTCTGCGCGGAGCGCCCGCGGTCGTCAACGGCGGCCGGGGCCGCCGCGTCCGGGGCGGCGAGGTCCGCCGCGGCCACCGCGGACATGTAGGTGCGGACCTCGGGCACGGCGAGGTGGCTCGGGACGGTGACGACGTCCGCCATGGTGAACTCGCCGAGCACCGGCTGGGCCCCGAGCGGGGCGGGGAACGACCACTCCAGGGTCGGCAGCGCGTCGTCGTGGTGCACCAGCCGACCGCCGGCGTAGCGCAGCCGGCGTCCGCCGCGCCGCTCCGAGGAGACGGTGCCCGAGGCGAGCGTGCCGCCGGTGGGGTGCCAGCTGCTGAGGCCGTAGGCGATGTGGGCCTCGTCCGCGCTCGTCCAGTCCCCCATCGCGGCCGTCACCAGCAGGTCGCCGAGGCCGCCGTAGAAGGCCATCGCGGGCAGCACGACGGTGCCCGCGGCGCGGGCCCGCTCCGCGTAGCGGGCGAAGGTGTCGAGGTTCGCCTCGATCTCCGCGGCCACGTCCACGTACGGAATCCCGGCGCGCAGGGCCGCCTCGATCAGCGGGCCGCCGGTCGCGGCGAAGGGCCCGGCACAGTTGACCACCGCCGCCGCGTCGGCCAGCGCGAGGTCGAGCGAGACGGGGTCGTCGGCGGAGGCCTGCCGCGCCTCCAGCCCGGGCTGCCCATCGGCGAAGGCGCGGAGTTTGTCCGCGTGCCGGCCGAGCAGCAGCGGGACGAAGCCGCGCTCGCGCAGCTCCGCGACCACGAACCGCCCGGTGTGCCCGTACGCCCCGAACACCGCGACCGTCTCTCCCGTGCCCATCTCTGCTCCCGCCCGCTCGTTGTGTTCCACGACGACCATCCTGCTCGCGCGGTCGGCCCGCGCCCAGTGTCCGGAACGACACGACCCGTACACTTCCGGACATGAGCTCTGTCGCGCGCTCGGTGGCGGTCGCCGCCACCGACGGGATGCTGCACTTCGAACTGGGCCTGGCCTACGAGGTCTTCGGCTCCGCCCCGGCGGGCGTGCCGGGCCCCTGGTACGAGGTCACGGTCTGCGGCGAGCCGCCGGTGCGGATCGGCCGCTTCCAAGTGGAGCCGGACCACGGGCTGGACCATCTCGTGCAGGCCGGGACCGTGATCGTCCCAGCCCTGGCGGACGTCGACGCCGACCCGCCCGCCGAGCTGGTCGAGGCGCTGCGCGCGGCCCACGCCGCGGGCGCGCGGGTGGTCTCGCTGTGCACGGGCGTCTTCGCGCTGGCCGCCGCCGGGCTGCTGGACGGCCTGCGGGCGACCACGCACTGGGCCCACACCGACGTGCTCGCCGCGCGCTATCCGCGGATCCAGGTCGACCCGGACGTGCTCTACGTCGACAACGGCCGCGTCCTCACCTCGGCGGGCAAGGCCGCGGCGATGGACCTGTGCCTGCACCTGGTCCGCCTCGACCACGGCTCGGCGGTCGCCAACGCCGTCGCCCGCCGCCTGGTCGTGCCGCCCCACCGTGCGGGCGGGCAGGCGCAGTTCGTCGCCACGCCGGTCCCGGCGCAGGACGACAACCCGCTCTCCGCGCTGCTGCCCTGGGTGATGCGCCGACTGGACCAGCCGCTGACCGTCGAGGACCTGGCCCGTCAGGCCAACATGAGCTCCCGCCATCTCGGCCGCCAGTTCCGCGCCGTCACCGGCACCACCCCACTGCAGTGGCTGCTCACCCAGCGCATCCGCCGCGCCCAGGAGCTCCTGGAGACCACCGACGACAGCGTCGACGCCGTCGCCACCGCCTCGGGACTCGGCACGGCCACCACCCTGCGCCGCCACTTCCACCGCACGCTCGGCGTCCCGCCGGACACCTACCGCCGCACGTTCCGCAGTTAGCCCGCGGATCAGGGACCTTCGTCCCTCCGGCGCGCCCGGTGCGTCTGCCTACGTTGGAGGGAAGCCCCCGAACGACGAGAGACAGGACAGCGCGCATGGCACCCGGGACCGGTCCCCGCACGAGTCGCAGGCGTCGGCGGAACGCCGTGGTCGCCGGGGCGGTGGCCGTGGCGTTGGTGGCCGGGAGCGGGGTGGCGTGGGCCGTCGTGGCGAACGGCGCCAGGGACGGCGAGACGGCCGCCGTGGTGCCCGCGCATGCGAGCGGGCCGGACGGGACGGTCATCAGCTACGGCAAGGCAGACGCGCCGAACACCGTCGCCGTCTACGAGGACATGCGCTGCCCGTTCTGCGAAAAATTCGAGACCGCGCTGGGGCCGACGCTGACCGCTCTCGCGGACCAAGGCAAGCTGAAAATCGACTTTCATATGGCCGCGTTCCTCGACAAGGGCCTCGGCGGCAAGGGCTCCAAGACCGCACTGGCCGCCCTCGGCGCCGCGCTCAACGAGAGCCCGCAGAAGTTCAAGCAGTACCACGACGTGCTCTACCGGGCACAGCCGAAGCAGGAGACCACGGACACCTACGGCTCGACCGCGACCCTGCTCGAACTCGCGGACAAGGTCGACGGGTTGCGCACACCCGAGTTCAACAAGGCGGTCAAGGAGGGCACCTACCTGCCGTGGACGCAACAGGTGGCCGACGCCTTCTACAAGAGCGACGTGACCGGGACGCCCACCGTGAAGGTGAACGGCACCCGGATCAACGTCATCGGCCCCGACCGTGAGGCGATACCCGTGGCGGACTTCACCGCGCAGCTCGACGCCGCACTCAAGTAGCCCGTTTCAGCCGCCCGTTCAGCGCCCGAAGGGCCACCAGCCCTTGCGGGCGGGCTTCGGCTCGTCGGCGCACCGGCACCGCTGAGCGGCGGGAACGCCGGACAGGACCTGGTCGACGTGCTGGCCGCAGCCGGCGTAGGTGTACTTCTGGCAGCGGCGGCAGGTGACGCGACGACACATGGGGACGGGGTTCCTTCTCTCAGTGGGGACGGTCAGACGAGCGCGGCGAGCGCCGCGTCGAGGCGGGCGGTGGCCTCCTCGGCGACCGAGCGCAGGCCCTCGGCGTCGGAGAGCCGCACCATCATGGCCGGGTCGACGGCCTGCACCAGCACGTGGTCGTCCGCGCGGCGGACGACCACGTTGCAGGGCAGCAGCAGGCCGATGTTCCGGTCGGCCGACAGGGCACGGAAGGCCAGCGCGGGGTTGCACGCGCCGAGCACCAGATAGTCCTCCAGCTCCTCGCCGAGCTTGGCCTTCATCGTGGCGGCCATGTCGATCTCGGTGATCACGCCGAAGCCCTGCGCGGCGAGCGCGTCGCGGACGGCCGTCACGGCGGCGGGGAAATCGGTGGTGTCCAGCCGGACGGTGCGGTCGTAGCTCACGGCGCGCCCCTCTCATCCTCGGTGCAGTCGGTTCCTGCACCTCACTATACCCCCAGGGGTAATAGCTGAGCCTCAGCGCGCCGCCACGTGGTGACTCAGGAAGGCCCGCACGGCCCGCCGCACCTCCGGCACCGAGACCTCCGGCGCGACCGTGCCGACCAGCCCCGCCCGTCCGGCCGCCGGCACCAGCCCGTCCGCCTGCAGCTGCGGGACCATCGCCGCATAGTCGGTGAAGACGTAGTGGTTCGCGTCCGCGAGCTGCGCCCGCCGCACGGCCCGCCCCGAGTGGGCGACCACCGCCGACCAGGAGACGTCCAGCGCGGCCCGGAACGTGCAGCCGTCGGTGCCGAGCAGCAACAGCGGACGGTCGGTGCCCTCGGCGGCGACCGGGAAGAGCGGCCCGTCGGCGTAGTCCAGGAAGCCCTCCAGGTTGACCGCCACGCGGACCCGCCGGTCGTCGTGGAGCACCTCGGTGACGGCGCTGCCGCCCGCCGAGTGCCCGTACGCGCCCACGCGGCGCAGGTCCATCGCCGCGGCCAGCCCCTCCGGCAGCCGCAGCGAGGCGGCGTCGCCCAGCCGGTCCAGGACGCTGAGCCGGTCCAGAACGCTGAGCTGGTCCAGAACGCTGAGCTGGTCCAGAACAAAGCGCAGGTCGGCGATCCGCGTGTCGATCATCGTGCGGAACTGCGCCGGCTGCGCCCGCGGGTCACCCCGGAACACGGTCGCCCGCACCGGCTCGGGGCGGAACGGCGTGGTGCCCGGGAACTGGACGGCGGCCGCGTCGCCCGGGTGGTCGACGGAGACCACGACGGCGCCGTGGCTGGCCAACTCCTCGGCAAGCGTGGTGCCGAGGCCGCGCGGGTCACCGCCACCGGGGCTGTGCAGGAACACCGGCCACCGCCCCGGCAGCACGGGCGCGTCGAGGAACGAGTGGGAGGCGGTGGCCGCCCAGTCGACGCCGGACGACGGCAGCCCCGGCTCACCCAGCGGTGCGAGCTGCGCGAACAGCGGTACCGCCAGCGGCGGCAGCTGCGGCGCGGCCTGCGCGCCCGCCTCCCGCGCGGGGTAGTACAGCGTCAGCATCAGCTCGCGGACAGGAATCTTCGCGCTCCACGGGTCGCGGCGGGAGGCGTCGACGAGGTAGAGCTCGTGACGGCCCACCGGGTGCGGGCCGGTCGGGGCGGGCAGAGTCAGGTCGACACCCGACGCCGTCGCGCCCGCCGCCCCCACCGGACGCGCAGCGGCGGCGGCTCGGCCGGTCGTGCCCAGCAGCAGCGCGGCCGAGCCCAGCAGGGACGAGGCGATGACGGTACGTCGGTTCAGCGTGAGGTCAGGCTTCATGATCCGCATGCTGCCCCGGCGACCGCGCCCGGGCGATGATTGAGGCGTGAGCCTCAAGGATGGCGCCGGACGGGGAGGGTGTGCTGTGCTCCGGATCCACTTCACTCCGGCCGACTTCGCCCGCGTCTCCGTCGCGCCGTGCCCCGCGCCGCTGCAGGAGCTCAACGTCGCGCTGACGCTGCTGGTCCGTCCGGACGGCGGGCTGCTGCACGGGGCATGGCGCCGCCGCGCGCTGCGCGGCCTGCCCCGGTCGGTCGGCCCGCTCGCCGACCTCGTCCCGGGTGGACGCGCGCCGGGGTTCCTGGACGTCGTCGCCGACTCGCTGCCGCAGGCACTGGAGGAGATCCGCACCACCCCGCCCGATTTCGTCCGCGCCGAGCTGGAGCGTGTGTACGCGCCCGCCACCGCCGCTCCGCCCTGGGTGCACGACCTGCGGCGCGGCGAGGACGCCGCCTGGCGGACGGTGCTCCGCGCCCAGCGGGCCGCGTTCGGGGCGCTGCTGGAACCGGTCTGGGAGCAGGTGCGGGAGCTGCACCACGCCGAGTTCGTCCGCCGGGCCGTCCAACTGGCCGCGGGAGGCGTCGGCGCGGTGCTGGACGGGCTGGTCCCCGGTGCCCGCCTGGAGGGGACCGCCTGGGAGCTGCCGCACCACCTGGCCCGCGAGGTCCGGCTCGACGGGCGGGGACTGCTGCTCCTGCCCAGCTTCCACTGGTCCGGCGGCGTGCTGCTGAGCGACCTGCCCGAGCGGCCGGTCGTCGTCACCTATCCCGCCGGCCCCGGCCTGCCGCCCCAGCCCGATGAGGCCGGTCCCACGGAAGCCCTCGGCAAGGTCCTCGGCGGGACACGCAGCGAGTTGCTGCACCTTCTGGACCAGGAGCGCACCACCTCCGAGCTGGCGCGGCGGCTGCGCGTCAGCGCGGCGACCGTCTCGGCCCACACGGCTGCGCTGCGCGGCGCGGGACTGATCACCACCAACCGCGCGGGCAAGTCCGTCCTGCACCGGCGCACCACGCTGGGCGGCCTGCTGCTCCGCGGCGGCACCTCGGGGTATGACGGAGACGGCACAGCCTGACCGCAGCCGCCGCTCGCACCGGGCGGAGCCGAACCGGGAGTCATCGCCATGCACGACGACCGCGTCACCGTCGAACGCCGCCTGCACCGCGTGCTGCGCGACCGGATCGAGCCCGCCGTCTACGGCATGGGGGCACCCCCGGCCGAAGGCTGGGGGACCGTCCCGCTCCAGGTCGCCCGCTGGGACGCACCGGGCGAGCCGCCCGAGGTCGCGGAGGCGCTGGCGGCGCGCTACGAGGACTGCGCGAACGACGCGGCCTGGGGTCCGGCCTGGGGGACCACGTGGTTCCGGATCCGCGGCGAGGTGCCCGCCGCCTGGGCGGGTCGGACGGTCGAGGCGCGGATCGACCTCGGCTTCGACCCGAACCTGCCGGGCTTCCAGTGCGAGGGCCTCGTCTACCGGCCCGACGGCACGCCCGTGAAGGGCCTGAACCCGCGCACGCCCTGGGTCCGCGTCACCGACGCCGCCCGCGGCGGCGAACACGTGGAGCTCCACGTCGAGGCCGCCGCCAACCCGGTGCTGATCGCGCACTCCCCCACCCACCAGGGCGACCGCCTCACCAGCAGCCAGGCGCCCCTCTACCGGCTGGCGCGGATGGAACTCGCCGTCTTCGAGCGGGAGGTGTGGGAGCTGCTCCAGGACCTCGAGGTGCTCACCCAGCTCATGGATCAGCTGTCGACGGAGGACGCGCGCCGCTGGGAGCTGCTGCGCGCGATCGAGCGCTGCCTGGACGCACTGGACCTCACCGACATCGCCGGGACCGCCTCCCGGGCGCGGGCGGAGCTCGTCCCCGCGCTGACCGCGCCCGCGCACGCCTCCGCGCACCGGATCAGCGCGGTCGGGCATGCCCACATCGACACCGCCTGGCTCTGGCCGCAACGTGAGACGGTCCGCAAGGTCGCGCGGACCTGCGCCAACGTCGTGGGGCTGATGGACACGCACCCCGGCTTCGTCTTCGCCATGTCGCAGGCGCAGCAGTTGGCCTGGCTCAAGGAGCACCGCCCCGAGGTCTTCGCCCGGGTGGCGGAGCAGATCGGGGCGGGCTCGTTCGTCCCGGTCGGCGGCATGTGGGTGGAGTCGGACACGAACATGGTGGGCGGCGAGGCGATGGCCCGTCAGTTCGTCTACGGCAAGCGCTTCTTCCTGGAGGAGTTCGGCATCGAGACGCGGGAGGTCTGGCTGCCGGACTCCTTCGGCTACACGGCCGCGCTGCCGCAGCTGGTCAAGCTGGCGGGCAACCGCTGGTTCCTGACCCAGAAGATCTCCTGGAGCCAGTCCAACCGCTTTCCGCACCACACCTTCTGGTGGGAGGGCATCGACGGCAGCCGGGTCTTCACCCACTTCCCGCCCGTGGACACCTACAACAGCGACCTGAGCGGCGGCCAGTTGGCGCACGCCGCCCGCAACTACCGGGAGAAGGGTGGTGGTTCGCGCTCGCTCGCCCCGTTCGGCTGGGGCGACGGCGGAGGCGGGCCGACCCGCGAGATGCTGGCGCGGGTGGAACGGCTGCGCGACCTGGAGGGTTCGCCGCGGGTCACCGTCGAGCCACCCGCCGCCTTCTTCACGGCGGCGGAGGCGGAGTACCCGGACGCGCCCGTCTGGGTCGGCGAGCTCTACCTGGAGCTGCACCGCGGCACCTACACCTCGCAGGCCAAGACCAAGCAGGGCAATCGCAGGAGCGAGTCGCTGCTGCACGAGGCGGAGCTGTGGTCCGCGACGGCGGCCCTGCGCGTGCCCGGGTTCACCTACCCCTACCAGGAGTTGGAACGGCTGTGGAAGACGGTGCTGCTGCACCAGTTCCACGACATCCTGCCCGGCAGCTCCATCGCTTGGGTGCATCGCGAGGCGCGGGAGACCTACGCCCGCGTCCACGCCGAGCTGGACACGCTGATCACCGCCGCCCAGACCGCGCTTGCGGGCTCCACCGCCACCGGCACACTGCTCTTCAACGGTGCCCCGCACGCCCGCGACGGCGTCCCGGCCGGCGCCGCCGCGCCGCTGCCGCAGCGGGGGGCGGCCGTGCGCATGACGGAGCGCGACGGCGGCGGTCACCTGCTCGACAACTGCGTGCTGCGCGTCGCCGTGGACGCGCACGGGCTGGTGGTCTCCGTGCACGACCTCGCGACGGACCGCGAGACGCTCGCCCCCGGCCTGGCGGCGAACCTGCTCCAGCTCCACCCCGACCACCCGAGCCACTGGGACGCCTGGGACATCGACGAGTACTACCGGCACCGGGTCACCGACCTGGTCGACGTCGACGGCATCACCGCGCGGGTCGGCGAGGACGGTGCGGCGGTCGTCACCGTCACCCGACGCTTCGGCGGCTCGCAGGTCCGGCAGACGACGACGCTGCGTCCCGGCGCGCGACAGCTGGACTTCGAGACGGAGGTCGACTGGCACGAGTCCGAGCGGCTGCTGAAGGCGGCCTTCCCGCTCGACGTCAAGGCCGACCAGTCCGAGGCGGAGACCCAGTTCGGGCACGTGGCGCGCCCCACGCACCGCAACACCACCTGGGAGGCGGCCAAGTTCGAGATCTGCGCGCACCGCTGGATCCGGGTGGCGGAGCCGGGCGCACCCGGCTTCGGCGTGGCGATCGCGAACGACTCCAGCTACGGCCACGACGTCACCCGCGACGTCCGCCCGGACGGCGGCCAGACCACGACCGTCCGGCTCTCGCTGCTGCGCGCCCCGCGCTACCCCGATCCGGAGACCGACCAGGGCGGCCACCTGCTGCGCTACAGCCTCGTCCCGGCCGCGTCCACGGCGGACGCGGTCCGCGCGGGCCACGCGCTCAACCTCCCGGCGCGCCGCGTCCCGGGCACGCGGCCCGTGGCGCCGCTCGTCACCGTGGACGGCGAGGCGGTGGTGCTGGAGACGGTCAAGCTCGCGGACGACCGCAGTGGCGACGTGGTCGTCCGCCTCTACGAGTGCCTCGGCGGCCGGGCCACGACGGTGCTGCGCTCCGGTTTCCCCCTCGCCCGGGCCACCGAGACGGACCTGCTGGAGCGCCCGCTCCCCGACGCGCCCGCGCACACGGCCGACGCGGACGGCGGGGTGCCTTTGCGCCTGCGCGCGTTCCAGATCATCACCCTGCGGCTCTCCCCCAGCGCGGACTAGTCACACCGCGCTGCTTCGCTCGGGTGGTCCCGGCCCCGCCCCGACGTGGCTCGGGGGCGGGCGGGAGAGGAGGTGACTAGCGTGGAGGACGGGCCGCCCACGGCGGCCCGCACCGCCACGCCCACCACCGTTCTGCGAGGTCCGCCATGAGCCTGAGCATCCGCAACCAGCTGCCCGGCACGGTCACGTCCGTCACCGCCGGCCCCGCCATGGCGACCGTCCAGACCCGCCTCGCCGGTGGCCAGACCATCACCGCGGCGATCACCACCGACGCCTCCTCCGACCTCGGCCTCAAGCCGGGGACCGCCGTCCACGCCGTGGTCAAGGCGACCGAGGTGGCCCTGGCCACCGGCGAGGTCTCGGGCCTCAGCATCCGCAACCAGCTCCCGGGCACGGTCACCTCGGTCACCCCGGGCGCGGCGATGGCCTCCGTCAAGGTCGCCATCGACGGCGGCGAGCTGACCGCCGCGATCACCGAGCAGGCCGCCACCGAACTCGCCCTGGCCCCCGGCGTGTCCGTCGTGGCTCTGGTCAAGGCCACGGACGTCTCACTGTCCACCGACTGAGCCCAGGCGATCCAGGGCTATTGACTGGTCATCAGCAACTGCCTACTGTCACTTTTCGGCGATATCAGTTGCTTTCTGTTTGATCAGCGCGCGTATCCCCGTTCCTTCCTGTTGGATTCGGAGGCACCGCCATGTCAGTACGCCCTCGGCGACGTCCACTCCGCGTCGCCGTCGCGCTCCTCTCCCTGTTACTCGGACTCGTCCTCGGCCAACTCCCGGGCAGCGCCCGGGCAGCGACGACCACGACCGCCGTCACCGTCGACGGCAACGCCACCGGCCGCACCTTCGACGGCGTCGGCGCCATCTCCGGCGGAGGCGGCAACTCCCGCCTGCTCGCGGACTATCCCGAACCGCAGCGCAGCCAGGTCCTCGACTACCTCTTCAAGCCCGGCTACGGCGCCGCGCTGCAGATCCTCAAGGTGGAGATCGGCGGCGACACCAACTCCACCGACGGGTCCGAGCTCAGCCACGAGCACACCCGCGGCACGGTGGACTGCAACTCCGGCTACGAGTGGTGGCTGATGGAGCAGGCCAAGGCCCGCAACCCGAACGTCAAGCTGTACGGCCTCGCCTGGGGCGCGCCCGGCTGGGTCGGCAACGGCAGCTTCTGGTCCCAGGACACGGTCGACTACCTGCTGTCCTGGCTCGGCTGCGCCAAGTCCCACGGCCTGACCATCGACTACCTCGGCGGCTGGAACGAGCGCGGCTTCAACGCCGGCTGGTACGAGAGCCTGCACGCCGCGCTCGCCGCCAACGGCTACGCCACCAAGGTCGTCGGCGCCGACAGCGACTGGTCCATCGCGACCAGCATGCGCTCCGACTCGGCCCTGAACTCCGCCGTGGACCTCATCGGCGCGCACTACCCGTGCAGCTACATGTCCGCCATGACGAGCTGTTCCAGCAGCTCCGACGCGCAGGCGACCGGCAAGCAGCTGTGGGCGAGCGAGAACGGGTCGGAGGACTTCAACACCGGCGGCGCGCCGATCGCCCGCGCGATCAACCGCGGCTATCTGGACGCCAGGATGAGCGCGTTCATCAACTGGCCGCTGGTCGCCTCGATCTACCAGAACCTCCCCTACAACACGATGGGCCTGATGACGGCCTCCCAGCCCTGGTCCGGCCACTACCAGGTGGGCCAGAGCCTGTGGGCGGTCGCGCAGACGACCCAGTTCACCGCGCCCGGCTGGCAGTACCTCGACAGCGGCAGCGGCTACCTGGGCGGCAATCGCGCCAACGGCAGCTACGTCAGCTACCGCGCACCGGACAAGTCCGCGTGGAGCAGCGTCATCGAGACCCTCGACGCCACCACCGCGCAGACCGTGACGTTCCAGGTGACCGGTGGGCTACCGGCCGGCGCGTTGCACGTCTGGTCCAGCGACTTCGGCTCCACCAACCAGAGCTCCTACCTGGTCAAGGGCGCGGACCTGACCGCGAGCGGCGGCGTCTACACGCTCACGCTCCAGCCGGGCCACGTCTACACGGTCACCACGACCACCGGCCAGGGCGCGGGCACGGCCGCCTCGCCGAACCGCTCCGTGCTGCCGCTCCCCTACAGCGCGGCCATCTCGACCACGGCCACCGGCTCCGAGGTGCCCTACCTCTCGGCGATGAACGGCGCGTTCCAGGCCGAGCCGTGCACCGGCGGCCGATCGGGCGAGTGCGTGCAGCAGTTGGCCACGCAGGCGCCCATCTCCTGGGACAACGCGAGTGATCCGTACGCCACGCTCGGCGACCTGTCCTGGTCCGACTACACCGTCTCGGTCGACACCCAGCTGCAACAGTCCGGCTCCGCCGTCCTGTTGGGCCGGGTCGGGCTGCAGAAGGGTTTCTCCCCGGCCGACCTGGACGCCTACCAGCTGAAGCTGTCCGACACCGGCGCCTGGTCGCTGGACCGCAACAGCTCCGGCGGCACCCTCACCACCCTCGCCTCCGGCTCGGTCACCGCGCCCGGCACCGGCAGCTGGCACACGCTGGCGCTCACCTTCGCGGGCAGCGCGATCACCGCGAAGATCGACGGCACCCAGGTCGGCGCCGTCACCGACGCGAGCTACGGCTCCGGCCAGGTCGGCATCGGGACCTCCGGCTGGATCGGCGCGCAGTTCTCCCACCTGAACGTGACGCCGGGCGCCGCCACCGACCTGTCCGGCACCTACGTGCTGGTCGACCGCAACAGCGGGCAGGCGCTGGACGCCAAGGGCCAGGGCTCGGCCGACGGCACCGCCGTCATCCAGTGGACCCGCAACGGCGGCACCAACCAGGAGTGGACGCTCGCCCCCGCGGGCGGCGGCTACTACACCGTGACCGGCGTGGGCAGTGGCAAGGCGCTGGACGTGCCGAACGTGAGCTCGGTCGAGGGCACCGGGCTGGACCTTTGGACGCCCAACGGCGGGGTCAACCAGCAGTGGCTCGTGGCGCCCGCCGGAAACGGGTACGTCACCTTGGAGAGCCGCTCCGACGCCGAACTCGCCGACGTCAGCGGCGGATCGCTGAACACCGGTGCGACGGTGCTGCAGTGGCCGCTGAACGGCGGCGCGAACCAGCAGTGGCAGCTGGTCAAGGTCGGCTGACCGGCTCCGCCTCCGGGCACCCGTTCCCTTCCGGCTCCGGCAGCAGCCGGAAGGGAACGGGGCTTCTCATCGCCGTCGCCTGCCCGTATCTTCGGCTCCCGGCCTCACGACGGACCAGGGAGCGAACCGATGGGCGGAACGGCGTTGCAGGGCCGTGCGCTGGTGCTGGGCGGCGGCGGTCTGACGGGGATCGGCTGGGAGTGCGGCATGCTGCACGGCCTCGCCGAGGCGGGCGTCGATCTCGGCGCGACCGCCGATCTGATCGTCGGCACCTCGGCCGGTTCCGTCGTCGGCGCGCAGCTGGCCTCCGGCCTGATCGGCCCGAAGGAGCTGTTCGAGCGCCAGCTCGTCGAGCTGCCCGGGGAGGGCGGCGAGCGCTTCGGCACGGCCATGCTGGTGCGCTACGCCTGGACCGTCGCCCGCTCACGCGACTCCGAGGCGTTCGGTGCCCGCATGGGCGCGTTCGCGCTGGCCGCGGGGCCCTCCGACGCGGCCGGCCACCGGGCCGCCCTGGCCGAGCGGCTGCTGAGCCACGAATGGCCGGAGCGCCGGTTGCTCGTCACCGCCGTCGACGCCCACAGCGGCGCCCGCCGGGCCTTCGACCGCGACGGCGACGTCACGCTGCTGGACGCCGTCCAGGCGAGCTGCGCGGTGCCGGGCGTGTGGCCGCCGGTCAGCGCGGACGGCCGGACCTGGATCGACGGCGGCATCCGCTCCTCCGCGAACGCGGACCTGGCTGCGGGCTACGCCTCCGTCGTCGTCATCGCCCCCGTCGCCGCGGGCGGCGGTCCGCTCCCCTCCCCCCGCGCCCAGGCCGCCCGCCTCGCGGCGTCGGGCGCGCGGGTCACCCTCATCACCCCCGACCGCCCGGCAC
>NZ_QKYN01000024.1:436-20408 GCF_003258295.1 Streptacidiphilus pinicola | reverse complement strand
CCCGCCCGGGGGTGGTGCGGGGGATGGCGACGGGGCGGCGGGGGGCGGTGGGGCGGAGCCAGGAGGGGTGGCGGTGGAGGGCGAGCTGGGGGGACTGGCGCAGCAGGCCGGTGAGGTGGGCGGCGTGGAGGGCGCGCAGGGTGAGGCCGCTGGGGTGGACCCGACGGGACCAGATCGCCTCGGCCAGGGCGTCCCCGCCCTGGGCGGCCTCGGCCGCCTTGCGGAACTCGCCGATCGCCGCCGCCACCGCGGCCGCCAGCGGGGCGGTCGCGAGGTCCTCGACGTGCTCCCAGCCCGAGCGCGGCGGGAGCAGGCCCGCCCAGGACGGGCCGGTGATCGCGGGCGGCAGGGCGACGTCTCCGGTGGGGGCACCGCCGTCCGCGCCGTCGTCGCGGGACAAGGCGTCGAGCCACTGGCCGGCGGAGACCGTCACGTCCAGCGGCAGGGGCTGGGCCAGTCGCGCCGTGCGGACGACCAGCGGGCCGCTCTGGCCCAGGGGGAGGCGGGCGAAGACCGCGAGGGTGGTGCCCGCCGTCTGCAGGCGCACGGCCGCGGCGCGGTCGTAGCGCAGCAGCCGCTCCAGGAAGTCGGCCAGCGGGCCGGCCTCCTGCGGCTCGGCCAGGCGCAGCGGCTCGACGGCGGTGCTCATGCCGAGACCGTCTGGGGTTCCAGGTACTCGGCGAGGAAGGCCCGCTCGCCCGGGGTCAGCCGGCGCGGGCGGCCGGCCGCGAGGTCGTAGGGGACGCAGATGGTGGCGGCGCGGGCGTAGACCTTGTCCTTGCCGTCCGGGCCTGCGCCGACGTCCTTGACCTCGTAGGTCACCGTGAAGGACGCGCGGCCGAGCTTGCTGACCCAGGTCTCGATGGTGACCGGCTCGGGCCGGTAGACCAGCGGGACCAGGTAGTCGATCTCGTGCCGGGCCACGACCGAGCCCTCGGCCATCGCCCGCTCGCCGACCTCGCCGGCGGTGGTGAAGGTGAAGTCGATCCGGGCCTCCTCCAGGTAGCGGAGGAAGTTCACATTGTTGACGTGCCCGAACACGTCCATGTCGGACCAGCGCAGCGGGCAGGCGTATATGTGGCGGGCCACAGGATCTCCGTCGGTTGCGGTGCCCGGGCGGGAGGGACGTGTCGTCCGTCCCGCCCGCCCCGGCACTCGTCGTGCGGGTGTGCTGGAGGCTGCTCGCTCAGTCGCGGGTCAGCTTCTTGTAGGTGGCGCGGTGCGGACGGGCCGCGTCGGCGCCCAGGCGCTCGATCTTGTTCTTCTCGTAGGACTCGAAGTTGCCCTCGAACCAGAACCACTTCGAGTCGCCCTCGTAGGCCAGGATGTGCGTGGCCACGCGGTCCAGGAACCAGCGGTCGTGGGAGATGACCACGGCGCAGCCCGGGAACTCCAGCAGCGCGTTCTCCAGCGAGCTCAGGGTCTCGACGTCGAGGTCGTTGGTGGGCTCGTCGAGGAGGAGCAGGTTGCCGCCCTCCTTGAGGGTCAGCGCCAGGTTCAGGCGGTTGCGCTCACCACCGGAGAGGATGCCGGCCGGCTTCTGCTGGTCCGGGCCCTTGAAGCCGAACGCCGAGACGTAGGCGCGGGACGGCATCTCGACCTGGCCGACCTGGATCCAGTCGAGGCCGTCGGAGACGACCTCCCAGAGGGTCTTGTTCGGGTCGATGTTGGCGCGGCTCTGGTCGACGTAGGAGACCTTGACCGTCTCGCCGACCTTGACGTTGCCGGAGTCCGTGGACTCCAGGCCCAGCATCATCTTGAACAGCGTGGTCTTGCCGGCGCCGTTCGGGCCGATGACGCCGACGATGCCGTTGCGCGGCAGCGTGAAGCTCAGGTCCTCGACCAGGACCTTGTCACCGAAGGCCTTGGCCAGGTGGTCCGCCTCGACGACGATCGAGCCCAGACGCGGGCCCGGCGGGATCTGGATCTCCTCGAAGTCCAGCTTCCGCATCTTGTCGGCCTCGGCCGCCATCTCCTCGTAGCGGGCGAGGCGGGCCTTGGACTTGGCCTGGCGGCCCTTGGCGTTGGAGCGGACCCACTCCAGCTCGTCCTTGAGGCGCTTGGCGCGCTTCGCGTCCTTCTGGCCCTCGATCTTGAGGCGGGACTGCTTGGTCTCCAGGTAGGTGGAGTAGTTGCCCTCGTAGGGGTAGGCGCGCCCGCGGTCCAGCTCGAGGATCCACTGGGCGACGTTGTCGAGGAAGTACCGGTCGTGGGTGACGGCGACCACGGTTCCGGCGTACTTCTCCAGGTGCTGCTCCAGCCACTGGACCGACTCGGCGTCCAGGTGGTTGGTGGGCTCGTCGAGGAGCAGCAGGTCGGGTGCCTCCAGCAGCAGCTTGCACAGCGCGACGCGGCGCTTCTCACCACCGGAGAGGTTGGTGACCTGCCAGTCGCCGGGCGGGCAGCCCAGCGCGTCCATGGCCTGCTCGAGCTGGGCGTCGAGGTCCCAGGCGTTGGCGTGGTCGAGGTCCTCCTGGAGCTTGCCCATCTCGTCGAGCAGCGCGTCGGAGTAGTCGGTCGCCATCAGCTCGGCGATCTCGTTGAAGCGGTCCAGCTTCTTCTTGATCTCGGCGACGCCGTCCTGGACGTTCTCCAGCACGGTCTTGCTCTCGTCGAGCGGCGGCTCCTGCAGCAGCATGCCGACCGTGTAGCCGGGGGAGAGGAAGGCGTCGCCGTTGGACGGCTGCTCCAGCCCGGCCATGATCTTCAGCACGGTGGACTTACCAGCGCCGTTCGGCCCCACGACGCCGATCTTCGCTCCAGGCAGGAAGCTGAGCGTCACGTCGTCAAGGATGACCTTGTCGCCGTGCGCCTTTCGCGTCTTGCGCATGGTGTAGATGTACTCAGCCAAGATGAACCGTCCGGCGTCGTTGTTGGGGTGTGGCTACAGCCTTCCATTGTGCCGCACCCGGGGAGAGCCCCCGAACGCCCGGTGGCACCGGGTGATCCAACCGGCGATCTACGCCGAGCCGGGCGGGGCGCCCGCCTCCCCGCCGGCACCGGCCGAGGGCGCCGACGCGAGGGTCAGCACCCTCGCCTCCGCGTCACCCCCGGCCTCGGCGCCGCGTTCCGACGCGGGCGGACGCTCCGCGCGGGCGAGGCCGCGGCGCTGCTCGTTGATCCGGTTCCGCTCGGACGCCGAGGCGACCAACTCGGGACGGCAGCGCAGGGTCCTGCGGAAGACCGTCGTCCCCCGGGCCAGGTCGTGGCCGAGCGCGGTGGCCTCGATCTCCGCGGAGACGCCCTTGGGCCGCCCGTCCGTCCGCTCCCACTCGCGGACCCGCATCCGGCCCGTGACCAGCAGTGGATCGCCGCAGCCGATCGAGGTGAGGGCGTTCTCCGCCAAGCTGCGCCACGCCCATACTGTGAAGTAGCTGGTGTCGCCCTCGACCCAGACCTGCCGCGGCCGGTCGAAGCGCCGCTCCGTCGCAGCGAGGCGGAAGTGCGCCACCGGCACCCCGCCCACCGTCGTCGCGTACCGCACCTGGCTCACCGCGACCCCGACGAGCGTGACCATCGTTCCGTTCATCATCGTGCTGCCCCCAGTGGTCGTCCTCCGGCCCCGCGGGGGCCGCCTACGAACCACCCTGGCGCGGGTTGAGGACACCCACGCGGGGCCGCGTCAAAGCTGTGGACAACCCGGCCCTGTGGACAACTTGGCCACCCTTATGGGTGCACTTTCACGAGAACCACACACACTTCGCCCGGCCGTGCGACTCCATAACGGCTGAGGGAGCAGGCCCGTAACGAGTGAACAACAGCAGCGTTCCATTGTTCCGCGACCGCTGCGCCCGCCCCACCCCACCTGCGATTATCAGACCGCCTCGCGGCAGGATTCGCCCGAACGACCCGGCCGCACGCAACCGACGCCACGCCTGGCGCTGCTTATCCTGTCCCACGACAGGACCCGGCCGTCTGCCAGGCTCCGCGCCATGCCCCCGTAGCTCAGTGGATAGAGCAGGTGCCTTCTAAGCACTTGGCCGCAGGTTCGAGTCCTGCCGGGGGCGCGTTCGCAGAAACCCTGCCTTGTCAGATCTTCTGCGATGTTTTCGCAGGTCAGGCGGGCTTAGTTGGTATGGCGTGTACATTACCAGGCACCTGGCGGGAGCAACAGGGGTCGTCCGGCTGAGTCTCGGACTCCGGAACGCACACCGAATGAAGCACCGCACCCCGGTGCCGGCCGCAGAGGCGGCGTGGACCGGGGGTGCGGGTGGGTGTGGCGCGTCAGCGGCTGGGGACGGCGAGGAGCAGCGCGAAGCGGGCGGCGGGGTCCGTCCACCAGTGGCGGACGGTGAGGCCGGCCGCGGCGAGTTCCGTGGTGAGGGAGTCGCGGCGGAACTTGCAGGAGATCTCCGTACGCATCAGCTCGTCGGGCGCGAAGTCGACCGAGAGGTCGAGGGCCGGGACCTTGACGGACTGGGCGCGCAGGGAGCGCAGGTGCATCTCGATGCGCTGTTCCTGCTCGTTCCAGAGGGCGACGTGCGCGAAGGCCTCCGGGTCGAAGTCCGCGTCGAGTTCGCGGTCGATGACGTTCAGCACGTTCTTGTTGAACTCCGCCGTCACGCCCGCGCTGTCGTCGTAGGCGCGGACCAGGACCTCGGGGTCCTTGGCCAGGTCGGCGCCGAGCAGCAGGGCGTCGTCGGCGCTGAGGGTGCGGCGCAGCGAGCGGTAGAAGGACGCGCGCTGTTCCGGGTCGAGGTTGCCGATGGTGCTGCCGAGGAACGCGATCAGGCGCGGGCCGGGCGCGTCCGGCGGGAGGGTGAGGTCGGCCTCGAAGTCGGTGACGGTCGCGGCGACGCGAAGGCCCGGGTAGTCGCGGACCAGGGCGGTGCCGGCCTGCTCCAGGGCGCTGGGGCTGACGTCGAGCGGGGCGTAGCAGGAGAGCGTGCCCGCAGCGGTGAGCGCGTCGAGGAGCAGCCGGGTCTTGGTGGAGGAGCCGGAGCCGAGCTCGAAGAGGGTGCCGGCGCGGGTGAGCGCGGCGATCTCCGGGGCGCGGCGGGTGAGGATCTCCTGCTCGGCGCGGGTCGGGTAGTACTCGGGGAGCCGGGTGATCTGCTCGAACAGCTCGCTGCCGCGCGCGTCGTAGAACCACTTGGGCGGCAGGGTCTTGGGTTCGGCGGTGAGGCCGGAGGCGACGTCGGCGCGCAGGGCCTTGGCCAGGTGGTCGGCGGGAAGCCGGTCGTCCAGGGTGAAGCGGGGTCGCTGCGTGATCATGGTGAGGCTCTCCGGTTCTGATCCGCCGTCGGCGGGCAGGCGGTTGTCGGGCCTGCGGGATGAACGGATGGGACGGGAAGGGCTGTGGGTCGGGGTGGCCGCCTCGGCCGGCGGACGCAGCGGGAGGATGCGGACGCCCGTCCGGGTCGCCAGCACCAGCGAGTGGTCGGGGACCTCCTGCCAGGCGCCCGTCGTCGCGTTCGCCGGCTCGTCGTCGGGCTCGGAGGCGACGACGACGCGGCCCGGCGCGAACCGGTACCAGAGCGTGTCGCCCTGGCGGGTCGCGGCGATCGTCGCGCCGTCCGTGTACAGCAGGTTGAGCCGTGCGGCGGGCCGGACCGCGGCGACCTGCCGGACCAGGGCGGCGAGCGCGCCGCCCGCCGGCTCACCCCGGCGCATGCGGCGGACCAGCATGGCCCAGAGCAGCGCGGAGTCGCTGCGCGCGTCGAGCGCGAGCAGCGCGGCGCTGTCGAGCGGCGCGTCGGCGCCCGGACCTCCGGCGGCGGCGATCGCGGCGGGGAGGCGGGTCCAGTCCGGGACCGCGCCGTTGTGGCTGAACAGACGGCGTCCGTCGCGGAACGGCGCGGCGGCCGACTCGTCCTGCGTGGTCCCGGCCGTGGCCGAACGGACCGCCGCGAGGATCGCGCCGCTGCGCACCGCGCCCGCGAGGTCGCGGAGGTTCGGGTCGGCCCAGATCGGGACCGCGCGGCGGTAGCGGGCGGGTTCGGGCGCCTCGGCCTCCTCGTCCGGGCCGGACTCGTCCTCGGGGCCCGAGGCCACCGGCTCCGGGTACCAACCGAGGCCGAAACCGTCGGCGTTGACCGTGCCGTAGCGCTGGCGGCGTGGTGACCAGGACTGCTCGTACAGCCCGTGGGCGGGCCGCACGACGACCTCGGCCAGGGACACCACCGGTCCCAGATATGCGAGATGACGGCACATCAGTCGCGCGCCTCCGTGGGGACGTCGCCCGCGGTCCGGTCGCCCGCGGCCGCGTCACGCGCGGTGCGGAAGCCGGCGAAGATCTGGCGGCGGATCGGATAGTCCCAGTTGCGGAAGGTGCCGCGGCAGGCCACCGGATCCACGCCGAACGCGCCGCCGCGCAGCATCTTGTAGTCCGGGCCGAAGAAGACCTCGGAGTACTCCTTGTACGGGAACGCCCTGAAGCCCGGGTGCGGCTCGAAGTCGCTCGCGGTCCACTCCCACACGTCGCCGATCAACTGCCGTACGCCGTGCGGGGAGGCGCCCGCCGGGTAGCTGCCGACGGGGGCGGGCTGGAGGTGGTGCTGGCCGAGGTTGGCCAGCTCCGGGGTCGGCTCGGCGTCGCCCCACGGATAGCGCCGGGAGCGGCCGGTGGCCGGATCGTGGCGCGCGGCCTTCTCCCACTCCGCCTCGGTCGGCAGGCGGCGGCCGGCCCAGCGGGCGTACGCGTCGGCCTCGTACCAGCACACGTGCAGCACCGGCTCGTCCAGCGGCACCGGCTCGACGACGCCGAACCGGCGCCGCAGCCACCCGCCCGGGGTCGTGTCCGGGTCGTCCGCGCGCCGCCAGAACAGCGGTGCGTGCAGGCCCGCCTGGACGCGGTGCGACCAGCCGGCCGGCGACCACCAGCGCGGGTCCTCGTAGCCGCCGGCGGCCATGAACTCCTGGTAGGCGCGGTTGCTGACGGGGACGGTGTCCAGCCAGAAGCCGGGCACGTCGACCCGGTGGGCGGGCCTTTCGTTGTCGAGCGCCCACGGTTCGTCGTCCGTGCCCATGGTGAAGGGACCGCCCTCGATCCACGCCTCACGCGGCAGGTCGGCCGCGTCCGCGGGCGCCGGGGCGGGCTGCGGTGCGTGCAGCACGGCCGGGCCGCGCCGCAGCTGGTGGGTGGCGAGCATGGTCTCGTCGTGCTGCTGCTCGTGCTGGGCGAGCATGCCGAAGACGAAGCCGTCGGCGAGCAGCGGGTCGGCGTCCGGCCCCATCGGCGCGGCGTCGAGCACCTCGAGGGCGCGGTCGCGCACGGCGGCGACGTAGCGGCGGGCGGGGTCCGGCGGCAGCAGCGGCAGCGCGGGACGTTCGGCGCGCGGGTGCTGGAAGGCGTCGTAGAGCTGGTCCAGGTCGGGGCGGATCGGGGACTGGCCGCCCGCGGCGCGGACCAGCCAGATCTCCTCCTGGTTGCCGATGTGGGCGAGGTCCCAGACCAGCGGCGACATCAGTCGCGAGTGCTGGGCGGCGAGTTCGTCCTCGTCCAGGCAGTCGGTGAGGGCGAGGGTGCGGCGCCGGGCCCGCTCCAACGCGGCGCGGGCGGTGGCCCGGAGCGCCTCGGGGTCGTGCTGACGGGTGTCCGTGCTCGGAGCCTGCTGTCGGGTGTCCGTGTCCGGGTCGGTGGGACGGGAGGTCGCGGTCATCGCAGCAGTCCTTCCGGATGGGCCGGGCGACCGGTGTGGCTGCGGTCGTCCAGCAGGTCGTCGGCGGGACATCGCCCGCGGGCGGGGTAGCGCTCGGCGAAGGCGGCGACCGCCTCACGCAGGTCACGCGGCACGCCGGCGCGGGTGAGAGCGGCGTCAGCGACGTCGAAGCAGGCCAGCGCGGCCTTGGCGAACTCGGGTGCGGACGTGCCCAGTCGGGCGGCGCGGGACCAGACCGAACGGGACGGGAACGGCGAGACGGGCGAGCAGAGCGGTTCGGTCGCCGCCCACGCCGCCTCCGCCGCGGCGCGGTCGTCCAGCAGCACCGTGGTGAGCAGCGCCGGGACGATCCAGCCGTCGCCCGGCTGGGCGTCGATCATCCGCAGCTCCAGCCAGCCGCGGGCGCGGACGGGCGGGAAGAGCGTGCTCAGGTGGTAGTCCAGGTCGGCCCGAGTGGCCGGGCGTTCACTGATGCCACCGTCCAGCCAGTCGGCGAAGCTGTGGCCGGGCGGGGCGGTCCAGTCGGCGGGCTTGTCGCGGCGCAGGCAGAGCAGCCCGGCGTCGAGGGCGAAGCGGGCCCAGTCGTCACGCGGGTCGGCATCGGCGGGCAGGTCGTGCGGAGGACGGGTGCGACTGGGGTCGAGGTGTTCCCACACCGCTTGTCGGGTGGACCGCCAGCCGGTGGGTTTTCCGTGCCACAGCGGGGAGTTGGCGAACGTGGCGACCAGCACCGGCCCGAGCCGGTGGACCAGCTGCCAGCGGGCGCGATAGCCGTCGATGTCGCCGTTCTCGGTTCCGGCGTCCAGATTGAGCTGGACGGCCGCGGTGGCGCGCATCATCATCCGGCCCCAGGGGCCGATGCGGTCGAAGTAGGCCTCCATGGCCGCGTAGCGGGGTTCGTCCAGCACGCGCGGCGGATCACGGAACGGATCGAGGCCGTAGCCGGAGAGGTCCAGGCCCTGCTCGTCGAAGGCCTGCCGGACCAGTGCGAGGTCGTCGGCGGCCGTGGTGACGCAGGTGAGCGGGCCGGGTGCGCAGGTCGTGCTCAGTTCGAGCTGCCCGCCTGGTTCGCGGGTCAGCAGGGTGCCGCTCGGCAGTCGCCCGTCGGTCGCCGGAAGCGACGCGAGTGCTGCGTCGATGCGTTCGGGTGGTACGGCACGGTGTGGCATCGTGCGGTCGAGCACCAGCCATTCGAGCTCGACGCCCGCGTTTCCGGGTGGTCCCGTCTTGAAGCACACGCCGTGGATATGGCCGGCAGCCCGGTCGAGCGTGAGCTCGTCGGGGGCTCCGGCACCGGGTTCAGTGCCCACGGTTCACTCCTCCTCCCAAGTCCACCTAACCCCTGGACGCCCGGGGTGGCACCCCGAGCGCGTCCATCCTCTGAGCCGAATCTCAGGATCGACAGCAGGGTCTGAGCCGTTCGCCGCCTGCGAACCAGCATGCTTCCGGCCACCCCACCTGGCTCGAACACAAGTGCGGTAAGGGTGCATCGTATGCGGATGAATCTGCCGGACATGGCTGGAAAAATGCGTTTGGCCCGGCCGGATGCGGCCTGGTCAGGGACCTTTCCGGGCCGACTACCCGCGGGTAGAGTGCGGCGATCCGGTCCGTTCGTGCAGAGGCAGTGGAAAACGTGGAGAAGAGCGACGAGGCGAACCTGGCGACGCGGGTGTGGATCCGGCCTGCGCTGTGGTGGCGGATCGGCATCGTGCTCTCCGCGGGGCTGGGGCTGATCACCGGGGCCGGCTCGCTGGTGTACTTCACCGTCGAGAGCAATGTGATCGTGCTCGGCTACTTCACCGCCGCCGTCTACCGCATGGTCACGCGGCGCACCGTCGACGGCCCCGCGCCGCGGCTGCGCGGCGCCGCGACGCTCTACATCCTGATCACCGGCCTGGTCGCGCACATCGTGCTCAACCACGGCGCCAGCCCGCTCCCCGGGCTGACCCACGGCAGCGGCGCCGACCGGCTGCAGAGCTGGTCGCTGCTGCTCCTGCACTACACGACGCCGATCATGGTGCTGCTCGACTGGCTCTGCTGCCGTCCGCGCAACGCCTCCCGCTGGCGGGACCTGCCGCTCTGGCTGGCCTTCCCGCTCGGCTACGCCGGGCTGACGGAACTGCGCGCCGTGCTCTTCCCCTTCTTCCCCAACCGCTACCCGTACTTCTTCCTGGATCCCGCCGGGCACGGCTACGGCTGGGTCGGCCTGCAGATCGCCCAGCTGACCGTCGAGTTCGTCGTGCTGGGTGCCGTCGTCGTGGGCCTGGACCGGCTCGGCACCGCGGCGCGCTCGGCGTTCGCCGAGCGCGCGGGCCGGGTCGGACCGGCCGTGGGGGAGAAGCCCGCCGCCTGACGTGGTTCGGGCCGTCGATTGTCAGTCCCTCCGCCTAGTGTTCGGGACGTGGGGCGACGCGGCGGTTCGCGTCGGCCCGGTCGTCGAAGGCTGCCGACGAGGGGGTAGGTCGATGTATCGCCAAGGAGACGTCCTGCTGGTCCCGGTGGCCGAGGTCGCGGTTCCCGCCTCGGTCCGGGCGCTGGCCGCGCAGCCCCGGGACGGGCGCGGGCGGCTGGTGCTCGCGCGGGGTGAGGTCACCGGGCACGCCCATGCCGTCCTCGGTCCGGGTCGGCTGCTGCGTGAGGGGGACCAGGCCGCCGAGGCCTGGCTGGAGTTGACCGAGGGCGGCCAGATCGTTCACGAGGGACACGCGGCGATAGCGCTGCCGCGCGGCTGGTACCGGGTGGTTCGTCAGCGCGAGTACACGCCCGGCGCGCTCCGGGTCGCGGCCGACTGAGCCGTTCCGGGGCGGGCGGTCATCCGCGGGCGTCGGCCGAACGGTGCAGACCGGCGCCGAACGGTGCTGACCGAGGCCGAGTCACCGAGCAGGCAGCAGGGCGGGGGAGGGGCGCACACCATGACGACCGAGCAGGACGACTGGGCGCGGATCGGTCGGCGGGTCGGGCCGGCGGACCGGGCCGCAGCGGAGGCCGGCGTGCGCGCCGCCTACCGGCTCGCCGGCCTGGCGGAGCCCCGGGCGGTGGTCTGGTGCGAGTCACCGCTCGTCGCGGCTGCCGCCGCACTGCAACTGACCAGTGGGACGGACGGGTTGACCGGGCCCCTGGCCGAGCGCGCCAGGGTGCGGGCCCGCAGGCTGCTGGCGGAGCACGGCTTCGTGGCCCCCGGGAGCGGGGAACGCACCGGGCTGCCGGAGGCGAGCGTGCGGGACCTCGTACGCACGGGGCCGTGGCAGCGCGCCCGGGGCCGGCTCGTCGCCGAACTCGGGCGGGCGGGCTGGTCGGAGCGGTGGACCAGCGCCTCCGGTGCGCTCTGGCCGCGGCTGCACGGGCTCACGCAGCGCATATGTGACGCCGTCGTGGACGGGCTCACCGGGCCCGAGGCCCAGGCCGGGGTGCGGCCCGACCACGAGCGGTCGGCCGTCCGGCTGGTGCTGCTGGACGCGGTGCCGGGCCAGCAGGACGCGGCGTGGCTCGCCGCGCTCGCGGACGACCCGGAGCTGGCCGGGCACCGCGCGGTGGCCCGCAGCGCGGGTTGGTGGTGGCCGTACACGGAGGTGGCGCTGCTGGTCGAGCGCCCGGTCGCGCTGGAGTTGGACGAGGCCGGCCGACTGCACCGCGGCGACGGCCCAGCACTGGCCTACGCCGACGGCTTCGCCCTGCACGCCTGGCGCGGCATGCCGGTGCCCGGCTCGCTCTTCGCCCGCCTCGCGGACCTGACGGTCGAGGAGATCCGCGCTGAGCCGAACGCGGCGGTGCGCCGGGTGATGCTGGAGCACTTCGGTCACGACCGCTACCTCGCCGAGTCGGGCGGCAGGGCGGTGCACCGGGACGAGACGGGCGTGCTCTGGCGGATCGAACTGCCCGGTGACGAGCCGCTGGTGATGGTCGAGGTCACCGACTCCACGCCGGAGCCGGACGGTTCGCGGCGCGTCCACTGGCTCCGCGTCCCCCCGGGCACGGGCACCGCCCGCGAGGGCGTGGCCTGGACCTTCGGCCTCCCGCCGGAGGCGTACCGGCCCCGGAGCCAGACCTGAGCGGTCGGCGCTGAGCCGGCCCGGACAGCACGGTGGTCCAGACGGCGGGGTGGATCAGGCCGGGGCGTCGTGCAGCGCGTACGTCGCGGAGGGCGCGGCCACCGCGAAGGCCGCTGCGTGGTCGGCGCGGGCCGGGAGGGTGGAGAGGGTCCAGCCCGGGGGGAGCGAAGCCGGGGAGGACTCGCCGACGTAGTCGAGGGAGGGGTCGCGGCCGAGGCCGGTGCCGAGGGCCTTGAGGTAAGCCTCCTTGCGGGTCCAGATCCGGGCGAAGCCCTCCGGGGACGGGCCGCCCGGGGCCGCGGCGAGTTCCGCCTGTTCCGCGGGGTGAAGGGTGGTCATCGTCTCGCGGACCGTGTCGGCGCGGGGCAGGCGCTCCACGTCCACGCCGATCGGCCTGCCGGCCGGGGCCAGTCCGATGAGGACCAGGTCACCGCCGTGGGAGAGGGAGAACTCCGGCTCGGAGCCGACGACGGACGAGGCGAGGCGCGGGCGGCCGTGGGGGGCGCCGCAGCACGGGCAGGGCTCGCGGTCGAAGCGCAGGTCGGCCGCCGGGATGCCGGTCCGCGCCGCGAGGACGGTGCGCAACGCGGTGTGGGCGACGGTGTAGAGGACGCGGTCGTCCTCGCGGACGAAGCGGGACGCGCGGTCGCGCTCCGCCGCGTCGAGGACGGTGGGGTCGAGCGCGGGCTGCGGAGCCCGCGCGTCGACGATCCACAGGTCCACCTGCACGGGGAGGGCGTCACCCGGCGTCGCTCTCACGGCAGCAGCTCGGCGAGGTGGCGGGCGTAGCGGGTCGTCGCGCCGTCCGTGTAGGGGAGGAAGAGCTCGGGCTCGATCAGCTCCAGCTCCATGACGGCGGGGCCGTCGGCGAGGTCGACCAGGTCGACGCGTCCGTAGGCGACGGGCGCGGGCGCGGCGGCCAGCGCGGCCCGGGCGACGGCGAGTTCGGCCTCCGAGGGGAGGTGGGTCCGCACCGTGCCGCCGTGGTGCTCGTGGATCCTGTACTCGCCGGAGGCAGGCACCTTGCGGACGGCGTGGCTGAACTCGGAGCCGAAGAAGACGAGCGAGGTCTCGCCGCGGGTGAGCACGGACTCGACGAGCGGCTGCAGCAGCGCGTCGCCCTCGCCGACGAGGCTCTCGAGGTGCGCGGCGGTCTCGGGCGCGTCGATGTGGGCGCGCAGCGCGCCCCGGGCGCCGGCCGAGACGGCCGGCTTGCCGACGACCTCCACGTCGCCGTGGCGCTCGCGGAAGGCGGCGAGCACCTTGTCCACCTGGGCGCGGTCGGCGCCGCGGCGCAGCAGCGCGGTGGGGATGACCGACACGCCCTGCTCGGCGAGGGCGGGCAGGTAGCTCTTGTGGTGGTTCCAGGCGATGACCTCGGCGGGGTTGCGCAGCGTGGTCCGGTGGCCGGCGGTCTCGGCCCAGGCCAGGAACTCGTCCAGCCGGTCCCAGTAGTCCCAGGTGGTGCGCACGAGCGCGAGACCGTAGGTGCTCCAGTCGAGGTCCGCGTCCCAGGGGTGGATCTCGGCGTCGACTCCCAGCGCGCGGAGCTCGGCGACGAGCAGGTCGTTCTCGGGGACCTCGCGCGGCATGGTGCGGCCGGTGAGCAGGGCGATGTCGGGCAAGGAACTGCCGCCTCTCGTGTGCGCGGGCGCGCCTCTCGTGTGCGTGGATGACCCGCCCGCGAGCCTAACCGCTCGTCGTCACCGGCCGCCCGCCGCAAGGCGATCTTGCTCTTGTGGTCTGTGCGACAACTCCGCTTCGACTGAGGTATTGACGTCTCGCCAGGCGGACGGAAGACTCCCAGAACCTGGTTAGGAAGGTTTCCTAACATCTGAAGGAGTGTCGATGTCCCGTACTCCGCAACGCCTGGTGGCCGCGCTGGTGGCCACCGCCGCAGCCGCCGCGGGCGCGTACGCCCTCGGCGGCAACGCGGACGCCGCCGCCACGGCCGGCGCCGCGGCAGCGACCCCCAGGCTCGCCTTTCCGCAGCACCAGACCTACAAGACCGGCGTGATGCCCGCGGTCTCGCAGTCGACGCGCGACGCCGCCGTGGAGAAGCAGTACGACTCCTGGAAGCACACCTATCTCGTCCACGGGTGCGCGAGCAACGAGTATTACGTCTCCACCAAGGGCGACAGCGACGCCACGAACAACGGCACCGTGTCGGAGGCCCAGGGATACGGCATGAACATCGTGCCGCTGATGGCCGGTTACGACGCCAACGCGCAGACCGAGTTCAACGGCCTCTGGCAGCTGGTCAAGGACCACAAGGACCAGTGGGGCCTGATGCAGTGGCAGTTGGACGGCAAGTCCTGCAAGTACTACAGCTCCGGCACGCCGGACGCGGCCACCGACGGCGACCTGGACATCGGCTACGGCCTGATCCTGGCCGACAAGCAGTGGGGCGGCTACACGGCCGACGCGGAGTCCTGGCTGGCCAGCGTCTACGCCCACGACGTGACCTCCGACGGCCACCTCAAGTGCGAGGACGACGGCCCGTCGACGGACACCCGGCCGTCCGACAACATGCTGGACCACCTGCGCGCCTTCGCCGCCTACGACAAGGCCCACGACTGGACCAAGGTCGTGGACCGGATGCAGGCGGTCGTCAGCGAGTTCACCGCCACGTACTCGTCGGGCGCCGGTCTGATGTCGGACTTCGTCATCCACGCCAACACCACCTCGCCCTCCCCGGCGCCCGCGAACTACCAGGAGGACCAGCCGGACAACATCGTCGGCTACAACTCCATCCGCGTGCCCTGGCACCTCGGCACCGACGCGCTGCTCTACGGCCCCACCACGGCCGGGGTCTCGCTCGGTGACGCGAAGAAGTGGTCCGCGTGCACGAAGAGGCTCGCCGGCGGCGACCCCGCCAAGGTCCAGCCGCACATCAAGCTGAACTGCGCCAACGGCAACGTCTCCGGTGACACCCAGGCCGAGGAGGCCGGCGACTCGATCGGTCCCGCCGCCATGGCCGCGGGCGACCAGACCTGGACGAACGCGATCTGGAACCAGCTGCAGACCAACCCGTTCGGCGATGCCTACTACGGCGAGACCATCAAGACGCTGGTGATGATCGTGATGGCGGGCGACTACTGGAACCCCGCCCAGCACTGACGCCACGTCAGAGCGGCGGGCAACCCGGGCCGGGCGGCGATGTGGGCGCCACCCGGCCCGGCGCGCGGTCGGACGCGGTCAGACGCGGGTCAGACGCGGTCGAGCGGGACGTGGGGCCCCTGCGGCAGTTCGACGGTGATCCGGTCCCCGGGGCGGACCTCGCCGTCCCGGAGCACGACGCCCATGATCCCGGCCTTGCGCACCACCTGGCCGTCCTCGTCCCGGCCGACGCAGAGCTTCAGCAGGCCCGGCTGGAAGTTGTTGATCTGCGGGCACGGATTGCGCAGGCCGGTGATCTCGACCTCCGCCTCCGCGCCGAGCCGCAGGCGCGCACCGCGCGGCAGTCCGAGCAGGTCGAGGCCGCGCGTCGTGATGTTCTCGCCCAGCGCGCCCGCGGCGACGTCGTAGCCGGCGGCGCGCATCTCGTCGTGCAACTCCGCGTGCATCAGGTGTACCTGGCGCAGGTTGGGCTGCGTCGGATCGGCGGCGACGCGGGAGCGGTGCTGGACGGTGACGCCGAGGTGGGTGTCGCCCTCGACGCCCAGCCCGGCGAGCAGGCGGATCGCGGGCACGTTGGGCTTGCTGAACCCGTGCTCCGTGTCACGGCTGACGGCGGTGACGGCTGCGGTCTGCGTCGGCAGCGGTTCCTGATCGGTCACGTGCGGCCCTTCTGTCGGTTCTGTCGCGCGGACAGGAAACAGGGTCGTGCACGTCATTCTTGCAGGTCGGACCCCCGGGAGGACGTCCGGGTCGGCCGCTCGGCCGGGTGCCCGTGCGGGCGGTGGCCGTGGTGAGCCCGGCGGGGGAGCGCGGCCCTGGCACTGCCGAGCCATCTGCCCACGGCCCGTAGCGCGTTGGGCGTTCTCGGGGCGAGTTCCAGGGCGAGCACGACCACCGCGACCAAGGCGAGGAGCAGCAGCCAGTTGCGCAGGTAGGGCAGCGGCAGCAGGCTCGGGTTGCCGTGGTCCACGCCGGAGCGCAGGACGGCCGGCAGGCCCACCGCGGTGAGCGCCGCCGCGACCACCAGACCGCCGCGCACCAGCGGACGTCGGGTCAGCGCGGTGCCGGCGAGCAGGACCAGCGGCAGCCAGAAGCCGTCGTGCAGGACCAGCCCGCCGACGCCCCAGAACAGGACGTCCAGCGGGTCGCGGATATAGGGGTCGTGCAGCAGGCCGTAGAGGCCGTAACCGATCACGCCGACCCCGAGGAGGGCGAGTCCGGTGCGCAGCGCGCGGATCATGGTCACAGCACCTCCAGCCGGGACACCCACTTGGTCTGCAGCACGCCCGGCCGGTTCGGCGCGATGATCCGTGCCGGATAGCCGTGGTCCGGGTCCAGCACGTGGCCGTCGACGCGGAGCGCGAGCAGGGTGAGCGGGTCGCGCGCGTAGGTGTGCGGCATCGTCATCACCGCGTACGGGCCGCTCTGCTCGAGGGAGGTGACGCGGATCAACGCGCCCGGCGCGGCACCCGCCCGGTCGAGCAGGTCGCGGATCCTGACCCCGCCCCAGCGGGCCGAGGCGCTCCAGCCCTCCACGCAGGCGATCGGCAGGTCGACGTCGGTCTGGGGCAGAGCAAGCAACTCGTCCATGGTGAGCGTGTACGGGCGCGGGCCGTCGACGCGCAGCCGCCAGTCGGCGGGGGTCCGCAGCGTCCCCGCTTGTGCGGCGGTGCGGTTGACCGGCAGGCCCTGCGGCCCGACGTCGGGCCTGCGCGGGGAGAGCAGGTCCAACGAGCGTAGCCACGGCACGGTCTGACCCGCCGTCACCACTGTCACCGCGCCGACGGCGGCCGCTACCGACCCCAGCAGCGCCCGCCGTCCCGGAAGCGGCGGCTTGGAGCGACGCCAGTGCTCCGCGATCTCAGGCCCCTTGGCGGCGACGTGGACCAGCAGGCCGCCGACCGCGATCCAGGCCAGCCAGAAGTGCGTCTGTCGGAACGGGAACGGCCACGGGTACCACTGCAGGGTGTTGAGCAGCCCGGTGAACAGCTCCAGCAGCATGGCACCGACGAGGAGCGCGATCCCGAGGCGCTCCAGCCCGTGCCGGAGGGTGCGGGCCGGCGGCCAGGCGAAGAGCTTCGGGTAGACCGTCCACAGCTTGGCCCCGAGCAGCGGGATCGCGGCGATGCCACTGATCACGTGCAGGCCCTGGGTGACCCGGTAGCCCTGCGCCGGGCGGCTCGGCAGGTGGTCCCGCAGCCAGGTGGGCGGCTGTTGCAGCAGGTGGCTGATCAGGCCGGTCACGAAACACACCAGGATGGCCCCGGCGAGCCACCGCCCCAGGACCACCGCGGTCCGCGGCTCGTGCAGGCGGGACCGGAAGGCCCCCTCCCGCAGCGGGCCCTTGCGCAGCGCGTCCGGCGGCGTCGGAAGGGGCGCGTCGAGCGGGTTCCGGAGGCCGAGTCGTCTCATGCCTCCATCACACCGCCGATCAGCGGCGTTGCAGCCGAGCAACCCGGCTACGGAAGTCTTACGTCAGGGGGTCCGTTGCACCTCCAGGGGGCGCAGAGCCCCGCGCCCCTGGGAGTGCGACGGCCCGCGGCAGCGCGGGCTCTGCGCGTCAGCGCAGCATGCCGCCGATGAGGCCGCCCACTGCGCCTTCGGATTCGCCGCCCTGGGCGGGGAGGTACGGGACGAGGGCGTGGGCGAGGTTCGGCAGGGGCATGCTCTGCAGCCAGATCTGACCGGGGCCCGTGAGGGCCACGAGGTGGTAGCCGTCGCCGCCGAAGATCTTGTTGGCGATGCCGGGCACGCGCGTGATGGTGAACTGCACGGACTGGTCGAACATCCCGACGTGGCCGGGGTGCACCAGCATGGTCTGGCCGGGGCCGAGCGTGTAGGTGGTGAGCTCGCCGGAGAGCTCGATCCAGGCGCGGCCCTGGCCCTCCAGCCGCTGCATGATGAAGCCGTCGCCGCCCCAGAGGCCGCCCCGGAAGCTCTGCTGCAGGCCCACGGTCGGGTTGATGCCCGGCGTGCCGGCCAGCCAGCCGTGGCGGTGCACCATGACGCTGCGGCCCGGCATGATGTCGACGGGCACGATGTGGCCGGGCACCTTGGACGCGAACGCGACCAGGCCGGGGCCGCCCTGGGCCGCGTACTGGGTGATGAAGAGGCTGCCGCCGCCCATGACGCGCTTCATCGCGCCCATGAAGCCGCCACCGCCGCCGCCCTGCTGACCGCCGGACATGCTCTGCGTCATCTGGATGTTCGCGGACATCCACGACAGTTCGCCGTGCGGCGTCACCACGTACTCGCCCGGCCCCAGCTGTACCTCCAGCACCGGCATGGTGCTGCCCTTGATCTCAGCCTGCATGGCGGCCGCCCCCCTCAGATCCGTGTTGCGTCTGACGGCACGGTATCGCCCCTGGCCAAGCGCGAACAGCCGGGTCCGGGCCTTGTTGCCGGACCCTTACGAGACACACAAACTGACGGTGGCTCAGCCCCGGCCCTAGCCGCCCCGCAGGCCGGGCCAGTCGAGCAGCAGCTGCTGTTTGCGCGGCAGCGCCGAGACCACGAGGTCGTAGGAGTCCTCGACCATCTCCTTGACCAGCCGGTCCGGGAGCGAACCGTCCAGCAGCACGGTGTTCCAGTGCCGCTTGTTGAGGTGCCAGCCGCCGGTGATCGCCGGGTACTCGGCGCGCAGCCGGACCGCCAGGTCGGGGTCGCACTTGAGGCTGACCTGCAGCGGGTCCGCGTCCAGCGCGGACAACGCGAACATCTTGCCGCCGACCTTGAAGACGGAGGTCTCCGGGTTGAACGGGAACGTCTCCCCCGCGCCGTTGAAGTCCAGGCAGAGAGCACGAAGTTGATGGGACGTGAACGATCCGTGATGCATGGGTCCAGTCTGCCGTCTCACAGCTAACATATGGGGGACTGCGGGGTGGCGAGTTGTCACCCCGATCCGTGGTGTGCTGGGCGGAGGGGGCTGACGTGACAGAGAACGCCGACGCGGACAGGGGCGTGGGTACGAGCGAGGTCGCCGCCGATGTCGCCGCCGACTGGGACTGGGCCACGGCGGAGGACGGCGACGCCGAGCCGCGCGTCGAGCTGCGCACCGACATCCCGCACCCCGCGCGCATGTACGACTACTACCTGGGCGGCAAGGACAACTTCCCGGTGGACCGGGTCGCGGCCGAGCAGGTCGTCAAGCTCATGCCGACCGCCCCGGACGCGGCCCGCGCCAACCGGCGCTTCCTCGGCCGAGCCGTCCGCCACGCCGCGGCGCTGGGCATCCGTCAGTTCCTGGACATCGGCACCGGCATCCCGACCGCCGAGAACACCCACGAGGTGGCGCAGCGCTCCGCGGCCGACTCGCGGGTCGTCTACGTCGACAACGACCCGATGGTGCTCACCCACGCCCGCGCCCTGCTCAGTAGCGCGCCGCAGGGCCGCACCGCCTACGTCGAGGCGGACTTCCACGACGCCGACGCGATCCTGGAGTCCACGGCGGTCAAGGAGCTGATCGACTTCGACCAGCCGGTCGCCCTGCTGGTCGTCGCGCTGCTGCACTTCCTGCCGGACTCGGACGAGCCGCACGCGCTGCTGGAACGCTACAAGCGGGCACTCGCGCCCGGCAGCGTGCTGATCCTCTCCCACGGCAGCTCCGATCACACTCCGGAGCTCGAGGAGGGCGTGACCGGCATCTACAAGGCGGGCGGCATCACCGTCGCCACCCGCACCCGCGACGAGATCACCCGCTTCGGCACCGGCGGCGCCGACGGCTGGGAGCTGATCGGTCCCGGCGTCGTCTCCCTCAACGAGTGGCAGGCGGGCACGGAGACGGTCGGCGACGACGACCTCCGGCTCACCCGCCAGGAGGTCGGCGGCTACGGCCTGATGGCACTCAAGAAGGCGTGAGCCCGGCTCCACCCGCCAACGACGGCGGACTCCCGGAGTGGCTCCGGGCGGTCGCCGAGACTGCGCTGCCCCGCGAGCGCCTCGACGGGGCGCGGATCGACCGCGGCGGCTCCCACGACGTGGTGCTGCTGCCCGGCGTCGCGGTCGTCCGCATCGCGCGCACCCCGACCGCGGAGGCGGAGCTGGCCCGCAACGTCGAGCTGCTGCGGCGCCTCGCGGCGCTGGACCTGCCGTTCGCCGTGCCGGAGCCGCTCTCCGCGATCGTGACGGCGGAGGGCCGGACCGGCGTCGCGCTGTCCTGGCTCGACGGCGCGCCCACCGCCCGCGGCGAGGGCGGCGACCCGA
>NZ_QKYN01000024.1:0-176 GCF_003258295.1 Streptacidiphilus pinicola | reverse complement strand
CACGCCCTCGTCAACGGCGAGACGAGCGAGGCGCTGGACCGTCGGGTGACGGTCACCGTCGCCGCGCTGGAGCGCTCGGCGGCGCGGCCGCGACCGTACTGAGGGTTTGTGCGTTCAGAGGCCGCGCAGGCGGTCGGTTTCGCGACGGTCGCGTTTGGTGGGGCGGCCGGTGCCGC
>NZ_QKYN01000177.1 GCF_003258295.1 Streptacidiphilus pinicola | reverse complement strand
GTGGCGGGGATGCCGACGATGACGAGCAGGATGATCAGTTCGAGTGCGCGGTTCTCAAGCACGCTGCCCCCTCGGTTGTGGTGCGGGGAGCGTACGGCTGGGGAGCCTTGTTTCGCAGGCGCTTGGGCTAGGTGTTCTGTCCCGTGAGGTTGGGGACGCGGCTGGCGGGTGGGCGGCCCTTGAGAGCGGTGTGTCCGCGGTGGTGATTGTAGGTGTGGAGCCAGCCCGGGTAGGCGTCTCGTCGTTCCTGCTCAGTGCGGTAGGGCCGGGCGTAGGCCCATTCGTCGAGCAGGGTGCGGTTGAAGCGTTCGACCTTGCCATTGGTCTGCGGCCGGTAGGGCCGGGTGCGCTTGTGCACGATTCCTGTCCGGGCCAGGGCGTCGCGCCAGGGGTGTGAGCGGTAGCAGGCGCCGTTGTCGGTCAGCACGCGTTGGATGGTGATCCCGGCCCGGGTGAAGAACGCCTGGGCCCGGGTCCAGAACGCGGCCGCGGTCTCCTTGCGTTCGTCGGCCAGGATCTCGCTGTAGGCCAGGCGGGAGTGGTCGTCGACGGCGTTGTGGAGGTAGCTGTAGCCCGCGTTCGGGCGGGTCTTGCGGCCGGCCTGCCGTCCGAGGGTTTTGTGGCCGCCGCCGTCGGGGATGTTGCCGAGCTTCTTGATGTCGACGTGGACCAAGTCGCCGGGGGCGGAGTGTTCGTAGCGGCGGATCGGCTGGCCGGTGGCGCGGTCGAGGTGGGCCAGGCGGGCGAGTTTGTAGCGGACCAGGACGCGGTGCACGGTGGCCGGGTTCAGGTGGAGCAGGTAGGCGATGCGGGCCGGTCCCCAGCGGCGCAGGATCCGGACCTTGATGATGCGTCGTTCGGTGCGGGTCGCGGTCCGGCGCGGGCTGTGGTGCGGGCGGGAGGAGCGGTCGGCCATGCCGGCCTCGCCGAGTGTGCGGTAGCGATCCGCCCAGCGCTTGGCGGTGGTCGGCGAGACCTGGAAGCGTTCCGCCGCCCGGCGCAGCGGCCAGCCGTCGTCGACCACGCAACGGGCCAGACGCAGGCGGCCGGTCTCGGTCAGGGGTGCGTTACGGTGTGGCATGAGGGCCTTTCTGGGAGCCGGTGCAGATGTCGCAATCCACACCGAGCCAGAAGGCCCTCACCTATTTCAAGATCACCCCACCGTGAACCCCGTCACCAACCTCCGTGGTCAGAACA
>NZ_QKYN01000176.1 GCF_003258295.1 Streptacidiphilus pinicola | reverse complement strand
CCCTTCTCCCCCCTCCCCCACGGCGGCGGCTCAGGGCTCCCCGTCCCTTGGCCGCCGCCAGCACCGCCGCCCGCGCCAGCGGCGCTCCGGTCGGCGTGCTCAATCGATGCGCCGTCGCGCGGTACGCGTCCAGCGCCCAGAGACAGGCGATCCACGCGGCGGGGCCCTCGTAGACCTGCCCGCCGTCGCCGATCACGGTGATCTCGGCCTGCGCCCGTCGGTGGTCCAGCAGCGGGAACCGCGAGCGCGCCGCCGGGGAGTCCACGTCGACGAACTCCAGCGGGACGAGCTGCCGTTGCCGCTCCAGCCAGCCGCGCAGGTGCCGGCAGAGGGGGCAGTGGGGGTCGGACAGGACGGTCAGCCGCCGGACCGGGGCGTCGCCGGCCCCCCGGTCCGGGCCCGGCCCGTCCGCCGCCGTGAGGCGCGCGCTCATCGCTCAGACCTGCGGTGCGACGGGCGGCATGGGCGGGACCGTCCAGCCGGTCGGCGGGGTCGGCGGCCGCTGCTCGGCGCGCAGCCGCGCGCCCGTCCGGAAGCGGTTGAGCACGTAGACGTTGACCAGGTGCATCACGCCGAGCACGAGCAGGACGGTGCCGACCTTGTAGGACAGGGCGCGGAAGATCCCCGGCACGTCCTGCACGTCGTTGTCCCCGACGCGCAGCCAGAGCGCGACGAAGCCCAGGTTGACCAGATAGAAGCCGACCACCAGCAGGTGGTTGACAGCGTCGCTGAGCTTCTCGTTCCCGTGGAACACATCCGCGAGGAAGACCCGCCCCGCCCGGCTCAGCGTCCGGCCCACCCAGACGGTGAGCCCGAGGCTCAACGCCAGATAGACGACGTAGGTGACCACAGTGGTGTTCATGCGCCACACCCCTCCGAGGATTCTTGAACACGTTCAAATTCACTGCTCGAGAAGGACTGTAGCATCTTTTTGAACGCGTTCAAGAGTGTCCGCGGCGGCGAAGCTCAGATCTCGGTCAACTGTGTTGTCTGCCGTCCACGAACGGGGAACAGTGCACTCACGACCGGAGACGGAACAGGAACACGGGGGGAGCAGAAGATGCTGATCGGGTTGTTGATCGTGGTGGTGGCCGTGGCCGCGCTGGTGCGTCTGGGCCAGGCGCGGACCCGGCGGTCGGCGGTACGACGCGGGCCGGACTCCCCCTACGACTCGGGCGCAAGCCAGATGCTGTGGGCCGACGCCGGTCTGAACGACCAACACGGCCACCACCACGGCCACGGGCACCACCATCACCACGGCGGAGGCGACTTCGGCGGTGGCGGACACCATGGCGGGCACCACGACGGTGGTTCCTGGTCCGGTGGCGGCGACTTCGGTGGCGGGGGCGGGCACCACGGCTGACCGCGTGACGAAAAAGTGAGGGACCGGGTGGCAACCGCCACTCGGCCCCTCCTTGCTTGCCGGCTCACCCCAGCCGCGGCGCCGTCAGATCACGCCGATCCGGCTCGTCTCCCACAGCACGAGGCCCACCAGCACGGCGCAGACCAGCAGCACCGCTCCCGCCTGCACCCACGGCCGTCCCTTGCCGCGCGGCGCGAAGGCGAAGCCCGCGCCGACCGCCAGGCCGGCCAGCAGGCCGCCGAGGTGGCCCTGCCAGGAGTCGAAGCCCGCGGAGACGACCATCCAGATCACGAACATGATCAGCAGCCCGTTGCCGCCCAGCGGATCGTTGCGCAGCCGACGGCTCATCACCCAGTAGCCACCCACCAGACCGAAGATCGCGCCGGAGGCGCCGATCGCGTACCCGTCGGGCGCCAGCACGTAGACCGCGGTGGAGCTGCCGACCGCCGCGACCAGGTAGAGCGCGACGTAGCGGACCCGTCCGAGCTGAGCCTCGATCACCGGGCCCAGCTGCCACAGCCACATCATGTTGAACACGATGTGCGTGATCCCGAGGACGCCCGCCGAGGGCAGCAGGTGCAGGAACGCGGAGGTCAGCATCCGGTACCACTCGCCGTGGGCGACGCCCACGGCGTGGTAGCCGATCGGCACCCCGCCCGGCCAGTTGTAGCTGCCGCCGTTCGAGTCGGTCAGGCCGCGGCCCACCATGGCGAAGCGGTCGATCAGCGCGTTGTCCCGCAGCTCGGCCGCGAAGGCCAGCACGTTGAGCAGGATCAGCGTGAGCGTGACCACCGGCGGACCGCCGGCGATCCGCCCTCCGAAGACCGTGCGCGCCTTGCGCTGCGACTTCACGCCGTCCCGGAGACACTCCGGGCAGTGGAAGCCGACGGAGGCGGCCCGCATGCAGTCCGGGCAGATGTACCGCTCGCAGCGGGTGCACCGGATGTAGCACTCGCGGTCGTCGTGGCGGTAGCAGGTGGCCGCCGGCGGAGCGCTCGGCGCCGGCGGGGCGCTCGGCGCCGACGGGGCGGTCGGCGGCGCGTCGGCCCCCTCGGCCCGGGGCGGCTGTCCGTCCGGGACCGCCTGGGCCGGGACGGTCTGGGCTGGAACGGTCTCGGCTGGAACGGTTTGGGCCGAGCCAGGCGGGGCCGAGGCGGCCGCTGTCTGGCCCTCCTCGACGGTGGAGGGCGCGTTCTCCTGGTGCTCCATGGCGGCGGGCTGCTCCACTCGGTGCGGTTCCGGACGATCGCTGTGGAGGGTAGCGAAGCCGTTCCCCGCGCGAAAGCAGCGACCGTCAGCGCAGCTGGTACTCGTACGGCGTGGTCGTCGCGAGCTGGGCGAAGCCGAGCCGGGCCAGGATCGGGCGGCTCTGGTCGGAGGCGTCGACGAAGAGGTAGCGGTAGCCGCGCTCGACCGCCACCCGCGCCCGGTGGGCGATCAGCGCACGGTAGATCCCGCGGCCGCGCCACTCGGCGACGGTGCCGCCGCCCCACAGCCCGGCGAAGTCCGTCCCCTCGGCGAAGTCCATCCGCGCGGCGCAGACCGGCCGGTCCCCGGCCATGACGAGGAGGGCCAGCACGTTCTGCGGCGCGGCCTCCAGCTGTGCGAGCAGCCGCGCCTTGACCCGCGCCCCGGTGCCGACCGTGAACGCCGCATCGTGCACCGCGGCCAGCAGCTCCGCGCCGGCGGCGTCGGTGACCGGCAGCAGCTCCAGGCCGTCCGGCAGCGGCGCCGTGATCCCGGCGATCGCCTCGGCCTCGGCGACCATCAGCGCCTCGGACTCGCCGACCTCGAACCCGGCCGCCGCCAGCCGGGCCCCGAGGTCGGCCGGACGGTCGTGGCTGTACAGCTTCCATTCGAAGCTCTCCACGTCCGGCCGCGCGCCGTACTCCACCACCTGCCGCGCGATCGCGGCGTCCGCGTTCTGCTCGTCCAGTGCGGACCAGAGCACGCCGTTCCACATCTCCCCGGGCGCGACCTGGCGCACCACGCCCCCGGCCTGTTCCACCCGGGCGGGCGCGTGCTCGGGGCGCGCCTCCCGCCGCATCTGCCGGTCGAAAAGCGCAAGCGTCAAGTCGTCGTCCATGAGTTCAAGACGAACATACCTCCGCTGAACTGGGCAAACGTTTTTGCCGACGCAGTCTCACTCGAAAGTGGCAGCGCCCGCAGGTCGCGGTACCGGTCGGGCACGGCCCCGTCCCGGCTCGGACAACTGCCCCAACGGACAGTGCACTGTGAACTATCGTGCTCGCGTGGACCAGTTGACGGGCAAGGACCCGCGCTTCATCGGCCCCTACCGCCTGATCGCCCGCCTCGGTGCCGGGGGCATGGGCCTGGTGTACCTGGGTCGCTCCGAGCAGGGACGGACGGTGGCCGTCAAGGTCGTCCAGGCCGAGTACGCCGGACACCCCGAGTTCCGCCGGCGCTTCGCCCGGGAGGTCGCCGCCGCCCGGCTGGTGGGCGGCAGTTGGACGGCGGCCGTGCTGGACGCGGACCCCGAGGCGGACGTCCCCTGGGTGGCCACCCAGTACATCCCCGGGCCGGACCTGCAGACCGTCGTCGCCAAGGACTTCGGGCCACTGCCCGAGGACTCGGTCCGCATCCTCGCCAACCGGCTCGCCCTCGCCCTGCAGGCGGTCCACGGCGCGGGGTTGATCCACCGTGATCTGAAGCCCTCCAACGTGTTGGTGACCGTCGACGGCCCGCGGGTCATCGACTTCGGCATCGCCCGCGCCATGGACGGGCTCCTCGGCGACAGCCTGCACACCCACACCGGCATGCTGATCGGCTCCCCCGGCTTCATGTCGCCCGAGCAGGTCCGCGGCCTCGAACTCACCTCCGCCAGCGACGTGTTCTGCCTGGGCGCGGTGCTGGTCTACGCGTCCACCGGGCGGCTGCTGTTCGGCGCGGGCGAGACCGGACTGAACGCGCACCTGTTCCGCATCGCGGAGGAGGAGGCGGACCTGACGGGCGTCCCGGAGCCGTTCGCGGAGCTCGTCGGGGCGTGCCTGCACAAGACCCCGGGCGAGCGGCCCACCCTGCAGCAGGTCGTCGAGCAGACGACGACCGACCGGGCCGCGGAGTGGCTGCCCAGCCCGGTGCTCGCCCAACTCGGGCGGCACGCCGCCGAACTGCTGGACTACGTGCCGGCTCCCACACAGGCGCCGGTGGCCCAGCCGGCCCCGGCCGTCGCCTCCTATCCGGCTCCGGCCTACCCGCCGGCCGCACCGGCGGGAGCCGGCGCGCCGGGAGCGGCGGGCCCGAGCGTGACACCGCCACCCGGTTTCGGACCGCCGGCGGTGCCGGCGCCAGGCCCGTACCCGGGGCCGCCGCCGGGACCCCAACCGGGTCTCTGGGCCGCCTCGCCCCTGCCCGCCCCCGCCGTCCAGGACTCACCACCGGCGCACCGCGGGCGGTGGCTCGGCCTGGTCGCCGTCGTGCTGGCCCAGTTGCTGGTGGGCCTCCAGGCGGGCACCTTCAACATCGCCCTGCCGTCGATCCAGATGAGCCTGCACCTCTCCAGTGCCGACCGGTCGACGCTGGTCAACAGCTACACCCTCGCCTTCGTCGCGCTGGTCGTGCTGGGCGGCCACACCGCGGACCTGATCGGGCGCAAGGCCACGATGGTCGGCGGCCTGGCCGTCTTCGCCGCGGCCTCCGTGCTCGGCGGATCGGCGCCGGACTCCACGCTGCTGATGCTGGCCCGGGGCCTGCAGGGCGCGTCGGGCGCGCTGGTGACCGTGGCCGCCTTCGCGCTGGTGGCCGCGAACTTCACCGACCCGAAGGAGCGTCGCACCGCCTTCGGCCTGTACGCCTCGGTCGCCGGGGGCGGTTCTCTCCTGGGCATGTTCGTGGGCGGCTGGATCGCCCAAACCCTGAGCTGGCGCGTGGCGTTCTTCGCCGACGTCCCCCTCGCGCTGGTCGCCCTGGTCGGCGCGCTGGCCCTGCTGCACGACGCGCCGCGCGCGGCCGCCGCCCGCTTCGACGTGATCGGCGTGCTGCTCGGCACGTGCGGCATGGTCGCGGTGACCTTCGGCCTGATCCGGGCCGGGTCGAACGGCTGGAGTGACCTCCGGACGCTGATCCTGCTGGTGGTGGGCACGCCCGTGTTCCTCGCCTTCCTGTGGTGGCAGTCCCGGAGCGAGCCGGCGTCGCCGGCCGGTGTCGCCACCAACCGCAACCGTCTCGGCTCCGCCATCGGCATGGTGCTGACCGGCGCGGGCGTCTTCGCCATGCTCACCGCGCTGACGCTGGTCGGGCAGATGGTCCTCGGCCGTTCCCCCGCCGGGGTCGGGCAGGACTTCCTGCCGATGGCCCTCGCGCTCCTCCTCGGCGCGACCCTGATCTCCGCCCGTCTCGCGGGCCGCGTCCCGGCCCGGATCCTGGTCGCGGCCGGCCTGGTCACGACGGCCCTCGGCCTGGCCCTGCTCACGGACGTCTCCCTCTCCGGCAACTACGCGACCGAGGTCCTGCCCGGCCTGGTCATCGCAGGCCTGGGCGCGGGCGTGGCCCTCATGCCGCTCTTCGCCGCGGCGACCTCCGGCCTCGCCCCCTCACGCACGGGCGCGGCCTCGGCCACCGTCAGCGCCGCCCTCCAACTCGGCGCGGGCGCCGGCTCCGTGCTCTTCCTCACCGGCCTGCCCCGCTCCTCGGCCACCCCTCTCGGACTCAGCGAGTTCCGCCTCGCCCTCCTCCACACCTACACCACCACCCTCTGGTCGGCCGCCGCCCTCGCCCTCCTGGCCGCCCTCACCGCCGGCCTCCTCCTCACCTCCCGCCCCGAGGACCGCGCCCTCTCCCGCTGACCTCCGGCGCGGCGACACGCGCGAGCAGGAGTTAGCGCCCTGCTTGCAATTGCAAGCAGGGCGGGGCAGCATAGGGGCATGGCCTCACTGAACGTCGGGTCGCTCGGCGAGTACATCCGGGAGCAGCGGCGGCATGCGCAGTATTCGCTGCGTCAGCTCGCGGATGCCGCAGGGGTGTCGAATCCGTATCTGAGTCAGATCGAGCGCGGGCTGCGGAAGCCCAGCGCGGAGATCCTGCAGCAGATCGCCAAGGCACTGCGGATCTCCGCGGAGACGCTCTACGTGCAGGCGGGGATCCTGGAGGAGCGGGAGGAGCACGGGCTCGGGCTGCGGACGGCGATCCTCGCCGACCCCCTGATCAACGAGCAGCAGAAGCAGGTGCTGCTCGCCGTGTACGACTCCTTCCTCAAGGAGAACGGCGTCCACCACCAGGCACCGGACGCCGGACAGGCCGAGCCGCAGACCCTCATTGAGAACGCACAGAAGGGGAGGATTTCCGATGGCGATCGCTGAGGACCTCCGCAAGACCCTGTCCGACCCCACTCCTCTCTACGCGCTCGCCGGCGCCGGCGACCTGGCCGTGGAGAAGCTGAAGACCGTGCCGGAGCGCGCCGCCGCGCTCGCCGCGGACCGCAAGGCCGCGCAGGACCTGGCCACCGCCAAGCTCGGCGAGGCCCAGACCCGGCTGACCGAGGCGCAGGCCAAGGTCACCGAGGCCGTGCAGACGCTGCCGACCGACCTGAAGTCGCTGCAGGAGAAGGCCCAGGACCTGGCCCTGCAGAGCGTCGGCCGCGCGGCCGAGCTCGCGGTGAAGGCGCGCGAGGCCTACGACGAGCTGGCCGTGCGCGGCAAGGCCGTCGTGGACCGTCAGTTCACCGGCGCCGAGGCGCCGGTCGACGCGGAGCCGGCTATCGAGGCGCCCGCCGCGCCCGTCGCCAAGGCGGACGTGTTCGCGGCCGAGACGGCCGAGGACGCCGGGCCGAAGGCGGAAGCCCCCAAGGCGGACGCGGACGCGAAGGCCGACGCCAAGCCGGCCCGGAAGACCACGGCCCGCAAGCCGCGCACGACCGGCTGACACCCGGACGCTCCGGCCTTCGGCGTACGCCGAACGCGGAAACGACGAACGGCTGGGGCACGTCTCGTGTGCCCCAGCCGTTCTCATGGCACGATGAGCCCGTCACCGGGATGCACGCGCAACGAGGAGTGACGATGAACCACCTGGCCGTCTCCGGGACGCTCACGGACGCGTTCGGCACGCTCCTGGGCTGGGTGATGCTGGCGCTGTTGGCGTTCAAGGTCTACACGCTGATCGACGCGGCCTTCCGCCGCGAGGACGCCTACCGCGCCGCCGACAAGCAGACCAAGCCGTTCTGGCTGATCATCCTGGCCGTCGGCGCGGCCGTCAGCTTCGTCCCCGGCATGGGGCTCTTCCTCGGGCTGCTCGGCCTGGTCGCCTCGATCGTCTACATGGTGGACGTGCGGCCCGCGATCAAGCGGGTCACGCCGCGCAAGGGCCAGAAGAAGCACGACCACATGGGGCCCTACGGGCCCTGGTGACCGACGCCGCGCCGACAGCGGGGGCCGGCCCGCAGGCGGTCTAGCGGGCCTTGGTCAGCAGCAGCACCGCGACGTCGTCGGCGAGCGCGCCGCCGTTGAGGTCCTCGACCTCGGACATGGCGGTGTCGATCAGCCGTGCGTCGCGCAGGCCGCCCTGCTGGTGGTGGTCGCCGATCATGTCGATCAGCCCCTCCTGGCCCAGGCGCCGGGTGCCGGCGCCTATCCGGCCCTCGATCAGGCCGTCGGTGTAGAGCATCAGCGCCCACTCCTCGCCCAGCCGGACCTCGGCGGGCGGCCAGTGGGCGAGGCCGTCGGCGAGCAGGCCCAGCGCGGGCCCGGCCTCGTCGAACGGCAGCAGCACCGGCGCTCCCTGCTCGAGCAGCAGCAGCGGGGCCGGATGGCCGGCCAGATGCAGCTCGGCCACGTCCGCCTCGGGGCGGATGGCCAGCATGCACAGCGTCGCGAAGATCTCCTCGCTGCGCCGCTCGTGCTCCAGCACGCGCTGCAGCGTGGCGAGCAGCGCCTCGCCGGTGAGGCCGGCGAAGACCAGGGTGCGCCAGGCGATGCGCAGCGCGACGCCGAGCGCGGCCTCGTCCGGGCCGTGGCCGCAGACGTCGCCTATGACGACGTGGACCGTGCCGTCGGCGGTGCGGACGGCGTCGTAGAAATCCCCGCCGAGCAGCGCGCGGCGGCGGCCGGGCCGGTAGCGGGCCTGGAAGGTGAGCCCCGAACCGTCGAGCAGCGGTGTCGGCAGCAGGTGGCGCTGCAGGCGCGCGTTCTCCTGCCCGCGCAGCTCCGCCTCGACCAGGCGGCGCTGGGACTCGTCGGCGCGCTTGCGCTCGACGGCGTAGCGCACGGCCCGGGTCAGCAGCCGGCCGTCCATCTCCTGCTTGACCAGGAAGTCCTGCGCGCCGGCGGCGACCGCGGCGGCGCCGAGCTGGACGTCGACCGTGCCGGTGACGGCGAGGACTGCGGTGTGCGGGGCACGGCGCAGCAGCGCGCGGATGTCCTCCAGGCCACTGGAGTCGGGCAGCTCCAGGTCGAGCAGGACGCAGGCGGTGTCGTGTCCCAGCAGCGGCAGCGCCTCGGCGAGGCTGCGCGCCCAGCGGAAGGCGACCTCGGAGCCGAGCTCGGCCAGCAGGTTGCGGACCGACTCCGCACCGGCGTCGTCGGCCTCGATCAGCAGCACCGAGAGCGGCGGCGTGGCGCCGGACGGCCGCGGACCGGCGGCCAGGTTGGCGGGGTGGGCGGACGCCGACCCGACCCGGGCGGCCCGGGCGGCGCCGGCGCGCAGCGCCTCGACCCGGGACGCGGCGCGGGTGGCCTCGGCACGCTCGGCCTGGGCACGGGCTTCGGCGGCAGGGGCCTCGGCGGAACGGGCGGCCTCGGTGGCCGCGACGGAGGGCCCGGAGGCGGCGTGGGAGAGACGCGGGCGCGGTATCGGCGCACCTGCGGGGCGCTGCTGACCTGCTGCGCTGGAAGCAGCACCGGCTTGGGCTGACATCGGCTACCTCCCTCTCTCCGAGTCGGTAACGGCTGGGCGGCCTGCGCAGTGCCCACCCAACACCATGATCTGCGCGCCTTCGCGCGACGGGTACGCGAGCTCCACGAAGCCTCCCCATCCACGTGGCACCCGGGTGACCCTACCGATACCGCCGAGGGGCCCCAGATCCCGTACCCCGCTTGGTCGGTGTCGCGGATGCGCGACGACGCCGCGCATCGGTACGGTGCGAGAGGCGGAAGGGAGCCCGTGATGGAGATCACGCTGACTCAGGGTGACATCACCGAGCAGCAGGTGGACGCGATCGTCAACGCCGCGAACTCCTCGCTGCTGGGCGGCGGAGGGGTGGACGGCGCGATCCACCGCGCGGGCGGACCGGAGATCCTCGCGGAGTGCCGGGCGCTGCGCGCCGCGCACTACGGCAAGGGGCTGCCGACCGGGCAGGCGGTGGCCACGACGGCGGGCCGGCTGCCCGCCCGCTGGGTGATCCACACCGTCGGGCCGGTGCACCCGGACCCGCGCGAGGGGGCGGAGCTTGCCCGGCGGACGGAGCTGCTGGCGTCGTGCTATCGGGAGTCGCTGCGGATCGCGACGGAACTGGGCGCGCGCAGCGTGGCGCTGCCGGCGGTCTCGACCGGCGTCTACGGCTGGCCGATGGAGAGTGCGGCGCGGATCGCGCTCGCGGAGGTCATGGAAATGGGACGGACGGGCGGCCTCGACGAGGCGATCGACGAGGCGCGTTTCGTGCTGTTCGGCGCGGACGCCTACGGCGTCTTCGAGCGGGTGTTGCAGGAGTTGTCGCACGGACCCATGGTGGACTGAGGGACCGTCAATCCACCACGGTTATTCGATAACTCGTTCGAGTGAACGTACGCTTTGCGATCTTTTCAGTCGGGTCTGAGTACGCCCAGAATGGGCATCGAGCCGGCGGCGGCCAGCTCCACCACGCCACCGGGGTGCGGGGCCTGGATGATCGCGCCGTCGCCGACATAGAGCGCGACGTGCGTCGCGCCACGGAAGTAGACGATGAGATCACCGGGCCGCAGGTCGGAGACGGACACGTGCCGCAGCTGGGCCCACTGGTCCTGCGAGGTCCGGGGGATGTCGACGCCCGCGGCCTGCCAGGCCCGCATGGTCAGGCCCGAGCAGTCGAAGCTCTCCGGCCCGGTGGCGCCCCACAGATACGGCTTGCCGATCTGAGCCACGGCGTACCCGATCGCCGCCTGCGCGGCGCCGGTCGCCCGCCGGGCCAGTTCGCCGGGCGGGAGCGAGCCGCGCCACGCCATCTGGGCGGCGTACGCGGTCTGCGCCTGCAGCTGCTGCAGCGCGGCGAGTTGGGGCGCGGGCAGGGCGGCAAGCAACGCCTTGGCCCGGGCGAGGCGCTGCTGGATGTCCGCGACGGCGCCGGCCGCGGCGGACTGGTCCTTGGCCAGCGCCTCCCAGGCTCCGGTGGCCTGGTCGCCATAGGCGGCGAGCGCGGCCTTGGCCGCCTGCAGCTGCTGCAGGGTGTTCGCCGCGTCGCTCATCGCCTGTGAGGCGAGGGGCAGTTGGGAGAGATAGGTCTGCGGGTCCTGGGCCAGCAGGAGCTGCAGCGTCTGATTGCCGTCGAGCGCGTCGCCGTTGTACTGCCCGGCGGCGATCTGCCCGACCAGGGAGGTGAGCTGGTCCACCTGCGACTGCTCGTCGACGATCGCGCGGGCCAGCGCGAGGATCTGGGTCTGCTGCTGGGTGACGGCCTGGGTGGCCGCGTCGTAGGCCGCGGTGGCCGTCTCGGCCTGCTGGTACAGGGACGCGATCTCCGCCTGCAGCGCGGCGAGGCTCTCCGCGCCGCCCTCGGGCAGCGCCCGGGGCGCGGCCTGCGGTGCAGCCTGGGCCGGCGGGGCGACGACGGACGTCACCACGAGCGCGGCGGCACCGGCGAGGAGGGCGAAGTCCCAGCGACGAGAGCGTGACACGGCGGCTCCTCATTTTCTGACGGTGTGTCAGACAGGTTGCTGGGATGGTGCCACGGGACGTGGCAACTCGCCAGGGGCGCGGGAGTGCCGATAAAACCCGACAAAAAGGCTCAGCCCGGGGCGACGGCCTCCCAGCGGAGCGTGAGTTCGCCGAGACGGTGCCGGGCCTGGGTGTCGGTCAGCGGCCAGGAGTCGGCGACGGCACGGACCATGGCGAGCCAACGCTGCCGGACGCCGAAATCCGCGTAGGGCGCCGCCGCGGCCCAGGCCCGGTCGAGGTCGCGGAGGAAGGCGTGCACCGGCTCGCCCGGGACGTTGCGGTGGATCAGCGCCTTCGGCAGCCGTTCCGCCAGGTCCGAGGGGCGTTCGAGCGAGGCAAGGTGCGCGGAGAGGGTGAGCGTCCGCGGGCCCTCGGGGCCGAGGGCGACCCACGCCTGCTTACGGCCGATCTCGTCGCAGGTGCCCTCGACCAGCAGCCCGTCGGGGGCCAGCCGCGCACAGAGACGTGCCCACGCCGCGGTGACCTCGTCCTCGTCGTACTGGCGCAGCACGTTCGCGGCGCGGATCAGCAGCGGCCGCCGGTTCCCGTCCAGCGGCACCTCGAAGCCGCCGCGGCGGAAGGTCAGCTCCGGCGGGCGGGCCACCCGCTGCGCGGCCGCGACACGGTCCGGCTCGATCTCGATGCCGACCATCCGCACGTCCGCGCGCACCGCCCGCAGGCGGTCGAACAGTTCGACGGCCGTCCAGGGTGCGGCGCCGTAGCCGAGGTCCACGACGACGGGCGCGGCCTCGGCGTGCCGGAGTGCGGGCACGAGCGCATGCGCGATCCAGCGGTCCTGGCGGCGCAGCCGGTTCGGATTGGTGGTGCCCCGGGTGATCGCGCCGACCGGTTTCCCGGTCCTCGCCCCCCTCGCGCCCGCCGCCGCACTCATGTCACGCAGCGTATCCGGGCGACCGCCCCGCCAGCACCCCGGGTGAGCACCCCGGTACCGTGGAGGCGGGCGGGAATCGCTGGGCCGACAGTCCGGTTGCACCAGTGTTGAAGGACGAGCAGGCCCAGGACCGGAAAGAGGACGAGCGGTGACCCATCAGCCCGCCCGAGTCGCCATGCTGAGCGTGCACACCTCCCCCCTCCACCAGCCGGGAACCGGCGACGCGGGGGGCATGAACGTCTACATCGTCGAGCTGTCCAAGCGGCTCGCGGAGCTCGGCACCGAGGTGGAGATCTTCACCCGGTCCACCGCCTCCGCGCTGCCGCCGCTAGTCGAGCTGGCGCCGGGCGTGCTGGTGAGACACGTCACAGCCGGCCCGTACGAGGGGCTGATCAAGGAAGACCTGCCGGCGCAGCTCTGCGCCTTCACCCACGGTGTGCTGCGCACCGAGGCCGGGCACCGGCCCGGCCACTACGACGTGGTGCACTCCCATTACTGGCTCTCCGGCCAGGTCGGCTGGCTGGCCGCGGACCGCTGGGGCGTGCCGCTGGTGCACACCATGCACACCATGGCCAAGGTCAAGAACGCCTCCCTCGCCGCCGGCGACACCCCCGAGCCGGCCGCCCGCGTGATCGGCGAGTCGCAGGTCGTCGCCGCCGCGGACCGGCTGATCGCCAACACCGACGAGGAGGCGCAGCAGCTCGCGGAGCACTACGGCGCCCACGCCGGCCAGCTCTCCGTCGTCCACCCGGGTGTGAACCTGGAGGTCTTCCGTCCCGCGACGGCCACGCCCACCGGCCCCGTCGGGGACGCGCTCGGCAATCCCGCCGCGGAGGCGGCTCGGGTGCGGGCCATCCGGGCCCGGCTCGGCCTGCCGCAGGACGCCGTGGTGCTGCTCTTCGCCGGGCGAATACAGCCGCTCAAGGCCCCCGACGTGCTCGTCCGCGCGGTCGCGCAACTGCTGGACGAGTCCCCCGAACTGCGCGACCGCATCGTCGTCCCCATCGTCGGCGGCCCCAGCGGCAGCGGCCTGGCCAAGCCCGAGGCCCTGCAGAAGCTCGCCGCCCAGCTGGGCGTCTGCGACGTCATCCGCTTCCAGCCGCCGGTCGGCCAGGCCGAGCTCGCCGACTGGTACCGCGCGGCGACCGCGCTGGTGATGCCCTCCTACAGCGAGTCCTTCGGCCTGGTGGCCCTGGAGGCGCAGGCCTGCGGCACGCCGGTCGTCGCGGCGGCGGTCGGCGGCCTGCCCGTCGCGGTCCGCGACGGCGAGACCGGCTTCCTGGTCCGCGGCCACGATCCCCGCGCCTGGGCGCGCACCCTGCGCCGCTTCGTCGACCACCCCGAGCTGGGCGCCCGCATGGGCGCTGCCGCGGCCCGCCACGCGCGCGCGTTCGGCTGGGACGCCGCCGCCCGCAGGACAGCGGAGCTGTACGCCGACTCCATCGCCCGCACGCGCGCCGCGCAGGCCCGCGGGATGGCAACCGCTACGGCACGGTAACGTGCCGAGCATGGGTGAAGAGATCAGCCACCGCGAGGCCGTCGCCGAGGTGCTGCGCGCGGCGCTGGACGACTCGGGCATCGCCTGGGACCAGCCGTCCAGCGACCCGTGGACGTTCGTCGCGCAGCTTCCCGGCACGCGGAAGCTGTCGACGACGTGCTCGCTGCGCGTCGGCGAGCAGACGCTCTCGCTGAACGCGTTCGTGGTGCGCCGGCCGGACGAGAACTTCGAGGAGTTCTACCGCTGGATGCTGGAGCGGAATACCCGCATCTACGGGCTGAGCTATGCGCTGGACCGGCTCGGGGATGTCTACCTGGTCGGCCGCTTGCCGCTTTCCGCGGTGACGCCGGACGAGATCGACCGCCTGCTGGGCACGGTCCTGGAGAACGCGGACGAGCCGTTCAACCAGCTCCTGGAACTGGGCTTCGCGTCGGCGATCCGCCGCGAGTGGGAATGGCGCGTCAAGCGCGGCGAATCCACCCGCAACCTGGAAGCCTTCGGCCGGATCACCGGGGCAGACGAGTAACCACCAAGGGGGCGCGCGAGCGGTCACCGATACTCCCGCAGGTCGTTGCACTCACCTCGGGGGCGCGGGGAACTGCGCGACAAGCCACCCACGGCCTTGAGATCCCGAGCGAACAGGGCCATCCGCCTGCGGTCGGTTCTCGCGCAGTTCCCCGCGCCCCCGAGGTGAGTGCAACGACCCACTGGAGCGAAAGGCGCAGCTAGAACGCCGCGCGGATCTCGCCGACCGGGGTGCCGCCGCCGAGGAGCGGCGCAGCCGCGATGCGGGTGAGGGTGTCGTCCGGGGTGGTAACCCCCATGCGGCGGAGGGCCGCGGCCAGGACCGGGCCGAGGGCCCGCTTCGCGCCGTCGTCGATCTTGAAGGCGAGCGCGCGGCCGTCCGGGAGGGCGACGGCCTGGACGGACTCCGCGCCCATCTTGGCCATCGCGCCAGGGACCGCGCGCATCAGCCAGGTGTCGATGCGGCGGGTGCCGGCGACGTACTCGGGGTGGGCGCGCATCGCGTCGGCGACGCGGCGCTGGGGGGTGCCGGGGTCCGCGACGACGTGGGCGCGGAAGGCGCGCGCCAGCGCGACGAGGCTGACGGCCATCAGCGGCGCGCCGCAGCCGTCGACGCCGACGGCGGCGACGCGCTCGCCGCTCAGCTCCTCCAGCGCGGCGCGAGCCTCCACCTGCACGGGGTGGTCCTCGGCGAGGTAGCTCGCGGTGTCCCAGCCGTTGCGGACGCACGCGGCGAGCATCGCCGCGTGCTTGCCGGAGCAGTCCATCAGGATGCGCTCGCGCTGCCCGCCGGCGCGTATCCAGGCCTCGGCCTCCTCCTCGTCCAGGGAGAGGGAGGGAGGCGTCTGCAGCGCGGACTCGTCGAGGCCGGCCGAGGCGAGGATCTTCCGGACGGCGTCCACATGAAACGTTTCTGCGGAGTGGCTGGCCGCCGCGAGGGCGAGGAACTCGCCGTCGATGTCCAGGCCGGTCCGCAGCACGGCGGTGGCCTGCATCGGCTTGTTGCTGGAGCGCGGGAAGACGGGGAGCTCGGGGGTGCCGAGGGCGTAGTCGACACCGCCGTCGGCGGCGAGGATCACCAGCGAACCCCGGTGGTGGCCCTCGACGAAGCCGGAACGGACCACCTCGGCCAGGATCGGCAGGTCAACGGAGGAGGGAGCAGAGGGTGCAGACATGAGGGTGTGCCTTGGTGCCTTCCTGGGAGCCCGCCCCCAGGAAGGAATCACCCACCGGAGAGCAGGTCGTCGACGCGTGCTTCCCCTTCACGGTACCTGCGTGCGATCTCGGCGCTGCACTCGTCCACCGTCCGCTGCAGCCGGTGACGCTGCCGGGAGATGCCGCGCTCGTGCGCGGTGAGCCGGCGGCACGCCGCGATCAGCTGCTCGTCGCTCTGCTCGGCGAGGTCGGCAAGGCGGGCGTCGGCCATCAGTTCGTCGGCCAGCGCCCGGTACTGGCGGCTGCTCGGCGTGGAGACGGTCAGGTGCCGGGCCGAGTGGCGGACCTGGGAGGGGATGTCGGCGAGGATCTCCGGCAGGTGCTCCAGGAGGGTGTCGGCGGACTCCCCCGTCAGTGCGCTGCGCCGGTGCAGTTCGGCGCGCAGGATGTCGACGCGTCCCTGCAGCAGCCGGCGCAGGTAGGACAGGTCGGCCTCCTCCTGCTGGGCCTCCCGCCGCAGGGTCCGCAGCTCGTCCATGCCCGTCGTGGCCAGACCTCTCCCGGCGGAACCCGCCCCGGCGCGGCCGGGCGGGAAGGGGCCGGCGGCGGAGGGCCCCGGCGCGGGAGGGGAGGCGAGGTCGTCTTGGTGTCCCACGGGTGCATCGTGCCACCGTCGGTCGTAGGTTCGTCGACGCCTGCACCCGATCGGGCCCGTGGCGAATCACGGTGATAAATACGACCGCCGCATATCCCCAGCGCACGGCACCCGTGACGCCGAGGCCGGGGCGCGCGGACACATGTCGCACGCCCCCCGGAACGGCGCTCTGCGGGCGTGCCGGAGAATGGGGGTATGCGTGCAGTGGCTCAGCGGGTGACCGAGGCAAGTGTGACCGTCGACGCCGAGGTCGTCGGCTCCATCCTGGGGCCGGGCCTGTGCGTCCTGGTGGGCGTGACCCACGAGGACACCCCGGAGCAGGCCGCGCTGATGGCGCGCAAGCTCTGGTCGCTGCGCATCCTGGAGGGCGAGAAGTCCTGCTCGGACCTGAACGCCCCGCTGCTGGTGATCAGCCAGTTCACCCTCTACGGCGACGCCCGCAAGGGCCGCCGCCCCACCTGGAACGCGGCCGCGCCCGGCCCGGTGGCCGAGCCGCTGGTCGACGAGGTCGTCGCCCAACTGCGGTCCCTGGGCGCGACGGTGGCGACGGGCCGGTTCGGCGCGGACATGAAGGTCTCGCTGACGAACGACGGCCCGTTCACCGTGCTGCTGGACTTCTAGCTGCCGGACTTCTGGCGGAAGCCGCCGTCACGCCTCGACGATCAGCTCCTGCGACGCCGCGACCCGGCCGGCCAGCAGCGTGGCGTCGGGCGCGGTGTTCCGCTTGACCAGGGCCAACGCGATCGGGCCCAGCTCGTGGTGCCGGACCGCCGTCGTGACGAAGCCGACCGGGCGGCCCTCCGGGCCGTCGGCGGCGAGGCGCACCGGGTCGCCGTGCGCCGGGAGGGACTCCTCGCTGCCGTCGAGGTGCAGGAAGACCAGGCGACGCGGCGGGCGGCCGAGGTTGTGGACCCGGGCGACCGTCTCCTGGCCGCGGTAGCAGCCCTTCTGCAGGTGGACGGCGGTCTCCAGCCAGCCCAGCTCGTGCGGGATGGTGCGGTGGTCGGTCTCGAAGCCCAGGCGCGGGCGGTGGCCCTCGACGCGCAGCGCCTCGTAGGCCCACAGGCCCGCCTCCGGGCCGAGACCCACCACGGCGTCGGCGAGGGCCGCGCGGGCGACGAGCAGGTCGCGCCCGTAGGGGAGCTGACGCACCGCCGCGGCCTCGGGCACCTCGGGACCGGACGTGCCGGCCGCGAAGACCACGGCGTAGTCCGCGGTCGCGTCGGCGATCTCGACCTGGGCGAAGAACTTCATCTTCTGCAGGTAGGCCACCAGCTCGCCCGTCGTCCCCGGCTCGACGTGGATCCACACCGTGGCGCCGTCGTCGACCAGGTAGAGGGCGTGCTCGATGTGGCCGTGCGGCGAGAGGATCAGCGCCTCGGTCGCGCGGCCCGCCGGCAGCTCGCTGACATGCTGGGTCAGCAGCAGGTGCAGCCAGCTGAGGCGCTCCGGACCGGAGACGGTCACCACGCCGCGGTGGGAGAGGTCGACGAAGCCGTGGCCGGAGGCCAGCGCGCGCTGCTCGCGGAAGAGGTCCCCGTAGTGCGCGGCGACGCCGGCGTCCACGCCGTCGGCCGGGACCGCGCCGGGCAGGCGGTCCAGCAGCGGGCTGCGGTAGCCGGACCCGGTGGTCTGACTGGTCTCGGTGCTCACGCGTCGTTCTCCTGGGCGTCGTCTTCGGTGTGCGCGGCCTCGGCCTTCGCCGTGCAGGACGCGCAGCGGCCGAAGATGGCGAAGTGCTTCATGTCAGTCTCGAAACCATGCGCGCGCCGCAGGGATTCCACGAACGGCTCGGCCAGCGCCACATCGGTCTCGGTCACCTGGTCGCAGTCCCGGCAGACCAGGTGCATGTGCTGGTCGCGGCTGGCCAGGTGGTAGGTGGGCGCGCCGTGGCCGAGGTGGGCGTGGCTGACCAGGCCCAGCTCCTCCAGCAGGTCCAGGGTGCGGTAGACCGTGGAGATGTTCACGCCGGCGGCCGTGCGGCGCACCGCGGTGAGGACCTCGTCCGGGGTCGCGTGGTGCAGGTCGTCGACGGCCTGCAGCACGAGCTGCCGCTGCGGGGTGAGCCGGTAGCCGCGCCGGCGCAGGTCCGTCTGCCAGTCGATGCCGCTGCTCACGAGTCACAAGCCCCTGTCTGCTCCGCGTACGCGAAAGTCCCGTACCCCGAGTCTAGGGGGGTACGGGACTTCGACCATCTGGCCTGGTGACTCGGCGAGGGAGACTCAGCGGAAGAAGGCGATGCCGTCGTCCGGGAGGTCGTTGATGTCCTCGATCAGCTTGGCGGGGCTGAGCACCTTCTTCAGCTGCGCGGACATGTAGGGGCGCAGCGGGACCTCGGGCGCGGCCTTCTCGCCGACCCACATCAGGTCCTCGTTGACGTAGCCGTACAGGCGCTTGCCTCCGGTGTACGCGGGCGCGCCCTCGATCCGGGCGACCGCGTCGGTGGCGATGTCGATCTGCGGCTTGCCGTCGGCCAGCTCGCCGTACCAGATCTCGACGGTGCCGTCGTCGCGGACGGAGGAGAACTCGATCTCACGGACGCCGGAGGTGCCGTGCGCGTTGCCGGTCACCCGCCAGTAGCCGTGCTCGTTCTCCAGCGGGCGGACCTTCTCGCCCTGCTCGTCCAGGACCCAGGTGCGGGAGCGGAACTCGAGGAACGGGCGGCCGTCGTGCCGGAAGATGATCTCCTGGCCGAAGTTGCACTTCTCCTCACCAGGACTCGCCTGATGGGGAAGCGGCTCGAACACGCCCGCGCCCTCCCACGTACCGAGGAGGAAGGCCAGGGAGACGACGTCCTTGTGCAGGCCGGAGGGGATCTCGATCATGTTCAGCGCTGACCCTGGTAGAGCTTGGTGACGGAGTAGTAGGCGAACCACACGATGGCGACCGCGATGACGCCGAGGAGGGTGTCGAAGAAGATCTCAAGGGCAGACATTGCGCGTCCTCACCAGTGGGGAAAGCATTCCTGCGCGGCAGTCTAGTGGCCCGCTCCCCCGCGCTCACGGTGAGGCCCGCCATACGAGAGACGGTGGACCGCTCAGTGGGACCGCGGCTGGCGCGGTCGCCGCGGGCCGGGAACGCGCCGGCTCACGGACGGGTCGTCCCACCACACGTCGTCGGGACCGCGCCGGTTGGCGACGATGGCGGCGACCGGTGGGATGACCATGGCCACCAGGCTCATCACGACGGCTGCCGGGACCGACCACAGGCGCACCACGTTCCACGCCAGCAGGATCAGGACCACACAGGTCCCCATCAGGGCGTAGTACCAGTGCCGTCGTCGCGACTGCATACCTCCAGTGTTCCCGCTGTCGCGCCGCTGGAACGCGCGAGCCCCCTCCCGGCCTGGCCGGGAGGGGGCTCTTAGGTACCGCGTCAGACGGTGATCGCGACCTCGGTGAACTGGCCCTGCTGGGCCACGACCGCACGGTCGACGGTGGCGCCCGGGACGAGGGCGCGCAGCGTCCAGCTGCCCGGGGCGGCGAAGAAGCGGAACTGGCCCGTCGCCGAGGTCGGGACCTCGGCGGTGAACTCACCGCTGGCGTCCAGCAGCCGGACGTAGCCGTTGACCGGCTCTCCGTCGCGGGTCACCGAACCCTGGATGATCGTCTCGTTGGCCACGTCCACTCCTGCCAGCTCGGGGCCTCCGGCCTTGGCTCCACACATGTCCTTGCTCTCCTTGCTTCCTTGGCCTGGCCTGCTCAGTTGGAGCCGAGCTCGATCGGCACGCCGACGAGGCTGCCGTACTCGGTCCACGAGCCGTCGTAGTTCTTGACGTTGGTCTGGCCGAGCAGCTGGTGCAGCACGAACCAGGTGAGCGCGGAGCGCTCGCCGATACGGCAGTAGGCGATGGTGTCCTTGGCCAGGTCGACGTTCTCGGCCTCGTAGAGGGCGCGCAGCTCGTCGTCCGACTTGAAGGTGCCGTCGTCGTTGGCGTTCTTGGACCACGGGATGTTCTTCGCGCTCGGGACGTGGCCCGGACGCTGCGACTGCTCCTGCGGCAGGTGCGCCGGCGCGAGCAGGCGGCCGGAGAACTCGTCGGGCGAACGGACGTCGACGAGGTTCTTGCTGCCGATCGCGGCGACGACGTCGTCACGGAAGGCACGGATCGAGGTGTCCTGGGCCTGCGCCTTGTACGCGGTGGCGGCACGGTTCGGGACGTTGGCGCCGTCGACCAGCTCGCGGGAGTCGAGCTCCCACTTCTTGCGGCCGCCGTCGAGGAGCTTGACGTCGCCGTGGCCGTAGAGCTTGAAGTACCAGAACGCGTAGGAGGCGAACCAGTTGTTGTTGCCGCCGTACAGGACGACGGTGTCGTCGTTGGCGATGCCCTTGGCGGAGAGCAGGGCCTCGAAGCCGGCCTGGTCCACGAAGTCGCGGCGGACCGGGTCCTGGAGGTCCTTCTTCCAGTCGATCCGCACGGCGTTGCGGATGTGGTTCTTGTCGTAGGCGGCGGTGTCCTCGTCGACCTCGACCACGACGACCTTCGGGTCGTCCAGGTGGTCCTGGACCCAGTCGGCGCTGACCAGGACGTCACTACGGCTCATGGGAAAAACTCCTCCGGGGCAGTTGCGGAAGGTGGGGCGCCGCACGCGGAAAGGCGGTCCGGAGGGGAGTCCGGATCGTGGACGTGCGGCAAGAGTTTTGTCGGAACGCCGCTCGGCTGTGCGGAACGGCGCGGAGGTGCGCGAAAAGGTGGGCGGGATCCGCCCGATCAGCGCATTCGACAGAGGCAGGCAGCGACGCGACACAGGTCTACTGCCCGTCGCTTCGTGAGATCCGCCTGTCGCTTCATGGGAACGATGCTAGGGAACCGGTGGAGCGGTGTCACCAAAGTATTGAATGGTGAGACAGATCAGTCCGCATTCAGAGACGCGGCGGCCTTTGCAGGCGTCGCCGGGCTGCGTCCGGCGCACGACCGAGGCCCGGGGCAGCGCCCCGGGCCTCAGGTGTGGACAGGTCATCTCAGATGATGGACGGATCAGCCGTTCAGGCTCACTCCGGTGCCGGAGGCGGTGACGGTCACCCCGTCCTGGCCCGCCTGGACGGAGTCCAGTTTGAGCCCGCTCGGCAGGCCCGACACGGGCACCGACGGGGCGAAGATGCTGGCGCCCAGATCGAGGAGGGCGTTCCCGGTCTTCAGGTTGTTCAACCCGACGCTGTTCCCGCCCACGACGGAGATGTCGGCGGTGCCGTGGACCTTCGTGCCGCCGAGCTCTGTGGCGACCTTGACCTTCCCGGGCGTCCCGCCGTAGTCCACGGTCGTGCCGGCCGGCAGCGCCTGGTTGAGCGACTCGTAGGTGATCAGGACGGTACCCGTCGCCTGGTCGGCGACGGCGCTGGAGTAGTCGCTGGAGACCTTGACCCCGGTCAGGTCGGCGTCCAGCGAGGCCAGCTGCACCTTGCTGTTCGGGTCCTTCACGTCATTGGCGTGGACCTTGATCTCGTCCAGCTTGGAGCCGATGAGCTGGGTCAGGAACGGGAAGCCCTCGATGGTGACGTCGGGCTTCTGCGCGAGGTTGCGCGAGGACTGGATCTTGCTCGCGGCCTGGTCCTCCGCGAAGCGCACGGCGACGCGGTCGGCGGCCACGAAGATGCCGAAAAGCAGCACCAGGACGATGAGCAGGCGACGCAGATTGCGCATCGGGTGTCGGATCCCTTCGGTTGCTTCTCAGCTCTGTTCTCTCGGATGCCTGGATGGGACGCGGGACCGGGCGTGATGGTTGCCCGGTCCCGCGATCCCGCCCCGGTTCACACGTTCTGTTCACACGCCCGCACGGCTAGCGGGCGATGAGGTAGACCATCGGCGCGGCGACCGCGAGCGGCAGCGCGACACCCGCGGTCATGTGCACGAAGCGCGACGGGAAGTCGTACGCCGCGACGCGCCGCCCGATGAGGGCGCAGACGCCCGCGCCCAGCCCCAGCAGCAGGCCCTCCGTCAGCCCCAGCCCCGTCGCGGCGGCCAGGCCGCCGCGACGGGGCTGGGG
>NZ_QKYN01000175.1 GCF_003258295.1 Streptacidiphilus pinicola | reverse complement strand
TTTGGCCTTTAAATAAGGCACAATATTCGCGCAGAGCGGCACAGCATCCGCTGGAATGAGCGGACCCGTGCACAGCGTCCTCGCTGAAATTTGTTTCTCAAAAGTAACTGGCGTTGACTTTTGGCACGCTGTTGAGTTCTCAAGGAACGGACGCTTCCTTCGGCCCCGTTTCACCGGGCCCTCCGGGCGCTTCCTTCGTTTTCTACTCTATCAGAACTTTCTGCCTTCGCTTTTCGCTCCGGCCCGTTCCGACGAGTGAAACTCTAGCTGATTTCTCCGGCCGAAACCAAATCCACCAGCCATTCCCACTGTTCCCTCTAAAACTGGGCAGCACAAATACCATCAGTGCTGATCAATTTCGAGGGGGTTGGCTGCCCGGACACCCGCACCGCGAGCGGGGCAACCCGGAGAACACTACGCATCCGCGAAGGGGGTGTCAACCCTCGGCCAGGATCTCGTCGAGGACGTGCTGGGCGGTCGCCACCATCACCGGGTTGCTGTGCCGGTAGTAGCTGAGTTCGAGGAGTGCGACCGAGAGTGCCCAGCCCCGACCGCGCACCCAGGTCGCCTCGTCGACCTCGGCCACCGTACGGAACAGGGCGCGTGCCTCGGGCGGCAGGACGTACCAGGCCGGCAGGAGGTCGACCGCGGCGTCGCCGAAACCGGCGCACTCGAAGTCGATGACAGCGCTGAGTCGTCCCTCCGGGGAGACCAGCAGGTTGCCCGGCTGCAGATCGGAGTGGATCCAGACCGGCGCGTTGGTCCATTCGGGTGCACGCAGCGCGCTCTCCCAGACGGACAGGGCGGCGCCCTGGTCGACCAGGTCGCGCACATCCGCGAGCGCGCGGCGCGTGTCGGCGTCCCGTTGCGGCAGGGGTTCGCTTCGGTACGAAGCGGGACCGTCAGCCGGGTCGGTGCGGCGCAGGGTGGTGACGAAAGCCGCCAAGTCGGTGGCGAGGAGCTTCGGTGCCGTGAGTCGGCCGACGACCGGGTTTGTTCCGTCGAGCCACTCGTAGACGGACCAGCGCCACGGGTACCCCTCCTGGGGTGTTCCCTGGGCGAGCGGCACCGGGATCGGGGTGGGCAGCTGGGCCCCGAGGCGCGGGAGCCACTCGTGCTCCATGTCGATGTCCTTCGCGGCGCCGGCCCTCCGGGGCAGCCGGACGACCATGTCCGCGCCGAGCCGGAACATCGCGTTGGAGGTCCCGATCCGCTCGACCGCCTCGACCTCCAGGCCGGCCCACTGCGGGAACTGCGCGGCGACCAGCCGTCGTGCGAGTGCTGCGTCGGTGTCCACCTCGTCGACGTGCATCTTGGCCATGGGCGCGCTCTCGCCTTTCCTCCGGGTCGACCGTGGGTCGACCGTCATGGGAACGCGCGCGCGGGACGGGCGTCAATCGAATTCCCGTGGCAGCCACCCCGACGAGCCTGCTAGCTTTTCAGCACACGCGAGCCTTCTCGGTGCGGACAGCAGTCCGCGGCCGAGGAGGCTTTTTTCGTGCCCGCGTTCCCGCTGGGTCCCCCTCCCGCAAACGCACGAGGTGAACAGCTTCATGAGCCGAACGACGATTTCCGCGGCTGCCGCCGGTACGTGGCGTCTCGGTGACCTGACCGTCAACCGCCTCGGTTTCGGCGCGATGCGCCTCACCGGGACCGCGCCCTTCGACCACGGTGTGCCGCGTGACCGGGCCCAGTCCATCGCCGTACTGCGACGTGCGGTCGAGCTGGGCGTGAACCACGTGGACACCGCCGCGTTCTACTTCTCCACCACGCGCTCCGCCAACGAGCTGATCAACCGGGCGCTGGCGCCCTACCCGGAGGAGCTGGTCATCGCCACCAAGGTCTGGCCCGGCCGCGACGCCTCGGGCTCCTGGCATTGGGCGTCACCTGACGAGCTGCGCGGGCAGGTGGAGGAGAACCTGCGGCAGCTCGGCCGGGACCACCTGGACGTGGTGAACCTGCGCGTGCCGCCGAGCAGTCGGGGCGGCTCGATCGCCGAGCACTTCGGCGCGCTGGCAGGACTCCGTGACGCCGGACTGATCCGGCACCTGGGCATCTCCAACGTGTCTTCCGAGCAACTGACCGAGGCGCTCGCCATTGCGCCCGTCGTCTGCGTGCAGAACCCCTACGGCATCGGCGCAGCACCGGAGCAACACACGCTGCTGCGTCGGTGCGGCGAACTCGGCATCGCCTTTGTCCCGTTCTTCGCCATCGCCGGTTCGCGACGCGAGGCCGGTGCGAGTGTCGGTGTCGGCGACCAGGAGGGCCAGGCGGTGGAGGCCGTCGCCCGTGCCCACGGTGTGACCGTCGCGCAGGTCCGGCTGGCCTGGACCCTGCAGCAGGGACCGCACGTCCTGGCCATCCCCGGGACGGGCGACGTGCGGCACCTGGAGGAGAACGTGGCAGCCGGGGCGCTGCGGCTCTCGGCGGAGGAGCTGGCTCTGCTGGGCTGATTCTCAGGAGCCGTAGGCGGCGAGGAAGGCGGAGACCCCGTCGTCCGCGAGCCGGTCGAGCTCGTCCGGGGAGAGCAGCTGGGCCTCGGGAGCGAAGAGGAAGGCGTCGAGGGTGCTGCCGAGCACCAGGTACGAGAAGTGCTCGGCGGCACGGCGCGCGTTCGGCGCGCGGAGCGCGCCGCGTGCGTGCAGCGAGGTGAACGCCTCGGTCAGCGCCGCCATGACCCGGCCGGGCGCGCGCCGGTAGTACTCGTCGGCCAGCGCCGGGAACCGGGTGGCCTCGAGGATGATCAGCCGGCGCAGTCGCAACACCTCGGGGCGGGCGACGGTGGCGAGGTGCCGGCGGCCCAAGGCGTGCAGCGCCTGCGGGAGGTCGGCAGCCTCCGTCAGCCCGCCGACGAGCTGCTCCGCGAACTCCCCTGCTGTGGTGGTGAAGCCGAGCACCAGCTCGGTGAAGAGCGACTCCTTGTCACCGTAGTTGTTGTAGATGCTGCGCTTGGAGACCTTGGCGAGGGCGGCGATCTCGTCGACCCCCGTGTCCGCGTAGCCGTTGCGCAGGAACAGGGTGGTGGCCGCCTCGGCCACGGCGGCGCGGGTCCGCACGGTCCGCGGATCGGGGCCGCGGTCCCGCAGTCCCGCGGGGATGTGGACCGGGGGTTGCTGCTCACTCATGTCGAGGACTCCACCGTTTGCTCGCCGCCGCCGGTACTGGGTGGTATACAAGATAGTGCACCCATCGGTGCAAGAGATGGACGACAAGCGTCGGACGAGCGTCGAGCCCAGACAGTGTCGAGCCCAGACGGTGAGGAGATGGTGACGGTGTTGTTCCAGGCGACAGTCGAGGCCACCGGCAAGACCACCACTGGCATTCCCGTTCCCCAAGAGATCGTGACCGGTCTCGGCGCGGGAAAGCGCCCGCCGGTCCGGGTCACCCTCAACGGCTACACCTACCGCACGCCCCTGGGCGTCATGGGCGGCCGCACCCTGATCAGCGTCAGCGCCGCGATCCGCCAGGCCGCCTCGGTCGCCGCCGGCGACCAGCTCCCGGTCACCATCGAACTGGACACGGACCCGCGCTGACCCGGACACGTCCGATCAGCCGACGTCGCCGGTGGCCGATTCGGGCTTGGTGTGGAGCACGTCGCGGACCTGCTCGGCGGCGCGGAGCATGCTCTCACTGATGAAGTCGCTGAAGCGGGCGATGTTCTCCAGACGAGTGGCGGCCGGAGACCCGCGGCCGAGCAGAGCGACGCCTTGGCGCGCGGTCCTGCCGACGGCCGCGACGCCTTGGGCGCTCGCGATCGTCGACTGGTACCAGACGTCCTCGTCCACGAAGTAGCGCTCACGGCGGCGTTCGTCGCGCTCACGGCGGATGAGGCCCTGCTCCTCGAGGAACGCCACGGCCTTGGAGACCGACGCGGGGCTGACCTCGAGGTGTGCGGCCAGTTCGGACGCGGTGAGGCTGCCGGCGTTGGAGATGAAGAGGCTGGTCAGCACCCGGGCGGTCATCCTGGGCAGGCCCTGACTCATCATCAAGGTCGTGAAGGTCTCCTCGTATTCGCGCAGCGCCTCGTCATCAGGCCCGTGAGATCGAGTGTCGGGGTGCGGGGTGGCCACCTGCTTGCGCCGGCGGGCGCGGCGTTCCGTGGCCCGGTGGGCCAGGTCGGCACGGTAGGCGAGGGGGCCACCATTGCGGTCCACCTCGCGCGTGATCGTCGAGGTGGGGCGCTCGAGGCGTCGGGCGATCTCCGCATAGGAGAGGTCGTCGGCCAAGCCCAGCGCGATCTGCTGGCGCTCCTGCTGGGTGAGTCTGCCTCCCGGCACCGCGATCTCCTTCTCTGCTGTCCCCGATGCCGGCAGCTTAGCGTTCACTCGCCATCCAATGCAACGGCATCGGTAGGCGTCATTGCGTTAGATACAGACTCAGTGCAACGAAATCTGCATGTTGACCTGCACCTATGTTCCCAACATGCAACAAGCTCATTGCGCAATCCTTGAACGCAACGTAGCGTTCTCGATGTCAGAAACGAAGCGCACGCAAGGAGAGAACGATGCAGAAGTTCGCCGCCACCGCCCCGGTCACCGCCGTCCTGAACATCGCCGCCGGGCGCATCCAGGTCATCGCCGCCGACCGCACCGACACCACCGTCGACGTCCGGCCCGCCAACCCCGCCAAGAGCCGCGACGTGAAGGCCGCCGAACAGACCACCGTCGCCTTCGCCGACGGCACCCTGCGGATCGGCGGAGCCGAGCCCAGGAACCAGTACTTCGGCCCCACCGGCTCCGTCGAGATCACCCTCCAGGTCCCCACCGGCTCCCACCTCGACGCCCGTACCGCCTCCTGCGAACTGCGTGGCGTCGGCCGCCTCGGCGACATCACCTTCGAGGGCGCCTACCAGCACATCAAGATCGACGAGGCCGCGAACGTCCGCCTCACCGCCGTCGACGGGGACGTCGAGATCGGCCGCCTGGGCGGCCCCGCCCAGATCACCACCGCCCGCGGCGCCATCACCGTCGAAGAGGCCACCCACGGCGCCGTCGTTCTGGCGACCCAGATGGGCGACATCACCGTCGGCGCCACCCCGGGTGCCTCCGCGTCCCTCGACGCCGGCACCGGCCACGGGCGCGTCAGCAACGCCCTGAAGAACAACGGCACCATCGAACTCGACATCCGCGCCACCACCGGCCACGGCAACATCACCGCCCGCAGCCTGTGAGTAATCCTCAGCACGGGACCAACCGGCCGAGCCCACGCCAACTCCCAACGGCGTGGGCCCGGCCGGCGGCCGTTCAGCCGAGCATGGCTGGACCGCGATGCCGTCCGAGACGGTGTATCAGCTGCGGTGGGCGAAGAGGACAGCGCCGAGACTGCTCTCCCCGGACGTGAGCGTCGTCGTCGACTCCACGGTGAAGCCGGCCTGCTGGAGCCAGGCGGCGACGCGGTCGGGTTGACGGCGATGCACGTGGACGCGGATCGCGGCTCCGTCGACGCCTTTCGTCCTCAGGACGGAGTCGTCTCCGACGTGAAAGCCCAACAGCATCAGCCCACCAGGCCGGAGCGCGTGGTGGAAGCGTGCAAGGACGTGCGCGATCTCGTCGTCGGGAACGTGGATCAGCGAGTACCAGGCGAGCAGGCCGGCCAGAGAGGCTTCGGGCAGGTCGAGTTCCGTCATGGAACCCACATCGAAGCGGATGTTCGGATGATCGCGGCGGGCGGCCCCGATCATCTCCGGCGACAGATCGATCCCGAACACGTCCACGCCCTGTTCGGCCAGGAAGCCGGCAATCCGGCCCGCACCGCACCCCACGTCCGCGACGGGTCCACCACCGGCCTGCCGTACCTGATCGGCAAAGAGCGTCAGAAGTGCCCGCTCGTAAGGCGTGCTGTCGAGCAGATCGCGGAACCGGTCCGCGTACGTGGCAGCGGCGTCGTCGTAGGCCGCCCTGGTGTCGGCCAGCCATCCGTCAGAGCACATCTCGACTCCCCCTGGAACGCAATGAAGCCCCCTGACCGGTGGTCAGGGGGCTTCTTTGTAAAAGTTGTTCGGCGGCGTCCTACTCTCCCACAGGGTCCCCCCTGCAGTACCATCGGCGCTGTAAGGCTTAGCTTCCGGGTTCGGAATGTAACCGGGCGTTTCCCTCACGCTATGACCACCGAAACACGATGAGATCGTGCAACCATGTTGGTCGCTGTCTCAGAACAGCAC
>NZ_QKYN01000174.1 GCF_003258295.1 Streptacidiphilus pinicola | reverse complement strand
GGTGGTCGGCTCCGCCGTGGGCTGCGACCCGGGCTCCGGCAGCGGCTCCGGCGCGACCGGCTCCGGGTCGAGCGGGGCTGCAGCGGCCGGGGTCTCGTCCGCCGGTGCGGCGTCGGCGGAGGAGGGTTCGGGGGTGGTGGGGGTCGGGTCGTCGGTCATATCTGGGCCGCCGGGATCGCGAGTCGGGACAGTTGCTGCGCCATCAGCGACGCGACGGACTGCTGGTCGAGCGGAGCCGGACCGTAGGCCTCGACGCTGACCAGCATGTCGCCCACGTAGTCGTCGCAGCTGAGCTGGTCCAGTGGGTCGTTGGGGGTGGTGGGCGGCAGGTAGCAGTGCGCCTCGGGGTGGCCGGGGACGCTCGGGCCGGCCCGGAACGCGCCGGTCTGGTCCGCGAGGTACTTGCCCAGGCTCGCCATCCGCTTGGCCACCTGCTGGTTCTCCTGCAACAGCGTGATCTTGACGACCAGCTCGCTGTCGTCGGTGTAGGTGCGGACCGCGTACCCCAGCACGTGGTCGAGGTCCAGCTGGTTGCGGAGGTAGTCCCGCCCCGTAGCGCCCAGAGCCGAGAAGTCGCTGCTGAACATCTTCTGGTACTGGTCGCGTGTCAGCACGGAGTTGTCGCCCAGCCCGCCGTCGTCCGGGCCGAAGTCGTACCCGGCGGGGACCGGCAGCAGCAGGTCGCTCAGCGCGCCGAAGTGGTCCCCGTCGCTGTGCGCGCCATAGCCGGGCTTGGCGGGCGCCGTCGCCTGCGCGACCGGCTTCGGGGCCGCGTGGTCACGCAGACCGAAGTAGCCCACGGCGGTGCCGACACCCACCGCGGAGAGCACGAAGGCCGCGCCCAGCGCGACCAGCCGCGGCAGTCGGCCGGTCGGCCGATCCGGCGCAGCCGGGACGTCCGGGACACCGGGGACGTCGGGGACGTCGGGGACGTCCGGGACGTCGAGGTCGTCGGTCACAGTCGCTCCATCTGGTTCTGCAGCAGGGTCAGCAGCGGCGCGGGGGCGATCCGGTCCGGCGAGAAGACGTAGATCACCACGACCACGTCACCGTGCGCGGCGTAGCCGTAGGCGCGGTAGTAGCTCGAACCGTCGTCGTGGTGCAGCACCTTGGGGCCCGCGTACACGCCGTACTCGGCCGTGCTGTGCGGCAGCGTGAGCGGCATGGAGACGTTGGTGTCGGTCGTGGCGTACTGCACCTGGTCCTGGATGAACTGCTGCGTCGACTCCTCCTTGTCGTGCCGGTACTGGATGAGGTCGACCTCGTACGAGACGCTGCCCTGCATCCACGTCTGCACCGCGGCGCGCCGGAAGCCGTGCTCCAGCTGGTACTTCATCTCGGCGGCGGGCTTGGTGTAGTTCGACGCGAGCGAGTAGAGGTCGTACCAGCCGTCGCTGCTGGGCGGCGTGGTCCAGGGCTTGCCCCCGGAGGGGATCGGCACGAGCAGTTTGGTCAGGTCCCCGTCGGTCTTGACCATGTCGTCCTCGGACGCGGTGAGCGCCGGGGCGGCGCGGTGCGCCGAGGGGTACGCGGGCTGGGTCGCGGCCAGCGGCGGCAGCGGAGTCGGCTTGCGCGCGGCCTGCACGGCGTAGCCGGTGCCGGCGCCGCCGAGGATGCCGAGGGCGACGACGGCGGCCATGATCTTCGCGGTCCGACCCCGCGGCCGGGACTCGGCGGTGACGGACGCGTCGGGCATGTCGGGCACGTCGGACGTGGCCTCGGTGGCCTCGATGGCCTCCGTGGCGTCGGGCTCGGCCGCCGGCTCCGGGCCCGGCTCGGCGGGCGTGGGAGAGCTCACTCTTCCTCCAGTTCTTCGGTCAGCGGCCGGTTTCGAGCAGCTTTTCCTCACGCTGCATCAACGGCGTGAGCAGGGAGTGGTCGAGGGATCCGGTGCCCTCGACGTCGATCTCGTACTCCACATCCCCGACGTGCGAGAGGCCCATCAGCGTGCCGACGCCGTTGCTGTCGGTCGGGTTGATCGCGAGGCCCTTGGCGTCGGAGATCCCCGAGACGTCGAAGCTGTTGCCGTGACCGAAGGTCAGGCCGGAGACCCAGTCGGCGGCGTGGCCCGAGCCGTCGAAGTGGATCAGGCGGGCGGTCACCGTGTACTGCCCGTCGTTGGTCCGGTAGATCCGGTAGGCGCCGCCCGAGCAGCCGTACTGCTGCAGGATGCTCTTGCTGGTGGAGGAGTTGTCCATCTGCTTGGCGATGTCCGAGAGGCTCTCGGCGGTGCCGTCGGTGTCGCCGTAGGCGAGTGCGTCGTCCGGCACGGGCAGCAGGAAGAAGCGCAGATCGCCGCTGTGCGTCGAGCCGTTGACGTAGCCCTTGACGGTCGAGCTCGGGCTCGGCGTGGGCGTCGGCGTCTCCGCGGGCAGCGACGGCGCGGCCGTCGCGGACGCCGAGGTGGAGGCGGACGCAGACGCGCTCGGCACCGCCGCGGCGACGGCGACCCCAGCGCCGCCCATGTTCGCGGCGATCGCGGCAGATCCTCCGGCGATCGCCAGCCAGACCGCCGCACCCACGGCGATCGTGGCGCCCTTGCGCCGCCCCGGCTCGGGGGTGGCGTCGGACATGTCTTCAGATTCCACAGTTCCTCCAGAGAACAGCTCCGGAGGAACGGGAGCATCGGGCATGACAAATTCCCCCACAGTGCACAGTCCATGAGTCAGGCGGCGTGCGAAGGACTCAGCACGTGGCCTGCGAGCTGCGAGTATGCCGGTCCTCACAGGAACGGCCAAAGTTGTTTACGGGATCGAGACCTGTTTCTCGGTCACATCTCCCGAATGCCCTGCCATTCGCTGCGGGAATCTCCGGAAGTCCGGACATCCGGACCCACGCGGCCCATACGTCCGCCGCATTGTCAGCCGCCGGGCGCGCACCGTCGACCACCATCGCGCAGCGCTCACGCAACGGCTCGACATGGCACGTGAAGGCGTCGCGGCGCGCCTCGGTGTAGTTGCGCAGCAGCACGTCCAGAGGGAAGTCACCCTGGACGCACTTGCGCTGGATCTTCCGCACCAGCCGCAGGTCCGCGTCGAGGTCCACGAACACGTCCAGGCGGCCCGGGCTTTCGCGCCCGGCGGCCGTCGCCGCGGCGAACAGGCCGTCGGCGATCACCGGGCGCCGCCCGCCGTGCAGGGCGGCGGTGACGTCGCGCTCCCAGCGGTCCCAGTCCAGCGACGCCGGGTCGCCGACGTCGAGGCGGGGGACGCCCTGCGGGTCGGGGCGCCAGACGCCGCGGGAGGTGTCGGTGACGAAATAGTCGTCACCGTGCAGCAGCACCGCGCCCTGCCCCTCGGGAGTCGCCGCGAGGGCCAGGGCCAGGGTCGTCTTGCCGGCACCGGGACCGCCGGTGAGGGTGAGCAGCACGGGGACAGTCTGCCGAGCGCGGCGCGCTCAGCCGAGCTGCGCGAGGCCTTCGGTGGCGATCTGCTCGAAGACGGAGAGGTCGTTCTCGAAGATCGAGTCCGGGACCGGCCAGTGGACCACGACCTCGTCGATGCCGAGGTCACGGTAGGTGCCGGCCCAGTCGACGAAGGCGTCCAGCGACGCGAGCGGCTGCTCCACGGTGGACCCCTGCAGCAGCATCTTCTGGATGCCGCCGAAGTCCCGGCCCTCGGCCTCGCAGGCTGCCCGCAGCTTGCCGAGCTGGGCCTCGATCACGGCCGGCGCCTGGTCGACCGGCACGTCGCCGGGGCCGCGCGGGTCGCCGTAGGTGACCCAGCCCTGCCCGTACTTCGCGGCCAGCTTCAGCCCGCGCGGCCCGGTGGCCGCGACGTAGAACGGCACCCGGGGCCGCTGCACACAGCCGGGGATGTTCCGGGCCTCGATCGCCGAGAAGAACCGTCCCTCGTCGGTGGTCTCGTCCTGCGTGAGCAGCTTGTCCAGCAGCGGCAGGAACTCGTCGAACCGGTCCGCCCGCTCCCGCGGCGTCCACGGCTCCTGCCCGAACGCGGTCGCGTCGAACCCGGTCCCACCGACCCCGATGCCGACGGTGATCCGCCCGCCGGAGATGTCGTCGAGCGTCATCAGCTCCTTGGCCAGCGTCACCGGGTGCCGGAAGTTCGGCGAGGTGACGAGCGTGCCGAGCCGCAGCCGCTCGGTCGCGCACGCGGCCGCGGTGAGGGTCGGCACCGCGCCGAACCACGGGTCGTTCTGGAACGACCGCCAGGTGAGGTGGTCATAGGTGTACGCGGCGTGGAAGCCGAGTTCCTCGGCCCGCTGCCAGATCTTCTGTCCCTCGCTCCACCGGTGGATGGGGAGGATCACCGTGCTCAGACGCATGCCACCGACCTTACGGGACGCCCTGACCCGAGAGCTCTGTCCCCGCTGACCTGCGTGACCACCTGACCGGGCCACCGCTAGCCACGGCGGCTCAGGCGGTCACGCACGGTTTCCCAGGTGTCTTCCAGAGGCGGAGCAGGCGTCCCTGGACGTAGTTGCTCGAGGAAAGCCGGAGCGACTGGTAACGGAACCAGCCATGGAGGGCCCGGAACGGGGCGGGCCAGGTCGCCCGCCGCCACCTGGCCAAGTCGACGGACCGTCTCCTCCTCGGCCCGCAGCGCCCGCTCCACCCTGGGCGCAGCCACCTCGAAGTCGGCGCCGGACAGCACCAGTTCGACCACGGCGGTGCCGACCTCCGGATCACCGCGGTCGAAGGCCGCGTCCACCGCGCGTGCCCGCTCGGCGGTGGCGTCGGCGTGGGGACCGTCCCGGGCTGTCATGCACCAAGACGGGCGAAAAAAGTCTCCATCGCCTCAAACGAAATGCTCCACTCTGAAATCCTGTTGCCGTGCGGACCCGGCTCATCCTCGTCATCCGCCTCTTCAGGCTCGACCGGCTCACGCCGGCGAACGGTCGGGCCGACCCCCGAACATGAAGGTCATTGGCGTGTCTCCTTCGTCCGCATGGTCGAGTTGGTCCTCCGCGCGCGCGGCCATCAGCCGCCCGGCTCAGAGGTCCGGCCGGCCCACGCGGTCGCGGTAGTCGTACTCCGTGTACGGGTAGTTGGGCTGCTCGTAGTAGTCCTCCGAGCGGTCCGCGCCGGCCGCTGCCGCCAGCCAGGATTCGGCGAGTTCGTTGGGGTGGTGCGGTGGGGGTGGGATCGGGATGTTGGTGCGGCGGGTGCCCGGGGTCGAGTGGGTGTAGGTCGCGACGGGGGTGTCCAGGCCGGTCGGGGCCTGGAGGGAGCCGTAGCGTTCCATGCGCTGCCAGCGCAGGCGGACGCCGGCGACCGCCGTCACCGCCGACTGGATGACCACCAGGTACATCAACTGCCGGTAGACGAACTGCTGCAGCGGCAGGCTCCACAGCGGCCCCGCGCGTTCCCCGTCCAGGCGGAACGCGTACAGGCCCATCAGGAACTGCAGCAGCATGAAGCCGAGCCAGAGCCCGATCACGTGCAGCGGATTGAGGAAGACCAGCCCGTAGAGGGCGAAGATGTCGACCACCGGGGCCAGCAGCGGCAGTAGGACCTGGAAGAGCAGCAGGTAGCCGAGGCCGCGGCGGCCCAGCTTGCCGGCGGCGCCGCGCTGGACGATGGCGCCGCGGTGCTTCCACATCGCCTGCATCGTGCCGTAGCACCAGCGGTAGCGCTGTCGCCACAGGGCGCCCAGGGAGGCCGGGGCCTCGGTCCAGGCGACCGCGCCTTCCTCGTAGACGACGCGCCAGCCGTCGCGGCACAGCGCCATGGTCAGGTCGGTGTCCTCGGCGAGGGTGTCCTCCGCGACACCGCCGACGCGCTCCAGCGCCTCGCGGCGGAAGCCGCCCACCGCGCCGGGGACGGTCGGCATGCACTCGGCCAGGTCGAACAGGCGCCGGTCCAGGTTGAACCCGACCACGTACTCGATGTGCTGCCACCGGCCCAGCAGACCACCGCGGTTGACCACCTTGGCGTTGCCGGAGACGGCGCCGACGCGCGGGTCCGCGAAGGGCTGGATCAGCTTGCGCACCGCGTCCGGCTCGAAGACGGTGTCGCCGTCGACCATCACCAGCAGGTCGAAGGAAGCGGCGGCGATGCCGGCGTTGAGCGCGGACGGCTTGCCGCCGTTCTCCTTGCGGATCACCCGCACGCCCGGCAGGCCCAGCGACTCGGCGATGTCGGCGGTTCCGTCCGAGGAGCCGTCGTCCACGACGAGGATCTCCACCGGGTGGTCCTGCGCGACCAGCGAGCGGACGGCCGCCTCGATGCCCGCGCTCTCGTTGTAGGCGGGCACGATGACCGTGACGGGCTCCGTCACCGGATCGCCCCAGCCGTAAGCGGCCATCCTCTTGTGGCGCCGGGCCGCGATCACGGAGACGACCGCGCGCAGCACGCTGAGCACACCAGCCGCGATCATGAACCAGCCAATGACGGTCAGCAGCCAGTGGCTCAGCAGCAGCACCCAGATCAGGGCCAGGCCCAGCCAGTGGTCGACCGCCGAGGCCTTGGTCATCGGCGCGGCCAGCCCCGCCGTCGCGCTGACCGTGCCGACGGTCAGGCCCTCGGCCTGGTACTGGGTCAGCAGCTGGTCCAACGCCGTGACGGACTGCGAGCGGTCGCCGCCCGCGTCGTGCATCAGGAGGACCTGGCCCGTCGGCAGCCTGCCGTTCTTCACCCCGGGCACGGCGCCGTTCTTGACGATCTTCGCGACGCCGGGGCGCTGCCAGTCCTCGGTGTCCTGAGTGGTGAGCACCGTCAGGTAGCCCTCGCGGCCCGCCTGCTGGATCGCGGTCCAGTCGGCGTCGTCGACGGAGTCGTTGCCGGCCGAGTACGGCGGACGCAGCAGCGTCGTCGTCTCACCCGTCGCGCCCGCGATGGCCAGCTGGGCCTCACGCAACTGCAGCGTGCGCTGCCAGGCCGGGATCAGGCCCAGGTTGGGGTGGGTGAAGGTGTGCACGCCGATCTCGTTGCCGTCCGCGACGACCTGGCGGGCGAGGTCCGGGTTCTCGGCGACGTTCTCGCCGATCTCGAAGAAGGTCGCGTTCACGTGGTGCCTGCGCAGCACCGCGAGGATCTGCGGGGTCCACTTGGAGTCCGGGCCGTCGTCGAAGGTCAGCGCGATGGTGCCGGGCCGCGGGCGCGCGGTGCGCGGCGTGCCGCCGGTACCGCCCTGCGGGGAGATCACCGGGTCCCCGTTGCCGACCGAGGCGGGCACCTGTCCCGAGGGGCCCTGCACCATGCCCGCGCCGTCGGGAGTGCTGCCGAACATGTGCTGGGTGTAGCCCTCGATCAGCAGCGCCAGGGTCAGCGTCACCACCATGGTGCCGAGCAGCAGCCAGTGCGTGCGCAGCGGGACCTGGCGGACCGTCGCGTGCCGGCGTCGGCGGCTCTTGCCACCGGACGCCGCGGGGTGGGACGAGGCGGGTTGGTTGCTCATCGGGCTTGTGCTGTGGCCTTCTTGGTCGGACGGTGCGAGGCCCCGGGCGGGGACGCGGTCGGCTTGCCGTGCCCGTGCACGGAACCGGGCTTCGTCGCGGAGGCGCTCGCGGTCGCACCGGGCGTCGTGGCGGTCGCGCCGCCGGAGGGTTGCGATCCGGTAGTGCCGGGCGCGTGGGCCCCCGCGCTCGCACCGGGCGCGACGACGCCCCCCGAGCCCGCCGCGGCGGTCGGCGATCCATCGGGGCCGCCGCCCGTACGGGCGTGCCGACCGACGTCGTGGCCCTGGGCGGTGTGCGGCCCGGCGGGGAGCGGCAGGCCCGGGATGCTGATGGTCGGCCCGCCGAGCAGGGTGCTCACCAACAGCCCGACGTAGGCCACCGCAGGCACGACGAGGATCCGCCCGGCTCGGCGCACGTTGCGCTGCCGGCGGCCGGACGCGTCGACGAAGACCGGCCGCTCCGGAACCCGCCGATCGGGGGGTGTCGGAGCCATCTCGACGGTGTCGTCGGTGGCGCTCATTCCGGGGTGCACGAGGCTGGACCCTAGCGTCCTCTACACCGTTTGGCCACGCCTGCAGGACGAAACGGACAAGACTGTTCTCCCCCCAGTCGGGGGGAGAACAGCCCCGTCCGTCGGCGGAGTTGCCGCCCGGTGTCACCCGAGCGGCGTGGCGGCGGCCGGACGGTCGGCGCGGGCGTCAGCGGGAGCGTTGCCGGGGCAGACGCCGCGACCCACGCTGGGGCCGACGTCCTGGCGCGGGGCCGCGTCCTGGTCGGCGATGACGGCCGGAACGCCGCGCAAGCGACGGACCACCAAGCCGGCGCCGAGCAGCAGCACCAGTCCGCCGCCGGCGACGATCGCGTGGAAGCCGTCCACGAAGGCCTGCTGCGCGGCCGCGTTCAGCCCGAGCCCGAGCGGGGCCGGCAGCGTGGGCGCGACGGCGACCGCACCGCCGATCGACTCGTGCGCGGCCGCGGCCGCCTGGGCCGGAACGCCCGCCGGCGGCGTCAGCTGCTGCCGGTAGACGGCGGTGAGCAGACTGCCCAGGACCGCGATGCCGAGCGCGCCGCCCAGCTCCGTGGCGGTCGACTCGACCGCGCTCGCCGCGCCCGCCCGCTCCTTGGGAGCGCTCGCCAGCATGGTGTCGCCGGAGATCCCGAAGACCAGGCCGATGCCGAGCCCGGAGACGAACATGACCGCGCCCATCACCCAGTAGTCGGAGGCGACGCCCACCAGCAGGTAGCCGAAGCAGGACAGTGCCATCAGCACCAGCCCGACGCCGACGGCCCTGGCCCGGCCCAGCGCCCTCACCGCCACCGGGCACAGCGGCCCGGTCACCATCGCGCCGACCGGCCCGAGCAGCAGCGCGAAGCCGGTGCCCATCGGCGAGTAGCCGCGCACGTCCTGGAAGTAGAGCGAGGCCGCGAGCGACTGCGCGGCGAGCGCGAAGATGCTCAGCGCGTTTGCACCGATCGCCCCGGAGAAGCCACGGCTGCGCAGCAGCGCCACGTCCATCAGGGGGTTGGCGGCACGGCGCTGACGCGCGACGAAGCCGACGAGGAGGGCGACGCCCAGTGCGGCGCTGATCCACACGTCCGGTCGGTCGAGACCGTCACGGGCCGCGGTCTTGAGCGCGTAGACGGTCGCGACGACGCCGAGGGAGGAGAGCGGCACGCTGCGCCAGTCGATCCGTCCGGGGTTCGGGTTGCGCGACTCGACCAGCAAGAGCGAACCCGCGATCAGGACGGCGGCCATCACCGGCACGTTGATCAGGAACACGGAGCCCCACCAGAAGTGGTCCAGCAGCGGCCCGCCGACCACCGGTCCCAGCGCGAAGCCGGCCGCGGCGACGCCACCCGAGATGCCCATCGCCATGGTGCGCTGCTTCGGATCCGTGAACGCGTTGCGGACCAGCGAGAGCGTCGACGGCATCAGCGTCGCCCCCGCGACGCCCTGCAGTGCCCGTGCGGCGATCAGCCAGCCGGCGCTCGGGGCCTCGGCGGTCAGCGCGGACGCGAGGGCGAAGCCGACGCCGCCGAGGAGCAGCAGCCGCTTTCGCCCGAAGCGGTCGCCGAGGCTCCCCATGACGATCACCAGCCCGCCGAGGGCGAAGCCGTAGGCGTCGGCGATCCACAGCAGCTGGGTGCTGCTCGGGTGCATGTCCCGCACGAGGTGCGGGAAGGCGAGGTTGACCACGGTGTTGTCGATCCCGAGCACGAGGGATGCGACGCAGCAGATGGCGAGGGTGCCCCACTTGCGGGCCGCCGAGAGGTTCGCTGTCGGTGTCATGCCCCGACGGTCCCGCCTGGCCCGCACCGCGCGCTGACCGCGCGCGCACCGGCCGCTGACGGGGACGTTGCACTGTGAGAGACCACTGACGTGCGGATGGCTCTGCGCGTTGAGGACCATCTGCTCGTCAGTGGCTGGTCGCGCAGTTCCTCGCGCCCTTTACGAGTTGCCAACGACCGAAGTCACGAAGGCGACCGCGGCGCGGGGGGAGTGGGCGGCGCCGCGGGTGAAGGCAGGGGAAGCCGCGTCCGTCGGGGTCGTTGGGACGACCGGGTCCAGGACGGTGGCCACGCCGCGCAGCTCCGCCGCGTCGTCAGCTCGGCCCTCGTGCAGGGCGAAGTCGGCGAGGACGGAGGCGAGTTCGCCGTAGGTGGGGAGGTTGCGACCGTCGCGCAGGACGGACGCCGCCTCCCGCAGGCGCGCGCGGGCCGCGGGGAGCTCCGCCTGGGCAAGGTCGACCCGGGCCAGCTCCAACAGGACCGACGCCTGGACGCCCTCGCCGCTGGACCAGCCGACGAGCCGACTGGCCAGCGCCTGCGCGCACAGCTCCCGTGCCGCGGCGAACTCGCCGCGCCTGCGGGCGACCTGGGCCAGGCCCAGGCGCGCGCACGCCAGGTTGTCGCTGACGCCGAAGGGCTCCACCAGCGCGACCGCGCGCTTGAGGTCCCCCTCCGCCGAGGCGAGGTCGTCCGCGCGCAGGCTCAGCTCCGAGCGGCTCCAGAGCAGTTCCGCCATGTCCTCCGGCGAGTCCAGCTCCCCCGCCAGCTCCAGCGCCCGGTCCGTACAGGCGGAGGCGCCGGCGCGATCGCCCTGACGGCCGCGGGCACGGGCCAGCTCCATGAGTGACATCACCATGCCCCAGCGGTCGCCCTGCTCCTCGAAGCCGCGCAGGCCCTGCGTCAGCTCCCGCTCGGCCGCGGCCGCGTCCGCGTGCAGGAACCAGTGCTGGAAGGCCAGGCCGAAGTGGAGCAGCGAGCGGTACCAGGGGTCGGTGAGGATCTCGTCGGCGAGCCTGTTCTGCTCGACCACCGACACGTCGTCCGGTACCCCGACGAACGGGGCCCAGAGCACCACCAGGTACGGGAAGCGCAGCGGGTGCTCGAACATCAGCCGGTTCATCACCGGACGGCAGGTCTCGATGTACGCGGCCAGCTCCGGGGTGTCCAGGCCGCCGGAGATCGCGGCCAGCACCGCCAGCACGAACTGCTGCTCGCGGCCCGGCGGGATGACCCCGCCGATCGCGGCGAGGAGCCGCTGCGCGGGCAGTCGGCCCTCGGTGCGCAGGCCGCGCAGCATCCAGTAGCTGGAGAGGCAGGCCAGCAGGTCGAGAGCGCGGTCGGTGTCGGTGGCGGTCGCGTGCCGCAGCGCGGCGTCGAGGTTGCCGTGGTCGGCGGTGAGCCGCGCGAGCCAGTCGAGTTGGTCCGCGGTGCGCAGGAGCGGCTCCGCCGTCTCAGCCAGGTGCAGGAAGTAGGCGAGGTGCGCGTCGGCGCGCTCCCGGTCCTCGTCGGCGGCGGCGAGCTGGTCGGCGGCGTAGGCGCGGACGGTCTCCAGCATCCGGTAGCGCATCTCGCCCGCGCCGGCCGGCTGGTAGGCGACGACGAGGGACTTGTCGACGAGCGCGCCGAGCAGGTCGAGCGTGTCGGGACCGGTCGCGCAGACCACCTCGGCGGCGGCGAGGCTCCAGCCACCGGAGAAGACGGAGACCCGGCGCAGCAGGGTCCGCTCGGCCTCCGGCAGCAGGTCCCAGCTCCAGTCGACGACGGCCCGCAGCGTCTGCTGACGCGGCTGCGCGGTGCGGCTCCCACCGGTCAGCAGCCGGAACCGGTCGTCGAGACGGTCGGCGATCTGGCGCGGGGTCAGCAGCCGCAGCCGCGCCGCGGCGAGCTCGATCGCGAGCGGCAGGCCGTCCAGGCGGCGGCAGATCTCGGCGACGGCGGCCACGTCTTCGGCGGTCGCAGCGTCGCGCGTTGCGTTGTCGGGGGCAGCGGGGTCAAGGGCTTCGGAGTCCAAGCCGGGACGGACGGCGGCGGCGCGCTCGGCGAAGAGGCGCAGCGCCTCCTGGACGGGCAGCGGCTGCAGCGGACGGACGTTCTCGCCCGGCACGGCGAGCGGCTCGCGGCTGGTGGCGAGGACCCGCAGCTGCGGGCAGGCGAGCAGCAGTTGCTCGGTGAGCGCGGCCGACTCGGCGATGATCTGCTCGCAATTGTCCAGCACCAGCAGCAGGTCGCCGCGGCGCGCGAGCGCGGGCGCGATCCGGTCCACGGCGTCCCCGCTACCGGGCCCGGCGGCGGCGAGCACCCCGGCCTCGCGCACGCCGAGCGCGCCGAGCAGCGTTGTGCCAAGGCCCGCGGCGTCGACGACCCGCGACAGGTCGACGAAGCAGGCGCCCCCGGCGCCGGAGTACCGGGCGGCGGCCTCCAGCGCGAGCCGGGTCTTACCGGTCCCGCCGGGGCCGGTCAGCGTCACCAGCCGGGCGCGACGAAGCGCCCCGGCGAGCCCGTCGAGGTCGGCCTCACGGCCGACGAAGCTGGTCAGCGGCCTGGGCAGGGCGAGGCTGGGCGGCGTGGCGCCGGGACCAAGATCACCAAATTCTCCACGTGGCGCATCTTGCGATCTTGCTCCGCCGTGCCACGAGTCGGTCTCGGCGGCACCCAGCCCGGGCACTGCGGCCGTGTCGGCGGAGCCCGGCGCGGCGGAACTCGCGTGGCCTGAGCCCGGCGTAGCGGGCGACGAGCCCCCGGCCGAACCGCCCGCCTCGGCCTGGCCCCCGCCTGCACCGGCGACACCCGCCCGCGCCGCCGAACCCCCGCCGCCCGCGGCCGCACGGGGCGCGCGGAGGGACGGGTCGGCGCGGAGGATGGCGAGGTGGAGGTCGGCGAGTTCCGGGCTCGGGTCGGTGCCGAGGGCGTCGGCGAGGGTGTCGCGGAGGGCGGCGTGGGCCGCGAGCGCGTCGGACGGGCGGTCGGACGCGTAGAGCGCGCGCATCAGCAGCGCGGTCAGCGGCTCGCGCAGCGGCTCCTCGGCCACCGCCGAGCGCAGTTCCGCGATGAGCTCGCGGGCGCGCCCCAGCGCCAGCCCCGCCTCCGCTCGGGCCTCGACGGCCGCGAGGCGCAGCTCCGTCAGCCGGACCACCTGACCCGCCGCGAACGGCGCGCCGCCCACATCGGAGAGCGGCTCGCCACGCCACAACCCCAGTGCCGCGGTCAGCGCGGTGAAGGCCTGCGCCGCGTCGCCCCCGCCCAGCGCCGACTCGCCGCCCGCCAGCAGGCGGGCGAACGCATGCGCGTCCACCTCGTCCGGAGCGGTCAGCACCCGGTAGCCGCCGGGCCCGCCCTCGATGCCGACGCCCACCGGCCGCAGTGTTCCGCGCAGGCGGGAGACCTGCGACTGCAGTGCGTTGCCGACGTTGGCGGGTGGCTCCTCCCCGTACAGGCCGTCGACCAGCCGCTCGGTCGGGACCGTCCGGCCGGCGTCCAGCAGCAGCAGCGCCAGCAGCGCGCGACGGCCGGGGCCGCCGAGCGGGAGCTCGACGCCGTCGTCGTTCCAGGCCTGTGTGGTGCCGAGGATGCCGAATCTCACCCCGTGATTCTGACCCATCGTCGGCCTCCCGCGCGGACGATCAAGCAGCCGCGCTGCGCGGGAGCGACGACGCGGGATGTGAGGATGTACCCGTGATCCCCTCCCTCATCGCCACCGACCTCGACGGCACGCTGCTGCGCGGCGACGGAACCGTCTCCGCCCGCACCGAGGACGCGCTGCGGCGGGCGGAGGAGGCGGGCGTGTGCATCGTCTTCGTCACCGGCCGCCCGCCGCGTTGGATGGGCGCGGTCACCAAGGCCATCGGCCCGCACGGGGTCGCGATCTGCTCCAACGGCGGCGCGCTCTACGACGTGCGCCGCCAGGAACTGCTGGAGACGCACCCGCTGCGCGCGGAGGACGCCCTCGCCGCGGTGCTGGCGCTGCGCGGCGGGCTGCCGGAGGTGAGCTTCGCCTTCGAGTACCCAGGCGGCTTCTCCCACGAGCCCGACTACCCGCGCACGCTGTGGGACATGGACGCGGCCGACCAGGTCGCCCCGGCCGAGGAGATCCTCGCGGGCCCGGCCGGTCACCAGGTCTTCAAGCTGCTGGCCAAGCACCCCGGCATGGACCCCGACGAGTTCCTGCGGATCGGCCGCGAGCTGGTCGGCGAATTCGGCGAGGTGACCCGCTCGGCGTCGGTGGCGATGCTGGAGATCGGCGCGCCGGGTGTCAGCAAGGCGAGCGCACTGGCCCGCTGGTGCGCGGAGCGCCGCATCCCGGCCGAGCGCGTCGTGGCGATCGGCGACATGCCCAACGACCTCCCGATGCTCGCCTGGGCCGGCACCGCCTACGCCGTGGCCAACGCCCACCCGGACGTCCTGGCCGCGACCACCCACCACACGGCGGGCCATGACGACGACGGCGTCGCCCAGGTCATCGAGTCCCTGCTGGGCTGAGGACGCGGCCGGTCGGGGTTCAGCTCACTGCTGCCCGGGGTGGCAGCCACCCCACGCCGTGGCGAGCGCCTGCGGGATCTGCGCGAGGCAGCCGCCCGTGTCGGGGAAGCCGGCGCTGCCGATCAGCGTCCAGGTGCCGTTGGCGGCGAGCGAGAAGTACTTGCGGGTGCTGCCGTCGTCCTGGGCGGCGACCTGGTCCCCGTAGGTCGCGCCCGGGGTCAGGTCGAAGGCGCTGGCGGCGTAGCTGGTGCCGCCGCACTGGCCGTAGAGGAACTGGTGCGGGCGCGGCGTGATGTGACCGCGGTTCACCGCGGCCCCGTAGTCGTGGGTCACGGCCGCCTTGACGGCCGCGGTGGCCACCAGGTTGTGGCAGCCGGCCGCGTCCGCGGTCGGCGCGCCCGACGCGGTCGGGCCACCGGGGGCTGCGACGGCGGTGGAGGACGCGGCCGGAGACGCGGTCGACCCTCCGGCCGGGCCGGAGGCCGTGCTCGACGCCCCGCTCGACGAAGTGCTCGAAGCGGACCCGGAACCGGAGCCGGTTCCGGAGCCCGTTCCGGAGTCGCACGCGCTGAGCAGCAGCACACCGGACAGGAGCAGTGCGGCCGAAGCCGCGGTACGGCGCGTGGTGGAGCGCATCGGATTCCCCCAGATCAACAGGCCCGTCGGGTCGTCCGAACAGTAGCGACGCGTGCGCAACACCCAGACGGTCGTTGCGCTACAGCCTCGCAACAACGGGTCGCCCGGGCGGCGTCACAGCGACGCCGTCCAGAGGACCCGGGTGCCGCGGCCCCCCGGGCCCGGTTCGAACCAGGCGTCACCGCCGAGGTTGCGGGCACGGTCGGCGAGGTTGCGCAGGCCGCTGCGCCGCCCGCCCTCGGGCATGCCGACGCCGTCGTCCGTGACGGCCAGCACCACCGCCGGGAGGCCCTTGCCCGCGGTGACGTGGCCCTCCGCGTCGATGTGGGCGCTGCCGTCCACCACCACGTTCACCCGCGAGGCGGCCGCGTGCCGGGCCGCGTTGGAGAGCATCTCCCGGAGGGCGGCGACCAGTTGGCGGCCGATCGCCTCGCCCGTCATCGCCTCGACCGGGCCGACGAAGTTGACCGACGGCTTGAAGCCCAGCGGCCCCGAGGCCTGCGCGCACTCGCGCAGCACCCGGCTGCGCAGGTCCTCGCCACCCTCGGGGGTGTCCTCGTGCTGGAGGGCGTAGATGGTGGTGCGGACCTCCTGGATGGTGGCGTCGAGCTCGTCGACGGCCTTGGAGATGCGGACCTTCACCTCCGGCACCTGGGCCAGCCGGGCGGCGCTCTCCATCATCATCCCGGTGGCGAACAGGCGCTGGATGACCAGGTCGTGCAGGTCGCGGGCGATCCGGTCACGGTCCTGGTAGACGGCGAGCCGCTGCTGGTTCTGCTGGCCCTCCACCAGCCGCAGCGCGAGCGCCGCCTGCGCGGCGAAGCCCTCGGCGAGGACCCGCTCGTCCTCGGTGAACGGCGGCGTGTCCCGGCCCCGCCACACGCTGACGGCGCCCAGCACCCGACCGGAGCTCTGCAGCGGCAGCGCCATGCTGGGGCCGAAGGACGCACGGATGTCCGCGCGCAGGTCGGAGTCGGTGTTCATGTCCGCGACGGTCACCGTCTCGCCGGCGAGCAGCCGCTTGACCCGCTCGGTCGGCGGAACCGGCTCGCCGATCAGCAGGTCCGCGGCCTCGCCGGAGGCGTGCGTGACGCGCAGGCTGCCGTCCTCGGTCGGTAGCAGGATCATGCCGAGCGCGGCGCCCGCGAGGTCGCGCAGCAGCTCCGCGGTGGTGGTGAGCGCGACGGCGGCGTCGTCCGCCGTCAGCATCACGTTCGTGACCTCACGGGACGCGGCGATCCACCGCTCGCGGCGGCGACCCTCCTCGTACAGACGCGCGTTCTCGATCGCGACCCCGGCGGCGGCCGCGAGCGCCTCGACGACCTGCTGGTCGGCGGCGGTGAAGTGTCGGCCGTGGTGCTTCTCGGCGAGGTAGAGGGTGCCGAAGAAGTCGTTGCGCACGCGGACCGGGACGCTGAGGAAGCTGTGCATCTCCGGGTGCCCGTGCGGGAACCCGATGGCGCTGGGGTGCTTGGTCAGGTCGTCCAGCCGCAGCGGCTCGCGGTGCTCGGTGACGTACCCGAGCAGCCCCAGCCCGCAGGGCAGCCCGCCGATCTCCAGCTCCTGCTCGGAGGTGATCCCCACCTGGATGAAGTCCGACAGCCCGTGCGTGTAGGGCGCGAGCACCCCGACGGCGGCGTACTCGGCGTCCACCAGGTCGGCGGCGGTACTGGCGATGCGCTGCAACGTCGCATGCAGGTCCAGCCCGGAGCTGACGGCCACGACGGCCTCCAGCAGCTCCCGCATCCGGTCGTTCACGGCGGCGACGGCGTGCAGCCGCTCGGACACCTCGGACACGAGGTCGTCGACCTCCAGCGATCCGAGGTCGGGGATGAAGTGCGCGTCGCCGTTCGCCATGGTGCGAGCGTAGTTTGTCCGTTTTTGCGGCGACAACGGACGCGCGTTCGGGCTACGTCACCTGGGGGTGAAGTCTGCGGATTCCGGTGATCGGCGTCGCGTCGGATGATTACGGTGCGCGACGAAGGGGGTGTTCCATGGCGGATGCGATCAACATCAACGACTTCGTCCACGCGGCGACGGGAGCCCGCGTGCGGCGGGTGACCCTGTCCGACGGGAGCCACTGGTTCCCGTCGGCGGACCTGTGCCGCGAGCTCGGCTACGCGAACCCGAGCGATGCCTTGCGACGACACGTCCCCGAGCCCATGCGATGCGTAGCCGCAACCCTAGTTCCCCGCGAGGGTTGGCTACTCATTGCAGGTCAGGGCATCAAAAAATCATCGGTGATGGTTAGTCTCCAAGGCCTGCTGCGGCTGGTGAACGGCTGCGTCAAGCCGCAGTGCGAGCCCTTCAAGAACTGGGTCACCGAGGTTCTCCTGGCGATCCAGCAGGAAGGCGCGTACCGACTGGGCCATGGTGAGACTGCGGTCGTGCTGCCTCAGCCCGTGATGGACGTCATCGTTCGCCTCGAGGAGCGCAACCTCCAGCTCGACGCCGAGTTCGCGGCCACGCAGCGTGAGCAACAACGGTTGCTGCGCGAGCTCGTCACCGGGGTGAACCGGATCGCGGACGCGATGGAGCGACCGGCGGTGCCGACCGTGCCGGCGCAGCGGGCGGCACGGACGGCCGAGGAGGTGCTCGCGAAGTGGCGGGGCAGGCTCACCGTCACCGAGGACGTGTGGTCCGTCGCCGCCCACATCGTCCCGATCGCGCTCGCGCAGGGCATGGTCCGACGGAGCGTCGAGTCCATGGCGCTCGCCACCGGGCTGACGCAGGAGCGGGTCCGCGACTGCCTGCGGTTCCTGCAGAAGCGGGCGTGCATCCGACAGGTGGGCACCGAGCCCGACGGGACTCCGGCCTACCGGCTGGCGGCCGGTTAGCGGCGGTCGGGCACGGCCTCTCAGGCCGGCACCACCGCCTCGCCCTCCCGTTCGCGCGCCCACAACTCCCGCAGCAGACCGTCCGTGCTCGTCAGCTCGGACCAGGTTCCGCGCTGGACGACGCGGCCGGCGTCCAGGACCAGGATCTCGTCGACCGCGTCGAGGCCGGCGAGCCGATGGGTGATCAGGACGGTCGCGCGGCCCTCCGTCGCGGTGAGCAGGTCGGCGGTCAGGGCGTCGGCCGTCGGGAGGTCGAGGTGTTCGGCGGGCTCGTCGAGGACCAGGACGGGGAAGTCCGCCAGCAGGGCACGGGCCAGGGCGAGGCGTTGGCGCTGGCCGCCCGAGAGGGAGGCGCCGTGCTCGCCGACCATGGTGTCGAGACCGTCCGGGAGGGCGCGGACGAAGTCCGCGAGGCGGGCGGCGGCCAGCGCCGCGAAGAGCTCCGCGTCGGTGGCCGCCGGGCGGGCCAGGCGGAGGTTCTCGCGCAGGCTGCTGTCGAAGACGTGGGCGTCCTGCGCGCACAGCCCGACCGCGCGCCGGACGTCGTCGCCGGCCAGGCCGCGGGTGTCGACGCCCGCGAGGGTGACGCTGCCCGAGACCGGGTCGAGGAAGCGCAGCAGGGCGTGGGCCAGCGTGGTCTTGCCGGAACCGCTCGGGCCGACGACGGCGATGCGGCGGCCGGCCGTCAGCTCCAGGGAGACCTCGGAGAGCGCGGTCGCGGTCCGGCCCGGCCAGACGACGGTCAGGTCCCGCACGCGCAGCGGCAGCGGGTCGGCGGGCGGCGTGCCGGGCGCGGAGGGCTCGGACACCGGCTGGGGAGCCTCGGCGAGTTCGGCCAGCCGCGCCGCCGAGCGGAGTCCGCGCTGGCGGGCCTGCGCCGCGGCCGTGAGGCCGGTGACGCCCTCGAACGCCGCCAACGGCGTCAGCAGCAGCACCGCCAACCAGACGCCGTGCAGCCGTCCGGAGGTCACCGCGGCGATGCCGGCGGCCCCACACGCGACGGCCGTGAAACCGGTGAGCACGGTGGTGAGGCCGCTCCCGAGCCCGAGGCCGGCGGCCGAGCGGCGCTGCAGGCCGGTCAGCTCCGCGTCGATCCCCCGCAGCGCGTCCAGCCGGGCGGGCAGCGCGCCGCTGACGGTCAGTTCGGCCGCGCCGTCGAGCAGGCCGACAACCTCGCCGGTCAGCAGTCCGCGCGTCTCCGCCTGCGCGTGCTCGGCGCGCACCGACAGCCGCAGGGCCAGCAGCGGGACGAGCACGCCCGCGAGCAGCAGGCCGATGGCCAGCAGCAGACCGGCGAGGGGGAGCAACCAGCTGACGACGCCGACCGTGAGGGCGCCCGCCAGCGCGGTCGCGGCGAGCGGCAGGCGGTAGCGCAGGTAGTGGTCCTGCATCGCGTCCACGTCGGCGACCATACGGGCGAGCAGGTCGCCGCGGCGGAAGGTGGCGCCGAGCCCCGCCGGGGCGAGGCGTTCGAGGCGGCCGTAGACGGCGGTACGCAGCGCGCCGAGGCTGCGCAGCACCGCGTCGTGGCTCACCAGCCGCTCGGCGTAGCGGAGCGCGGAGCGCCCGATACCGAAGGTACGGGTGGCCGTGACGGCGACCATCAGGTAGAGGACGGGCGGCTGTTGGGAGGCGCGCGAGATCAGCCAACCCGAAGTGCCCATCAGCGCGGTGGCGCAGACGAGCGCGAGCGCGCCGAGGACGATCGCGGCGCCGAGCCGCGGCCTCGGCCAACTCGACCAGCCCGCACCGGACGTGGCTCCCGAGGCATCCGGCAGGGAATCACGGGCAGGCGCGACGGGCTGCGCGGGTACCGCCGCGGTCGCAGAGCCGTCGACGGGACCCGCGAGGTCCGGACGGCCCGCCCCGCGGGTCGCGCCCCCGAGGGCGGCCCCGCTCGCGAGTTCCGCCGCCACCGGGCCCGGCAGGGCCACGCGCCGGTCCGCGAGGGCGAGCAGCGCGGGGCGGTGCGAGGTGAGCAGGACCGTGCGGCCGACGGACAGTTCGCCGATGGCCGCCACGACCGCGGCCTCGTTCTCGTTGTCCAGCCCGGCCGTCGGCTCGTCCAGCAGCACCAGCTCCCGGTCGGCGAGGAAGGCGCGGGCCAGCGCGACGCGACGGCGCTGGCCGGCGGAGAGGCCGGCGCCGGACTCGCCGAGCAGCGTCAGCGGACCGTCGGGCAGCGCGGTGACGAACTCCCAGGCCTGGGCGGCGACCAGGGCCGCGCGCAGCTGCTCGTCCGTCGCGTCGGGCCGCGACAACCGCACATTGTCGGCGATCGTTCCGGCGAAGAGGTAAGGGTGCTGCGGCACCCAGGCAATCCGGTCGTGCGCGGGGGCGGCCACCGAGCCCTCGACGTCGACGCAGCCCTCGAACGGCACGAAGCCCAGCAGCGCCGCCAGCAGCGTCGACTTGCCCGCGCCCGAGGGGCCGGTGACGGCGACGGTCTCCCCCGGCGCGAGGTGCAGCGTGAAGTCCCGCAGCGCGGGCCGCTCGCGGCCCGCGTAACGCACGGTCAGCCCGTCGACGCGGACACCACCGTCGGCCGCGGTCGCGACGGGGGAGTCGGCGACCGGCGTCTCCAGCACGGCGAAGATCTGCTCCGCCGCCGCCAGGCCCTCGACGCTCGCGTGGTAGTGCGTACCGACCTGACGGATCGGCAGGTACGCCTCCGGCGCGAGGACCAGCACGACCAGGCCGGTGAAGAGGTCGAGGCCGCCGTCGACCAGCCGCATGCCGATGCTGACCGCGACCAGCGCCACCGACAGCGTCGACAGCAGCTCCAGGGCGAACGAGGAGACGAAGGCGACACGCAGCGTCCGCAGTGTGGCGCGGCGGTACTGGTCAGTGATCCTGCGGATCGACTCGGCCTGGGCCTTGGCCCGCCCGAACACCTTGAGCGTGGGCAGTCCGGCGACCACGTCGAGGAAGTGGTGCGAGAGCCGGCCCAGCGTGCGCCACTGACGGTCCATCCGGCTCTGCGTGGCCATCCCGATCAGCACCATGAAGACCGGGATCAGCGGCAGCGTCGCGGCGATGATCGCGGCGGAGACCCAGTCGGCGAGGACGATCCGGGCCAGCACCGCGATCGGCACGATCACCGACAGCGCCAGCTGCGGGACGTAGCGGGCGAAGTAGTCGTCCAGCGCGTCCACGCCGCGGGTGGCCAGGGTGACCAGCTCACCGCTGCGCTGCCGGGCCAGCCACCCGGGACCGAGCGCGGCGGCGCGGGTGAGCAACTGCTGGCGCAGCTCGGACTTGACCTTGGCCGAGGCCCGGTGCGCGACGGCCTCCGTCGCCCACGCGACCACGCCGCGGCCCAGCGAGACGGCCGCGAGCGCGGCCAGCGGCCCGGCCAGACGGCCCAGCCCCTCACCGTGCTGGAAGCAGCCCACGACGATCTGCGCCACCAGCAGCGCCTGCGCGATGACCAGCCCGGCGCCGAGCACGCCCAGCGCCACCGAGGACAGCAGGAACATCCGGGTCGCGCGGGCGTACCGCAGCAGGCGCGGATCGACGGGCTTCACAGCGACGACTCCTCTACAGCCGTACTAGGCGGGCATGTTCTGCACGCCGATGCGGCGGCGGAACACCCAGTAGGTCCAGCCCTGGTAGACGAGCACGACGGGGGTCATGATGCCCGCCACCCAGGTCATGATCCCCAGCGTGTACGAGGACGCCGAGGCGTTGCTGACCGTCAGCGACCAGGCCGGGTTCAGCGAGGACGGCATGACGTCCGGGTAGAGCGACAGGAAGAGCATCGCCACGGCCGCTACGACGGTGATCCCGGAGAGGATGAACGCCCACCCTTCACGGCCCAGTTGATTCATGCCGATGGCGCCGACCAGGGCGAGCGCCGCGACGACCATGGCCGCGAAGGACCAGTTGTCGCCGTGGTTCACCTGGGTCCAGATCAGGAACGCCAGCGCCGCCAGCGCCGTGACCACGCCGACCTTGAGAGCCAGTGCCCTGGCCCGCTCCCGGATCTCGCCGTTGGTCTTCAGCGCCGTGAACACCGCTCCGTGGAAGGTGAACAGGGTCAGCGTCACCACGCCGCCGAGGATCGAGTAGGCGTTCAGCAGGTCCCAGAAGTTGCCCACGTACTCGAAGTGCGCGTCGATCTTGGTGCCGTGGACGATGTTGCCGAAGGCGACGCCCCACAGGAAGGCCGGGAGCAGCGAGCACCAGAAGATGGCGTGGTCCCAGTTGCGCTTCCACTGCGCGTCGTCCCGCTTGCCCCGGTACTCGAAGGCGACACCGCGGATGATCAGGCAGACCAGGATGATCAGCAGCGCCAGGTAGAAGCCGCTGAACAGCGTGGCGTACCACTCGGGGAAGGCGGCAAAGGTCGCGCCGCCCGCGGTGAGCAGCCAGACCTCGTTGCCGTCCCAGACCGGGCCGATGGTGTTGATCAGGACGCGGCGCTCGCGCTCGTCCCTGGCCAGGGCCTTGGTGAGGATCCCGACCCCGAAGTCGAAACCCTCCAGGAAGAAGTAGCCGATCCAGAGGACGGCGATCAGCACGAACCAGACATCGTGAAGGTGCATGGCGTCCGTCTCCTCAGTACGCGAAGGCGAAGGGCTTGTCGGCGTCCTCGGACCCCGCCGGGGGACCGCCGAGGGTGGGGTCCTGGCGCGGCGGCTCCTCGTCCGTCGGCCCGGCCTTGGCGTACTTGACCAACAGCTTGACCTCGACCACCGCGAGGACCCCGTAGAGCAGGGTCAGCACCATGAGCGAGGTCCACTGCTCGCCGATGGAGACGCCGGGGGAGACCGCGTCGGCGGTGGTCATCAGGCCGTAGACGACCCACGGCTGACGGCCCATCTCGGTGAAGATCCAGCCCCAGGAGCAGGCGATCAGCGGGAAGGCCAGGGTCCAGATGGCGCCCCGCCAGGCCCACTTGGTCAGCGTCGGGCCGAGCTCCTTGGTCCGGGTCAGCATGAAGATCGGCACCTCGTCACCGGCCCGCCGGAACTCGGGGGCGAGCCAGAAGCGGCGGCGGGTCAGCCACAGGCCGATCGCGGCGACCACGAAGGACGTCATCCCGAAGCCGATCATCCAGCGGAAGGCCCAGAAGGTGGTCGGGATGTTGGGCTTGTAGTCCCCGTTGCGGGCCTTGTCGCCGTACTTGGCCCTCTCGGCGGCATTGGTGTTGTTGATGCCGGGGACGGGCGACGTGAAGTTGCCCTTGGCCAGGAAGGAGAGCAGGCCGGGAACGGTGATCTCGACGGAGTTGTGGCCCTTGGAGACGTCGCCGTAGGCGAAAACCGAGAACGGCGCGGGCGCCTCGGTGTCCCACAGGGCCTCCGCCGCGGCCATCTTCATCGGCTGCTGCTCGAACATGACCTTGCCGAGCGCGTCGCCACTGATCGCGGTGCCGAGACCGGCCAGCAGGCAGACCACCAGGCCGAGTCGGAGCGAGGTCTTCATCGAGGCGACCTTGACGGGCTCGCGGTCCTCCCTGGCCAGGCGGGCCGACCTGCGCAGCTGGTAGGCCGCGATGCCGATCATGAACGCGCCGCCGACCAGGAACGCCGCGGTGATGGTGTGGAAGACGACCACCAGGGTGGTGTTCTGGAAGAGCACCTTGGGGAAGTCGGTCAACTGGGCGCGGCCGTTCTTGAGCTCGTAGCCGACCGGGTGCTGCATCCAGGAGTTGGCCGCCAGGATGAAGTAGGCGGACAGGGTGGTGCCGATGGCGACCATCCAGATCGACAGCAGATGCAGCTTCTTGGGCAGCCGGTCCCAACCGAAGATCCACAAGCCGATGAACGTCGACTCGAAGAAGAAGGCGATCAACGCCTCGAAGGCGAGCGGGGCTCCGAAGATGTCGCCGACGAAGCGGGAGTAGTTCGACCAGCTCATGCCGAACTGGAACTCCTGCACGATGCCGGTGACCACGCCCATCGCCATGTTGATCAGGAAGAGCTTGCCCCAGAACTTGGTGGCCTTGAAGTACTTCTCACGCCCCGTCCGGACCCAGGCCGTCTGCAGGCCCGCGACGAGCGCGGACAAGGAGATCGTCAACGGCACGAAGAGGAAGTGGTAGACGGTCGTGATGCCGAACTGCCATCGCGCCATCGTCTCGTGAGCGAGCGCGAGCTCCACGGGTGTTCCCTCCTCTGGGCGACCATCGTGCCCATCAATGCACTTTTCCTCCCACTTGTGTGGGACATGCATGTTGAACACGAAATGCTCGTGCGCTTGTGAACGTGAACACGATCACAAGCTATTATCACCATGTCGGTCCGGAGAGACTGACAGGGGGGTGGGGTGAGTCGACAGCGCCGTTCAGCACAGTCTGACCAGGCCCGATTGCCAATTCGGCGATTGCCGTGACGTCCGATTCGGACGGTGTCACGTGTGCGGCGTCACTCAGGCGCCGGGAAGGAAGATCCTGAAGACGGCACCCGCGCCCGGCGCGGTCTCCAACTCGACCCGGCCGCCGTGAGCCTGCGTCAGCGCGGAGACGATGGCGAGGCCCAGCCCCGCTCCCCCGCCGTCCCGGCGGCTGCGCGAGGCGTCCACCCGGTAGAAGCGCTCGAACACCCGGGCCGCCTGCTCCGGCGCAAGACCCGGCCCCTCGTCGGCGACCTCCAGCACGCCCTCGCCGTCCACCGTGCCGACGCCGATCCGGACCGGGGTGCCGGCCGGGGTGTGCTTGACCGCGTTGCCGACCAGGTTCGTCACCACCTGGCGCAGCCGGGCCTCGTCGCCGAGGACCAGCGCGGCGCCCGGCGTCGTCGCCCCGGCCGCGCCGGTCAGACTGACCGGGCGGGTGGGGTCGAGCGCGGTGGTGTCGTGCAGCGCGTCCGCGGCCAGCGTGCGCAGGTCCATCGGCGCGAGCTGCAGCGGCCGCTGCTCGTCCAGGCGCGCCAGCGTCAGCAGGTCCTCGACCAGGCCGCTCATCCGCACGGCCTCGCTCTCGATGCGGCTCATCGTCCGCTTGACGTCCGCCTCGTCGGCCAGCGCGCCCATCCGGTACAGCTCCGCGAAGCCGCGGATGCCGGAGAGCGGCGTGCGCAGCTCGTGACTGGCGTCGGCCACGAAGGCGCGCATCCGCTCCTCGGAGCGGGTGCGCGCGGCGAAGCCCGCCTCGATCTGCTCCAGCATCGAGTTCAGCGAACGGGCCAGGCTGCCCACCTCGGTGCGCACGTCCGCGTCGGCATGCGGCACGCGGTGGGTGGGGGGCTGCCCGGCGGCGGTCTGCTCGGCGATCTGGTGCGCGGCCTGCTCGATCCGCCGCAGCGGCCCGAGCCCCGCCCGAACCGCGAAGAACCCGGCGACGGCGAGCAGCAGAAGGACCGCGCCGCCGATCGCGAGAAACCCGTCGTTCAGCTTGGCCAGCATCGCGTCGGTGTCGTCCAGTGACGCCGCGACGACCACACCCGTGCCGGGCCGGCTGGGATCCGGCTCGATCAGCACCCGCCAACTGCCGCCGCCGTGGTCGGCGGGCACGGTGAAGGGGTGATCCATCCGGGACGCGAGCTGGGCGGCGTCGAGGGTCGGCAGCGCGGGCTGCGGATCGCCCTGCTGGACGGGCTGCGTCAGCAGCGCGCTGTAGTGGCCGTCGGCGTCCACCTGCGTGACGACGTACTGGCTCGGCAGCCAGGCGCGGCGAACGCCGCCGGTGGGCACGAGCGGCCGCTTGGGGTCTTCGACCCGGCGGACTGCGGTGTCCCCGAACCGCTGCAGCTGCGTGTCCACGCGCTGCACCAGCTGATCGCGGACGCTGCCGAGCACGAGCGTGTCACTCACCACGAGCCCGAGCGCGACGAGCGCTATCGCGAGCGCCAGCAGCCGGACCCGCAGCGAGAAACGCCCGCGGACCTGTTTGGGGGCGCGAGGAACTGCGCGACGAGCCCACCCGAGGGGGCCAGCCCTGCGCGTTCGGGGACTCTCCTCGTCGGATGGGGGTCCCCCCGGCCGAAGGCTGGGGGTTTGTCGCGCCCCGCGGCGGAGCCGCATACCGGCGGAGCCTCGCGCCCCCAGCTGCTTACCCGGCCGGTCGGCGGAGGACATAGCCGACTCCGCGCACGGTGTGGATGAGCTTGGGCGCGCCGTCCGCGCCCGAGTCCATCTTGCGGCGCAGGTAGGAGATGTAGGACTCGACGATGCTCAGGTCGCCGCCGAAGTCGTAGGCCCAGACGTGGTCGAGGATCTGCATCTTGGAGACCACTCGACCGGTGTTGGTCATCAGGTACTCCAGCAGCTTGAACTCCGTCGGCGAGAGCGAGACCGGCCGGCCGGCGCGGTGCACCTGGTGGCCGACCAGATCCAGCTCCAGGTCGGCCACGACCAGCCGGCCGTCGTCCGCGGGACCGCCGGTGCGGCGCAGGATCGCCCGGATCCGGGCGATCAGCTCCTCCAGGCTGAACGGCTTGGTGACGTAGTCGTCGCCGCCCGCCGTCAGCCCGCTGATCTTGTCCTCGACGCCGTCCTTCGCGGTCAGGAAGATCACCGGGATCTTGTCCCGGTCGCTGTCGTCCCGCAGCCGCTTGACCAGCGTGAAGCCGTCCGCGTCGGGCAGCATCACGTCCAGTACCACCAGGTCCGGACGGGTGCGCTGAACGTAGGCGACGGCCTCGGCCCCGGTCGCCGCGGAGGCGACCCGGAAGCCGGCGAAGCGGAGCGAGGCGGACAGCAGCTCGCGAATGTTCGGCTCGTCGTCCACGACGAGCAGGCTGGCCTCGGCGGTGTCCATGGGCGCCCCCGGTGAGAACTGGTCTGGCTGCGGCAGGTTAGCGGCCGTAGATGAGGAGTTCATGAGTGAACGCTGTGCACCGCTCAGCCACCCACCTGCGTCACCGTACTCGCGGCCACGTCTCCGTTGGCGTCGGCACTGCCGCGCACGGTGACCGTGGCACCGGGCTTGAGCTGGCTGACCTTGCCGGACTGGGCGATGCTGACCTTGGTCGAGCCCCCGGTGGTGACCTTGACGATGTTGCCGGAGGTGTCGGTCACGTAGATGGTCGAGCCGTCGACGAGCTTCACCGTGCCGATGGTCGTGCCACCGCCCGCGCCACCGGCGCCGCCGCCGAACCCGCCACCACCGAACCCACCGCCGCCGGTGCCACCGCCGAACCCGCCACCCGCGCCGGTGCGCCCGGAGGCGCTGAAGCTGCGCCCCGCACCGCCGCCGACCGAGGAGTTGTTCCCCTTCTCCACCAGCACCCCGCCGATGAAGCCGGCGCCCGCGACCAGGCCGCCGACCAGCAGCATCGTCAGCCACGGCAGCTTGCGGCGCGGCGGAGCGGCCAGCTCCGCACTGATGTCCAACGCGTCCGGCGGCTCGGCCAGGATGTCCTCCGGCGACTGGACCGTCGGTGCCAGCTCGAGGTCCACGGTTTCCTCCTGTGTCGGAAAAAGATCACTCATGACGCAGCGCCTCGATCGGACGCAGGCTCGCCGCCCGGCTGGCCGGGTAGCTGCCGAAGAAGAGGCCAATGGCCACCGCGATGGCGAAGGCGCCCCACACCGAGGCGGGGATCACCACCGGCTTGATGCCGACGATCGTGAAGTGCGCGCCGATCAGCGCCACCGCGACGCCGAGCCCGGCCCCGATCAGGGAGAGCAGCGTCGACTCGGCCAGGAACTGGCTGAGGATGACACCCTTGGGCGCGCCGATCGCCTTGCGGAGGCCGATCTCCCGGGTCCGCTCCGTGACCGTCACCAGCATGATGTTGGTGATGCCGATGCCGCCGACCAGCAGCGAGATCGCCGCGACCGCGCCGAGCAGCACCGTGAAGGTCTGCGTGGTGGAGCTACGGGTGGACAGCAGCGTGGTCTGGCTGCTGACGCGGAAGTCGACCGCCGTCGGGTCCTTGATGCCGTGCGTACCCATGAGGACCGTGGTGATCTCGTTCTGCGCCTGGGTGGTGGTGTCGGCCGAGCTCGCCTCGACCAGGATCTGGCTGAGCGAGCCGAAGCCGCTGTAGGCGTTCTGGACCGTCGGCAGCGGCGCGATGATCACGTCGTCCGGGTCCTGGAAGCCGGTGCCGCTGCCCTTGGTCGCCAGCTCACCGACGACGGTGAGCGGGGTGCCGCCCAGGACGATCTTCTTGCCGATCGGGGAGGCCGTGCCGAACAGGTCGGTCGCCGTGGTCGAGCCGATCACCGCGACCTTGCGCGCGGCCAGGACGTCGTCGTTGCTGAAGTAGTCGCCCTGGACCACCTTGCTGTTCGAGGCCTCGAAGTAGGCCGGGTAGGTGCCGATGACCGAGCTAACCGTGTGCGAGGTGCCCTCGTACAGGGCGGTCTGAGAGGTCTGCACCTCGGGCGCGACGCCCTTGATGTCCGGCGCCTGGCTCTGGTCGGCCAGCGCGCGGGCGTCGTCGATGGTGAGCGGCTTGGTGCTGGTCGCCGTCGACTGCGCGCCGAAGCCGGCACCCGAGCTGACGGTGAGCGCGTTGGTGCCGAGCGCGTCGATGGAGTCCTTGACCGCCTGCGAGGAGCCGTTGCCGACCGCGAGGAGCAGGATGACGGCCGCGACACCGATCAGGATGCCCAGCATCGTGAGCCCGGACCGGACCTTGTTGGCAGACAGGCCCAGGACCGCGAAGCGCAGCGTCTCCAGCGGGTTCATCGCACCCCTCCCCGGGTGAGCGCCCCGGCCGCGCCGGCCATCGCGGGCGGCGGTCCCTCGACGGGCGCCTGCCGCTCGTCGCTGACGATCAGGCCGTCGACGAGCCGGATCACCCGCTTGGCGTGGTGCGCGACCTCGTCCTCGTGGGTGATCAGCACGACCGTGCGGCCGGAGTCGTTGAGCCGGTCCACGATGCCGAGGACCTCCTTGGTGCTGTGGCTGTCCAGGTTTCCGGTCGGCTCGTCCGCGAGCAGCATCGCGGGCGAGGTGACCAGGGCGCGGGCCACGGCGACGCGCTGCTGCTGGCCGCCGGAGAGCTCGTTGGGCTTGTGCTCGGCCCGGTCGGCCAGCCCCACCATGGTCAGCGCGGCCATCGCGCGCCGCCGCCGCTCGGCCGCCTTGACGCCCGCGTAGGCGAGCGGCAGCTCGACCTGGGCGAGCGCGTTGGTGCGCGGAACCAGGTTGAAGGACTGGAAGATGAAGCCGATCTTGCGGTTACGGACGAGCGACAGCTGTCGCTCGTCCAGCCCGCCGACGTCGATGCCGTCCAGCAGGTAGCGGCCGGTGGTCGGCACGTCCAGGCAGCCGAGGATGTTCATCAGGGTCGACTTGCCCGAGCCCGAACTGCCCATGATGGCCACGTAGTCGCCCTGCTGGACGGTGAGGTCGACGCCCGCCAGCGCGTGCACGACGGCGTCGCCGATGCCGTAGGTCTTGACCAGACGGCGCGCCGCGATGACGGGCGCAGTGGCGGTCGCCGTGTCAGGTGCGGGGCTCACCCCTTGCCTCCGCCGCCACCGCCGGCGAGACCGCCACCGCCGCCACGGCCACCGCCGCCTCCGCCGAAGCCACCTCGGCCACCGCCACCGCCGCCGAAGCCGCCCGGGAAGCCGGTGCTCGGGAAGCCGTTGCTGCCGGAGGTCGACACGACGGTGATCTGGACCTTCTGGCCGTCGGTCACGCCGGAGAGGATCTGGTCGTCGGAGTCGCCCTGCACGCCGAGGGTGATCGGCGTGCGCTTGGTCGTGCCGTCCGACTGGACCACGTTGACGCTGGCGTTGGCGCCGGTTCCGTTGATCGCAGAGGTCGGCAGGTAGAGCGCGCCGGACGCCTCACCGGTCACCACCTGCACGCTGGCGCTCAGGCCGGTGCGCAGGTTGGAGGTGTCCCCGGAGATCGCGAGCAGCGCGGCGTACTGGACGGCGCTGTTGGAGCCACCGCCCGACCCACTGCCGGAGCTGCTCACGGGAAGCGAACTGATCGACACCACCTTGGCGTTGAGCACCTGCGTGGTGTCGGCGTTCAACGTGACCGTGGCCGCCTGGCCGGACTTGAGCTTCAGCGCGTCGCTCTCGGAGAAGTCGGCGCTGACCTCCATCCCGGACGGGTTGGTGATCACGACGAAGCCGGAGAGGCTGCCGGACGAGCTCGACGAGGAGCTGCCGGAGCCG
>NZ_QKYN01000173.1 GCF_003258295.1 Streptacidiphilus pinicola | reverse complement strand
TATCCGGCCCGGGCGCGCCCGGGCCGGATACGCTCCAGCCATGACACCGCCCGAACCCTCGTGGTCCGCCTCCGCCGAAGCCGGACTCGCCGCCGCGCGGGCGATGTTCGACGCCGACACGGCGTCGGCCGCGCTCGGGATCCAGTTGGAGGACCTCGCGCCAGGGCGGGCCGTGCTGCGGATGAAGGTCACGCCGGGGATGGTCAACGGCCACCGGATCGGGCACGGCGGGTATGTCTTCCTGCTCGCGGACAGCGCGTTCGCCTGCGCCTGCAACAGCCACGGTCCCGTGACGGTCGCCGCCGGCGCCGACATCGTGTTCGTCGCCCCCGTGTCCGAGGGCGACGAACTCGTGGCGACCGCCGAGGAGCGCACCCGTTACGGACGCAGCGGCGTCTACGACGTCACGGTTCGGCGCGGCGGAGAGGTCGTGGCCGAGTTCCGCGGGCGCAGCCGCAGCGTCAAGGCCTGAGCGGCGGGGCGGGGTTCAGCCGCCCAGGAAGGACAGTACGCCGGCCTCCACGCCCGGATCGGTCAGCAGGTCGTTGTGCTTGAGGCAGCCCGCGTCGGTGTTGACCGCTCCCGTCAGCGCGACGCTGCTGTTGGGCACGATCTGCTCGTCGCAGTGCGACCAGAAGGTCGCGTACGCGGTGGGTCCGGGCGTCTCGTCGCCCTGGTCGAGGTGGCTGACGACGTACGAGCCCGGCGTCATGTCCCGGCAGCCCTGGTTCCACAGCGCGCAGCCCCAGGCGAGGTCGGTGCCGTGGTTGGGGCCGCCGAGGGAGACCCAGTGCCGCACGACCGACGTGCCTCCGCCGTACTCCAGGAACCACCGGGTCGGCAGGCTGCCCTGCGAATGCGCCACGATGTCGACCTGCGTGGCGCCGGTCTGCGCCCGCACCTGGGCGACGTAGGCGGCGAACTGCCCGGCCAGCACCTCGTTGGTGGACTGGCTGGTGTCGTAGCCCCAGGCGAAGAGCTGACTGTCCGCGTAGCCCGCGCTGCGGAACGCGGTCTCCATCGTGCCCCAGACACCCGGGTCGGCGTTGTGGCCGTGGACGAAGATCACCGGAATGCGGGCGGCCGTGGCGACGGCAACGTGCGGGTGGGGCGCGGCGGCCGCGTAGCCGGGCGCCGAGGCGCCCAGCGCCAGTGCGGTGGCGAAGGCGACCGCGACCGCGATCCGGCCGCCGGAACGGAATCTCATGACGGCTCCCTGGGAGGTGGTGGTGGCTCAACCCGCCGACGGCGACAGGTCCGGCAGCACGGCCGGGTCGATCGCGCCGGTGCGCTCGCGCTGCGGGAACACCCCGACCGGCACGCGGGCGAGTTCCCTGCCCGTCGCGTAGTCGATCACCGAGACGGCGTTCGCCTTGCTGAGCGAGACGAAGCAGAGCGTGCCGTCCGCGCTGCTGGTCGCCCAGTACGGCAGGCTGCCGGCCGGGTAGGTGACGGTGCCGACCGTCGAGCCGTCGGCCGCGTTCACGACCGACGCGTAGTCGTCGATGGTGCCGGCGTCGCACACCCGCGCGTTGTCGCCGGAGAGCGCGAGTCCGTGGTGGGCCGAGTTCTGGGGGTAGTTGTCGGGGCTGAGGGCCGCGCCCGCCGCGCTGTACGGCATCGGGTAGGTGCGCACCTGCCTGCCCGTCGACAGGTCGAACTGCGCGAAGCCGTTCAGGTAGGACAGGTCGGTGAACATGGTCCGGCCGTCCGACTCGACGACGTTGGGGCGGATCCCGTGCGGGAAGAGCCAGACCTGCACGACCTGCAAGGTGTGCGCGTCGACCTTGGTCAGCTGGAACGTCCCCTTGGCCCACTCCATCGACTGCGGCAGCGAGGTGACGCCGATGCTGGAGTTGTAGATGTAGCGTCCGTCGGCGGTGTAGTCGTTCTGGTGCGGGTACGTCCCGGTCGGGAACGAGCCGACGACGGAGCCGTTCGAGGTGTCGAGGACCTCCGCCTTCTGCGCGGTCGTGGCGGAGACGACGTACCGGGTGCCGTCGGGGGAGAGGGCGGCGTGGTCGGCCTTGAACCCGTCGAGGCGGGTACGCCACAGCTGCGCGCCGGTGGCGATGTCGTAGGCGGCGACGTCGTCGAGATTGCCCCGCGAGACGTACAGGGTTCGCCCGTCGGGCGAGAGTTGGGCGTCGTCCACCCAACGGTTGCCGCCCTCCACGGAGGTGACGGTCTGGAATCCGGCCCACTGCACCGGGTCCATCTCGGCGATCCGCTGCTGCGCGTCGGCGGTGACGTTCAACGAGCCCAGGTTGGCGAACGTGTGGGCGTCGATGAAGCTGACGGTGCCGGCCTGGCTGTTGCCCACGATCAGGACATCCCGCAGGCCGCTGGTGGCCGTCGTCCCCGTGGTCGCGCCGGTCGCCGCCTGGGCCGTCCCGGCCGGCGGCCCGGCGAGCGCCGCGCCGAGCAGCAGCGCGCCGCTGAGCGCGACGACGGTGGTCCGTAAGGTGCCGATGGCCCGCATGACTGCCTCCCCGCTGAGGTGCTCACCTCAAAGTCGTCAATGGCTACTCGACGGTAGGCAGTTGTGGTTCAACAGCCAAGCCCTGTGCAGCGGGGATTTCTCGCGTCGGGTCCGACGCGTCAGGTCGGCGGGTCAGGCGGTCGCGCCGTCGTCGACGACGAGGTCGTGGCCGACGACGAAGCTCGACTCGTCCGAGGCCAGCCAGAGCACGGTCGCCGCGACCTCGGCCGGGTCGCTGACGCGGCCGGCGATGACGTCGGCGGCGATCCAGTCGACCTTGCCGCCGCCCGGCCGGATCCGGGCGGCGGCCTCGGCGGCGTGGTCCGGATCGCGTGCCGCCAGCACGACGGTTGCGCCTCGCTCGGCGAAGGCCTGGGCGGTGGCCCCCGCGAGGGCTCCGGCGCCGCCGGTGATCAGTACGACCCTTCCGTCGAATCGAGCGTTCATGGATTCCCCCATCTGGATCGATCGGTCTTGAAAGGAGCGGCCCGAGCGCCTCGGATCAGGCGAGGGCCGACGCTGCCACGCGGGCCGCGTCCCGCAGGCGGGCTGCGGCGTCAGGGGTGCGTTCGAGGACGCGCACGCCCTGCAGGAAGACCAGCAGGAAACGGGCCAGGGCTCGCGGCTCGGCGTCCGGGCGCAGTTCGCCCTGTGTCCGGGCGCGCAGCAGCGCCGAGGTGAGCGTGGTCTCCAGGTGCGCCCAGCTGGCCTCGACCAGCCGCGCCACGCCCGCGTCGCGGTCGGCCAGCTCGACGGCGCTGTTGACGACCATGCAGCCGCGGGGCCGGTCGTTGTCGGCGTCTGCGCCGACGTAGGTGTCGATCAAGGCCCTGACTGCCGGCAGCACCGGGCCGGGCTGCGACAGGGCCGTCATCACGTGCGGGTCGGTGGTGTCGAGATATCGCTGCAGCGCCTTGGCGAAAAACTCCTGCTTGCCGCCGAAGGTCGCGTAGATGCTGGCCCGCGCGACGCCCAGGTGGGCGACCAGGTCCGCCATCGACGTGGCCTCGTAGCCGTGCCGCCAGAACAGCTCGACCGCCCGGTCCAGCACCGCGTCCGGGTCGAAGTCCTTCGTCCTCGCCATGGTCGAGAACCTAGGCGAAAGAAGAATGATCGGTCAAATATCGAGCGGGTCAGCGGCGGCCGGTCGCGCGCGGAGCCGGGGCCGGGCTCGCGTGGGAGGATGGAGGGCGCGGCCGAAGGAAGTGGCCTGGGATGTCCGAACTGCTGCGGCGCCGGGGGCCGGACGAGGACGCCCCCGGGGGCCGGACACCGGGCACAGGGCGGATGTCGGGGCGGGCCGCGCGCGTGGGCAGGAGGCTCTGGACGCTGCCCTTCCGCCCCTGGGCGCGGGTGCTGCTCGGGCTGTTCGCCGCGCTGTTGATCTGGGTCAGCTGGTCGCTCGGCCAGGCGCTCACCGCGCCCGGTGACGACAGCGTCGCCGCACGGGTCGCGGACTGGGGACGCAACAACCATCTCGCGCCCGTGGTCACGCTCGTCGAGACCCTCCAGTACGACCTCAACCCGCCCAAGGTCGGTGGGAAACCGTCCATCGCGCTGCGCCCCGCCGCGCCGCCAGCCGCCGCGCACCACGCCGCGCCGGCGGCCCAGCTCCCGCCCCGGCTGGTTTCGCCCGCCGGGCCGCCGCTGCCCGGCGAGGGGACCTGGCAGGTGCTGCGCACCGTGGCCGGGCAACCCGCCCTGCTCGGCGCCTACCTGCGCCCGGACGCCCAGCACACCTCGTACGTCGCGGCCGTCGCCTCCATGGATCCGCGCCTGCTCCGCTTCCAGCTCCACCCCGGGTGGAGCGATCCCGGCACCGCCGACTGGGGTGTCCCGTACGACGTCCCGGCCGGCGGGCGGTCCGGCCTGGTCGCCACCTTCAACGGCGGCTTCAAGGTGAACGAGGCGGGCGGCGGCTTCTACCTCGACGGCGTCAGCCGGGGAACGCTGCGGCAGGGCGCGGCGTCGCTCGTCTTCTACCGTGACGGCCACGTCGCCGTCGGGGTGTGGGGACGCGACGTGTCGATGAGCCCCGCCGTGGTCGGCGTGCGGCAGAACCTGAAGCTGGTCGTCGACCACGGCGTGGTGCCCGCCGCCGTCGACACCAACATCGAGTCCGGCTGGGGCCTGACCATCGGCGGCGCATACTACGTGTGGCGCTCGGGTGTCGGCGTCACGGCCGACGGCCGGGTCGTCTTCGTGTACGGTCCCGCGCTGTCGGTGCGAACGCTGGCCGATCTGCTGCAGCGGGCGGGCTGCGTGGAGGCGATGCAGCTCGACATCAACCCCGCGTGGATGTCCTTCATGTACTACCGCCCGCCGGCCGGCGGCGCGGACCCGGCGCCGGTCAAGCTGCTGGACGGCCAGCAGCGCCCGGCCGACCGCTACTACTCCACGACCAGCCGCGACTTCGTCGCGGTCTTCGCCCGATGACCGGCCTCCGGCCGGGGACGGCGGGCTTCGGCCCGGCAGGCGTACCGCCGGCCGGAGGGCGGGTGGAACCGGCCCGGCCGGGGGCCGCGCAGCAGGTTGCGCGGGCAGGACGGGCCGGCCACCCGCGGGCGCATGGGTGGGTCACCGCGCGAGCGGTGCTGCGGACGACGCGGCCGCGGCAGTGGCCGAAGAACCTGCTCGTGCTCGCCGCCCCGCTCGCCGCCGGGTCGACCGGGCGGGACGGGCGCGGGCCCGTCGATCTCGCGCTCGCGGTGGGCGCGTTCACGCTCGCCGCCGCGTCCGGGTACTGCGTCAACGATCTCGCCGACCTGGAGCGGGACCGGCGCCACCCCGCGAAGCGGCGGCGGCCGCTCGCCTCCGGGGAGCTGACGGGCACGCAGGGGCGGGTCCTCGCCGTCGTCTTCGCGCTCGGCGCGCTCGCGGCGGCCGCGGCCGTGCCCGGCTGGGGGTTCAGCGCGGTGCTTGCGGGCTACCTGCTGCTCAGCGTCTGCTACTCGCTCGCGCTCAAGCACCTGCCCGGTGTCGAACTCGCGGCGCTGGCCTCGGCGTTCGTGCTGCGGGCGGTCGGCGGCGCGGTCGCCGCCAGGATCCCGCCGTCCGGGTGGTTCCTGCTGGTCTGCAGCCTGGGGGCGCTGCTCGTGGCCGCAGCCAAGCGCGCGGCCGAGGCCGAGCTGCTCGGCAGCGCCGCCGCCCAACACCGGCCCGCGCTCGCCCACTACGGCCCCCGACGCCTGCGCCTGCTGCGCACGCTGCTGCTGGCCGCCACCGTCCTCGCCTACCTGGCCTGGGCGTTGGGCACCGGAAGCGGCTGGCACCTGCTCAGCACCCTCCCGCTGCTCTACGCGCTGCTGCGCTTCGACCGCCTCGTCTCCCGCGACCCGGTCACCCGCGTCGAGGACCTGCTGCTCACCGACCGCCGCCTGGTGGCCGCCGAACTGCTGTGGCTGGCGGCCTTCCTGGCGCCCATGCTCTGAACCCGAAGGACGGTCGTGGAAGGACGGTCATGGCGGAGCCCGAGGTCCTGCTCAGCGGCTGGGGGCGGACCCCGCGCAGCCGCGCCGAGCCGGTCGGGCCGCTGAGCCTGCCCGCGCTGCGCGGGCTGATCGCGAGCCGCCCGGAGCGCGGCCTTGTCGCACGCGGAGCGGGCCGCAGCTACGGCGACGCCGCGCTCAACTCCGGCGGGCTGGTGCTGACCCAGGCCGTCGAACCGTGGCTGCTGCTCGACCCGCACCGGGGACGCGTGCGGGTCTCCGCGTCCGTGGAGTTCACCGAGCTGCTCGCCCGGACCGTGCCGCACGGCTGGCTGCCGCCGGTCCTGCCCGGCACGGCCCACCTCACCGTCGGCGGCGCCGTCGCCGCGGACGTGCACGGCAAGAACCAGCACCGGGACGGCACGATCGCCGCCTGGCTCGACCAGATCGACCTCGTCGACGGCACCGGCACGCTGCGCCGGCTCACCCCGGAGGAGACCCCGCACGCCTTCGGCGCCACGGTCGGCGGGATGGGCCTGACCGGCGTCATCGTCTCGGTGACGCTCCGGCTGCTGCCGATCCGCAGCGCGCTCCTCGACGTCACCACGCGCCGCGCCGCCGATCTGGACGCGCTGATGGACACGCTCGACACCGCCCGCTCCCGGTACGCGGTCGCCTGGATCGACGGCACGGCCCATGGCCGCTCGCTCGGGCGCGGCGTCGTCGACCTCGCCGACCACCACGCCGAGCCCGACCCGCGGCGCGAGCCCGACGGCCCGCGCTACCGGCCGGGCTTGGCGCTGCCCGTGCCCGCGCTGCCCTTCTGCCCGGTCACCCCGCGCACCGCCGCCGCCTTCAACGGCCTCTGGTACCACCGGGCTCCGCGTCTGCGGCAGAGCGTGGCCACCCTCGGCACGTTCTTCCACCGCCTCGACGCGCTCGCCGGCTGGAACCGCGCACTCGGCCCCGCCGGCATCTGGCAGTACCAGTTCGTCGTCCCGGACGCCGAGCGCGACCTCGTCGTGTGCGCGCTGGAGACCCTGCACCGGCATCAGGCCTCACCTTTTCTGGGGACCTTGAAGCGCTTCGGCCCCGCCGACGGCCATCCGCTCTCCTTCCCCGTGGCAGGCTGGTCGCTGGCCGTCGACCTGCCCGCCGCCCGCGCCGGGATCGGCGAGCTGCTCGACGCCCTCGACCGCCTGGTCGCCAAGTCCGGCGGCCGCCTCTACCTCGCCAAGGACGCCCGGATGGACCGCGCCCGCTTCACCGAGATGTACGGTCCGCTGGACGCCTGGCACGAGGCCCGCGCCCGGCTCGACCCGCACGGCGTCTTCCGCTCCGACCTCGGCCGCCGCCTCGGGCTGTGCGAATGAGCGGGCCGCAGAGCAAGCCCCCGCGACGGGTGCTGCTCGTCGGCGGCACCAGCGAGATCGGGATCGCGCTGCTGCACGCGCTCGACCTCGGCCCCGACGACGAGGCGATCCTCGCCGGACGCGACCCGCGGCGCCTCGCCGCGGCCGGCGCGGACCTGCGCTGCCGGGTGACGACCGCCCCCTTCGACGCCCTGGACCCCGCCACGCACACGACGCTGACGGCGCGCGCCTTGGCCGACGGCCCGCTGGACGTGGCGATCTGCGCCGCCGGTGTCCTCGTCGCGCAGGACGTCCTGGACGCGCAGCCGGAGCGCGCGGGCGAGCTGGTGCAGATCAATCTCACCGCCCACGTCACCCTCCTGCTCGCGCTCGCCGCGCGAATGCGCGAGCAGCGCCGCGGCACGATCGTCGTGCTCTCCTCGATCGCCGCGGTCCGCCCGCGCCGGGCCAACTTCGTCTACGGGGCGGCCAAGGCGGGGCTCGACGCCTTCGCCCGCGGCCTGGCCGACCGGCTGCACGGCACCGGCGTCTCCGTCCTGTTGGTCCGCCCGGGCTTCGTCACCGGTCGGATGACCGAGGGCATGGCCCCGGCGCCGCTCTCCTCCACACCGACCCAGGTGGCCGCCGCCGTCGCGGCGGCCCTCGGCCGCGGGCCCGGCTCCCGCACACTCTGGGTGCCGCGCCGACTCGCCGTGCTCGCCGCCGTCATGCGCCTGCTGCCGCGGCCGCTCTGGCGCCGCCTGCCGCGCTGAGCTCGCCCCCCGGGGGGCAGCCGTCAGCCGTCCAGGTGTGTCGGCGCGAACATCCGCAGCACTGTCGGCAGCACCACCACGGACGGCCCGGGCGTGGCCAGCGCCGCGGCGAGGTCGTCGCGGAGCCGTTCCGGGGTGGTCGAGCACGCCGGGACGCCGAAGGACTCCGCCAGCCGGACGAAGTCCGGGCGGGTCAGCTCGGTGCCGGTGGCCGCGCCGAAGGAGTCGGCCATGTACGCGCGCAGGATGCCGTAGCCGCCGTCGTCGACGATCAGCCAGGTGACCGGAAGGTCGTGCTGGCGAGCGGTCGCAAGCTCGGCCAGGGAGTACATGGCCCCGCCGTCACCGGAGACCGCCAGCACGGGACGCGGCGCCGGCCCGGCCGGGTGCGCGGTCTGCGCCCAGGCCGCCCCGAGTGCGGCCGGATAGGCGTAGCCCAGGCCCCCGGCCCCCTGCGCGGACTGCATCGCTCCGGGGCGCCGCGCGTCCCAGGCCGACCAGGCCCAGTAGCCGAGGATCGTCATGTCGAAGTAGGCCGGTGCATCGTCCGGCAGCGCGTCGCGGACGGCCGCCAGCACCTGCCGCTCCTTCTCCAGCCCCTGGCTGTCCAGCCGCTCGCGCACCCGCTTGAGCAGGTCGACGGAGGCGGCCTCGGCCCGTCCGTCGGCGGGCCGCTCCGGGACCGCCCGGCACAGGGCGGCCAGCGCGAGGGCGGCGTCCGCGTGGATCCCGAAGGCGGGGTGGTTGGACTCCAACTTGCCCGCGTCGGCCTCGATCTGCACGATCCGGCCGCGCGGCGCGAAGGTGTGGTAGTTGCTGGACAGTTCGCCGAGCCCGGAGCCGACGACCAGCAGCACGTCCGCGTCCTCGAGGAGCTCGGTGGTGTGCCGGTCCTCCAGCCAGGACTGCAGCGACAGCGGGTGCTCCCACGGGAAGGCGCCCTTGCCGCCGAAGGTGCAGGCCACCGGGGCACGCAGCAGCTCCGCCAACTCCCGCAGCTGGTCTGCCGCCCCGGCCCTGACCACGCCGCCGCCGGCCAGGATGACGGGCCGTTCGGCCGCCGCGAGCAGCGCCGCGGCCTCGGCGACGAGCTCGGCCCGGGGCGGCACCGGCCGCGGCTCGGCGCGCAGCTCCCGTACCGGAGGGACGTCGGTCGGGGCGAGCAGCACGTCCTGGGGGATCTCCACCCACACCGGACCGTAGGGCACGGTCAGCGCGGACTCCCAGGCCGCCGCGATCGCGGAGGGGATCTGGGACGCGGTGCGCGGCGTGTGCACCGACTTCACCACGTCCCGGAAGCTCGCCCGCTGGTCGACGAGTTCGTGCAGGTAGCCCCGGCGCCGCCCGCCAAGCCCGGCTGAGGGGATCTGGCTGCTGATCGCGAGCACCGGCACCGACGCCGCGGCGGCCTCCTGCAGCGCCGCCAGCGAGGTCAGTGCCCCCGGCCCGGTGGACAGCAGCAGCGGCGCGACGGTCCCGGCCGTGCGGGCGAAGCCGTCGGCGGCGAAGCCGGCGTTGTTCTCGACGCGCAGGCCCAGGTAGCGCAGTGGACCGCGGCCCAGCGCGTCGAAGAGGCCGAGGGCGTGCTGTCCCGGCAGGCCGATCACGCTGTCCGCGCCGAGTGCGGCCAGGGACTCGACGACCAGGTCGCCGCCGAAGCGCGCGGCCCGCGCGGGAGTTGCGCTGCCGCGCGGTTCGGTGGTGTTCACGGGGAATCCCTTCGAGGAGGTGGCGTTGTGTGCGCGGCTCAGACGGCGGGAGCGGCGGCCGGACGGCTGTCGCCGGGGCCTGCGAGCTCCGAGGGCGGGGCGGCTTCTCCGGCGACCCGCCGCCGCCAGGCCTCCAGCCGGGCCGCGTCGGGCGCGGGCGTCAGCAGGCTGACGACGAGGTAGGCGAGCAGGCTGATGCCGAGGCCGTAGTAGATCGGCTCGTTGGCCAGCACGCCCTTGGTGACCATGAGCACGATGACGGTGCCGCCGCCGAGGACCACCGAGGCGAGTGCCCCCTGAAGGTTGCCGCGGCGCCACACCAGTCCGCCCAGGATCGGCACCAGCAGGCCGCCCACCAGCAGGTTGTAGGCGACCGTCAGCGCCGAGACGACGTCGCTGAGCAGGCAGGCGACCACGGTCGCCGTGATCCCGAGAACGATGATGAAGATCCGGTTCGATCGCACCTCGTCCCGCTCCGCGCCGGAAAGGGCGGCCTGCGGACGGCGGCTGACACGCCGCCAGATGTCGTTCTCGGCGACGGTCGCGGAGGCGATCAGGGCGCCACTCGCGGTCGACATCATCGCGGACAGGGCGGCCGCCAGCACCAGGCCTTTCACCCCGGCGGGCAGGGCGTGCTTCACGATCGTCGCGAACGCGCTGTCCGCGCCCGGAAGGGTCGGGTAGAGCGCCTTCGTCGCCGTGCCGATCACGGCCCCGGCCAGCGCGTAGACCAGGCAGTAGACGCCGGCCACGGTGCCGCCGTGGGCGGCCACCTTGTCGGTGCGGGCGGTGAAGACGCGCTGCCAGATGTCCTGACCGATCAGCATGCCGAAGGTGTAGATCAGCACGTAGGTGAAGATCGTCTGCCCGCCGATCGAGGTGGGGGAGAAGTATCCGTGGGGGAGCTCCGCCTCCATGCGACCGAAGCCGCCCGCCTTGATCACGGCCAGGGGGAGCAGGAGCAGCAGCACGCCGACGCTCTTGACCGCGAACTGCACCATGTCCGTGAGCGTGATCGACCACATGCCGCCGAGGGCGGAGTAGCCGACCACGATCGCTCCGCCGATGACGATCGCCGCCCAGCGGGGGATGTCGAACAGCACGTCGAAGACGCTGGCGTAGGCGATGGTGGAGGTCACTGCGAGCATCAGCGTGTACATCCACATGACCACGCCGGAGATCACGCTCGCCGCGTCGCCGTAACGCAGGGACAGCATCTCGGCCACGGTGTAGACCTTGAGCCGGGCGATCCGCGCGGAGAAGAAGACGCTCAGCGCGAGCAGACCCAGGCCGATGGCGAAGACCATCCAGGCGCCGGAGAGCCCGTAGGTGTACCCGAGGCGGACGCCGCCGATGGTGGAGGCGCCGCCGAGCACCACGGCGGCCATGGTGCCGGTGTACATCGTCGGCCCGAGGCGCCGCCCGGCGACCAGGAAGTCGCTTCTGGAGCGGGCGCGGCGTCGGCCCCACCAGCCGACGCCGACGATTCCGGCCAGGTAGGCGACGATCACCACGTAGTCGACTGCCATGTGGTCCTCCGATCCGGCCGCCTGTGGGGTGGCGGTCCTCAGTGGGGGAGTGGGGGTATGCGAAAGAACCTAGGACTGACGTCGTGGCGCCAGGAAGTGTATGTTTCATCCACTCACGCCCGTATGCATGGATGATTCGCACATCTGCGAGGAGGTCGGGTATGCCGGCAGACCCCACCGCCGTCACCGGACTCACCGCGGTCCCGCTGGACGTCGTCCTGGACGACGCCGGGCTCGGTGTGCGCCAGGTGGCCGGGCCGGTCGGGGACCGCCAGGTCGCGATGGTGCACACCTCGGAGTGGGAGGACCCGAGCCAGTACCTGCTCGGTGGTGAGCTGCTGCTGACCGCTGGACGTCATCTGGGAACCGCACCAGGCGAGTTGGATGCGTACGTGCGACGCCTGGTCGGCGCCGGGGTCGCCGGTCTGGGGTTCGGCCTCGCGCCCGTGTACGACGAGGTGCCTCCGGAGCTCGTCAGCGCCTGCGACCGGCACGGCCTGCCGCTCTTGCAGGTGCCGCCCGCGACGCCGTTCGTGGCCGTCTCCCGCGTGGTCCACCTCGCCATGGCCGAGGCCCGCAGCCGGGAGCTGCGGCGCATGTCCCGCGCCCAGTCGGACCTGGCGGCCGCGGCCGCGCGCCCCGACGCGGTCGAGGCGGTGCTGCGTCAGCTGGCGTCACACCTGAGCGCGTGGACGGCCCTGCTTGACGGTGACGGTCAGCAACTCGTCGCCACCGGCGTGCCCCCCGCCGATTCCGCCCGCGAGCGCCTGCTGCTCCTCGCCCACGAGCGCGGCCGCGCCCGCGCCGCCGGCGGCCGGGTGCCCGAGGCCGCCGTGGAGCACCTCGACGGCACGCAGCTCATCCTCCACACCGTGCCTGGAGCCGAAAGCGGCGGCGCGCTCCAGCTCGCGCTGGTGACCGCTGCCCGCCAGTCGTCCGTCGACCGGTCCGTCGCCGGTATGGGAGTGGTCCTGCTCTCCCTGCTCACCGGCCCCCGCCACGCACTCGGCGCCGACGCGCCCACGGCCGCGGCGTTGCTGGGCGCCCTGCTGGGAGCCGAGCCGGCGGAGCTCGCCGAGCTGCTCCACCCGTCGACGGAAGCGTCCCCGTCCCGCTGGCTGGTCGTGGCGGGGCGGCGCGACCTCGTGCGCGCGGACCGGTCCGCGCCCTCCGCGGGTGTCCACCTGGCCGCACTCGGGACGGCGCTGGGGACCGCCTACCTCGAGGTCGAGCAGGGCGCCCTGCACGCGGTCATCCCGCTCCACGGGTCCGCTCGGGGCGTCGACGAGGACTTCCCCGACGCGGTCCGCCTGGGTTGGACCCTCGGTGTCAGCGCCCCGGCCGGCACGACCGAGCTGCGTGCGGCGGCCGCGCAGGCCGAGCGGGCGCTGCGACGCGCGCTCGCCTCCGGCCACCGCGCCGTCCGCCATGACCCAGGGCGGACCGGGGTGGCCTCGCTCGTCGACGCCGACGAGGCGCGCTCGCAGGCCCGCCGCCTGCTCAAACCGCTGCCGGCGTCCGGGAGCGACGGGCTGCTCGGGACTCTGCACGCATGGCTGGCCGCCCACGGCAGTTGGGACCGCACAGCGGCCGCACTGGGTGTGCACCGCAATACCGTGCGCCAGCGCATCACCCGCGTCGCCGCGCTGCTCGACGTCGATCTGGACGACGCGGAGACCCGGATGGAGCTCTGGTTCGCCCTGCGCTGGTTCGACGGCCGGTAGGACGCCGGCCGGGGCTTACCGCAGCGCCGCCAGTTCGGCGTCGGCACGAGCGGTGAGCAGGGTCAGCACCCGGCCCGTGGTCGCCAGGTCCTCGGCCGGGATGTCGGCGTAGATCCGCTGGGTGATCGCGGCGATGGTGGACCGGATCTCGTGGTTGCGGGCCCGGCCCGCGTCGGTGAGCCGCAGACGGCTGTCGTCGCCGGCCTCCAGCAGGGCCGAGGCGGCCAGCTCGTCGACGATCCCCGCGACCTCGGCCTCGGAGATCTTCAGGTTGCCGGCCAGCAGGCCGAGCAGCTCGGCCCGGTCGACGCCCTCGGCGTCGCCCGCCAGGGAGTTGAGCACCAGCGACTCGTCGAAGGTGGTGGCGGTGCGGTCGAGCACGGGGCCGAGCAGGGCGCGAGTGGCGTAATGGGCCCGGCCGATGACCTGGCCGTTGACGGTGGGCGTGGTGGACATGGCTACTCCTGGTTCGTGGCATCGTTCGTGACATCGTTCGTGACATCGAGTGGAGCGTTGAGCAGGCTCTTCAGCTCGCGGGTGAGCACCGCGGTGCGGGGGCTGTCCCAGCCGCCGAGCGGGGCCAGGAGCCGGTCCAGGAGCTGATGGACGACGGTGATCGCGCGCTCGGTCGCCTCCCGGCCGTGGTCGGTCAGGGACAGCTGGACCGCGCGCGTGTCGGTGGGGTGCGGCGTCCGGGCGATGAGCCCGGTGCCCTCGAGGGCACGGGCGAGCTTGGACACGTAGAGCGCCTCCAGGCCGGTGGCGTCCGCGAGTTCACGCTGGGTGGGGGTACGCCCGGAGCGTTGCGTCGCGAGCAGGGCCGCGAGCAGCGAGTACTGCGCGTGGGTGAGGCCCTGGGCCACCAGGGCCCGGTCGACCGCCACCCGCCACTTCATCGACAGACGCCAGACCAGGTAGCCGGGCGTGGGGCCCATCGGTGCATCGCTCTCGCTCATGAGCGATACCATACATGGCTACTATATCCATGGCTAGTATTTCGGAGTGGGCAGCGCAGTGAGCCAGGTGGCGTAGTTCCGATTGCCGCGGCGCCCCGACCGGCTTCCAGAATGAGGAGCGCGCGTCCGCTCCGATCCGCAGGAAGGCCTGCCGTGAGCTCCCAAGAACCCCCATCCGGTCCGCCCTCCGGCCCGCTGTCCGGTTCGTCGGGCCGCCCGCCGTCCGGCCCCGGCGGGCCGCCCACCGTTCCCGCGACGCCTCCCGGCGAGCCGCCGGGCGGGCGCGGCGCGCACGCCGTGTCGAAGCCGCCGTGGTGGCGGCGCTCCTCGCTGCTCGTGCCCGCGGCGCTGGTGGTCGGACTCGCGGTGGCGTTGTCCGTCGTGCTGCTCACCCGGCCCGCCAGCGCGCAGACGGTGATGCTGCAGCCGGCCGGATCCACCGGTCCCGACCCGTTCACGACCCCGGCCCACAGCGGGCCGAGCCCGTCCCACTCGGCCAGGCCCTCCCACTCCGCCGCGCCGGTCCCCGCAGGGGCGACCTCCGGAGCCGGCGGCGTGCACACGGTCTCCGGCACGAGCGTGGGCCTCTACGGCGGCACGGAGCGGATCTCCACCTGCGACGTCCCGCAGATGTCCGCGTTCCTGCGCGCCAACCGCGACAAGGGGGCCGCCTGGGCCGGCGTCGAGGGCATCCGCGAGGACCAGATCGACGCGTTCCTGCACTCGCTGACGCCGGTGCTGCTGCGCACCGACACCCGGGTCACCAATCACGGCTTCGCGAACGGCGCGGCCACCTCGTTCCAGTCGGTCCTGGAAGCAGGGACCGCCGTGCTGGTCGACGCGAACGGCGCACCGCGCGCCCGTTGCGCCTGCGGCAACCCGCTGCTGGTTCCCGTGGTCACCACGCGCAGCTCCTACACCGGGACGACGTGGGCGACCTTCAACACGCAGAACGTGGTCGTCATCCTTCCGGCGGTGACCAGCGTCAATGTGATCGTGATCTACAACGAGACCACGGGCACGTGGTTCGAGCGGCCCACCGGCAGCACCGGTGGGGGCGACGTGCCCATCCCCCCGCCGGCGACCGCCAGCGGCTCGCCCGGTGCGACGAGCGGTGCCCCGAGCGGGACGTCGAGCAGCGGTCCGGCGATCGCGTCGACCACCTGTCTGTCGGGCTCGCCGGTCGGATCGGCGTCCGCGGCGACGGCTTCGGGCTCGGGCTCGCCGGTCGGCGCACCCCCGCCGGGCAGCGCGCAGCCCTGTCCGTCCGGTTCGTCGGCCTCCGCCGCGAGCTCCAGTCCGGCCTCCCCGTCGGCCTCGCCGTCCCCGTCGGCGTCCACGCCGTCGACCGCCCCGTCCTTGTCCCCGTCCACCGGCACGGCTCCCTCGACCGGTTCGGGTGTGATCCCGCCCGGGGGCGGGGGCGGATCGGCCGCGGTGCCCGCGCCGCCCTCCTGACCGACAGTCAGCCCCGCGCCCGGCGGCGGGCGCGGGCACGCTGGCGGATCAGGCGGGCGAGGGCGCTGACGCAGAGCGCCGTCAGTGCGAGGAGCGCTGCCCGTCGCAGGACCGGGGCCAGGATCGGGCCGAGGTCGAGCGGCTCGTCGCTGCCGGCCTGCGGCGCGGGCACCGGCTCCGATGTGGACTCGGACGCGGGTTCCGGCTCGGGCTTGGGTGCCGCGCCCGGCTCCGGGGAAGTCCCCGGGGAGGGCGCCGCGGTCGCGCCGAGGCGGGCGGAGAGGCGGTCGGCGAACTCCGTGATGACACGATCGCCGATGTCGGCCATGACGCCGCGGCCGAACTGGGCCGGGCGGCCGGTGACGGTCAGGTCGGTGTCGACGTCCACCTCGGTCGTGCCCGGGGCCTGCTCGTGGGCCTCCACGACGAGGGTCGCCCGCGCCGTGCCGACGCCGCGCTGCTCGCGGCCGGTGGCGTGCACGACCATGCGGTGGCGGGCGTCGTCGCGTTCGTCGATGACGGCCCGGCCGCGGTAGGCGACGGTGATCGGGCCGACCTTGACGGTCATCGATCCGTAGACGGTGTCCTGGTCGACGTGGTCGACGGCCGCGCCCGGCAGGCAGGGGGCCAGGTCCTCGATCTCGCCGAGCGCGCGCCAGACCTCGTCGGTGGAGGCGGGCACGGTGATGCCGTGGTGCAGCTGCATGGTCAACTCCTCGTGCTCGCCGCGGCGTCGGCGGCGTCCTGCGGGTCCGGGACGGGGCCGTGCACGGACCCGGTCGTGTCGGTCAGCGCGGTGCCGGTGCCGCCCCAGCGGGCGGAGACGATCTCCGCCGCGATCGATACGGCCACCTCCTCGGGCGTGCGCGCACCCAGGTCGAGGCCGATGGGCGCGTGCAGCCGCGCGAGTGACGTCTCGTCCACCCCCGCCTCGCGCAGCCGGCGCAGCCGGTCCTCGTGGGTGTGGCGGCTGCCCATGACGCCGATGTAGGCGGCGGGCGTGCCCAGCGCGACCTGCAGCACCGGTACGTCGAACTTCGGGTCGTGGGTGAGCACGCAGATCACCGTGGAGGGGTCCACCCGCGTCGCGGCCAGGTAGCGGTGCGGCCAGTCGACGACCACCTCGACCTGCGGCGGGAACCGCCGGGCCGTGGCGAAGACCGGGCGGGCGTCGCAGACCGTGACCCGATAGCCGAGGAAGGCACCGAGGTCGGCGACGGCGGCCGCGAAGTCGATCGCGCCGAAGACCAGCAGGCGCGGCGGGGGAGCGAAGGACTGCAGGAAGACGGTCACCTGGTCCATCCGGCGCTCGCCGTTCGCGCCGTAGTGGCGCTGCGCGGTCACGCCTTGCGCCAACTCGCCCCGCGCGTCGGCGGTGACGGCCGCGTCCAGGCCCGCCGGGCCGAGCGAGCCCAGGGTGCGGTCCGGCCAGACGGCGCGGACCGCGCCGACGGCCACGGTGGCGTCGGCGGGCGCGTCGAGCACCGTCGCGAGCGCGACGGGCCGCTGTTCGGCCACGGACGCGGCCACCGCGTCGAAGGTCGGGTCGAGGGCGGCCGTGACCGGCCGGACCAGCAGTGTGATCTCGCCGCCGCAGGTCAGTCCGACGGCGAAGGCGTCGTCGTCGCTGTAGCCGAAGGTCGCGAGCTGCGACCGGCCGGTGCGGACCACCTCCTGGGCGAGCTCGAAGACCGCGCCCTCCACGCAGCCGCCGGAGACGCTGCCCACGACCTCGTCCTCGGGCCCGACGGCCATCGCCGCGCCCGGCCCGCGCGGCGCGCTCCGGGTCACCCCGACGACCGTAGCCAGCCCGAACGCCGCGCCCGCCGCGTACCAGCGCCGCAGCGCGGGCAAGATCTCACGCATCGGCCGCTCCTCTCACCACGGCGGCCAGATGCTCCAGGGCCGCGAGGCTGTGCCCCTCGACGAACACGTCCACGCTCGGCAGCGCCGCCGCCATGCCCGCCGCGAGCGGCGCGTAACCGGGGCGTCCCTTGCGCGGGTTGGCCCACACCACCTTGTTCGCGAGCCGGTGCAGGCGCTGCATCTCTGCGGCCAGCAGCGCGGGGTCGCCGCGTTCCCAGCCGTCGGAGAGCAGCACGACGACCGCGCCGCGGACGGTGTTGCGGCGGCCTTGGCCGAACAGCAGCGTGCGCAGGGTCTCGCCGAGCCGGGTGCCGCCGCTCCAGTCCGGCACGGCGCGGCTCAACGCGGCCATGGCAAACTCGGGATGACGGTGCGTCAAGGGAACGGTGACGCGGGTGAGTCGGGTGCCGAGGGTGAACACCTCCGTGCGGCGCGCGGCGGGGCCGCCGTTGCGGGCGGCGTGGGCGAAGCGGAGCAGCGCGTCCGCGTAGGGGGCCATCGACCCGCTGACGTCGACGAGCAGCACGACGCGGCGCGGCGTGCGGACGCGGGTCCGGCGCAGCAGGCGTGCGGGTTCGCCGCCGTGGCGCAGGAGTTCGCGGGTGGTACGGCGCACGTCCACCTCGCCGCGCCCGCGCAGTGAGGGGCGCCGGCGGGCGCTGCGCCGCGTCTCGCCCGGGAGGGCGAGGGCGGCCAACAGGCGCCGCAGCTCCACGCGTTCGGCATCCGTCAGGGCGGCGATGTCGCGATGCCGCAGGGTCTCCGCCGCACTGGCGAGCGCGGCGACGGGCCGCTCGGCGGCCGGACCGGGCTCGCCGTCCACGGCATGCTCCATGCCAACGGTCAACTGCCGCCGTGGACGCAGCGGCAGGGCGCGGCGCTCACCGGAGCCGCCCGCCCGCTCCCCGAAGTAGGCGGCGAACGCGCGGTCGTAGCGGTCGAGGTCGTCGCGCTCGGCGCAGAGCGTCAGCCGTCCGGCCCAGTACACGTCCCGCCGCAGCGCGGGCCCGAGCAGCTCCAGCGCGAGGACGAACCCCCGCACCTGTCCGGGCACGACGGCGACCCCGGCGGCCCGCAGGGTCCGCACGAACCCGACGACCACCTTGGTCACGGCCTCCGCCCTGTCGCTCACGGCGCACCGCCCGACGCCGCGTCGGCCAGCAGGCTGGTGAGGTCGAGGGCGCGGGTCTGTTCGATGTCCTCGTGGTGCTTGAGCACCGTGCCCAGCGTGGCCGTCGCGAGCTCGGCGTCGAGCGCGGTCGCGCCGAGCGCGTGCAGGGCCTCGGCCCAGTCCAGGGTCTCCGCGACGCCCGGCGGCTTGAGCAGGTCCCGGGCGCGCAGCGCGCGCACGGCACGGGTGACCTCGACCGCAAGGCGCTCGGTGACGTCCGGCAGGCGACCGCGCACGATGGCGACCTCGCGGGCGAAGTCCGGATGGTCGAACCAGTGGTAGAGGCAGCGCCGTTTGAGCGCGTCGTGGACCTCGCGGGTGCGGTTGGAGGTGAGCACGACGACCGGCGGCCGCTCGCCGCGCAGCGTGCCGAGTTCGGGGACGGTGATCGTCCACTCCGACAGCAGTTCCAGCAGCAGCGCCTCGAACTCCTCGTCCGCGCGGTCGATCTCGTCGACCAGCAACACCGACGGCCAGGTCTCCAGCGCCCGCAGCAGCGGGCGGGCGATGAGGAAGCGGGGGCTGTAGAGCTGCTGCTCCAGCAACTCCGTGTCGCTGCCGGCGCCGCCCGCCTCGGCGACCTTGAGGTGCAGCAACTGCCGTGGGAAGTCCCAGTCGTAGAGGGCCTGGGCGGCGTCGATGCCCTCGTAGCACTGCAGTCGGATCAGCGGCGCCTCCAGCGCCCCCGCGAGGGCGGCGGCCAGCGCGGTCTTGCCCGTGCCGGCGTCGCCCTCGCAGAAGATCGGCCGGTGCAGACGCACGGCCAGGAAGCAGGCGACGGCCAGTCCCTCGTCGACGAGGTAACCCGTCGCCTCCAGCCGGGCCCGCAGCGCCTGCGGGCTCTCGGCCGTCTGCCGCTCGGTGGGGTCCGCGGCCGCCTGCCCGTCCGGTCGTCCCATCCGCGCGCCGCCTCAGGCCGCTCCGGCCGCGGCCAGCAGCGCGCGCCGGGTCAGCACCCGCGCCAGGTGCTCACGGTACTCGGCGGACCCGGACAGGTCCGTCGGCGGATGCGCGCCCTCGGCGGCCATCGTCGCGGCGCGCCCGATCGTCTCCCGTGTCGGCTCCGCGCCCGCGAGCGCGGTCTCCGTCAGGTGCGCGCGCAGCGGACGGGCGCCCATGTTGACCAGCCCGACCCGCGCCTCGGCGATCCCGCCGCCGTTCCGCTCGCGGCGCACCGCCGCCGCGACCCCGACCACCGCCCAGGCCTGGGCGGTGCGGTGGAACTTCTCGTAGTGGTAGCCCCAGCCGTCCAGGACCGGGAAGCGGATCTCGGTCAGCAGCTCGTCCGGCCGCAGCGCCGTCTGCAGGTAGTCGACGAAGAACTCCGCCGCCGGGATCGTGCGATAGCCCTGCGGGCCGAGCGCGACCATGGTGGCGTCCATGGCCAGGCAGACCGCCGGCAGGTCCCCGGCCGGGTCGGCGTGGGCGAGCGAGCCGCCGAGCGTGCCGCGGTGGCGCACGGCCGGGTCCGCGATCGTGGCCGCCGCCCGGGCCAGCAGCCCGGCGTGCGCGCGCACCAGCGGGTCGTGGACCATGTCGTGATGGGTCGTCAGCGCGCCGACGGCCAGCTCCTGGCCCTCCTCGCGGACGCCACGCAGCGCACCGAGGGCGCCGACGTCGACGAGCAGCTCGGGGAAGGACAGCCGCAGACGCAGGATCGGCAGCAGGCTCTGGCCGCCGGCCAGCACCTTCGCCTCCGGTCCGGCGTCCGCGAGAACGCGCACGGCCTCCTCCGCGCTCTGCGGACGGGCGTAGTCGAACTTCGCGGGGATCACGACGCGTCCTCCTTCCGGGAGCTCTCCGAGTCCGCCGCCTCCCTGACCGCCCGCCAGATCCGCTCCGGCGTGCAGGGCATCCGGACGTCGCGGACGCCCAGCGGCCGCAGCGCGTCCATGATCGCGTTGACCACCGCCGGGGTGGACGCGATCGTGCCCGCCTCCCCGACGCCCTTGACGCCGAGCGGGTTGGACGTGGCCGGGGTCTCGGTCCGGTCGGTGACCAGGTCCGGCAGGTCCGGCGCGGCCGGGACCAGGTAGTCGGCCATGGTGCCGGAGACCAGGTTGCCCGCGTCGTCGTAGACGGCCTCCTCGTACAGCGCCTGCGCGATGCCCTGCGCGACGCCGCCGTGCACCTGGCCCTCCACGATCATCGGGTTGACGACCCGTCCGACGTCGTCGACGCAGACGTAGGAGCGGATCGCGACCGCGCCCGTCTCGGTGTCCACCTCCACCGCGCACAGGTGGGTGCCGTGCGGGTAGGAGAAGTTGTCCGGGTCCAGCAGGTGCTCCGCGTTGAGCGTCGGCTCCATGCCCTCGGGCAGGTCGTGCGCGGCGAACGCGGCGAAGGCCACCTCCTGGATGGTCTTGCGCGCGTCCGGCGAGCCGCGCACCGAGAAGACGCCGTCGGCGAAGTCGAGGTCGTCCTCGCTCGCCTCCAGCAGGTGCGCCGCCAGTTTGCGGGCCTTGGCGACGACCTTGAGAGCCGCCTCGTGCACCGCGATCCCGCCGATCACCAGCGAGCGCGAGCCGTAGGTGTCCATGCCCTGCGGCGCGACCCGGGTGTCGCCGTGCATCACCTCGACGTCCTCGAACGGCACGCCCAGCACGTCGGCGGCGATCTGGCTCCACGCCGTCACATGGCCCTGCCCGTGCGGGCTGGTGCCGGTGATCACCTCGACCTTGCCGGTCGCCAGCACCCGGATCGACGCCGCCTCCCAGCCGCCCGCCGCGTAGCGCAGCGAGCCGAGGATCCGGCTCGGGGCCAGGCCGCACATCTCGGTGTAGGTGGACACGCCGATGCCGAGCCGCACCGGGTCCGCGTTCGCGTGGCGAGCCCGCTGCTCGGCACGCAGGTCCGCGTAGCCGAAGAGCGCCGTCGCGCGGTCGGTCGCGGCCGCGTAGTCGCCGCTGTCGTAGGTGAGGCCCGCGACGGTGGTGAACGGGAACTCCTCGTGCCGGATCCAGTTGCGACGGCGCAGCTCCAGCGGGTCCAGGCCCAGCTCGGCGGCGAGCTCGTCCATGGTCCGCTCGATCGCGAACGTCGCCTCCGGTCGGCCCGCGCCGCGGTAGGCGTCCGTGGGGGTGCGGGTGGTGAAGACACCCGTGCAGTGGAAGTCGTAGGCGTCCATCTTGTAGATGCCCGGGTACATGAACGCGCCCAGCAGCGGCGTACCTGGGGTGATGATCATCAGATAGGCGCCCATGTCGGCCAGGATGTCGGCCTTCATCCCGAGCAGCCGCCCGTCACTGGTCGCGGCGAGCTCGATGTCCTGGATCTGGCCGCGCCCGTGGTGCTGTGCCTGGTAGCTCTCGGACCGCGACTCCGTCCACTTGACCGGCTGCCCCAGCGTCCGGGCCAGCGCGAGGCAGATCGCGTCCTCGCCGTAGACCTGCAGTTTCGACCCGAAGCCGCCGCCCACGTCGGGGGCGACCACCCGCAGCTTCTGTTCCGGGATGCCGGTGGTCAGCGCCATCATGATCCGCACGATGTGCGGGATCTGCGTGGACGAGTACAGCGTGTACTCCCCGGTGGACGGCACCGGCACGACCACGCAGGCGCGCGGCTCCATCGCGTTCGGGATCAGCCGCTGCTGGTGGTGCCGACGGCGCAGCACGACGTCGGCCTGCCCTCTCGCCGTCTCGTAGTCGCCGGAGACCAGCGGCCAGGTGTAACAGCGGTTGCTGCCCTTGTCGGCGTGGACCAGCGGCGCGTCCTCGGCGAGCGCCGCCTCCAGGTCCAGCACCGGCGGCAGCGGCTCGTAGTCCACCCACACGTCCTCCAGCGCGTCCGCCGCCGCGTAGCGGTCGCGAGCCACGACGACCGCGACCGGGTCGCCGACGTAGCGCACCTCGTCCACCGCGACCGCCGGGTGCTCCGGCAGGATCATGTCCTCCGTCACCTGCCAGGCGCAGGGCAGCGATCCGAGCCCCGCCGCCAGGTCGGCGCCGGTGAAGACGGCCACCACGCCCTCGCGTTCCAGCGCCGGGGACGCGTCCACACGCTCGATCCGCGCGTGGGCGAGCGGGCTGCGCAGGATCGCGACATGCAGCAGGCCCGGGACCGTCATGTTGTCGGTCCAGGTGGTCTGCCCCGTCACCAGCCGCGCGTCCTCCTTGCGGGTCCGCGCGCGCCCGACCTCCCGGACCGGAGCCTGCTCCGTCCGGCCGGTCATGCCCGTGCTCATGCCGGGGCCTCCTGACCGCTCACCTGCGGGACGTCCACGCCCTGCCCCCGCGGCTCGGGCGCACCCTGCCGGCGCAGCTCGGCCGCCGCGGCGAGCACCGCGCGAACGATGTTCTGGTAGCCCGTGCAGCGGCAGAGGTTGCCCTCCAGCGCGTCACGGACCTGCTCCGGGGTCGGGTCCGGCGTCTCCCGCAGCAGATCCCGCGCCGCCATGATCATTCCGGGCGTGCAGTACCCGCACTGCAGCGCGTGCTGCTCGTGGAACGCCGTCTGCAGGGGGTGCCAGGCGCCGTCCGGCCCGGCCAGCCCCTGGATCGTGGTCACCCGCCCGCCGTCCGCCTGGACGGCCAGCACCTGGCAGCTCTTGACGGTGGCGCCGTCCAGATCGACGGTGCAGGCACCGCAGTTCCCGGTGTCGCAGCCGATCGGCGTCCCGGTCCGGCCTAGGGTGTCGCGCAGGTAGTGGACCAGCAGCAGACGAGGCTCCACCTCGTCCCGGTGGTCCACACCGTCGACGTTCACGGAGATCCGGGCGACGGACGCCCGGGGCATGGGTGCTTGGTCCTTCGCTGGTGAGACCATCTGCCCTCCTGGGAACTCGGGTCCTGCGACCCAGGGCCCGAAACGGCAGAAATCCGGCTATACCCCCACACTAGGCCTCCGCAGCCACCCGCACGACGGTGAGGAGAGGTTCTCCTGGAAACCGGCGCTACGCTGCGGCCATGGCCGATCTACTCCCGCAGGAGCTCCGCGTCCTGGTCGCCGTCGCCGGCGCGCACAGCTTCACCGGCGCCGCCGAGCAACTCGGCTCGACCCAGTCCGCGGTCTCCCACACCGTTCGCACGGTGGAGCGCAAACTCGGCGCCGTCCTGTTCGAACGCGGCCGCCTCGGCGCCGCACCCACCCCGGCCGGCGAACGCGCCGTCGCCCACGCCCGCCGCGTGCTGCGGATGCTGGACACCCTCGCCGCCGAGGTCCGCTCCACCGCCCGGGGCACCGAGGAGATCACCGGCCCACTGCGCATCGCCGCCTTCCGCAGCGCCGCCACCCAGCTGCTCCCGGCCGTCCTCGGTGGCCTACGGCGACAGCATCCGGGCCTGGAACCACAGGTCGTGATCGTCCGTGAGATCGGGCGCGGCACCGCCGGCGAGGTTGCCGACGGCCGCGCCGACCTCGCCATCGCCACCCTCGACCACAGCGCACCGCCCCTGCCCGGCCTGGTCGCGACCCCCCTGTTCCGCGAGCCCTACGCGCTCGTGCATCCCGCGGGCGCCGCGGACCCCCGCGCGCTGCCCCTGGTCGACTGGGTCGAGAACTGCGGCTCCTACACCCGCGACTGGTGGCGCGACCAGGACTGGCTCCCCGGCGGCGGCCTCTCGGCCGAGGACGACGTCTTCGCCCTCTCGCTGGTCGCCCAGGGACTGGGCATGTCCGTCATGCCCTGGCTCTCCCTGGTCGACCTGCCCGCGCAGGTCTCCCGCACCGACCTCGGCCCCGAGGGGCCGACCCGTCAGGTCGGCTACGTCACCACCGCGGACCTGGCCCGGACCGGCGCGGTCCGGGCCCTGATCCGGGCGCTGCGCTCCGCGCCCCTGCGACCAGGGCTGCTGCCGGTGGGCTGAGACCGGGTGGGCCGGCGACCCGGCTCAGTCCTCGTCCTCGTCCTCCTCCTCGGCGCGCAGCTGGAGCCGCAGCAGATGCGCGGTGAGCAGCGCCTGGGCGAGGAAGCCCTCCACGGAGTCCAGCGCCCGGTGGGCCTCACGGGCGTGCCCCTCGTCGACGGCGGCCTGCGCGGCCAGCAGCTCCGCCGAGGCCAGCGCGCAGGTGGCGGCCCCCGCCACGCCGGGCGGACCCACCTCCTCCTCGTCCTCGTCGGGCTCCTCCTCCCCGGTCTCCTCACCCAGCGCCGCACCGACGTCGAAGGCCGTCCGCTGCAGCCGGTTCACCAGCACCGCCCGGTGCACGTCCGGGTCGTCGCTCTCGGCCCGCCACCCGTCCTGCAACTGCGACAGCGCGCTCGGCGGCTCGTCCGCCGGGTCCACCACGATCGCCACCTCGTACTCGACCCGCCCCAGCAGCCCGCCCAGCAGCTCCGGCAGATCGTCCTCGGTCGGCCCGTCGGGCCGGAACTCCGGATCCGCGACGACCTCCTGCCCCAACACCGACAAGGCGTGCACCACCTGGTCGACGGTGACGGGCGCAGGGTTGTGCAGCTCCATGACGGCTCCCTCGCGAGCATGAGTGCGGTTCGTCGGCTCCGGTTCCCCCACACTAGGTCCCATGTCTGCTCTGGAGGACGACTTCACCCCGGCCGAGATCGCGCGTTCGCGGGCGCGGAAGCGGGAGGTGGCGCCGCTGCGGTACGGGTCGATGGTGATCGGACTCGTGGTGCCGCTCGTGCTCGGGTTCACCCCGGTCGGGGCCGGGCTGGTGCGGCAGGCCGGGCGGGTCGGCGGCGGGGGATGGGTGGCCACCGCCGCGCTGGGGGCCGTCGCGCTGCAGTTGGTGCTGCTGGTGCTGGGACTGCCGCTGTCGCTGCGGGCCGAGGTCGTCAACCGGCGGTGGGGTCTGTCGCGACGGTCGTGGCGGCTGTTCGCCGCCGACGCGGCGAAGGGGTTCGGGATCGGCGCGGTGCTGTTCGCGGGTGTCGCCGTGGTCCTGTACGCGCTGATGCGGTGGCTGCCGGACACCTGGTGGGTGCTCGCCGCGATCGGCGCGGCGGCGCTGGTGGTCGCGATGTCGTTCCTGCTGCCCGTCGTGGTCGAGCCCCTGTTCAACCGCTTCACACCGCTGCCGGAGGGTGAGCTGCGCGCCGCGCTCACGGCAATGGTCGGAGCCTCCGGCGTGCGGGTCCGGGACATCCTGGTCAGTGACGCCTCGCGGCGCACCAGCGCGGTCAACGCGTACGTCTCCGGGATCGGCCGCACCCGGCGCGTCGTCGTCTGGGACACCACCGTCGAGCAGGCCGCCCCGCCGGAGGTCGCCGCCGTCGCCGCGCACGAACTCGGCCACGCCGCACGGCGCGACGTGCTCCACGGCACCCTCGTCGGCGCGCTCGGCGCGGCCGCGTCCGTCTGCGTGCTCGCGGCCGCCCTGCACTGGTCGCCGCTGCTCGCCGCCGCCGGCGTCGCGCACGCGTCCGACCCCCGCTCGCTGGCGCTGGTCATGGCGCTGGGCACGGTCGGCGGGGCGGTCGCCGGGCCGGTCTACAACGCGCGCAGCCGGCAGGTGGAGGCCCGCGCGGACGCCTACGCGCTGGATCTGACGCGGGCTCCGGAGACGGTCGTCGCGATGCAGCGGCGCCTCGCGGTGGTCAACATCGCCGACCTCGCGCCCCACCCGCTCGCCGTGACGCTGTTCGCCAGCCACCCGCCCACCACGTCCCGCATCGCCCAGGCCCGCGCCTGGGCGCGAAACCACGGCCTCCCGGACCCGCCCCGGCTCGGCGTCCACTGAGCCGTCCGACAGCGGTTTTCCCGGCCGGTGCGGCAGGATCGCAACAACGCGCAGCCCAGGGCCCCTTGGAACCGATCATCTAGGCTGTGCGCATGTCATCCCATGCGCCCCTCGGGCCGTCCGGCGCCACCGGTACGTCGTCAGAACGCTCCGCCTCGGACATCACCGCCCGGTTGGTCGCCGACCCGCACGCCGCCTACGCCGCGCTGCGCGAGCAGGGGCCGGCGCATCGGGTCAGTGGGACGGACGGGCGGCCCGCGTGGCTGGTCACGCGGTACGAGGACGTGCGGCGCGGGCTGGCCGACCCGCGGCTGTCGCTGGACAAGCAGCACGCGCTGCCCGGCAACTACGCCGGCATGCGCCTGCCGCCCGCGCTCGACGCGAACCTGCTCAACATGGATCCGCCGGACCACACCCGGATCCGCCGGCTCGTCTCGCAGGCGTTCACCCCGCAGCGCGTCGAGCGGCTGCGCGCGCCGATCCGCCGCACCGCCGAGACGCTGCTGGACGCCTTCCCGGCCGAAGGCCCCGTGGACCTGGTCGCCGCCTACGCGGCCCCGCTGCCGATCGTGGTGATCTGCGACCTGCTCGGCGTGCCGGAGTCGGAGCGCCGCGACTTCCGCGCCTGGACCGACGTGCTGGTCGCCCCGGACCCCTCCCGGCCCGAGCTGGCCAAGGCCGCCATCGGCGGCATGTTCGCCTACCTGACCGCGCTCATCGCCGGGAAGCGCGCGCAGCCCGGCGACGACCTGCTCTCCGCGATGATCGAGGCGCGCGACGAGGGGCAGCGCCTGAGCGAGGACGAACTGCTCTCGCTCGCCTTCCTGATCCTCTTCGCCGGCTACGAGAACACCGTCCAGCTGATCGGCAACGCCGTGCTGGCGCTGCTCACCCACCCCGAGCAGCTGGCCGCGCTGCGCGCCGACGCCGGGCTGCTGCCGGCGGCGGTCGAGGAGCTGATGCGGTTCGACACCCCCGCGCCGCTGTCGATCCGCCGCTTCCCGCTGGAGGACGTCGAGTTCGGCGACGTCACCGTGCCGGCGGGGGAGACGGTCCTGCTGTCGATCGCCTCCGCCAACCGGGATCCGGAGCGCTTCGCCGAGCCGGACCGGCTCGCCCTCGACCGCGCTGCGACCGGGCATCTCACCCTGGGCCATGGCATCCACTACTGCGTCGGCGCCCCACTGGCCCGGATGGAGACGGAGATCGCCCTCGACGCGCTGCTGGCCAGGTTCCCGTCGCTGACCCTGGCCGCCGCGCCCGCCGACCTGCGGTGGCGTCCCTCGATGCGGGCGCGCGGCCTGGTGGCCCTGCCGGTGTCCTACTGAAGGACGCGCGGGCGGGCGTGGCTCAGGACGGCCACGGGCCGAGCCGCGGCAGGGAATCGGCCGACGTCTCCAGCGTGCCGTCGGCGTCGCGGCCGGCCATCCAGGCCGCGAGGTCGCCCAGCGTGCCGGAGACCTCGACCGTCGTTCCCTCTCCGAGGGCGCGGGTGAGGTCGTGGTCGGTGGCCCGCAGGACCAGGCGCGTGCCCTCGGGGGCTCGCGGGGCGAGGAAGTCGAGCGCGTGCCGGGCGAAGGCCGGGGACCAGTCCCGGGGCCGGTAGTCGAGGGCCAGGTCCACCGCGTGGATCTCCGCCTCGCGCCAGCGCGCGAAGAGCGTGGCGAGGACGGTGGCTTGACGGAACCGCACGGAACGCTGCCAGTCCTCGACGGCGAACGTGTCCCAGGTCTCCTCCAGCGCGCGCTGCGTCTCCCGCAGTTCCTCGCGCAGCACTGCGGCGGAGCGGGCCGCGCGCTCCTCGATCGACCGGTCACGGCCGGCCACGCCGCCGTCGTACATGTCGGTGAGCTCGCCCTTCAGCGCGAGCCGCGCCTGCCGGTCGAAGGCGCGCGCATTGTCCGCGAGATGCCGCACGACATGCCCGCGCGACCAGCCGGGCAGCGCGGAAGGGGCGGCCATCCGCGCGTCGTCCACGGCGTCGACGAGCTCCAGCACGCGGGCGTGTGCGGCCAGGACCTGTCGCTTCACGTCCTCGGGACTCTGCGATGAGTCGTCCATGATCGAAGCCTAGCCGGTTCGACCGGTGGCACCGGCGACCGGAAACGGCCACACGGGCTGGGCGGCGTTCCTGGCACTCGGCCCCAGCCTGCCCGGCAACGGACCCATCCAGATCTCCGTCACCGGTTACGCCGCCGACGGCCGCATCCTCGCCCACGGCCGGGCCTCAGACCAGGCCCGTCTCGTAGGCGAAGACCACGAGTTGGGCCCGGTCGCGGGCGCCCAGTTTGGTCATCGCGTGCGAGACGTGGGTCTTGGCCGTGGCCGGCGAGATGACCAGCTCCGCCGCGATCTCCTCGTTGCTCAGGCCGCGCCCGACCAGGGCGACGACCTCACGTTCGCGGTCGGTCAACATGGCGCCCGCGGCCGCGAGTCCGGGCGGCAGTGCGGTGCCCCGGCGGGTGAAGGTGCCGATCAGACGGCGGGTCACGCTGGGCGCGAGCAGCGCCTCGCCCGCCGCCACGACCCGTACCGCGCGCCGCAGTTCGTCCGGGTCGAGGTCCTTCAGCAGGAAGCCGCTCGCGCCCGCGCGCAGCGCGCGGTGGATGTACTCGTCGAGCTCGAACGTGGTCACCACGACGACATGGGTCGCCGCCAACTCCGGGTCCGCGACGATGCGTTCCGTGGCACCGATGCCGTCCAGCCGGGGCATCCGCACGTCCATCAGCACCACGTCCGGCCGCAGCCGGGCGGCCTGGGCGACGGCGTCGAGGCCGTCCACCGCCTCCCCGACGACCTCGATGTCGTCGGCGCGGTCGAGCAGCGAGTGGAACCCGGCCCGGACCAGGGCCTGGTCGTCGGCGATCAGGACGCGGATCACGAGATCTCCCACGGTAGTTCGGCACGCACCAGCCAGCCGCCGCCCGGTCGCGGCCCCGCCTCGACCCGCCCGCCGAGGGCCTCGGCCCGTTCCTTCATCCCGAGCAGCCCGAACCCGCCGCCGGTGCCGCCGGCCCCGCTGGAGCCGCCCGCACCGATCGCGCCCTCGCCGCCCGACCCATCGTCGGCCACGAGCAGGACCAGCGTGTCGCCGCCCTCGCGCGACACCGTGACCGTGGCCTCGCGGGCGTGAGCGTGGCGCAGGGTGTTGGTGAGGCCCTCCTGCGCGATCCGGTAGGCGGTGAGCTGCACCAGCGGCGACAGTTCCCGGGCCGCGTCCGGCACCCGCAGCGTGACCGCGAGTCCGCTGTCGCGGAACTGGGACGCCAGTTCGTCGAGTTGGCCCAGGCCCGGCTGCGGGCGGCCGTCCGCCGCGCCGGCCTGGCCGCGCAGCAGATCGAGGGCGGCGCGCAGTTCCGGCATCGCCTGGCGGGCCGCACCGCGAACCAGGAGCATGGCCTCGCGGGCGTCGTCGGTGTCGGGCGGGGCCGTGGCCAGCGCGTCGAGCGCGACATTGCTCTGCACCGCCACCACCGAGATGGTGTGCGCGAGCACGTCGTGCAACTCGCGGGCGATCCGCAGGCGTTCCTCGGCCAGGCGGCGGCCCAGGCGCTCCTCGGCGGCGGCCGCCTCCTCGCGCAGCCGCGCGTCGTGTTCGAGGCGTCGGCGGCGCGCGGAGTGCGCGACGACGCTGGCGGCGCCGTAGGAGAGCGCGGGCATCGACACGTCCAGCGCGTACCAGGGCAGCGAGTTGGGCGGCAGCGTCGGCAGCGCCCAGACCACGGCGGTCGCCAGCAGGGCGTACCGCAGCCCGTGCCGCTCGCAGTAGAGCCCCAGGCTCGCGCAGGCCAGGAAGACCAGCACGGCCGGGGCCAGGCCCGGGTAGCCGGCCAGCTTGTAGCCGGCGACACCGGCCAGGCACAGCGCGGCGGCCAGGACCGGTCGCCGCCTGCGCCACAGCAGCGGCAGCGCGGCGGCCGCCACGAGCAGGTAGGCGCCGGGCGCCCAGGGGTAGGAGTGCGCGGTGTAGTGCTGCTCGGCCCAGACGCCGAAGCAGGCGAAGAGCGCGACGGGGCCGACGACGAGCACGTCCACCGCGCTCGGCGCGGTGGACGGGTCGGCCGTGAACAGCCCCCTCCGGATGCCGACCAGCCAGGCGTTGACCACGGTGGCAGCGTAGGCGGTCAGCCGACGGCCGCGGCAGAGGCCGCGCCGGTCCGGGCTCGCCGCGGACGCCTGCCCTGGGCCAGGACGGCGAGCGCCGCGAAGCCCGCGCACCAGGCGGCCAGGACCGCCACGTCCGCCCAGGTCGGCGCGTGCCCGGCGGCGATGCGCCAGCCGAGGTCGGCCAGCCGGTAGGTGGGCAGGGTGTGTGCGACGTCCTGCAACGGCGCGGACAGCCGGGCCGGGGGGACCCACAGGCCGCCGAGCGCGGACGCGGCCATGTACAGGCCGTAGCTCAGCGGGAACGCGGCCTCCGGCCCGACCAGCAGCCCCACGACCACCCCGAGCAGCGCGAACGGCAGCGTACCCAGCCACATCGCGGGCACCAGCGCGGCCCACTGCCACGCCGCCAGCCGCACGTCCTTCGCCACGGCGGCCGTGACGCAGACCAGCACGATCGCGGGCAGGGCCACGGCGAGCCCGGCGGCGATCTTGGCGGTGAGCAGGTGACGCGCCGTCACCGGCATGGAGCGCAGTTGCTCCAGCCAGCCGCTGCTGCGCTCGTGCGCGAGCCGGGGCCCGGTCGCGGACAGGGCGCCCCAGATCGCGCCGTAGGCGGCCATCGCGACCATGATCTCGACGGTGCCCTTGAGCTCGCCCGGCTGGGTGGGGTCGCCGCCGAAGATGGTGGCGAAGAGGAGGTAGAAGCCGATCGGGGCGACGACGGCGAGGGCGAGGTAGCGCGGGTCGCGCAGCATCCGCAGGCATTCGAGGCGGAAGAGGTGGAACGTCATCGGACCTGCGCCTCCTCGTGGGCGGGATGGGTGGAGCCGGTCAGGGCGAGGAAGGACTCGTCCAGGCTCGGGGGAGAGACCCGCAGGTCGCTCCAGTCCGCGCCGGAGCCGACCAGGCGGCGCACGACGTCGTCGGGCGCGGTGGAGCGGACCGTCGCCCAGCCGTGCTCGCGCACGACCTCGCCGGGCAGCGTCGGCAGCGTCTCGTGGGCGGGGACGCGGAACCGCACCACCGCTCGGCCACCCGCCTCGCGGATCCGCGCGGGCGTGCCGTCCGCGGCGATCCGGCCCCGGGCCAGGACGACGACGCGTTCGGCGTTCTCCTCGACCTCGTCGAGGTAGTGGGTGGCGAAGACGATGGTCCGGCCGGCGGCCGCGCAGTTGCGCATCGCCGCCCAGAACTCGCGCCGGCCCTGCACGTCGAGGGCGCGGGTCGGCTCGTCCAGCAGCATGGTGTCGGCGCCGGCGACCGCGACCAGCGCGAACTTCAGCCGCTGCACCTGGCCGCCGGACATCCGCTCCACCCTGCGCCTGGCCTGCTCGCGCAGTCCGGCCAGCTCCAGTGCCTCCTCGACGCGCAGCGGCGCCGGGTACATCCGCCGGGCCAGCCCGACCAGCTCCGCCGCGGTGACGCCGGGCATCAGCCCGCTGTCCTGCAGCATCGCCGCGATCCGGCCCTCGACGACGGCCTGCCGCGGCGCGCGCCCGGCGACGGTGACCCGGCCCGCGTCCGGCTGCAGCAGACCCATCAGCATCGCGACGGTGGTGCTCTTTCCCGCGCCGTTGGCGCCCAGCAGCGCGACGGTCGCGCCGCGCCCGATCTCCAGGCTCAGGGCGTCGACAGCGGTGAGTTCGCCGAAGCGCTTGGTCGCCCGGTCCAGGGCGATGGCTGTTTCCATGGCACCGATCGTGCGCCGCACGGGCCCCGCGCCGCGTCGGACACCGGATGCGTCCCCGGGCGGCCCGCCTACTCCCGGGGATGTAGGCGGGCTGCTCGCGCCCCGATTCTCAGCATTTTCTGAGGAGAGCGGATGATCCGTCCCGTTATGGTGGGCCCATGGAAGAGAACCGTGCGCTGCGAGTCGTGGACGCGCTGCGGGATCGCGGCGTCGACGCCCACCTGGCCCGCGAGGGCGTCTACCAGATCGGCGTCCGTGTCGTCCTGCCCGACGGCCGGGAGGCCCTCTGGGACACCGACGACACGATCACCCTCGAGGCGCAGGTGATGCGGGACGGCATGCTGGTCGGCTTCGTCCCCGCCATCCCGGGCTCCGAGGACTTCGACGACTCCCAGACCATCGACGCCATCGCCCGCGCCGACTACGACCAGCCCATCGCCACCGAACGCCGCGTCGCCCCACCCCCGACCACCC
>NZ_QKYN01000172.1 GCF_003258295.1 Streptacidiphilus pinicola | reverse complement strand
CCTTTCCGGTCAGAGCACTAGCCCGCTCAGCTGGAGACCCCCAGGACGTTACCCAATGCCTCCTGACTTGCCACTGCGACCCGGCGAACCTTTCCGGTCAGAGCACTAGACCGCGTGTTTGTGCCCTACGGGCCTTGGGCAAGCGCGGTCGGAAGGAGGTCCCCGCCATGGCCCCGTACCTGGTAGCGGCGCTGTCGGCGGCCCACGGGTCCACAGTGTCGGCGGACTACGCGGTTGTCGTCGCGCTGATCGGGATGCTCGTGCTGGTCATCCTCACGGGAGTCGGCGTTTCGCGGCGGCGGGCCCACTCGGCAGTGCGTCGCCACAACCCGCCCAGCGAGCCGGACGGCTCGAAGGCCCAGCCTCCGACGCAGCACGGAAGGGGAGAGGGTAATGGCCAGACCGGCCAGGGGAGCCGGCGCTCCTGACGGGTGATCCAGCACAATCCTGCGCTGGCCACGAGCGGTGGTCGCACCGGTCAGCGGTCGCCTCGCGGCCTTCTTGGCCATTTGACCGCGTCCACCCGGCGGGCGCGAGAGCGACACGATGCGCACGAAACGCCCGAAGCGGAGGACCCCGGATAGCCTCCGCTGGGTCCACTGGCAGGGCGCGCCCACCGCCACGCCTCCGCGTCACTCGTCGCCCGCCGACCTCGCACCCGGTCGAGAGTGGCGTTGGCCGGCGCGCTTCTCCTCGTCGAGGCCCGGCAGCAGCTCCGACGTAGTCCGGCGCCGGCCGCGTCGTCAGGGCGTGTCGCCGTGTGCTGCCGTCCGTGCCTTCTCTACTACCTTGCCTTCAGACTTTCAGGCGGCTCTGCTCGGCGTCAGGATGCCGTGTTGCGTGTCCCACTGTGCGGTTGCTGCGGGCGGCCCTTCCACCCGGTCCGACCAGACGCGAACCTCGACTCGATAGGGCATCGGCTCCTCGTGCATCACGAACCGTCCTTTGAGCTCGGCGAGAAGGTGCTGGTCAGCGCACTCCTGTGCGGTCAGGGGCAGCTCCTCCACGGTGGCTGGCGCCAGGATCCTCGCCGGCTGGGATCGGCCCTCCTCGATGCGGACTTCGCTCAGGTAGATCATCTCGTCCTCCGTCCCATTGGTGGCGATCGACAGAACCTGTTGTTCCATCCGGAAGGCACATGGCCTGCGTTTACCTGCTCAACCCGTCCTCACCCCGTCGGGCCAGGTACCGGCGTCGGCCACCGTCCTGCCCGCCATGCTGCGGACGCTACGAGGTGAGGACGGCAACCGCGAGCTTCCCTCGCGAGCCGGGTGTTTGGGTGGACAGATCCGGGTGAGGCGCCTGCGGGAGTGTTCTGTGGTCCTCAACGCGGAGGAGACCGACATGATCTTCCTGGCCCTGCTGCTGCCGCCCTTCCTGCTGTTGGTGGTGATTGCTTTGGGACGGTGGGAGGAGTTCGAGCTGTCGGACGACAAGCTCCGCTGCTCGGCCACGCAGGCCGACCGGCATCGCGCGTGACGTTTTCACCTCGTCAAGGGGATGAGCACGCGGATGACTTCGCCGTGTCGGCATTCAGGACGACGACGTTCAGGTCCCGGCGCTGTCGAATGGCAGGGCGGCGGCCCCGAGTTGTGGCGTAGGGCGGAGCCCCCGCGCACAGGTGATGGTTCGCCCGGGCCCCACGGGTCCGGGCGGCTTGCTCGCCCCGGCGCAGCAGCGTCGAGCACCGGTCGCGGTGTTGTTGAGAGATACTGACGACCGTTAACCCCTCACCACCAAGCCCGCCGGCAACCGCCGTCAGCCGGGGTTTGCGAACGCCGAACTGGGTCAGACGCCACATGCCGCCGCAATCTACGGAGGCACGCCGCGCGGCGGCAGCGAGCGCCCCGGCCGACCTACCCCTGGGCCGGGGCGCCGCTACGTCATGACGTTCGGACGCGTACTCCAGTGAGAGTTCTCCGTTTTCCCTGGTCAGCGGCCTGGTGGTCGGTTGCGTGTAGCCAGGTTTGGCCAGGGGCGGGGAGGTGTCCGCCGGAACGTCGCGCGAACGAGTGGCCGCGCCGCATGTAGTGGCAACGAGGTGGATAGTTCCCGAATGTGATCGATGATCTGGCTGATGTGTGGGACCGGGAATTGGACGAACTCTTCCTGCGGATCGGGGCTCGCTTCACCCGAGTTGAGCCGCGGCGGCGGATGCGGGACTACGTGCGCGGGCTGCTCGGCCCGGTGGGCTGAGCGACATGGTGGACATGCCTCCCGAGCCGGTGTGCCCAGCCGGTTGAGTCTGACTCCACACGCTGACGCGGGCTCCGCACAGGTCGGGGTGGTCACGTGGGCGCGTGGGTGGAGGCGGACCGCTGAGGCTGGGGTCGGGTCGCCCGCGCCGCGGCTCAAGCCGGAGCGCCGACGCCGGGCTCGTTGAGTTCCGGAGCCATTGCCCGCCTTTCAATATGGCCAGGGAGGCGCATTGAGATCTCCCATTTCCCGCGCCCGCCCCGTCGTATTGCTGGCCACGCGCCTCATGGAGAGTCTTGCCACCGTTGTTAACCCCTCGCCGGCACTTGCCGCATCCCCGCAGGACACAGTTCCATCCCGCCGGAGGCCCCGAGCCATCCGGGCCAAATCGTCGGCTGGCGAACATGAGCGAGCGTCCCGGCGGAGTGCCGGGGACAGAGCCGAGCCCCCTGCTCACCTCGTAGCGGGCGCGTCTCGCCGCCTGAGCGTCTGAGCTCGGACAGCTGCTGGCCGAGATCCGTCGCCAGCAGCTCGCTGCACTGGTGGCTCGGGCGGATGACGGTGGGCGGCGTCTCAGAAACTCTGTGCCCGACCGCCGAAGCGCCGGCGCTCCTACTCGGCCCCTTGGCCCGTGCCGTGGCGATGGCGTTTGAAGTGGCGAGTCCGGGACAGGCGATGCCCATGCTCGCGGTGGCATCGGAAGGGCGGATCGGTGGCCGAGACGGCCCGGTCGAGCCTTCTGTGCGGCCGAGAAACCGGAGTGCGGGAGAGGGATTGTGACTGCGTCTGGATGGGGGCTGGCCGGACCGGTGCTGGTGGTCTTGCTTGTGGTGGTCGTGGCTTGGGCCGGAGTCAGGGGCTTGGAGACGATGCTGCGTCGGCTGCCGCACCGGGCATCCTCATTGGCTTCTGACGTGCTGGTGCGGCGCTGCCGCCGTCCCCTGCTCTGGACCCTGGCCCTGGGACTGGGTCTGCTCGGGGAGCGCGGACTGCTGCTGACTCCGGGGCCGAACGGGGTGGTACGGCACACCCTGGTTGTGGCGCTGATCGCGTCGTCGGCTTGGCTGTTGTACCGGGTGGCCACGCTCGGCATCGACGTGGGCCTGGCGCGCTACGCCGTCGGGCCGCGCGATGCCGCGCGGATCCGCCGGGTCCGTACCCAGGCTGATCTGCTGCGCCGGATCACCGGCGCGCTGTCGGCGGTGCTCGCCGGCGCAGCGATCCTGATGACCTTCCACGCCGTCAGGACCTTCGGCGCCAGTGTCTTCGCCTCCGCAGGTCTTCTCGGCCTGGTTGCTGGCGTGGCGGCGCAGAGCACGCTGGCGAACCTCTTCGCCGGGATGCAGCTCGCCTTCGGTGACATGGTCCGGATCGGCGACGAGGTGGTGGTCGCGGGGGAGTGGGGGACGGTCGAGGAGATCACCTTGACCTACGTGGTCATCGCCACCTGGGATCAGCGACGCATCGTCATGCCCGTCTCCTACTTCGCGGGAAAGCCGTTCGAGAACTGGTCGCGCAGCGACCCCGCGATCACGGGAACGGCCATGTTCCACCTCGACTACAGCGCGCCGATCCCGGAACTGCGCGACCGTTTCTCCGCGGTCCTGCGCTCCACGCGGCTGTGGAACGGCAAGGGAGAGGCGCTCCAGGTCGTGGACACCACGCCGACCACACTGGTGGTCCGGGCCCTGATGACCGCCGACAACGCCTCCGACGCTTTCGAACTGCGCTGCCTGGTCCGCGAGGAGCTCGTCGCCTATCTGCGGCAGGAGCACGGCTACGCGCTGCCCCGGATATCGGTGGGCTCGGCGGACGGGAGCTTCCCGGGATCTCGGGCACCTGGCAAGCCGCTGCGGCAGCAGGGGCGGCGGGGCGGCGCGGATGGCTGATACCCCCGGCTCCGGTGCGGTGCTGAGGCGGCTCCGGTCTGGTTTGCGGTCGGGCCGAGGGGTCATACGCGCAGGGGCGGTCGGTGCGGGGCGCCCCACAACGTCTCCACGACGAACTCGCGACGACGAAGGAGCTCGCCATGCTGCTGTTCGGCCTGCTGCTGCTCGGGGCCACCGCCGCCTTCACCGGTCTGCTGATCGCGGACAACCTCTCCGGTGGTCCTGACTACTCGGTCGTGGTCCTCGGCAACACGATCGCGACCATGAACGGTCTGGAGATCTTCCTGTCCGGCGTGGCCCTGGCGCTGATCTTCTGCCTCGGTCTTGCCATGACCCGCGTGGGCGGCCAGCTGGCCCGCCGCCGCCGGACCACGCTCGGTGAGGCGCGTCGGACGGGCGAGACTCCGATTCAGCAATCGGAGCCTTGGACCGCACCCGCGGTGGACGAGCGGACCGGTGCGTCCACGCCGGCGCACGCAGGACGGCCGCGTCGGCACCTCTTCGGACACTGACCGGGGCGCGCACCCGCGTCGCGCGCGTTCGCGGTGTGCGTCAGTCAGCCCGGCAGTGTCTGCCAGCAGTGTCTGGCCGACTCGAAGGGCACAGCGCTGAGCCAGGACGCAAGGTGTTCGGCAGCGGCCTCGGGCTGTTGCTCGAGGCCGCTGACGGGCACTCTGCCGAGGGTAACCGGCTCTCAGCGGGGACTGACCGTTGCACCGCGTACCGGGTGCTTCGAGCTGGTGCGCGCGGGTAGGCGCGCAGGGACCGCGAGCGGGGAGGAGTGAGGAGAGCCGCCCGATGACGACGGCGGTGTCACAGCGGTGACGACAGGGACGGTAGCGACCACGGTTGCGGCCGCGGGGTTCAGCGAGCCCTTCGGGCAGGGCTGGCCCGAAGTCGCTCAGATTGGGCTCGCGCTGGTGTTGTCGGCCGCCGGTGGGGCTGGAGCGCGAGTTCCGCCTGAAGACGGCCGGTCTGCGTACCTACACCCCTTTCGGCGTGGGCGCGGCGCTGTTCGTGTTGGTGAGCAAGTTCGCCTTCAGCGATGTGACGCACGCCGAACTGGTGGTGCTCGATCCCGCCCGGGTCGCGGCGCAGATCGTCTCCGGGCTTGGGCCTCATAGGCGCAGGCGTTGCCGAGCAGCTGTCCCGTGTCCCCGGCGTGCTCGGGTGCAGCCGTATCGAGGCTGAGGAGGACTGAGGCAGATGCCCGTTCCGGAACCGACCCATCCTGATCCCGTCCCGCCCTCCCCGACTCCCGCACCGCCGGGCGGGCCTGAGCCCGGTCCGGACCCCGGTCCGCGCCCGGAGCCGCTGGGACCCGATCCGCTTCCGCCTCCGCCCCCGGAACCCCTCGGTCCCGATCCGGTGCCGCCGCCCCCGCCCG
>NZ_QKYN01000171.1 GCF_003258295.1 Streptacidiphilus pinicola | reverse complement strand
CCTCACGGGACAGAACACCTAGCCCAAGCGCCTGCGAAACAAGGCTCCCCAGCCGTACGCTCCCCGCACCACAACCGAGGGGGCAGCGTGCTTGAGAACCGCGCACTCGAACTGATCATCCTGCTCGTCATCGTCGGCATCCCCGCCACGATCATCACCCTGATCGTCGTACTCGCGAGGCGCCGCCACACCACCGCCACACCGCCCGTCCCGCCGCAGCAGTGGCAGCCGCCGCAGCCGCCCGGACGACACCGCTGACAACAGCAGGCCCCGCCAGCAGGATGCCAGCGGGGCCGTGGTGCCACGCGTCGCCCGCTCCCAGGCCGGGTCTGGGCGGCGGCGTGCAGACGGGGCAGCCGTCGCCGTGCTCAACGCCGGCCTGCACGGACAAGGTGTCAGCGCGGCAGTAGCACTCCGCGCTCGCGGATCACATCGGCCATCGCTCCCTGGGCCTGTGCGTAAACCAGTACTTCGTCAAGCGACGAGAAGACGCCGAGCTGTTCGCGGGCCTGCGCGATCCGACCGGCATCAGAAGGAGCAAGACCGCAGACGGCAGCGATCACCTGGGCGGGCGCATTGTTGAGGTCGACCAGGCCGCCATCGTCGTACTGGCGGGGGAGGTCTGGGCGTCCGATTCGGAGTTCCCGGGCCAGTGCCGAGTCGCGTGCAGCCAGAGCCCGTGCCTCGTTCCGACGTGCCCGGGCGGCGAGCTGCTGCGCTACCACCGGATCACTGGCAAGCGGGGGCGGCGGGACCGTAGGCATCAGCCCGTAGACCTCGCTGCGCACCTGCGCAAGCTGCACGCATCCCACCACCACGCTGGCCAGCGCCAGTAGCCCGAAGACCGCGTTCATTGCAGTGCCCAGGGTGCCTGCTGGGTTCCCATGCACGTCCTTGGGCGTGACGTTCGCGAGCATGATCACGATGGCTGCCACCGCCCCATAGATGAGCGCAAGGAGCCGATGACGGCGCCGGTGGGTCTTCACGGCGGCGTGCAGGAACGGCACCCAAGTGAAGAGGCCGAACGTGAGCACCGGGACGACGAAGTACCAACGCCCCGGTCGGCGACGGGGAGCTGGGGGCGCGGCGTATCCGGTGCTCATGGGCTGATCCTCTGTCGGGGCGGCCTCATAGTGGAGCGGCCATCCTACGGCCGCGCAGCGGAAACTATGGAGAAGGAGTGAAGATATGGGCTGTTGACGCGGTGTCGCAGAACTTGCCCGGGATAGCCAGCGGTCACAACGCGCCACGCCGGCGACGGCCGTCGGCACCACCTGCGCCGAGGTCCTCAACGCGTTCATCGCCTGGATCTGCGCACGCCTGGTGCGAAGCGGCCCGATCGTCCGGACCGCGAGGCCTGGGCCAAGCCCAGCAAGTAGCGACACGCTCTGCTTCGGTTGCGAAGCCTGCCGCCAGCGTGCAGAACTGGTGCCATGACGACTGAGCAGACCTACCCGTACGTCAACGTCGGGCCCCTGCGTCCGGGCTCCGACACGCGCACCGTCGAATTCGCCCTCCGCGCAGGACGGTCGATCTCCACCGACTGCTACAACGACGCGGAGATGCGTGCCGCAGTCCGGCCTGAGATCCCAGGCTTCGACTTCACGAAGGTCATCTGGGTCGGCGACGAGGACGTCTGGCGCAAGTCTCACGCCGCGCCTCGCTCGCGGGCGTCGAGGGCGCCCGCCAGCGCGCCGAGGTGCCGCCAGTCCCACCAGGCGCGGCCGCGGATGTCCCGCTCGACGGGCGCCGTGCAGTCCCTCCCGGTCTCGCAACTGACCGCCGGCGACTCGTCGACGACCTGGTGGAGCATCAGGACGCCGCCGCACCCCGGGCAGGGTCGGTCGGGAATGGGGACGTGGCGCTCGCCGATGCCGAGGACAGCGGCGGTCTGTCGCCAGCACTCGCGGACGACGTCTGCGGCTTCGTGGCGGGTCCTGTCGGGCATGCGGCGGAAGTGGCCGGCGTCGAGGTCGTCGTCGGCCAGGCGCCCGTCGACGTAGACCGCGGCCCAGTGCGCGCCCTTGCTCCAGCTGGCGTTGTAGTGCCAGCGGCGCGGGTCGCTGTTGTGCGCGGCAACGAAGTCGATGCTCGACTCTGCGCCCGGGCCGATGAACCGCGGCGCCAACTGGCAGGCGTTCGCAATGACGTCAGCCAGGGCGAGGAGCTCGGCCTCGACGTAGCCGAGGGTCTCCATCGCGGTCAGGTTCAACACGGGCGCGGGTGCGTCGCCGAGGGCGTACTCGTTGCGCTCCTCCCGCTCTGCACGGGCTTCGGCGTCGCGGACAGCCCACATCTCCGTGGTCAGCCGCTGTGGGGGCCAGACGGGGTGGGGGTCGGTGTACTGGCGGCCATGAGGTCTCCGAGGTGTTCGCGGAGCCGGTGGAGGATCGTGCGGGTGTCGGCGGTGGTCATCGCGTGGTTCTCCCTGCTCGTGGGCGTACGGTGATCACTGCCTTGGGGCGCGCCTGGTGCTTGACCGGCGATGGGCGCGCCCCGGAGGTCTGCTTCCCGCCACAAGTTCCGTTGAGGCGTGAGCAACTAGAGCTCGCCACACGGACTTTGGCGCGCTAGTGTCGGATGGCCACTTCGCGTTTCTCGGACGGATCTGGGCGGCCCTCGAGGGTGCCGCCGGGATTGGGGGACCTGGCGGGGCCGACCCGTCGGCCCCGATCCGTAAGAGAGAGGTGGCGCGATGGTGAATAAGGGTCACGCTCCGACGCGTTCGGAGCGGCTCCGCGAGCTGGCTGAGCGGCTGGGCATAGCGCTCGGCGCCAGGGCCTTGTGGGCTCTGGCTGCGAAGCTGCTCGACCATCACACTGGGGCGATATAGGCCCCTCGAGGGCCAGCACCGGACCCCCAACCGGCTGCTGGCCCGCCTCCTGGGCTTCACCGCACGCCGCCAGTCGCCCGGCGGATGCGATCATCCGCCGTCCGCGAGCAGCACGGAATCACGGGCAGCTCCGGCGACGCCCTGAGTCCCGGACACCTTCGCCGTTACCTCCCGCGTTTCAAAGCGGCCTGGGGAGCCGACCAAGGAGTGGAGCTGAGCACATCTCAGTGACGACGGCCGCAGGCAGGCTGACCGCAGCACGAGCCGGTCCCGGTCGGACGCGCCCAGGTGCACGGTTCCCTGGACCCGTGCCACGGTGGGACGAGCGGTACGTGCCACACGCTCGACGAATCGCACGCGGCGAGCACAGCTCCGCCGGAAAGGCTCCGGGCACACGAGACCCCCAGCCAAGATGCCTGGGGCGTCGTGCTGTTCGCGGCGTCGGTCAGGCGCTGCCCTTCATGTGCTGCTCGAAGATGGCCTCGATGAGTTCGATGGTGGCGGGGTCCATCTCGGCGTCCAAGGCGCGCAGTTCCTCCTGGAGGCGGGAGATGATGCGATGGACCTCGGCGATGTTGCCGCAGGCAGCCTCAAGTGCGAGCCAGTCTCGGTACAGCATCTCTGCGGTGGGCTCGACGTCGATCCCGCGGGCGATCGCAGCTCGGGCCTGGGCGTAGTGGCCGGTGGTGATCCGGTAGCGGGCGATGGTGTGGGCGGCGTCGATGATGCGGGAGACCATCTCTTGGGCGTCGGGCATGCTCCACCGGGCGGTGCTGCCGGCGAACGGGCGGGCCCGCACCAGGGCGAGCGCGGCTTCGAGGTCGTCGACGCCTGCAGGGCCGGCGAGGAGTCCGCGTTCGGCGAGCTTTTGGAAGCGCGTCCAGTCGCAGCGCACGCCGGTCAGCGTCGGCAGGACGCCGTGGCGGGCGTTGCGGGAGAGCCGGGGCGTGCCGTCCGGGGTGTTCTCCAGCAGGTTGCGCAGGTCGTGGAGGCGCTGCTTGACGCTCTTCTCGGTCCACGGGGTGATCGGGTTCATGGCGGTTGCCAGGTCGTCGCGGGTGCGGCCCGGTCGCAGGTAGAGGTAGGCGGCGACCTCGGCGAGGCGCCTTCCGCGGCCGCTGCTGCCCAGCCCGGTGACGTCGATGGGCCCCAGGAGGCGGATTTCCGGTGCGTGCACGTCGGCGGGCTCGGCGACCGGGGCGAGCGGCGACGGCACGTCGACGGGCCCGGGTTGGGCGTCCTCGGCTGTCTCGGTGGCCGCCGGCACGGCGGTGGGCAGAGTCGGTGTGCCGAAGGGAGCCGGGGCGAGCGGGACCAAGGGCGCTGACGTCGTGCGCGCGGGGGAGTTGGTGCGTTGTCCGCTGAGGGCAAGGAACGGGCTGACGGCTTCTCCTGAGGCGCCGTCGGCCTCGGCCGGGCCCGCGTCGGGTGACGGCGCTTCGTCGGTCACTGCCGGTTGGCCGGTGGGCGGCTGCGGCAAGGTGCGGGTGTCGTCGGGGACGTGTGTCCAGGAGCCGGTGGCCGTATTGGCGGGCAGTTCGGTGGTGCGCAGGTCGTCGGTGAGAAGCTGGTACTCGGCCTCGGTGACGCGCTGGAGCTGCACGGGGGCCACCGCGAAAGCGAGCTGCTGTGGCTCGGTGGTGGCGCAGTCCAGGCGCAGGGCGTCGGGGAACAGCGCGTCGAGTCCTTCCCTGGGTAGGGCGAGGGCGACGGGCGCGTGGGGGGAGCGGGAGATCAGACCAGCGAGTTCCCAGGCGGCGTCCTCGTCGATGTGGTCGCTGGCGACCAGCATCCAGGGCATGGCAGCGTCGGGGTCCTGGTGCGCGGTGAGCAGGAGGTCGGCCAGGTCCGTGACGGCGTGGCCGATCCGGTCGAGGCGGCGGATTCGGCCGGTGGCCATCATCTGGGGCAGGCCCGCCTCGATGAGCCCGGCGCTGAGGACCTGGAGTTCCTGACCCCAAGGTGAGGTGGCGGCGTCCAGGGCGAGTCCGCGGGCGACCTCACGGACCTGCTGTTCGGTGCCGTCCAGGAGCAGCGTCCGGGCAGCGGCGAGGTCGACCAGGACCAGCGTGCCGTCCGGTTCTTTGCCGAGGGTGGCCAGCATCGGGTAGGGGGCCGCGACTTCGGCAGCGGCGGCTGGGTCGAGCAGCTCTGCGGCGGGGTCGAGGCTCCACCAGCCGTCCTCGCCTTGGGCGAACGGCGCGATGACGGGGCCGTCGGCCCGCAGCTGGATGCGGGTCCGCTCGATCCGGGCTGCCTCCAGTTGCGGGAGGGGCTCGCCTTCGGGCAGGTGGGTGGCCATGGTCCGCAGTGCGAGGTCGAGGAGTTCGGCGGTCGCGGGGTCGGCTTGGTTGGCGAGGACCTGTTCCAGGCTGCTGGTCTCGGCGGGGACGGCGATGGTCTCGCCGGGGCGGCGGGAGCGCTGCTGCAGGGCGCGCTTGATGCCGTATCCGCCCAGCAGACCGGCGGCCAGGAGCGCGGCGATCGCTGCGCCGATGCGCAGCTCGCTCGCTGTCTGGGTGCCGTCACTAGCAGCGGGCGCGGTGGCGACCGGCGAGGGGGCAGCGGGGGAGGCGGAGGGCGTCGGTGCCCTGGTGGGAGCGGTTGAGGCTGTGGTGGACGGTGAGGGCGTGTTGCTGGTGGGCGTGGCAGAGCTTGGCACGCCGAGCGGTCCCGCGGCGGGGCTGGTTGCCGGAGCGGGGGTCTGGGATGAAACGGGTGTCGGTGCCGTTGGCGCGGTGGTGGGTGTCGTGCTGGGCGAGTGGCTGCCGTCGCGGCCGCCGGGGGAGCCCTCGCCGTGCGGCGCTGGGGCCGACGGCGATGTCGGCGCGGTCACCGGGTTGGTGGGGGCGGTACTGGGCTGGGGGATGTTGAGGCGCCACCCGGGGAGGATGAGGTTCGGGTCGGTCAGGTGTCCGCCGCCGGGTTGCTTGATGGCGTGGCTCGCGGTGTAGATGGCCGGGTAGTCGTTCGCGTTGCCGAGGTCGTCTTCGGCGATGTCGGACAGGGTCTCGCCGGGTTGGACGATGTGCGCTGTCTCTCGCCGGGTGCTCTCTCGTTCATCGTGGGCATGCTGTTCGACGGCTGTTGGGCGGTGGTGCTCCTTGATCGTCGGGGCAGCGTGACGAGCGGCGGGGGCCGAGTGGTGGGCGGCTTGGGCGGGGAGCCGCAGGGTCCATCCGGGCAGGAGGTGGAGGGTGGACGCGGTCAGCGTTTCGCCGTCGGCCTGGGTGACGTCCTCGTTGAGGTCGGCGATGTCCTTCCACCGGCTGCCGTCGCCCAGGTAGTGCTCGGCCAGACCCCACAGCGTCTCGTCGCTCGAGGTGACCTGGTGCACGGGTCCCTTCCAGCTGGCTTCTGCGCTTGTGGTCACCGCCGCCGCGACCTGTTGTGGGTTGGGAGCCTGGTGGTGGGGCAGGTGGAGCGTCGCGGCCGACGCGGGGGCGGCCTGGGCGAGTGCGGTCCCGGCGGTGGGCAGCAGGAGCACGATCGCGGTGACGAGTGTCGCGGCCAGGTGCTGCCCGGCACCGATCACCGGCAGGCGCGGTGCGGCCCGGTGCCGGGCGACGGCGATGAGTTCGAGGAGGACCTGGAGGGTGAACAGAAGCCAGGCGAGCCACCCGAGAATCGTGAGTGCGCCGAGGAACAGGCTGCCGTTGTCCGGCCCTGACAGGGCGTCGGTGGTCTGCTGCCAGGAGGGAGCCTGGGTGGGACCCTTGCCCCACGTGAGCAGAGCGAAGGGGACGCCGGCCTCCAGCACGGCCAGCGCGACGAGGGCGCCGAGGCCCTTCAGCAGGCGGGGGAGCGGGCCAGAGTTCATCATCAGCCTCCCTGGTACAGGAGTTGCGCGCTGCCGTGTCCGGTGACGGTGCCGGAGCTGATCAGCGGGAAGAGCGGGGTGTAGGGGGCGGCGACGGTGACCTGGATCTGGTTGCCGGTGACGGTGACGGTTCCGGTGACGCCTGCGGAGCGCAGGTAGGCCTGGGCGGCGGTGACCGCTTGCTGGGGCTGGATCTGGATGCCGTGCCCGGTCAGTGCGGCTCCGGTGTCGAGGGCCTGGGCGCCGGAGCGGGCGGCTTCCTGGGCGGTGCCGTCGGCCTTCGCGAGGGCCTGGAGCTTGAGGCCACCGTCGACGACGAGGGACAGGACCGCGAAGCAGCCGACGATGACGATCGCGGTGAACATCGACAAGCTTCCCCGGTCGCTGTCCGCTTCACGGGGGAGTAGACGGAGTTCAGGCACCGCGCACCTCCGACCGGCGGCCCGCGACAGGGACCTGGGCGGTGGCGCGTTGCCGGTACTGGTCGATCGAGCAGGTGAACGAGCCCGTGAGGACCTTGCTTCCGGGGACACCAGGGAAGAGGCCCGAGAGCGGCACCTGGCACGTGACGGTGACGGTGACTGCGGCGGGCTGTCCCAGCGGCGCGCTGAACCCGGCGGTGGGGACGGTCACGTCGGTGGACGCGCAGTGGACCCCCTGGGAGGTCAGGGACTGGTTCGCGACCTGGAGGGCTGCCTGCTGGGCGGCGCCGGGGGAGTTCTGCAGGGAGGCCGCGCGGGCGGCGTCGCGGGCCGCGTTGTCGACGGTGGATCCGGCGAGGTAGACGCGTCCGGCCAGGGCCATCAGCCCGAACATCAGCAGCAGGACGGGGGCGAGGATCGCCATCTCCAGCGAGAGCGCGCCGTGTTCGCCTGACGTTGGCGCGGGGGAGCGGGTCATCGGATGAGCTGCTCCTTCGCGGCGGTGGCGGTCTGGGACAGGTGGAACGTGAGCCCGGGGATCCAGGTGGTGACGCTGCCGCTGACTGTGATGGTCACCTCCGCCGCGGTCTGGGACCCGGTGACGGCGGGGCCGGTGATGCTGCCGCCGGTGCGGTGGATCAGGTCCCAGCTCTGCGTGAGGCCTTCGCCGAGCGTGGCGCCGTGGACGCGGGCGGTCTCGACGCCCTGCTGCGCGGCGGTGACGGCCACGTCGCGGGCGTAGAAGTAGAAGCCGGCCTGGACGATCGTGAACAGGAGCAGCATCACGGCCGGTGCCAGGATCGCCAGTTCCAGCGACAGCGCGCCCCGGTCTCCGGCATCACGGTCGTCGGCCCGCAGGTGTAGTCGCGGCCCTGGGCGACGACGCCCTGGTGGTCGGTCACTCATGCTCGGTGCGCTTCCTCCCCAACAGTCCTGCTCCCAGCCCGTGGTGGGTCAGCCGATTTGGTTGGCCTTCTGGGTGGCCTTGGTGGTGATGATGGCGACGACGATGCCGGCGATGATGACGATGCCGGCGATGAGCAGGGCGAGCTCGATCGACAGCGCGCCCCGCTCGCGGTCTTCGTCCCGGTGCAGTTCGCGGACTCGCTCGGCGCGGGCACGCACCGCGGTGGTCGCGAGCGTGATCAGCGGATCGGACATGAAGGGCCTCCTTGAGGGCTGGTGGTGAGGAATGGTCAGCTGTCGATGACGCGGACCATCGCCGGGAGGGCGATGTACAAGGTCATGATGATCACGAGCGCGGCGACGGGGACGACCATCTTTTCCGAAGCGGTGTTCGCGTGAGCTTGCTGGTCGGTCAGCAGCACGCCGCGCAGCGAGCGGGCCTGGGCCTGGAGCGTGGAGTAGACGGACGCGCCCTCCTCACCGGCGATCGCGATGATGTCGGCCGGCGCGCCGAGCTCGGGGACGTCGATCTCCTGAGACAGCTGCCGCAGCCCCTCCCAGGGGGCGATGCCGGCGAGCTCGGCGCGCAGCAGCGCGTCGCGGATCCGCTCGAACACCCAGCCGTCCCCGACCTGGGCGGCCCGCTTGAGCGCCTCGCTGGGGCCGGCGTCGGCCGCGCGCTCGAGGGAGACCAGGTCGAGGTAGGACGCGATGGCGATGCGGAACTCGGTGCGGGCCTCGGCCGCGCGCTGGCGCGCGTTGACGTCGACGATGAACCAGCCCACCACCGCGAACACGAGCGAGACGACGCCGGGGATCGCGAAGGGGATCTGGGCGCCGCCGGCGATGGCGACGGCTGTGCCGAGCGCGGGCAGCAGCAGCCCGTACAGGGCGACGCCGATCTTCTTCCCGAGCTGGAGGGCCGGGGATTCGCGCAGGATCGCGAGCTCCTTGCGTGGCAGCCGCACCAGGTTGTCGCTTATCCGCGACAGCGCCCATCCGCCGAGGCGTTCGCGCCAGTCGTTCGGCTGCTCCGCCTGCTCCTGTGGGGCGAGGAGGTCGATGCGGTTGGCGTCCATGCGGGCGATCACGTCGGCCAGGTCGCCGCGTCCGCGCGAGAGGCCGGCCACCAGCATAGTGACGCCGCCGCCGACGGCGGCACCGGCGATGAGGACGGGGGCGACGGGGATCACGACTGCACCTCCACGGTGGTCTCACCAGTGCGTTCGGCCAGGGACTTGGTGCGGTCCGCGGAGGACAGGAACCGCGGGGTGGGGCGCATGTTCGCCATCGAGCGCATCCACGCGACCATGCCGACGAAGCCGAGCGCGAACCCGACCATCGCGAGGACTCCGAGGGGGCTGGAGTAGGGGGTGACGTAGGAGCCGGAGAACATCGACAGCCCAAACACGACCAGACAGAACAGCACGACCCAGCGCATGTTCGCGCGCGGCTTCGCGCGGTCGGCCTCGACCTTGCGCCGCATCAGCACTTCCTCCTGCAACGCGGCGGCGAGCTCCTTGAACGCGCGCGACAGCCCGTCGCCGCGGTCCTGGACATGCAGCAGCATCATCGCGACGACCATGTCAGCGGTCACGTCGTCCAGGTCGTCCCCGAACGCACGGTAGGCAGCGCGGGTCGGCCACCCGGCGGCCAATCGCCCGACCAGCAGCTTGACCTGCGGCTCGATCGAGGACGAGACCTTCGGGGCGCTCGCCCTGATCGACTGCTCGAGGGACAGTCCAGTGGTGTGGATGTCCGCGAGCCGGCGCACCCACTCCTGCAGCCCCTCCAAGCGGGCGATCCGCTCGGCGTGCTCCCGGCCGGGGTTGAGCAGCCACACCGCGTTCGCGGCCACCAGCCCGGACAGCAGACCGGCCATCGGCCACCCCGTGAGCAGCCAGACCGCGACGGCGACTCCGCACCCGGCCAGGACGCGGGTGCGCCGGGTGCGCCACCACGCCGCGCGGGCGCGGCCGCCGTCCAGACCGGCCATAGCCCGCAGCCGGCGTTCGGTGTGCCCGCGTCGGCGTGCGTGCTCCGGCGTCATCCATCCGGCGAACCCGGCGACCGCGATGACCAGGCCGGCCACCGCGGCGGCCGCGCAGAACGCGGCGATCCACTCCATCAACGTGATGCTCAAAGCTGCGTCACCGTCTTCAGCTCGTGGTTCCAGGTGCCGAAGGGGTGGAGCAGCCATTCGCGTTGGAAGCCCACCCGCACCAGGTCGTCGATGCACGAGGGCATCTGCTGCGGCACCGCTCTCGGTTCACGGCGCCCGCCCTCTTCCTTGGGCGCGAAGATGCGCTGCACGGACGGGCGGCCGCCTTCGCCCAGGCCGGTGATCTCCAGAATTTCGGCGACGAACCGGTGCCGTTGCCCGCCGATCTCGGTCTCGTCGACCTGCCGCAGGAAGACGATGAACTGGCAGGCCTCGGTGATCAGTCGGTAGGCCAGCTCGACGCTCATCCCGATCCTGGCCTCCAGCGCCAGGGTGGCGACGCGCTCGATCGCGGCACGGGCACTGCGTGCGTGGACGGTGCACATCGACCCGCCCTCGCCTTCGATCATGCCGTGGAGCATCGGCAGGACCTCGACCGAGCGGACCTCGCCGACCAGGATCCGGCGCAGCGACATGCGCTGCAGGTGGGGGAACAGGTCGGCGAGGGTGAGCTCTCCCAGATTGCGCCCGGTCGCGTCCTTCTCGCCGTTGCCCTCGCGCCCTTCGAACGGCACCACCTGAGGGCCGGGCCCGGGCAGCTCGTGCAGCCACAACTCGTACTCGGATTCCAGCGTGCCGATCCGCTCCCCGGGGGCGATCTCGCGGGACATCGCCCGCAGCAGGCTGGTCTTACCCGCGCCCTGGCCGCCGACGACGAAGACGTTCTTCCGCGCCCGGACCAGCGCCTTGAGGAACTCCGCGAGCACGGTGTCGATTGAACCCCAGCCCACGAGCTGGTCCAGCCGGGTGTCCCGCAGCCGGTGCTTACGGATCACGACCTGCGGGCGGGGCGTGACCAGGTAGTTCGCCGTCAGGCGCGACCCGTCGGCCAGCCGCATCCGCAGCAGCGGACTGGCCGGCGACAACGAGCGCTCGCCCTGACCCTGGGATCGGGCCAACTGGTTGACCAGCTCGACCAGCTCGGCATCGGACGCGACGATCGGAGCCAAGCGCACGGTCGGGCGGTCCTGGTAGACCACCTCGACCGGCTCGCTGCCGTCGATGCGGATGTCCTCCGCATTGGGGTCGTCCAGAAGCGGCTGAAGCCGCCCGGCACGGAACAGGTCGTCGAAGACGGCCCGCTTGATCAGCGTTTCCTGCTGCGCGTCGAGCGGCCTCTTCCTCGCGCTGTAGTCGGTCGCCCACGCGGCGACGACCTCCACCACCAGGCTCCAGCCCAGCTGCTGCCGGTCCCGCTCGCCCATGACCTCGTCGCGAACCCGGTTCGACAGCAGGTCAGCGACCTTGTTCCGCAGCTCCGCGAGCACGTCGAATCCCACCGGGAGAACCCCGGCAAGCCCAGGAGCACTCTGCTGCCCGGGTAACGCGGCCGGACCAGGCGGGGCCGGCGACAGCGGAACGGGGATTTGAAGTGCCGCCTCGAACGATGACCGAAGGGCGTGCATCGACGTGGTGGTGGGCGCGCCGTTCACCGGGCGCGGCCGGGCGTCAGCCACCGAGGCCTCCCTGATAGCCGGGGCCGTAGCCGCCCACGTGCAGTTGCGCGCGGCGCCTGGCCGCGAGCGCGGTGATTGACTCCCACGCCGACCGGGCCTGCCGCAGCAGCACCGACTTCATCGTCAAGCCCCGCCGGTCCGGCCCGTGCGCCAGCGCACGGGCCGTGTCCGCGTCCCAGTCGAACTGAGCCAGCACCGGCACCTGGAGATGGTGAGCGAACTCCGACGCGGTCGGCTGCTTGCGCTCCTGGACCAGAAGCAGCCCGAGCGCTTCCACTCCGGTGCCCCGCTCCGCGAGGTCGCGCTTGAGGGCCTCGACCACCGGCGCTGCCGTCACCAGGCCGGCCACCGACTGGCGCACCACCAGCAGCACCGCGTCCGCGCGGCGCAGCACCGCCGCCGGGTACCGCGCGCTGGACAGCCCCCCGGACTCGATCAGCACCCGTCCGGCGTCGACCACGACGTCGAAGCCGTTCTGCTCCAGCACTGGCCAGGCCGGCACCAGGTGCTCCCACACTCCGGCCATCGCGGAGGCCTGCGCCGGATCGGTCAGCCCCGGCAGCAGCATCCGGTTCCCGACGCTGGAGTCCAGCGACACCAGATGCGTAGCGAACTGACTGCCCAAGCTTCCCGCCCGCACCGCGGTCGCGAGCCGGTGCAGCCCGACCGAGGCATCGAGGTGGCCCTGCAGGAACCCGGCGCGCACCGAGCTGCCCGCAGGGTCCAGCTCCGCCAGGACCGTCTTCTTCGGTGCAGCCAACGCGAGCGCCAGCGAGCTGACGGTCACGGCGCCGGAACGAGCGGAGACCAGGGCGACGACCGTCATCCCGCGGACCCTGACTGCAACGTGATCGCCGCCTGGCCCTGCGCCGCCCAGACAGCAAGCTGCGCCGAGTCGGCGGGGTTCACTGCCAGGTCGACCACGCTGTTGCCGTTCGCGTCCGCAGCCCCGACCGACACGACGGAGGCCAGGATCGTCAGCGGCGCCGTTGGCGCCTTGCTGTCACCCTGTGCTGGCGTCTGAACCACCTGCACCGCACTGCCCGGCTCCAACATTCCCGCCGGCACCTGGCCCGGCTTCGCCAACACCCCCACCACCGCCTTGCCCGCCGTCACATCCGGCCCCGACGCCACCGACCCACGGGTCAGCAGCGACCCCTGGGCCAAGTCCGTCGTCGCGGTCTTCCCCAACACCTGGGAGGCGTCCCCCGAGGGAACCGGCGCAAGCGCGGGATCCGGCGCGACCTGCGCCACCGTCAGATCTTGCGCCGTGAGCGCCTGCCCCTTCGGCACCGCATGGGCTAACGCGAGCACCGGCACCCGGTCCCCGGCCTGATTCACCATCGCGTACGCACCCAGCGCCCCGACGATCGCCAGCGCCGCACCCGCGGCAGCGAGCATCGGCCGCCTCGCCCGGCGCGGCGCGTTCGTCGTGATCGGCACCGGCCCGAAGCCCTGCTCGACCGGCTGGCGCGGCTTGGTCACAGCCATCAGCGTGTTTCCCGCTTCCTCAACCCACGTCGTCTAGTTGTTCAAGTCCCGCAGTTCACCGATGACCACCGACGACGCCGACTTCCGGGTCACCGTGATCTGCCCCGTCTGCCCGGTGGTGGCCTGCCAGTTCACCACCCAGGTCGCGGTCGCGTTGATCGCGTACTTCCCGCCCGGCTGCGCGCCCGAAATGGTGGTGTAGGTGTGGCCGCACGGCGGCTGCGCGTTCCCGAACGACGCCTGGTACGCCTCACCCGGACTCGCGCAGGTCTCCGTCTGGCCGTCCCCCATGTCCCACACGATCTGCGTGACGCTCCCGATCGCGGTGACCGTCACCGCGCCCGCGGAAGCCGACGCCGTATTCGGCCCCCAGGTCGTCGCGGAGACGTTGTCCCACAACCACACCGGCAGACCGACGACGCCCTTCGACCCCGGTGGCGGGGCGATTCCGATGGCGGGGCCCTGCAGGCCCATCTTCGACACAGCCTGCTGCGCCAGCGCCTGCACGTTCACCGCGCCGCCAAAGCCGGGCGGAGGGTTCTGGAACCACTGCGCGCCGCCGCCGGGCAGACCCTTCCCTGTTATCAGCGGGCACTCGGCCGCGTACACCGTGCCGTCACCAGGCTTGTGGCCCTGCCACAGAACACTGGTGGGATCGGGTTGTGGATCCAGGAACTTGTAGTAGCAGCCATCCTGGGAGTCGAACCACCCGAAGAAGGAGTTGTAGCACGGGAACGTGTGCCCGGAGAACTGGCACTGGCCGCTCCCACCACCTCCACCTCCACCACCGCCACCGCCGCTCGTCCCGCCGCCAGGTGCTGGCGAGCTGCTGGCCGAAACACTGCAGTTGCCGCTGAAGGGCCCGCAGTTGACACCTCCGCCGCCGTCGGCGGTTGCCCGGCTGGGCAAGAAGCTAACGGCCAGGGCAGCTGCGGCCGCTATGGCTGCCGCAAGCCTGCTTCTCAGCACGTCTTGCTCCGGTCGATCTTGCCGTCCGTGATGCGCCACTGGACGTTGTCGAACGACGCGGTGAACGTCCACGGGTGACGGAAGACGTGGTCCGTCAGCTGAGCAGGCTTCCCGGTCGACTTGTTATAGGGGAGGAAGTTGGTCGTGTCGATGCAGTCGTTGATCGTCGCGCTGTAGGGCTCCTTGGCGAGGCTGATCGCAACGACCTTGGGGGAGAGCTGCGGGCGTCCCCGCATCACGAGGTTCTGAGAGTTGTAGTACTGCAGCGTCTGCTCGATGTCATAGAAGGCAGGCCCCAGCGCATAGGTGTTGACCGGCAGGCCGTCGAGGCTGCCGCTCGTGTACGCCTGGACCTGGAGGTTCCAGAACCCCTGATAGGCAGTGAGCAACTTGGTCTTCGCGGTGTCCGTGGCGTTGGGCGACGACGACGAGTTGGACGCAGCCGGCGCGGCGCTGTCGGCGGAGGCTGTGGGCTTGGCTGAGCTTCCGCAGCCGGTGAGGAGCAGGCAGGAGGCTGCGACCGCCGAGGCGGCCAGGTGTCGGGGCCGACGGGTCCGTGTGGACGCGAAGGACCGTTCAGTGGTGCGCACGGTGGGAGTCCCCCTTGCTCTGCGTGGAACGATCGTGAACGGATAGTACTGGGATTGAGTCACGGCTTGTTCTGGGTTCATCAAGAGCTGACCGAGGAGGGAGGCTCGTCAGCTCTTGTTCTGCAAGTCGATGGCAGCACGTCGGGTTCCCGGCGCTGGCTGAAATCACCCAGTAAGGTGACAAACGCTCCTGGCACATGTCGCCTCTTGCGTGGCTTCGATGTCGCATGCCGCGCTTCGCCACACCTGCGCCGCCGTTGGGCCAGAGCAGGGCGTCGCATCGGCGGAGGGCACGGCCGGCGACATGCGGGTGCGCGATCCAGAAGCTGGCCGACGATCCCGAAAGTCAGGCACCGGTACCGCTCAAAGGTGGAGTCGGAGGCCCCCACTGCTGTGCGCGGTCCCGCGTTGTGCGCGCACGCCTCGGACAGAGAACCCCCTCGGCCCGATTTCCGTCGATGGCCCGCACCGCCACCCCGCGCAGGGTGGTGGCAGACATTGGGTCGTTGCCGCACCGTCCTCGAGCCAGACGACTTCGGCCCGCGGTGCGCTGCTTCTGCGCTGTGTTGTTTGTGGGGGATGAGAAGGGCCCAACAAGAGACTGGCCTTGCCGTCTACTCTGACAGTGTCGAGCTGTTCAGAGAGGGGCAAGGCCATGCCTACCGACGATGCTACCCGGGACCCCGACCAGTCACCGCTGGCATTCGGCCAGCGTCTGAAGATCCTCCGTCTCCGCCGCGGCATGACCCGTGAAGTTCTTGCCGGGTTCATGGGCAGGTCCACTGACTGGGTGAAGCAGCTCGAGACCGGCAAGATGCAGCCTCCACGCCTGGTCACCATCCTCCAGCTGGCCGAAGCACTCCGCCTCCGCGACCTCTCCGAGCTCATCGGTGGCCGGGGTTCCGAGGTGGGCCTGTTTATTGGCCCCACGCACGCCCGCCTCGCCAAGGTCGCTGCCGCCGTCAACGCGCTCCCTGCCGCGCTGACCGGAGAGCTTCCCACCAATGAAGGCTTGCGTGGGCGGCTCGGTGCGGCCTGGACGGCTCGGCACTCCTCGCCCAACCACCGCGAGATCCTCGGCGCCCTCCTGCCCGACCTGATCCGTGATGCCCAACTCGCCGTCCGCCATGCCGACACGGCCACCGACCGACGGGCCGCGCAAGCGCTCCTCGCCGAGACCTACGCCCTTGCGCAGTTTTTCGCTGCCTACCAGCCGGATTCGTCGCTGCTCTGGCGGATCTCCGAACGCGGCATGGTGGCCGCCCAGGAGTCCGAAGACCCTCGTGCCATCGGTGTCGCCTCCTGGCTGGCCGTCCAGGCCTACCGGGACTCCGCGCAGCGCAACTACGAGGCCGCCGAGGAAGTCACCGCCCGCGCCCTTGAGTACCTGGAGCCGCTGCGCGAAGGCGCCGCAGGGCCCGTCCTGGCCATCATCGGCGCCCTGCGCTTCGAGGCCGGCTTTACCGCCGCCCGCCGCCATCAGAACCCCGACGCGTGGGGCTGGTGGGACCGCGCCCGCCAGATCGCTGACCAACTCCCCGACGGCTACTACGACCCCGTCACGTCGTTCTCCCGAGAGATCATGGGCGCGCACGCCACGACCGTGGCCGTCGAGCTGCACCAGGGCGGCGAGAGTGTCCGCCAGGCCGCCCGATCCGACGTGCACTGCATCCCCTCCCGTCCGCGCCGCGCCCGCCACCGGATCGAGCAGGCCCGCGCCTACCAACTCGACGGACAGCACGAGACCGCCCTCGCGACCATCCAGCACGCCTGGGAGGCAGCGCCGGAGACCGTGCGCTATAACGGCTTCGCCAAGGCGATCCTGCTCGAAGGGGTCGACTCGCCCTCGGTCGCCCGCCGGCAGCGCGCCAGTGCCTTGGCGGTCCAGGTGGGCCTGCTCGCCGCCTGACGGATCTTCACAATCGAGGGGGGAGCAACTCTCCCCCCTCTGCACTTTCTGTGCTCGTACGGTTACGCCATGCCGCTGGTCAAAGCCAACTTTCGACCGCTCAATGGCGAAGAGCGAAACGTCGCCGTGACGAGCGCCCAACTCCACGCCCACGCCTGCATCATCTGTGGCAACGCCCCGGGAGGCCTCCAGCCTGCCGGGCACGTCTACACGCCTGTGGCGGACGGCGAGGTCGGCTGGCTGGTGGTCGCCTGTCCCACCCACAGGACGGGGGAGGCAGCGTGATCCCCATCCCCTCGGCGCTCACGAGGGACGAAGTCGACCTTTGGTGGAGCGGCGCCCGTTGGGTTGTCACCCGGGGGAGCGAGATGGCCCGGACGCTCGACGGTCGGGAACTCGTCTTCCTCGACTTCAGCCGTGCCTACGGGGCGTACGAGCGCGTGGTCCGTGGCGAGCTGGCGATCCTGCCGCCCCAGCGGACATGAGCCCGGAGCCCCGTGGCTGGGCCGGAGCCTGCTACGACACCCGCTACCCCGTCTTCACCAGGTCTGCCCGGGCACCTTCACCGCGAACGCCGGCGATGTCGAACCCGCCCAGCGCACTACATGCTCCTGCCCATGCCACGAGCCAGGCAGTGACCTCCGCCAGCGGATCCGCGGCGATCCACGCACTGCCGCCTGAGACCCCCGTCGGCTTCGCGCTCTGACGGGTTGCACGACCGCCCTGCCATTCTGGCAAGGCGGACTCACCCAATCCACAGGAGGAACCGGTGACGACACTCACCGGCACCACCAACGCTCCCTGGGGCCTCCGCCGCATGGAGCCCATGAGGAACAACTCCGGCGGGCAGGCCTACCGGCACGCCGGCCTCGACCCCGAAACGCAGACCAGCATCTACCTGGACGAGCAGGGGCTGCCGATCCCCGCCTGGGACGGCAAGCACGGCACCAGCGTCAACACCTACCCGCCCACCCAGATCAGCAAGGACGGCCAGCAGGACCCCGACAGCGGGCACGACGCCCAGCAGGACCAGGGCGGCGACTAATGAATGAGCCCGCCGTGCTGGTCTCCACCTGCGCTGACGACCCGACCGCCGACCTGGTGATCGCCGAACTCAACCACCGTGACGTCCCCGTGCTGCGCTTCGACCCAGGGGTGGACTTCCCACTCCACTCCACGCTCGACGCGCGCCTGGACGAGCACGGCTGGGCGGGCGGGCTCCAGCACGGCGGGCGCACCCTGAACATCTCCCACGTCCGAGCCCTCTACCACCGTCGCCCCTCGCTCTACACAGCTCCGTACCTGCCTGGCCAGGACGGGAAGTTCGCGGCCAGCGAGAACCGGCGCGGCCTCGGCGGCATCCTGCACGCCTTACCTGGCTGCACGTACGTCAACCACCCGATGCAAGTCGCCACCGCGGAGTACAAGCCGGTCCAGCTCGCCGCCGCGCGCCGCGTCGGATTCCGGATCCCCGAGACTCTGATCACCAACGACCCAGTGAGCGCAGTCGAGTTCGCGAAGGCCGTCGGGCCGGTCGTCTACAAGCCCCTGCACGCCGCGGCCTACGACATCGACGGCGAATCAGGATGCGTGTGGGTCCGCACTGTTGACCCCGCCGACCTCGACGAGAGCGTCGCCAATGCAGCTCACGTGTTCCAACAGCAGATCCCGAAGGTCGCGGACGCCCGCGTGATCGTGGTGGACAGCAAGATCTTCGCTGCCCGCATCGCCGCACCCGACGGCGTCGTGGACTGGCGCGCACGCTATTCCGAGCTGCAGTACGAGCCCGTTCAGGTGCCCGAACGGATCGCCGCCCGGCTCCGATGGTTCATGGTCGGCCTTGGCCTGCTGTACGGGGCGCTCGACTTCGCCATCGACGCAGACGGGCGCTGGTGGTTCCTGGAGATTAACCCCAACGGACAGTGGGCCTGGTTGGAACCCGCGGCAGACCTGCCGATCACTGCGGCCCTTGCCGACCTACTGGAGAAGGGCGCAACCCATGACTGACGCCTCCCTCGCGCTGCGAGCCGAACTGATCGACCGCCTCACGGCCTCCGGAGTCGTGCGCGACCCCGCGTGGGAGCAGGCCGCCCGCGCGGTGCCGCGCGAAGCCTTCCTGCGCGACGGCTACTTCTCCGCGATCCATCAGCCCGGCGCCCCGACGCAGTATCAGCCCGTGCAACCCGGAGATGCGGCATGGTTGCCAGGTGCCTACCGCGACGAGTCGCTGGTCACGCAACTGGACGGCAACACCACCGCAGCGGGCACGTCCGGCCCGATCCAGGGCGCGCCGACATCGTCGTCCACACTGCCCTCCCTGGTACTCCGCATGCTCGAAGACCTCCACGTTGAGGAAGACATGCGAGTGTTGGAGATCGGCACCGGCACCGGCTACTCGACAGCGCTCCTGAGCGAACGCCTCGGCGATGGGAACGTCGTCTCGATTGAAGTCGACAAGCGCGTCAGCATCCGTGCCGGCAACGCGCTCACCTCGCTGGGCTATCACCCCGAGTTGGTCGTCGGGGACGGCCTTCTCGGCCACAAGGAAAGCGAGCCTTACGACCGGGTCATCGCGACCTGCCAGGTCACTGACGTCCCACAGAACTGGATCGACCAGACAAAGCCAGGCGGCATCATCCTGGCCACCGTGGGCGGCTGGCTCCACTCCAGCGAGCTGGCACGGCTGACGGTCATCAGCGAGCGCGAAGCTCGCGGGCACCTGCTCACCGGGAACGTCTCGTTCATGCTCGCGCGCCCACAATCCCCACCGCCGTTTGGGCTGCTGCCGGACCTCGATGCCGGGGACGAGCGGACCACGCCGATCGGAGCGGACCTGCTGGGCGACTGGACCGCGCGGTTCGTCATGCAACTGGCCGCCCCTGCCATTCAACGCCTGGACCTGCCCCGCCACGGCCGGACCGAGCACGTGCTGCTCGACGTAGAGACCGGCGCCTGGGCGGCCGCGTACATCGCACGGGAGCGCTGGGTTGTGCGCCAGGGCGGCCCCTACGAGGTGTGGGACCGGATCGAGGAGCAGATCGCGCGCTGGCAGGCCTCCGGCAGCCCAGACCTCAGCGCGTTCCAGATCAGCGTGATGGACGGCGTCCAGAGTGTCACCTGGTCTGAGTAGCCGCGTTCGTCGTACACCAAGACCACATACACGGTCACGACCACGCCAGCAACGTCTGCCCCTACGTTGCCCCAGGCTGGCCGCTGGACATGCTCGCCGCTCTGCTAGGCCGGGTCGAGTTCACCGAGGAGACCGGCGCCACCCGCTGCGACCAGAGCCCCCTGCCACGCCTGGAAGGCCGCGTTCCGTGAGTGCGCGATGCTCGCTCGTGGCACGGAGTACGGCACGAGCGATCAGGGCTGGGCCAATCGCATCGCGGCCTGGCAGGCGTGCAACCAGGGCGAGTTCGCCCAGTACTCCGTCTCCGGCGCCCGCGGCCAGCTGAATTCTCCCGGCTGGCTCCAGGCTCGCCTCACCGCCGGCCACGGCGAGCAGGCGGTACGGATGATGGCCCGGCAGTTCGCACTCGGTTGAACTCCGGCCCACCGAGCCGACGGGCATTGCCACCGCACCCTGCTTTCGCCCTCGCCCAGGCCGACGGTGGCGTAGGGCGCAAATCCGCGCAACCGGCTGGACACGGGAGGCCATGGTGGATCTACGGTTCTTCGAGATAGACCCAACACGGGCGGCGAGGGAAGCCCCACGGTGTGGGTGGAGAATGAGACGGCGGACTTGGTGATCCAGGGGATCACGGCGGACAAGATGCTTGCGGCGCTGGTAGATGGCACCGAGTGGGTTTCCGGGCACGCCGTCGGCATCCCCGCCCACGAGACCGTCATCCGCACCCGGTCCGTATGGTGCCGATCTTGAGGAAGGCGTGCGATGCAGCAGAGCAAGCCGAGATCGACGACGTTCGCTGAGCTGCTGGCAGCAGCCCAGCACAGCGCCGTCCACCTGGAGATGCGCGACGGCTACGCCGTGGGCGACGAAGCCGACGAGTTCGCGCACTTCCAGCGGACCGGGCACGTTGACCTCGACCCGACCGCCAGGTGGTGGCCGGCCTGGCTTGGCCTCGTCCGCGAGGCCGTCGGGCGAGGGGTGGTGATGCGCCGCGCCCGGATCGTGTCCGAGCCGGTCACCGACTACATCCGCTGGGAACACGCCTCGACCCTGCTGAACATCCAGGCTGGGGAGCAGGTGCGCTGGCTGCCCCGCCGTAAGGCGTTCGACCTGGCGCTGCCGGGCACGGACTTCTGGCTGCTGGACAGCCGCCTCGTGCAGTTCCACAACTGGACCGGAGACGGCGACTGGCACCCCATCGAACCCAAGACGTGGACCGAGGACGCTGCGGTGGTCAAGCTCTGCGCCGACGCCTTCGAGCAGGTCTGGGACCGCGCCACACCGCACGACCAGTACACCGTCTGACCCTGCGAACAACCGGACCGACAGCCCATGCCCCGCTCCCCGAGCTCCAGCGCCCAGGCCGCCCGCGAAGCCCTCGCCGTGCTGTCAGCCCGCTGCGGCTGGCACCCCGCCAAGACCACAAGAATCCAGCACGGCGACGCCCAGCCGACCGCCGCCGACATCCGCGCCTGGTGTACCGCCTGCGGGGCCGCCCGCTGAACGCCGGACGCCTCACCGGAGAAAGCCTCGCCACGGTGCTGCTCTGGCTGCTCGACCTCGCCGACCACATGGCCCCCATCCCCGGCACGAGCAACATCGAGCACCTGCCGGACATCCTCGCCACCAAGCCTGGCAACGACGCGGAGAGATGACCTCCCTCGGGCGGTGGGGCGAGCAAATCAGCCGCGACGCGGCCCGCGCCAGCGACACACGGACGGGATCACACGTTCGAGTGCCGACGCGCACGACATGCCCGCCACTGTCCGACCAACCCGGCAGACTGCATCGCCTCAGCACCCCAACTCGTCTACTGCTAGCGCTGCTTGAGGCTTCAACAGGCATGCCCGAATCCGACCGTGGAGGCCCCGTGAATTCTGAACGTGCGCTGTTCGCCGCAGCGGCAGCCGCCTACATCCCACGCCCCGACGATGGGCGCGTGCTCCTGGTCCATCACGCCAAGTCGGGCTGGTGGGTCCTGCCGGGCGGCAAGGTCGAGCGCGACGAACCCTCAAAACGGGGTTGCGAGCGTGAGGCCCGCGAGGAAGTTGGCGTGAACGGCAGCGCCGGTGAGCTGCTGACCGTGTGCTGGCTTACCGCCGCCGCCGAGCTGTGGCCCGGAGCCGCCAAGTCCGCTGGCGCCTACCCGTGCCACATGTTCACCTTCCATCTCCCCATCCTCGCCGCCGACGTCGACCGCATTGCCGTGCCGGCCGGGGAGATCCTGGCCCACCGCTGGTGGGAACCCGAGGAAGCCGCAGCATCAGGGCTGATGGAGCAGTACAACGCCCGGAACCTCCTCGCCGCCACGCAGGTCCACCGCGGCGAACGCCCCACCGCATACCTGGAGTCCTGATGACCGAACAGACCGGCCCCGGGCACGGGTGGCTGCCCCCGGACCAGTACGTCACGACGATCGCCAACGCGACATTCTTCGGCTGCTTGTACTTCACCGACACCCGAGGCCGGCCGATCCAGATGCGCTCGGTACTGGACCCGGACAGGTGGGACTGGCCCGGCGGGAACACCGAGAAGGGCGAGACCCCGTGGGAGACCGCCGTGCGCGAGTGCTTCGAGGAGACCGGCATCCGGTTCCAAGGGGAGCCGCGACTGCTGGCCACCTCGTTCGCCCCGGTCGGAGGCGGCTGGCCGCTGTGCCACATCGGATTCACGTTCAACGGCGGAACCCTCACAGACGACCAAATCGACGCGATCGCGCTCGACCCCGGCGAGCACAGCGAACTGTCCGTGCGCAGCCTGGACGAATGGCGCACCGTCCTGGACCCAGGCGAGTATGCGCTGCTTGCCGCCACAGACACCGCACGCCGGACCGGGGTCGCCGCGTACCTCCAGCACGAACCCGTGCAACGACACCGACCGGACGGAACCCCGATCGGAGGGAACCCGTGACGCCTGCGGCCCCGACCACCACACAGCAGGACGCAGATAATGACCTGCTGATCGTTGAGGACGGCACCGAGTACGCCGACCAGCTACAGGCGCTGACGCTTCGACACATGACCCGCAAGGTGCCGCACCTTGCCGCCCGAGCCGTCGCCCTCGCGTGGAAGGTGGACTGCCACTCCACCGCCGGGCTACTCGCAAGCCAGCTGCTCTCCGGCGTGGCACAGGCAACGGGGCTGCTGGCGATGACCGGCACCATCGCGGCCCTGTTCTCGTCAGGGAACGTCGTCGCCCGCCTGGAATCCGCTTGGGCTTCCGTCGTGGTCCTGGTGGTCACCGCCGGCCTGCGCGCCGTGCTCGGGATCATCACGAACTGGCTGGCGCTGCGGATCATCCCCGTCGTGAAGGAAGAAGCGGAGGTGATGTTCGCGGAGGCGGCGGTGAACGTGGAACTCTCCGCCTTCGACAACCCGACATTCCGGGACCGCAAGGAAGCGGCCGAGCGCGGCGCGGAATGGGCAGGAGAGCTGTTCAACAACGCCCAGCAGCTCATCGCAGCGACGGTCTCCCTGATTGCGGGCGGGACCGTCCTGGCGTCCATCCACCCGGTACTGCTGCCGCTGCTTGCCCTCGCGAGCATCCCCCAGGGCTGGGCGCAGGTTCGGTCTGCCACCCTCGCTCGCCTGGCCTGGCAGCGCGTGATGAGTCACAGCCGGATGCGGTACCTGCTGCGCTGGTTCCTGGCCGACCAGGACACTGCCGACCAGATCCGCACCGGAACGATGGCACCGTTCCTGATGGCCCGCTACCGCGCCGTCAGCGCCCGCATGCACGTCTCCCACCGCCAAGCCGCGGACGCAGGGGCGCTGGTCTCACTGATCGGTGCGGCCTTCGGCGGGCTCGCATCAGGGGTGGTGTGGGCGACGCTGATCTGGCTCCTCGCCACCGGACGCATCTCCGCAGCCTCCGGAGGTGCAGCGGTGTTCGCGCTACGCACCGTCGCCACCGGCGTCCAGGGCATCACCAGCATCGGCGCCCAGGCCTTCCGCAACGGCCTGTACTTCCAGGACTGGGCGGACTTCCTGCGCGAAGCGGGCGGCTACCGGCTGGAGCGCGGCACCCTCCGACCCGAGGACGTGCACGAGGTCCGCGCCGAGCACCTGACCTACCGCTACGACGGAGCCGACCGCGACGCCCTCACCGAGGTGAACCTGTGCGTGAAGCGCGGCGAGGTCGTCGCCCTGGTCGGCGAAAACGGCTCCGGGAAGACCACCTTGTCCAAGCTCCTCGCCGCCCTCTACCTGCCGACCCGCGGGGCGGTCACCTGGGACGGAGCGGACACCCGCGACCTCGACCCGTCCGCGGCCTGGAAGCACACCGCCGTCGTCCCCCAGGACTTTGCCCGCTGGCCCTTCACCGCCCGCCAGAACATCACCCAAGGCCAGCCCGTCCACGGAGGCGACGCCGCTATCCGTAGGGCGTGTGAAGCGGCCAGCGCCGACGAGGTGGTGGACGGACTCCGGAACGGCCTGGACACCCTGCTCACCCGCGACTGGGCCGGCGGCGAGGCCTTGTCCGGCGGCCAGTTCCAGCGAATCGCCATCGCCCGCGCCTTCTACAGGCCGGCTGGGCTCCTCATCCTGGACGAGCCCACCAGCGCACTCGACCCCCGCGCCGAACACTGGATCTTCGCCAACCTCCGCACTGCCGCGAAGGACCGCGCCGTCGTCCTGGTGTCCCACCGCCTCACCAACGTAGCCATGGCCGACCGCATCGTGGTCCTCGACCATGGCCGCATCATCCAACAGGGCACCTTCACGGAACTCGTCGCTGACAAGGCCGGCCTGTTCCACGAACTGTGGCGGCTGCAAAACGACCGACAAGGGACGATCCCCGCCCAGCAGCCCACCTGAACTGATTCCGTGCAGACAGGAAGGCCCCACCTGGGGGCCTTCCTGTCCCACAGGCTCAAGGCGGATGGTCAAGGCCGGGCTGGCTTCCCGCGAGCGACTCCCCTCGCGGTCACAGGTTTGGCAATCCTTCTCGGTGGCGATCGGCCCTGCGTCCAGAGCACGCCATGCACACGTCAAGAAATCGCCACTGTGCTGCTTGTTCCCGGGCAGCGGGTTCTCTGGCGGCATGACAACACCGGCCTCGCTGCGGCTTCTTACAGGTCGAGGTGGCGGCGGCTGGATCGGATCGCTGGCTGCCCCTTCCGAGTGTGTGCGCGGATTCGTGCGCGACCCCGCGGCTTGGGTGTATCAAGTCCTTTCTGTCAACGCCGCAGAACACAACGGGACTTCGCTCGTGGTCTGCGGTCCACAGCGACGATCGAGGGAGAAGCATGGCTGGGTGGGGGCAAGCCGGGCGGGGAGGCTCGAACGGCCCCGTAGGCGTGCGGGTGCGGGTGTGTGTCTCGACGCACAAGCGCTGCGCCGAAGAGGTCGTCGGCGTGCTGAGCGAGGCAGGATGGACCTGCAAGGAGGACACCACGGTCACTCGGGCCGTGCTCGGGCCCGCCGAACGGGACCTGGACAGCCACTGGACCGTCATCGTCACGCTGCCGGGCGGCCCCACACTCGCCACGACCACGGCCGAGGAGCAGGTCACCGAACGCCTGAAGAACCTCGGCCCGGCCTGCTCAGTGCGCGGCGCATGGCTGTGGGAGCAGCAACTGGTCCCGAGCATCGGCTTCTGTGTGTACAAGCCGTCCGTCTACACCACCGGGTTCCTCGGATGGTGCGCGCGTAGGTGGCGATCCTTTGGTTTCGCGGACACCGGCGAGGTCATCCACGAGCATTCCGAGGCGGAGGCGCAGGCCGAGTTCGAGAGGCGAGCCAAGCTCTCGGACGGGCCGCGACGACCCGAGGGCGCTGGGCTGCGCCGCCGCTGGGGCACGCCGTCACCGTCCGCTTTGCCGGCGTCGTTCCCCCAGCGGGTGTGGCGCAGGGTGGAGGATTCTGACCTTGCCCGCACCGTGGTGTTCGTGTGCGCGCTCATGGCGCTGGTCTTCGTCACGCGCGGACAGTGGGAGCATCCCTGGTGGGGCCCGGCTCTTCTGGTTCCGGTGTGCGCGGCGGCCGCGCTGTTCTACTGGGTTTTGTTTCCCCGGGTGTTCGGACGGGGCGCGGTCTCCCATTCAACGAGGGGCCTCTCGCTCGCCGTTCTCATGGCCTGTCTGGGGGTACTGGGCGGAGCCTTGACGGCGTTGATGGCGCCGTCGTTCTTCAGTTGGCAGATGTTCGCGGCGGCGCTCGCTGTGCTCGCGGCGCTCAACGGTCTGCGCCTGCTCACCGCCGCGGCTTGGGCCCGGAAAGCGGCCCTCGGCCTGATCCCCATCGCATTGTCGCTGTTCCCACCGCTCACGCAGCAGATATCGCAGCTGTCCTACGCCATGTACCTGAGCCCGTTCTCGCTCCAGCCCGGCGACGCCCCCGTCACGCTCGGCTGGATCGGGGCCTGGCGTCCGATCGCGGTGGGCGCCGTGGGGGTGTTGATCGCCCTGGCGGGTGCGGGATACGCCCGGTACTGGAACCGGGAACCGGGCGCGCTGCTGCTGGTGCCCATGTGCTTCCTGTTCCTCGTTGGCGTCCTCGGCGTCGTCGCTGCCGGTTGGGACGACGGCCGCAAGGCCCAGGCTGCTGCGGCGGCCGGCACCCTTCCGGGGGCCTGGCACGGTCTGACTGCCAAGGCCGTTTGCCTGTATCCGCTGTCAGTGTCGACCCCCTTCGCCGGAGCTCCGCCTGTCACCGGGCGCCCGGTGATGTCCTTCGACATTGACGCCGCCCAGGTAGCCCTGTGGGATCCCCGCACCGGCGACGTCACCCGCCTGCCCGGCAGCTCAGCGGATCTACGCGTGGTTCCCTCCCTTACAGCGCGGTGCTCGACCGCTCCGCGATGATGTCGAGGCGCTCTTCGTGCACGGATCCCATCCTTCGTAGGGCAGGGTCCTGCTCATCGACATCAGCCGTGCCTGGGCCAACGACTCAGGCGTCCGCACCAGGGCACCCGTCCTCGCCGGCTGACTCGGCTGGAGGCTCGGGCTCGATCGCGGGCCGTCCCACCCGCAGGCGAGGGGGCATCAATCTCTCCCGTGGGCCGCACACCCCGCCCTGATCCCGTGAGCCGGTGACGGCTCCAGGGCCCTTGGCGCAGAGCACAGAACGCAACTCGCACCTGTAAGGCGGCGTTGACTGCCGGGTTTCCTTGCGACAGCATCCGTGTCATTCCTCTTCCGCGACAGAGCCAACGCCAGCTCACGGGCGCGCCGCTCTCGAACGTCACCCTCGGGATCAGGCCAGCCTGCTGGCTCGTCCCGGGAGATGTCAGCCCGGCAGGCCCTTCTGGCGGGGCGGAATCACCCGGAATAGCGAGGCTGAAGCTCAAGCCATGGCTGTCTCCTTACGTTTGCGGGTGACCACCAGATCGCGGCGCCAGCTCCCGCCTCCGCGACGGCATCAGCACTGGCCACGCCGATCGGCATGCTGTCGATTAGATCCTGCAGGCGGGAGTCGGCCCTGGCCGCTTCCTGGAACGCACGTCCGACGACACTGATCACCTCGTCGGACGGGACGGCAATGAGAAGGAGGGGCGTTCTGCCGAGCCAACGCCGCCATGGCCCATGCGCCGGGTGATCACCTACCGCCGTGGCTAGCGCGGCGTAGAGGTGCAGCCTTTCGGCGGCGGCATCCGGCTCGCGCTGCTCCGCCCACACATCGACCAGCGCGTTCACGGGCTCAAGACCCCGCCGTCCGTACGTGAAGGTCTTCATCGCGGCGGTCGGGTGGACCTCGTGGGAGCGTCCGGAGCTGTCTCGCGCAGCCGCGGATGGGGCTCCCATTCGAACGGGGCGTCGCCGAATGCCGCCCGGTGGGCGCGGAGGAACGAGAGTGCCAGGGCGGTCACCGTGTCGGATTGCCCGCTGCGGCCGGGGTCGGCTGGGGCGGTGAGGGGAGTCTCGATGCCGAGGCCGAAGGTGGCCGGGTTGCTGCGGGCGACGGCCAGGCCGTCGTCGGTCAGCAGCCATGCGCTGTCAAGGCGGGTCACGAGTTGCTGGTCGTGCAGCGCCTGGAGCCGGACGTCCAGCAGCCTTCCGCTTGTCGGGAGCTCCTGGCAGAGCAAGGTGAGCAACTCGTCGGTGCCGGCCGCCTGGCGTCGGAGCAGTGTCGCGAGGATTCGGCTGGTCAGCTCGGGCGTCGTCATCGCACTGGCTCCCACGTACTGCCGCTGCGCTGCGTCAGCAGGACGGTTCCGGGCAAGCCGACTTCGGGGTCACCGGCCGGGGAGGTCCCGGCCCAGATCAGCGTCACCGCCGCTCGCCTGGGGCCGGTTGCGTGCGCTGCCGTGGCCTGGACACGGATGCTGGTGTAGCCGGAGCTTCCGGGGGTGGTGAAGTAGTGGGGCCATTGCGTGCGGCCTTGGCCGGTGAGGTCGGCGAGCCAGACGGCTCGCCCGAGTTGGTCAAGGTGCTGTTCGACCTGGGGCGGCAGGTTGTGCGGGCTGTGCGCGTCGAGCATCGCCTGGACCAGGTGGTCTCCGCCGGGGCCGTCGTCCGACGCCAGTAGGTTGCTGGGAAGGTGAGTCGCGCTTGCGAGCCCGGTGACGGCGCTGCTCGGGGTGGCCGTAGCCGCGGCGGCGGGCGTGGGGGCGACCGGAGATGAGGCTCCGGCCCCAGCGGGCGTGGATGTCGGCGGGGCTGAGGTGACGCCGGCGGCAGTTCGGGCGCGGTGGCCGGCTCCCGGCCCGCCGCTCAGAAGCAGGAGGCCGACCGCGGCCAACGCCGCACTGAGTCCGAGAATCTGCGAGGTTTTCAAAGGATCTGCGCCCCTCCGGCAAACGTGGATGACTTGAGATCGACTGGCTGCTGAAGGACGCCTTCACCTGGCCTTGGAGCAGCCACTTGCATGCCGCTGCCTGCGTATATGGCGACGTGATAGATGGAGGCGTCGTCGCCGGGGATGTAGCCGTAGAAGATGAGGTCCCCGGGTCGCAGCGCGCCGAGGCCGGCGGAGGCGGGGATGCGGCGGCCGACGCCGGCTTGGGCGGCGGCGGTGCGGGGCAGGGTGATGCCGACCTGGGCGTAGGCGTAGAGGGTCAGGCCGGAGCAGTCGAACCCGGTGATGGTGGATCCGTCCTGGCCGCCGGGGGAGCAGCACTGACCCCGCGTCGGGCCGGCGGCGTTGCCGCCGCCCCAGGAGTAGGGGACGCCGAACTGGGACATGGCCGCGCGCAGCACGATCGCCGCCTTCCCCGATGCCGGAACCGCTGAGGTGGCGCCTGCGAGGGCGTCGTACTGGGCGATCGCTGCTTCGACTTGCTGGACGTAGGCGTCGGAGTGGTTGTAGGCGAGGATCGCGGCCGCGAGCTCGGTCGGCTGGGTGAGGTCGCGGCCGTTCCCGCACAGGTACACCGCTGCGGTGAGCGCGGCGTCGAAGGCGTTGTCCGGATCGGGCGCGGCGCTGGTGCTGCGGGCGTTGACGCCGGTGGAGAGCCAGGTGGTGGGCATGAACTGGAACAGGCCGAGTGCGCGGGCGTAGTGCGTGCCGGCGTCCAGCTGGAGCTCCGCTGCCGTGGTGTTGATGACCGGGGTGGTGTTGCCGCCGGCGCCTGAGCCGTCAAGCAGCGGGCCGTAGATGGGCGGGGTGATCTCACCGTCCGCGCTGATCTGGTGGCCGGCGGCCTGGGTGGTCTCGACTTCGGCGATACCGGCCAGGATCTCCCACCGCATGCCCTGGCATGCGGGTACGAGGTCGTGCACCTTGGCGGCGGCCTGGGTGTAGGCCTGGCCGAGGACCGGCGGCAGGCCGGCGACCCCGGCGGTGGATCCGCCGGTGGTGGTGGCGGAGCTGGAGGCGGCGAGTCCCAGCGGAAGCACCATCAGCGACAGGCCGACCAGGGCGACCAAGCCCACCAGCATCAGCTTCTTCACGACCCCTCACCGCCGCTCTCGCCCCGGGCTTCGCGTTGGGCGCGGCGCAGGGCGTGCAGGATCTCCGCACGCGCCCGCTCCTCGTCGGATGCGACGCGGCTGTGGGAGCGCTCCGGCTGCACCGGATCACCGCCGGTCGCGCTGCCGGCGGGGCCGGTGCGCAGGACGGCCGCGGTCGCGGTGTTGACGGCCGCTCGCTTGGTTGCTTCGACGGCGGGGCGCCCGTAGACGTCGGCGGCGACGTGCAACCGCGCGCCGCCGGCCGCAGCAGCCTTCTCGGCCAGGCGCGCCGGGGTGGTCATGTCGTCGAAGCCCGGCTTCCACTCGGTGTGCCAGTAGTTCTTGCGCTCGAGGTTGTAGTGCGCGACCTGGCCGCGGACCTCTCGGCCGCCGGCGGCGATGCGTCGTCGTGCGCGGGTCCAGGTGGCCGGGGCGCCGAAGCTGGCACCCCAGGCGAGGCGGCTGCCGCCGAGGAGCACGCGGCCGCCGCGGGTCTGGATCAGCCGGTTGTGCAACCTGGATCCGACCGGCAGCCCGCCGCCAGCACCCGGCTGGATTCGGCGGGCCTCGAACTCCTCCGGCGTCAGGGCCCGGCCCTTCCACGCGTGGTGAACTCCGCGCGCGGCCAGGGTGACCGGAGCCAAACCATGGGCGGCTTCCCGACCGATGTCACCGAGCAGGCGGCCCGCGTGCAGTGGCGCGCCGGGGATGTCGGCGAGGGCTCGGGCGCTGGACAGTAGACCGGCCCGGCGTGCGAGGTGCGCGTGGGCCGGGTTGCCGCCTGCGAACAGGGCGTAGCCGGACGCCATGCCGCCGAAGCCGCCCGGGCCGCCAGCGGCGAGGGCGCCGGCGATGACCTGGCCGGTGCGGGTGGCGCCGTCGCCGGAACCGGAGCCGCCGATCCTGGCCCAGCGCATCCGGTTCGCGAGACGGGAACCGGCGGTGGAAGCGCCGGCCATGATGCGGCGGTGGAAGCCGAGCGCGACCAGGGCGACCAGGTCGACGAGGAACATCTTCGTGATCAGGTCCTGCCCGCCGGACAGGAACGCCGCACAGGTCAGCCCGAAGACGGGCAGGAAGATCGACGCAGTGAACAGCACGAGGATGGAGGTGACGAAGGAGCCGAGCCACCGCCACAGCACGCCGCGGTTGGGGCCGGGCAGGATCGCCCACACCAGCGCGGGATAGTCCAGGGCGGCGAGAAGCGCGTCGGCGGCCTGCGCCGCGAACAGCGCCAGGACCATCGCAACGACCATGACCAGGACGACCAGGGCGGCGAACAGCAGCAGCATCGCGCCGAAGACCCGGTCCCACGACGGCGGCGCCACGTATGCGGAGATCGCCGGATCCACATCTTTGAATCGGTCGGCCAGGGCCTTGGCCTGATCGGTCGTCGACCCGTTCGTGGGCGGGGCGGCCTGGCAGAAGTGCTTGGCCAGGCCCATGAGCTTGTCGCAGTTCGCCCCGCCACTGCCGCTGGTGCTGCTCTGACTGGAGCCCATGTCGCACAAGATTTTGGTGGCGCCGGACAGCTGGTCGCAGCGCCCGGTGCCCTGGAGGCACCAGATCTTCGTGCCGCCGGACAGTCCGTCGCAGCTCGGTGGCGGGCTCTGGCTGGTCTGGCCGAGCTGGCAGGCCTGCGCCGGCATGCCGGCCAGCCCGTCGCAGGCGTGCGGGTTGGCGGCGGGGGTGCCGCCGCCGGTGGGTCCGCCGTTCATCGCGACGGATGCGAGGTAGGTGTCGTACGCCTTGTCGCCGCGCGGGATCGGGCGGCCGAACTGCAGCAGCTGGTAGGGCTCGACGACGAAGGTGGAGGTGAGGGTCTGCTCCAGCGGCCCGGAGATGCTCGCCGGATCCACCGTCGCCGGCGGCGCCGCGCCCTGGTTAGTGGTGATAGACGCGACCTCGAGAGAGGCCTGACGGGCCTGGTCGAGCAACCCGCCGGAGCCGAGGACCACGTCGGGCCGCAGCAGTCCAGCGGAGGCGACGCCGACGATGAGGAAGGTCAGGGCGAGTTCCCCCGCAGCGCGGCCGGTGCGGCCGCGCAGCAGCATCACCGAGCAGACCACCACCGCCCACGCGAGCAGCATTCCCGGGAGGCCGAGCTGGTCGACGACCCAGGTGCGGTAGCCGTCTGCGAGGGCCTGGGACTTGGCGGCCATCATCTTCGTGACCGGGAAGGAGTAGGCCCAGTGGATCAGCCAGCACTCCAGCCCGACCACGATCCGTACCAGGGCGAAGCACATGCCCATCAGGTAGGACTGGGCCGACTGCTGGAAGTCCGTCATGCCGCCGGGGTCGGACACCAGCTGGTAGTGGTCCAGCGGTACCCCCTCGGAGGAGGGGACGTTGAACGGCGCGAGCATCCCCGGGGTCGAGCCGCCGGTCGATCCCGTGGTGGCAGCCGCGGCCTGCGCGTTGATGACCAGGAACGCGAACACCGTCGCCGTGACGAAACCGGTCTGGCGCACGCCGTGCCAGGTCGGGCGCCAGCCAAGTGCCCAATGGACTGCTCGCTTCAGACGGTTCGTCATGCCGCGACCCCCTCGGCGCTGTCCGGGGGAGTGGTGCCGATCCGCTTCTCGATGCGCTCCACCGGGGGGATCACGATGCGCAGGCGGCCGATGCGGCCGGCGTTGTCCCGCAGCAGGCACTCGCCCTGCCGCTCGGTCGCGCCGCTGGGGGAGAGGCCCGCGACGGTGTCCACCAGCTGCGCATCGGAGCTGTCGAGGCCCAGGAACTCCAGCGAGCGGCGGATCAGCGCCGGGTCGGTGTGCCGCATCACGAGCTTGTAGCCGAGCAGCCCGCGGGTGGTCTCGTCCCCAAGCTCGATCGGGTCGTGGGAGCCGAGACCGACGCCGGCCTTGTGCTTGCGGCCGTCGTGAACGATCTCGTGGACCAGGTTCGCGCCCTCGGTGGACGAGGTCAGCCAGTAGCACTCATCCACGTCGATCCACCCGAACCGGTCCGGGCGCTTGAACGCGACCTCCCGCGCGACCGCCGCCACCAGATAGAGCACCGCGCGCCCGATCAACGCCTCCAGCGGCTGCTGAGCCAGCAGCTTCGGATCCGTGAGGGCCTCCTTGGACGGAAGCAGCAGACCGGCCGTGGTGAACACAACCATGTCGCCGTCCAAGTCCTGCCAGCGCAGCGGCGGCAAGGCGGGGTCGAAGACCATCTGCCCGAACCGGTCTTCGGCCACGATCGACAGCATGTCCGCCAGCTGCGCGGCCTCCTGCGCGCGCCGACTTGTCTGGCCCGCCTGGGCGAGGGTGGCGAGGTAGTCCAGGACGGCGCGCATGCTCGGGGCATCGGACGCGGCGACGTGATGCACGGCGTGGCTCAGCAGCGCGCCGGCCGGCGACATGACGCCGACACCGAGCTGCAGCGTGAGGTAGCTGATCGCCCACCGGGCGCCGTCCGCGGGCGGGAACAACCGCAGTGGGTCGATGCTGACCGTCGCGGTGGCGGCGTCGACGACCTGCGCTCGGCCCTCCGTCGCGGCTTCCGCGAAGGCGGCCCATTCGCGCAACGGCGTGCGGTCGATGATGATGGCCTGTCCGCCGCGGTCCACCACCGCGATCGTGAAGCCCTTCTGCACGATGCTCTTGCCCGACCCGAGCTCACCCACCACGCCCAACGAGGCGGAGCGGTTGCGCCCCGGGGCCCCGGCGAGATCGATGAGGACGGGCAGTGCGGCACCGGTGTCGATGTTGAACCCGGCCAGCGCGCCGCGCTCGTCCCCGAGTTCGATGCTCGTCGCGGCGCCACGCAGCGCCCAGTCGCCGGACAGCTCGTGCTGGCGGAACTCCCGCAGCCGCGGCGACGCGGTTGTCCCGGGCAGCGAGAGGGAGAAGAGGATCTCCTGGCTGCCGACGGGCCGCACGATTTGGTAGTTCAGCCCGGTGAAGGCGCTGGCCAGGGTTCGAGCGCGTTGCTCGACCTCGCCCGGGGTGGTCGCCCATACCGTCAGCGCGGTGACGGACTGGACCTCGACCTCGTTGGTGGTCTGCTCCAGGCGGTTGCTCTCCTCGCCCAGGTCGCCGGCCGCGTTGTAGATGGCATCCGGCAAACCGGAGGTCTCGGCGCCGTACTGGTCGGCCTGGTCGACCAGCTCGCGCTTCTTGCGGCGAACCGAGAGCTTCGCCTTCTCAGACGGCACCACCTGCAGGTCGATGACGTAGTCCACCGGGAAGGGGCACACCTCAAGCTGCGCGAGTACATCCGCCGTCGACGCGGCCGCCGCTGCGGGCTGCTCCGCCACCACGAGCTGCGCCTGGTAGGAGGTCCCGGTCTCGCTCTCCACCTGAAGCCATCGCCGCGCGATCGGCGAGGTACCGTCCGCGCGGTGCAGCCCTCGCGCCCCGCGCCCCTTCTGCCTGGGGGCCGTCTCCCCCGCGACGCCGGGGCGGCCGCCCTCGGCGAGCCGCACCTGCCCCAGCTCCATGTACGAGGGGGAGCGCAGCGTCCCGCCCACCACCCGGCCCCCGCCGGTCGCCGACTCTTCGGCCTCCAGCAGCAGCGGCTCCGCAAGGCCTCGGCAGATCGCGTGCCGCGCCATCCACACGATCTCGGATGGACGGGCCGGGCGCAGTGCCGGACCGGGGGCCAGGGTCGCGGCCAGGTGGCGGGCCTGCTGTCGGTATGCGGCGACCTCCCGCTCGGTCACCTGCACGGGGGCCATGCCGAGCAGGTCGGCGACCTCCGTCCACGTCGCCGCGAGCTGACCGGCCCAGGCGGCCTGCTTGGTGGGGGCCTTGAGCGGCACCGCGAGCCAGTGCGTGCGCCGGAACATCTCGTCACCCGCGACCAGGTCGAAGCACGCGTCGGCGGTCTCCTCCCAGGCCGGGTGCCGGTCCAGGTCGATGCCCTCGATCATGCGTGTGCCGATCTCGCCCGCGTCGATCTGCGCGGCCAGCCCGTACCAGCGTGGCGCGCCCTCGAGTTGACGCACCATCGAGGTCAGCCGCGATACGAGCTCCGCGCGCGCCCGCTGCGGGGCGTAGCGGTTGGAGACCGGGGAGACGCGGAAGACGGCCCACACGGTGCCGGTGGTCGACCACACGAGGTTGTCGACGATGTGACGGATCGGAACACGCATCAGCTCTCAGGCCTTCGTCGTCGTGGTGCGGGCGCCGGACTGCTCCATCAGCAGGTCCAGCGAGGAACGGGGACGAGACGGGACTGCCTCGGCCGCCGATGGTCGGGTCGCGACCGTCGGCCCGGACGGCGCTCCGGACGGCGGTCTGGTTGTCGGGCCCGGGCGCGACGACTGCGGGCGACGCCGCGCCGGCCGGGCAGAGGGAGCAGAGCCCCTGCGCGCAGGTGCCGCCCGCCTCGTGGCCGAACCGCCGGCAACCGGCGCGGTGTCGGCCGCGGGGCCGTTGGCTAGCGCGGTCTCGGTGAGGAAGAAGCCGCCGTGCAAGGTGGTGGAGGCCCGATCCTTGGCCGGCCGTCCGCCGATGCGCCCGCCCCTGGGCTGGGCGGCCAGCAGAAGCCACCCCCACACCGCGGCCTCCGGGACGCGGCCGCCGATCCGCGCGCAGCGCGCCGCCCACACCGCGACCCCGAGCCCGACGATCGGCAGCGGCCCGAAGACGGGCCACCACCAGGAGATCGTCTTGCCCAGCACCAGCAGGCCGACGCCGGCGACAACGAGCTGCGGCCGTGAGTAGGGGCCCAGCCATAGCCGGATCTCGCCGAGCTTCCCCAGCACCCACGGGTGCCGGCGCGCTCGCGTGTACGAGCGCGCGACAGGCGCCTCCACGGCCGAGGTGGTCACCGACGCGCCTCAGCCACGATGGTGGGGAGGGTCTGGATCGGGTGGTGAAGCTGGGCCAGGCCGTGGGTGTCGGACTGGAGCTCGTTGGTGACGGCGGTGCCGAGTTGGTCGCGGTCGTTGTAGAGGCCCAGGCACACGATGGCGGCGAGCGCGACGCCGATCCCGGCCTTGATGCTGAACCTTTGGATGATCTTGACGACGATGACCAGGCCGATGATCGCCTCAAGGGCGGGCTTGGCCCACCCGGCGAACATGCCGATCACGTTGTTGCCCAGGTTCTGCAGGGCGCCGGCCATGTAGAGGTGCTCGATCACGAGGGGGCTCCGTATATAGGAGAGAAGAGGAGAGGGAAGAAGAGGAGACGGGGAGGGGCGGCGTGGCTAGGGCGCTGTCGCTGCTGCCGCCACGGACGGCGTCGCGGTCGTGGTCGGAGCTGGCTGTGTGGAGAGGGCGGGGCCGGATTCGAGGGCGGCGACTTCCCAGCGGCCCGCCCGGGCGCGCATCCGCAGCGCGTAGCCGAGCGGCCAGGCGCTGCCGGTCTGGTCCGTGGCCGTGGCCTGCACCCAGATCTCGCAGCTGGTTCCGTCCGCAGGGACCTGGCCGTCCATGCCCGGCTGCCCGACGCTGACCTGACCGACCTGCACTTGCCCGTACAGGGCCGAGGCGGGGGCTGGGATACGGGCGCCGGGGGAGAGCAGCGCGCCCACGTCGCCCTGCCCGGTCAGGTACGCCGTTGCGAACGCGCTCACCGCGGAGGCGAGCGGCGTGCCGGCAGCCGCGCTGTCCGGGTACAGCGTGGGCGGCACCCCCGCCGGCGTCGGCGCGGCGACAGCGGCAGGCTGGGCGATGACTGCCAGCGACCCCACCCCGACGCCGTTCTGGTCCATCTGCACGGGGACCGCGTAGTACCGCATCGAGGCCTGGTTCGAGGTGTCGGTCTCGCAGCCCACGACGACCGACCAGTAGCCCGTGCTGATCTGCGTGCTGTCCACCGCTGCGCACTGCGCGACCGACACCGAGTTGCTCGGAGCGCTTTGAGCGGTGCGCAGATCGACGTTCGGGGCGAGTGCGCGCAACGCGGCGAGGTGCGCGTCGTTGGCGCTGCCGTCGGTGCGCAGCCACAGCGAGACGAACAGTTGCGCAAAGCCCGACGGGTCCTGCGCGGGAGCCGGCGCGGCCGCGGCGGTAACCGCGTGCGGGGGGGTGCGAGCCGGGACACGAGCGGAAGCGCAGGACGCGAACAGGGCGAGCGGGCCGGCGGCGAGGGCAGCCCACACGGTGACGCGGCGTTCTGCGCACCGCTCAAAGCGCTCCGAGCAACTCGGTGTCGGTCGCGCAGTGCGCAGCGGTGGACAGCACGCAGATCAGCACGGGCTACTGGTCGGTCGTCGTGGGCTGCGAGACCGACACCTCGAACCAGGCCTCGATGCGGTACTACGC
>NZ_QKYN01000023.1 GCF_003258295.1 Streptacidiphilus pinicola | reverse complement strand
GAGGAACTGCGCGAGCAACCACCCCACGTGCGGATGGCCGTGCGCGTTGGGGACCATCCGCACAGGGTGGTTTCTCGCGCAGTTCCTCGCGCCCCTGGGGTGGGTGCAAGCGCATGCTGGTGGGGTGACTTCCGTCAGTAGGCGTGGGGCCCTCGCCCTTGGGGCCGGGGTGGTGCTCGGCGTGGCCGGGTGCACGTCGTCCGGCAGGCGCGCGACGGCCACGGCGTCCTCTCCCCTGCGCCCGTCGCCGACCGCCGCGCCGTCCAGCCTGAGCCCCAGTCCCAGTACCAGCCCCAGCGCGTCAGCGACCCTGCACGTCACCGCGCCCTGGCGGCCCAGCCCCAATGACATCCAGCCACAGGTGAAGCTGCGCGCCGTCCGCCTGATCGAGGCACTCGGGACGTGGCCCCTCGGCGGGCAGGGCGTCGAGGCCGCGCGGAAGCGGGCGGCGGACGCGGGGTACGACCCGGCGCTCGCCGATCAGGCCGGCGCGCTGCTGGGCAGCGCGCCGGAGGCCGCGCTGCAGGTGCTGGAGGCGCAGTACGGGGGGATCCTGAGCGACTCCGCGAGCGTGCTGGTGGTCTGCCGCCAGTACACGCCGGGGAACGACAGCGGCGGCACCACCGTCGACGTGCGGCTCAGCGCCGCCTCGCCGCAGTGGAACGTGACCGCGCTGCACCCGGCCGTGCCCGGACCTCCCGCCGCGTCGCTGACGAGCGCGGCGCGGGCGGTCCTCGCCGACGCGGAGGCGGTCACGCTGCCGCCCGCCGCGCACGCGGACGTGCTGAGCGGCAACGTCCACGACAGCGCACTGAACGGCATGCTGACGCTCGCCCGCAGCTACCGCATCATGCTGAGCGTGGTCCGCTCCGGTCACCCGATCGACGTCTTCGGCACGACCCGCCCGAGCGACCATCCCCAGGGCCGCGCCTTCGACGTGTGGACGATCGACGGGCAGGCCGTCGTCGACCCGGCCACGCCCCGCTCGCTCGTGGAGAGCTTCATGCGCGCCGCGGCCGCCGCCGGCTCCTACAACGTCGGCGGGCCCTACCTGCTCTCCGGCAGCGGCAACCAGTTCTTCAGCGACGACACCCACCACGACCACGTCCACGTCGGGTTCGACTACTAGAGCTAGAGCTCGTCCGGCAGCCCGAACCACCGCAGCACGCTGCCCTCGAAGCGGGACAGGGCGCAGATCCGGTCGCCGCGCTGCGTGATGACGATGAGTCCGGTCGCGCGCCGGCGGCCGTCCGCCGCGCGGAGGTAGGCGCCGAACGCGGGCTGGCCGTTGGCGTGGGTGGGGACCAGGTCGAACCGGCGCCCCACGCCGAAGAGCGCGGCGACGAAGCGGCCGACGACGTCGCGGCCCTGGTACTCGAAGGGGATGGGGGGCATCGACATGAAGACGTCGTCGGTCAGCAGGGTCACCAAGGTCTCGAGGTCCGCCGCCTCGTACGCGGTGACGAACCTCGCGACGAGCGCGTCCTCGGAGGCGGCCGGGACCTCGCCCACCCCGGCGGGCGCGCGCCGTTCGAGTGTCGTCCGCGCACGCTTCAGCGCGCTGTTGACCGACTCGACCGTCGCGTCCAGCATCGCGGCGACCTCACTCGCGTGGAAGCCGAGGACGTCGCGCAGGACCAGCACCGCCAGCTGACGGGGCGGCAGCAGCTGAAGGGCCGTCACGAAGGCCAGCGAGATCGACTCCCGCTGCTCGTAGCGGGCGTCGGGCCCCGGCGGCGGCTGCTCCAGCAGCTCGTCGGGGAAGGGCTCGAGCCACACCGCCTCGCCGAGCCTGGTGGGCTCGGGCGGAACGACGCCGGGGATGTTCCACTCCCGCGCGCTGCGGCGCTTGGCCGCGCGCAGCGCGTTGAGGCAGCGGTTGGTGGCGATCCGGTAGAGCCAGGTCCGCAGCGAGGCGCGGCCCTCGTAGCCGTCGAGGCCCTGCCAGGCGGCCAGCAGCGTGTCCTGGAGCGCGTCCTCGGCGTCCTGGAGGGAGCCCAGCATCCGGTAGCAGTGCACCTGCAGTTCGCGGCGGTGCGGCTCGGTCAGCTCCCGGAACGCCTCGCCGTCCCCTGCCCTCGCCCGCTCGATCAACTCGGCGCTCACGTCTCACTCTCCTCGAACGAACAGCGCTTCTCTCCCGGGCAGACACCGGCCGGGGCACGAACTGGGCGGTCCCGGCCCGCCCAGTCTTCCCCGTCCCCGCTGTCTGCACCTGCGACATCACACCAAGGAGGCAGAGATGTTGCTCAAGGACAAGATCGCGGTGGTCTACGGGGCCGGCGGAGCGATCGGCGGCGCGGTCGCGCAGGCCTTCGCCGCGGAAGGGGCGACGGTCTTCGCGACCGGTCGCCGCTACGCGCCGGTCGAGCTCGTCACCAAGGAGATCGTCGCCGCGGGCGGCTCGGCCGAGGCGACCGAGCTGGACGCGTTGGACGGGCAGGCCGTGGAGGCCCACCTGCGGACGGTGGTGGAGCGCGCCGGACGGGTCGACATCTCGTTCAACGCCGTCGGCCTGCCGGACGCGCCGATCCTGGGGACCCCGATGGCGGAGCTGGACGTCGAGACGTTCCTGCAACCCGTCACGGACTACGCGCGGGCCTACTTCCAGACCGCGACCGCCGCCGCACGGCAGATGCTGCCGAAGGGGTCGGGGGTCATCATGACCGTCACGGCGCTGCCGGCCCGCAGCGGCAGCACACTGAACGGCGGCTACGGGCCGGCGGCCGCCGCGAAGGAGGCCCTCACCCGCGACCTCTCGGCGGAGCTCGCACCGCACGGCATCCGCGTGGTGGGCCTGCGCCCGCACGGGCTGCCGGAGACGCCCTCGCTCCGCGAGGTGTTCGAAGCGAAGGCGCCCGCGCTCGGCCTGAGCTGGGAGCAGTTCCAGGACTACCTCGCCGGTACCAACCACGCCCGGCGGACCATGAAGCTGCGCGAGGTGGCCGACCTGGCCGTCTTCATGGCCTCGGACCGGGCCAGCGGCATGACGGGCACCAACGTCAACCTCTCGATGGGCCGCCTGGACGACTGAGCGCAGAGAAACGAAGACAAGGGTGCCCCGGACCGCCACGCGATCCGGAGCACCCTCACGCGAGGGACCTCAGTGCGCCGGGGGCGCGTCCGCGGCCGCCGGGCCGCCGAGGGCCTTCAGCGGGACCTCCTTCAGCACCAGCGCGAAGCCGAGCGCGATCACGATGAACGGAACACCGATCAGGAACAGGTCGCCGATGGCGTGCGCGAAGGCCCCCGTGACGTGGTGCTTGACCGGCTCCGGCAGCGCCTTGATGGCCTGGACGTTGTTGGTGTCCATGCCCTTGAGCGCGCCCGCGCCCTTCGGGGAGTGGGCGAACTCCTGCTTCAGGTAGTGGGCCAGCCGGCTGGTCAGCACGGTGCCGAAGATCGCCGTGCCGATGGACGCGCCGATCTGGCGGAAGAACGTGGCCGAGGCGGTGGCGACGCCCATGTCGCGGAAGTCGACCGCGTTCTGCACCGCGGTGACCACCGTCTGCATGGTGAGGCCCAGACCCGCGCCGAAGGCGAAGGCGAACAGCGCGACCTGCCAGTACGGCGTGGTGTTGGTCAGCGTCGAGAGCAGCAGCAGCGAGCCGATGATGACCAGCGCGCCGATGATCGGGAAGATCTTGTACTTGCCCGTCTTGGCCATCACCCGGCCGGAGCTGATGGCGGTGGCCATGATGCCCGCGACGGCGGGCAGCATGCCGAGGCCGGACTTGGTGGCGGACATGCCCTGCACGGCCTGGAGGTAGACCGGCAGGTAGATGATGCCGCCGAACATCGCGAAACCGGCGAAGAAGCCGAAGCCGTTGCCGATCCGGAAGACCGGGTTGCGGAAGAGCCGCATCGGCAGGATCGGCTCCTTGGCGCGCTGCTCGACCAGCACGAACAGCACGGTCAGCAGGATCGAGCCGATGCACAGGGCCAGGCCCTGCCAGCTGGTCCAGCCGTAGCTGGTACCGGCCCAGTTCAGGTAGAGCAGCAGGCTGGTGACGGCGGTGACGATGAGCGTCGAGCCCAGGTAGTCGATCTTGTGCTCGCGGCGGTTGACCGGCAGCTTGAGCGCGAAGGAGCAGACGACCAGCGCGCCGATGCCGACGGGCAGGTTGATGTAGAAGATCCAGCGCCAGCCGATGGAGTCGGTGAACCAGCCGCCGAGCAGCGGGCCGGCCACGCTGGAAAGGCCGAAGACGGCGCCCATCAGACCCTGGTAGCGGCCACGCTCGCGCGGAGGTATGACGTCACCGATGATCGCGAAGGCGAGCGACATCAGACCGCCGCCGCCGATGCCCTGGATGGCGCGGAAGCCGATCAGCTCGCCCATGTTCTGGCTGAGGCCCGCCAGCGCCGAGCCGATCAGGAAGATCACGATCGCGGCCTGGAAGATGATCCGGCGGCCGTACAGGTCGGAGATCTTGCCCCAGAGCGGCGTGGCCGCCGTCGAGGTGAGCAGGTAGGCGGTGACCACCCAGGAGAGCTTGTCGATGCCGCCGAGCTGGCTGACGATGGTGGGCAGCGCGGTGCCGACGATGCTCTGGTCGAGAGCGGCCAGCAGCATGCCGGCCATGAGGCCGCCCATGACGACCATGATCTGCTTGTGGCTGAGGTAGTTGGGGCCGTCGGCCGGAGCCTCCGGACCGGGCGGGGTGACCGGGGTGTCGGTCGAGATCTCTGACATGCCAGGCACCGTACTGCATGGGTAGGACAACCGATACGGCGGGGCTAGCCTTACGGCAAGTAAGCTGCGCGAACGAGCCCGAGGGTGCTCGAACTGTCCGGAAAAGTCCCACCACCTGCCCGGCTCGTCCCCCGAACTCGTGGCCGCCGCTTGCCAGCACCCGCACTCCCGCCGCTAACGTGCCAGCATGCAGACGGACGATCGACGCGCAGCCGACCTGGAGGAGCTGGGCCTCACGAACTACGAGGCCCGGGTGTACCTCGCCCTGATCCGCCGCGACGTCTTCACCGCGGCAGAAGTCGCCAGGGAGGCGGGAGTCCCGCGACAGCGCGTCTACGACGTGCTGGAGGGCCTGATCCGTCGGCAGCTCGCCGTGCTCCACCCCGGCCGGGTCGCCGGGTACTCCGCCGTTGCCCCCGACACCGCCGTGGAGCGGCTGATCGAGCAGCAGCGGCGCTCCCTCGGGCGGCTGGAGCGCCTCTCCAGCGAGCTCGCCCGCGAGCTCACGCCCACCTTCGACAGCGGCCGCACCCACACCGACCCGCTCGACTACGTCGAGGTGCTGCGGGACCCGGCCGACATCGGCGAGCGGTTCGCCCGCCTGCAGACCACGGCCGAGCGGGAGCTGCTCAGCTTCTCCAAGCCGCCGTGGTTCACCCCGCCGGAGAACCTGGCCGGCCTGGAGGCCAGCGCCCGGCTGCACGCCGCCGGCCGCACCGTGCGCTCGGTCTACTCGCGCGAGGTCCTGGACGACCCGGCGCTGGTCGAGGTGATGCACCTGTTCGTGGACGCCGGCGAGGAGATCCGGATCGCCGACGAGCTGCCGCTCAAGATGATCATCGCGGACGGCTCCACGGTCCTGTGCGACATGCCGGACCCGGTGGCGCGCGACAGCGCGACCACCTCCCTGTGCATCCGGCACCCCTCGCTGGCCGAGGCGCTGCAGTTGGCGTTCGGCGCCATCTGGGACAACAGCCTGACGCTCGCCGAGGCCCTGAAGGACCGTCAGCCGACGGCCTCCTCGGAGCCCGAGGCCTCGAAGGACGCGGAACCGGACCCCTCCCAGGCCTGAGGCTCGTCCCGCAACAGCCGGCGCAGCACCTTGCCGAGCATGTTGCGGGGCAGCGGGTCCACCCGGAACTCCACGATCTTCGGCACCTTGTAGCCGGTGAGCCGGGCGGCGCAGTACTCGATCAGCGCCCGCTCGGTCAGCCGGCTGCCCCGCCGCACGATCACGCACGCCTTGACCGTCTCGCCCCGGTAGGAGTCCGGCACGCCCACCACGGCCGCGTCGGCCACCGCCGGGTGCGCCAGCAGCACGTCCTCGATCTCGCTCGGGAAGATACTGAACCCCGAGGCGATGATGACGTCGCGCTTGCGGTCGATGACGGTGACGAAGCCGTCCGGGCTCATCACCGCGATGTCGCCGGTGAACAGCCAGCGGTCGTGCAGCATCGCCGCGCTCTCCTCGCGCTCGTGCCAGTAGCCCGCGAAGACCTGCGGCCCGCGCACCACCAACTCCCCCGCCTCGCCGTACGGCTGGTCCCGGCCGGGATCGTCCTCGGCGACGATGCGGACCTCGGTCCCCGGCAGCGGGATGCCGACCGTGCCCGGACGGGCGTTGCGGTTCAGCGGATTGGCCAGCACCACGGGTGACGCCTCGGAGAGCCCGTAGCCCTCGACGAGCCGGGCGCCGGTCAGCTCCTGGAAGCGGTCCACGGTCTCCGGCTCCAGCCGCATCGCGCCGGAGATGCAGTAACGCACGGAACGCAGCGCCCGGTTGAGCGCCGGGCCGTGCTTCTCCGCCTCCTTCATCAGCGCCTGGTACATCGGCGGCACGCCGGGGAAGAGCGTCGGCCGCTCGCGGCGCATCGTCCTCACCACGAGCTCGGGGTCGAAGTTCGGCAGCAACACCGTCCGCGCCCCGGCCGCGGCGGCGACCCCGAGGCACATGGTCATCCCGTAGACGTGGAACATCGGCAGGCAGGCCAGCAACGTCTCGCGTCCCGGCCGCAGTTGGGGATACCAGGCGCGCACCTGGAGGGCGTTGGCGACGAGGTTGCGGTGCGTCAGCATCGCGCCCTTGGGTGTGCCGGTGGTGCCACCGGTGTACTGCAGCACGGCCACCGCGGTCCGCGGACTGACCGGCCCGAGCGCGGCGCCGCCACCTCTGGGCGGCCGGCGCGGCACGTCGGCGAACCGTACGGCGTCCGCGCCTTCGGGCAGGGCCGTGGTCAACTTACCGCGCAGCGCGCGGGACCGGGCCAGCGGCAGCTTGAGCGCGAGGCGCGCCCGCAGCGGCAACGCGTCCGCGAGGGGGGCGACGACGACATGCCGCAGCGCGGTCCGGCCCCGCACCGCGTCGACGCGCGCGAAGGCGCCGTCGAAGACGACGGCGACGGTGGCGCCGCTGTCGCCCAGCTGGTGGGCCAGTTCGGACTCGGTGTAGAGGGGGTTGGTCGGGACGACGACCGCGCCCAACCGCAGGGTGGCGTAGAACGCCACCACGTACTGCGGGCAGTTGGGCAGCACGAGGGCCACGCGGTCACCGCGGACGACCCCCAGCGCGGCGAGCCCCTCGGCGAAGCGCGCGACGGCGCGGTTCAACGCGCGGTAGCTGGTCCTGCGCCCGAGGAACACCAGGGCGGTCCGCCGCCCGTGCTTCGCGGCGGCCTCGCCCAGCAGACCGTGCACGGGCAGGTTCGGAATGCTGATCTTGTGCGGTACCCCGGTCGCGTAATACCGGTGCCACGGCTCCCCACCGCCGGCCACGGGCGCCCCCTCGCTGACGCGCTGTATCACAGAGCCAAGATCGTGACAGCCGCACATATCAGCTGACAAGAGCCCTGCAGCACGCTTGAGGGGCTCAGTACCAGTTGTGGGCCTGCCAGAACGCCCACGCGGCGTTCGGGCTGCCGTAGGTGGAGTCCATGTAGCTGAGCGCCCAGCGGATCTGGGTGGCCGGGTTGGTCTGCCAGTCCGCGCCGGCGGAGGCCATCTTGGAGCCCGGGAGCGCCTGGGCCAGGCCGTACGCGCCGGAGGAGGGGTTGGTCGCCGTGACGTTCCAGCCGCTCTCGTGGGAGATGATCTGGTCGAACGAGGCCAGCTGGTCGGCGGGGACGATCTGCGCGGCGATCTCCTGCGGGCTACCGGACGGGGCCGCCGGCGCCTGCTGCTGGACCGGCTGGCGCTGCTGGGAGCGGTTCGCGGCCTGCTGCGCGGCGCGCTGCGCCGCCGCCTGGTCCGCGGCAGCCTTCTCCGCCGCGGCCTTATGCGCGGCAGCCTTGTCGGCGGCGGCCTTCTCGTCCGCGGCCTTCTTCGCGGCGGCGGCCTTCGCCTCGGCCGCCGCCTTCTGCTCCGCCGCGGCCTTCGCGGCAGCGGCCTTCGCAGCCGCCTCCTGGGAGGCCTGCGCGCTCGCGCTGGCGACGGCGGCCTTCGCGTTGGGGTCCGCGACCGCGGAGGACGCGCCGTTGCCCGGAAGTGCCACCGCGGCGGTCGCGGCGAGGCCCACGGCGGCGACGGAGCCGACGATGGCGATGCCGCGCTTGCGCAGGCTGAACGAGGGCAGGGAAGGCATGGAAGAAGCTCTCAATCGCTCGACTGGTCGGCTGCCGACCGCGACCCGCAGCACGGGACAGGTGCGCTGCGAGGTCGGACGGCGCCGACGGCCATTGATAACAAGCCGCGACCACGCGGTCCAAAGCCGCCTTCTACTACGCGACTCCGTAGTGGAACACCGTTCGCCGAACAGCCCGTCGAGGGGCGTGGCAAAGCTGCGGCGAAGATCGCCAGACGACGTAAGCCCTGTGTGAAGGGTCTGCACACGCAAAAAGGCCCGGGATCCGGAAAACGGCGCACCGAACCCGGGATCCGGACAAAGGATCAACTATGCGCGATCGTAGGACCCGCTCCGCGTGTGGCGGGCCTCACATGATCAGGGCCCCGCTTCGTCATGAAAGAAGTCAGCGGGCGCCGCATACGCGGCGCCCGCTGGGAGAAGCAATGGAGAAAGGAGTCGTCAGCGCACCGTCAGCCGGGCGGTGAGGGCGAGAAGGGTGAGGGTCCGCTCGCGCTCGATCTCGTCCAGCGGCGAGAGCAGCCGCTCCTGGGCCTCGGAGACGCCGGAGGCGACCTCCTCCAGCAGGCGCGCGCCCGCGGGAGCCAGCGCCAGCAGGTTGCGACGGCCGTCGGACGGGTCGCGCCGGCGCAGCACCAGGCCACGGCGGACGAGGCGGCTGATCAGCTCGGCCATGGTCGCCTTGTCGAGCGAGGTGCGCTCGCCGACCGTGCGCTGGTCGATGTCCGGCTCCACGGACAGCGCGTCCAGCACGGCGTGCTGCGGCGCGGTGAGCTCGGCCGAGACCAGCTCCGTCCACAGCCGCGTGTGCACCTGCTGGGCCACCCGGATCAGGTAGCCGACGACGCGTGGCGCGTCCAGCAGCGGACGGGCGTCCACCATGGTCTCCAGCGCGAGGTTCTCCATCCGCGCCATGCGTGCCAGCGCCATCATCAGCTCGGAGCGCTCGGGCTCCGTCAGCGGCACGAGCAGCTCGCGCTGGACCACCGCGACGCCGGCCGAGGCCGCCTGCATGACCTGCTCGCCGTGGGGCGAGAGGGTCAGCAGCTTGCGGCGGCCGTCCGCGGGGTCGCGGCGGCGCAGCACCACGCCGCGGCGGACCAGGCGACCGACCATTTCGGCCATGGTCGCCTTGTCCAGCGAGGCGCGCTCGCCGACCGTGCGCTGGTCGGCCCCGGGCTCGAGAGCCAGGGCGATGAGCGCGGCGTACTGCGGCGCGGTGAGCTCGCCGCCGACGTGCTCGGCCCACAGTCGCGTGTGGACCTGCTGGGCTATGCGGATCAGTTGACCAGGCGACTGGGACAAGCGGATCGGCGTGCCCGTCATGTCGATATCCCCCAGCACCATAGGACCGTCCTGAAGTGTTCCCGACGCTTGATAGCCCTGTGGGTGGGCGCGTTCGGATCGTGAGCGGCGCGACCGTGGGGAAGCCCCATGTGGGGGTCCTGTGTACGGAGTTTTCGGCCGGACAGCCGTCGGCTGCTGGCCGACACTATACAAACCAGACAGACCAGAGCGACATGGCCCAGAGGGCCGCGATCCAATCGTGATCCGACTCGATCGTTGGTGTTCGACTCAGATCGGTTGCAAGCTCCTGAGCAAAAGCTCGGCAAAGGAAGCACCAATGGCCAGGGGGGTCAGTTCGCCGTCGGCGCGATACCAGCTCCCGAGATGGTGTACGCCCCCGAAGAACTGATGGGTGACCAGATCCGCCGGGAGGTCCGCGCGGAACACCCCGTCGCTCTGTCCCTCCTCGATCAGCGCCCGGAACCGCTCGTGATAGCGCCGGCGGTCGGCCCGCACCTGGGCCTGGCGGTCGGCCGGAAGCATGTGCATCGAACGGAAGGAGACCATCGCGTCGTCGAGGTGCTCCAGGGTGGTGACCACTACATCGGCCGCGGCAGCGCGCAGCCGCTCGGCCACCGGGCCCGGGGTCTCCGCGATGTCCGCCAGCCGCTGCGCCTGCACCAGCAGCAGCCGGGTGTAGATCTGCTGCAGCAGATCGTCCTTGGAGGCGTAGTAGTGGTACATCGCGCCCTTGGTCACGCCGGCCAGCTCCACGATGTCCTGCACCGAGGTGGGGGCGAAGCCGCGCTCCGCGAAGAGCCGGCTGGCGGCGGCGAGCAGCCGCTCCTGCACGGGGACCGCCATGTCGACGCGGGCTGCCATGGGCGTCCTCTCTCCGTACCTCACTGCTGTCAACGTGGTGCGCACCACGCGCGAGCCACTCTAGTCCACATACCTACTAGTCGGTATCGTGACCGGCATGAGCACTCCGACGCCTCCGGGGCTGGACCTCGACCGGCTCCGCACCCACCTCGGCACCGGGCCGCTGACGGCCGCGCTGATCTCCGGCGGCAAGTCCAATCTGACCTACCGGCTCACCGACGGCAACCACCGCTGGGTGCTCCGCCGCCCGCCGCTCGGCCACGTGCTGGCCACCGCCCACGACATGGCCCGCGAGCACCGTGTCATCGCCGCCCTCGCGCCCACCCCCGTGCCGGTGCCCACCGTCCACCTGCTCTGCGAGGACACCGAGGTCATCGGCGCCCCCTTCTATCTGATGGACGAGGTGCAGGGCACCGTCTACCGCACCGCCGAGGACGCCGCCGGGCTCAGCCCCGAGCGGGCCCGCACGCTCTCCTTCCGCCTCATCGACGTGCTCGCCGAGCTGCACGCGGTGCGGCCCGCGGAGGTCGGCCTGGCCGAGTTCGGCCGCCCGGACGGATACATGGAGCGCCAGGTCTCCCGCTGGCACCGCCAGTTCGAGGGCTCCCGCAGCCGTGACATCCCCGGGATGGAGGAGCTGCAGCAGCGCCTGAGCGAGGGCGTCCCCGCCGCGCAGCGGGCCGCCGTGGTCCACGGCGACTACCGGCTGGACAACACCATCGCGGCCCCGGACGACACCATTGCCGCCGTGCTCGACTGGGAGATGGCCACCCTCGGCGATCCGCTCGCCGACCTCGGCCTGATGAAGGTGTACTGGGACATCGCGGGCCGGATGCCCGGCAACCCCGTCGCCGGCGCCGTCAGCCCCGAGCTGGGCTTCCCCGCGATGCGCGAGCTCGAGGAGCGCTACGCCGCCACCACCGGCCTCGACCTCACTCCCCTGCCCTGGTACACCGCCTTCGGCCAGTACAAGCTCGCGGTCATCGCCGAGGGCATCCACTACCGCTTCACCCAGGGCAAGACCGTCGGCGACGGCTTCTCCCACCTCGGCGCGATGGTCCCGCCGTTGGTCGCCCTCGCTCTGGACACCATGAACGGGAAGGCGGCCGGCTGATGGACTTCGGCTACGACGAGCGGACGCTGGAGCTGCGGGAGCGGCTGCTGGCCTTCATGGACGAGTGCGTCTACCCGGCCGAGCCGGTCGCGGCCCAGCAGTTGCGGGAGGCCGACGACATCTGGGCGCGCCCGGCGGTGATGGCCGAGCTCAAGGCGGAGGCGCGGCGGCGGGGGCTGTGGAACCTGTTTCTTGTAGACCAGCACAGCCTGCCGAACGCGGAGCACGGCGCGGGTCTGACGAACCTTCAGTACGCGCCGCTCGCCGAGATCACCGGCCGCAGCCCGTACCTCGCACCGGAGGCGCTCAACTGCGCGGCCCCGGACACCGGGAACATGGAGGTGCTGGCCGAGTTCGGCACCCCCGAGCAGCAGAAGCGCTGGCTGACCCCGCTGTTGGCGGGCGAGATCCGCTCCGCGTTCTGCATGACCGAGCCCGAGGTCGCCTCCTCCGACGCGGCCAACATCGCGACGCGGATCGAGCGCGACGGCGACTCCTACGTCATCAACGGCCGCAAGTGGTGGTCCTCGGGGGCGATGAGTCCCGAATGCGAGATCTTCGTCGTCATGGGCCGCACCGACCCGAACGCCGAGAAGCACCGCCAGCAGAGCATGATCCTGGTCCCGCGGGACACCCCGGGCGTGGACGTGCGGCGCGGCATGGAGGTCTTCGGCTACACCGACGGTGCCCACGGCGGCCACGCCGAGATCGTCTTCACCGACGTGCGCGTCACCGCCGAGAACCTCATCGCCGGCGAGGGCCTCGGCTTCGCCATCGCCCAGGCCCGGTTGGGGCCGGGCCGGATCCACCACTGCATGCGTCTGATCGGCATGGCCGAGCGGGCGGTGGAGCTGATGTGCCGTCGGGTCGTCTCGCGGACGGCCTTCGGCAAGCCGCTGGCCGAGCAGGGCGTGATCCAGGAGTGGATCGCCGAGTCCCGGGTGCGCATCGAGCAGTTGCGCCTGCTGGTGCTCAAGACCGCCTGGCTGATGGACACCGTCGGCAACAGGGGCGCCCACACCGAGATCCAGGCCATCAAGATCGCCACCCCGGCCACGGTCGAGTGGATCCTCGACAAGGCCATCCAGGCCCACGGCGCGGGCGGCGTCTCCCAGGACTACCCGCTCGCCCAACTCTGGGCCGCGGCGCGGACGCTGCGCTTCGCCGACGGACCCGACGAGGTCCACAGGCGGTCGCTGGCGCGCCGCGAGCTCAAGCCCTACCTTGCCTGATCAGTTCACCCACTCACCCTCAGGAGAAGCACTCTCATGACCGAGCAGAACCGCGTCGCCATCGTCACCGGAGCGGCGCGCGGCATCGGCGCCGCGACCGCGATCCGCCTGGCCGCGGACGGCTTCGCCGTCGCGGTGATCGACCTGGAGGAGTCGGCCGGCAAGGACACCGTCGAGAAGATCACCGCGGCGGGCGGCAAGGCCGTCGCCGTCGGCGCCGACGTCAGCAACGGCGAGCAGGTCGCGGCCGCGGTCGAGCGCGTCGTCGCCGAGCTGGGCGTGCCGACCGTCCTGGTCAACAACGCCGGTGTGCTGCGCGACAACCTGCTGTTCAGGATGTCCGAGTCGGACTGGGACACCGTCATGAACGTGCACCTCAAGGGCGCGTTCCTGATGTCCAAGGCCTGCCAGAAGCACATGGTCGACGAGCGCTACGGCCGCATCGTCAACCTGTCGTCGTCCAGCGCGCTGGGCAACCGCGGCCAGGCCAACTACAGCGCCGCCAAGGCCGGTCTGCAGGGCTTCACCAAGACGCTGGCCAAGGAGCTGGGCCAGTTCGGCATCACCGCGAACGCGGTGGCCCCCGGCTTCATCGCCACGGACATGACCGCGGCGACCGCGGAGCGTGTCGGCATGGGCTTCGAGGAGTTCAAGACGGCTGCGGCCGCGATGATCCCGGTCAACCGCGTGGGCGTGCCGGAGGACATCGCGCACACCATCTCCTTCCTGGTGAGCGAGGGCGCGGGCTTCGTCTCCGGCCAGGTCATCTACGTCGCCGGCGGCCCGCTGGACTAGCGCGTAGCGCCAGGGGCGCGGGGACCTCGCGCAGTTCCTCGCGCCGCTGGGGAGTGCAACCCATTCAGAGTCGAAAGGTGATCGTCTCGTGGATGCTGAACTGACCCGCGCGATCAGCGGCTTGCTGACAGCGCACGACCCCGCGACCACCCCCGTCGCGGACTTCCTCGGTGCGCGGTTCGACGCCGGGCTCGCGTGGGTGCACTTTCCCGAAGGGCTCGGCGGCCGGTCCGCGCCGAGAGCGGTCCAGCAGGAGGTGAACGATGCCTTCGCCGCTGCCGGGGCCCCCACGCTCGACAGCGGACGACACGGCATCGGGCTCGGGATGGCGGCGCCGACGCTGCTCGCGCACGGGAGTGACGAGGTGCGGCGCCGTTTCCTCCGGCCGCTGTGGACCGGGGAGGAGGTCTGGTGCCAGCTCTTCTCCGAGCCCGGTGCCGGCTCGGACCTCGCGGCGCTCGGGACGCGCGCCGTGCGCGAGGGTGAGGACTGGATCGTCGACGGCCAGAAGGTGTGGACGTCCCTCGCCCACGAGGCCGACTGGGCGATCCTGGTCACCCGCACCGACCCGGACGTCCCCAAGCACCGCGGCATGACGTACTTCGTCTGCGACAGGCACGCCCCCGGCGTGGAGGTCCGACCGCTGCGCCAGGCCACCGGCGAGGCCGAGTTCAACGAGGTCTTCCTGACCGGTGTCCGCATCCCCGACGCGCACCGGCTCGGTGCCGTCGGTGACGGGTGGCGCGTCGCGCAGACGACGCTGATGAACGAGCGCGTCGCCATCGGCGGTCACGCCGAGCCCCGCGAGGGAGGCATGATCGGCGTGCTCGCCCGCACCTGGCGCGAGCACCCCGAGCTGCACACGCCCGCCCAGCAGGACGCGCTGCTGCGGCTCTGGGTCGACGCCGAAGCCGCGCGGCTCACCTCGGAGCGGCTGCGACAGCAGCTCGCCGCCGGGCAACCGGGGCCGGAGGGCAGCGCGGCGAAGCTCGCCTTCGCCCGGCTGAACCAGCAGATCTCCGGCCTGGAGCTGGACCTGCTCGGCGCCGAAGGGCTGGAGTACCACGACTGGAGCTTCCGGCGCCCCGCCCACCCGTCGATGCTCGACGGCAGCCCGGGCTACCGGTACCTGCGCGCCAAGGGCAACTCGATCGAGGGCGGCACCTCGGAGATCCTGCGCAACATCATCGCCGAGCGGGTGCTGGGGCTGCCCCAGGAGATCCGCGTCGACAAGGACGTCGCCTGGAAGGACCTGCCCCGATGAGCGGCGACACAGACCTGGGCTACAGCGAGGTCGAGGAAGAACTGCGCGCCAACGTCCGTGCGCTGCTGGCCGATCGGGCCCCCGCGCAGGCAACCCTCGCCCGCACCGAGACGGAGCAGACCACCGACCTCGCCCTGTGGCGGGCGCTGGCCGGCGAGCTCGGCGTCACCGGCCTGCCCGTGCCGGAGGAGCTGGGCGGCGCCGGCGCGAGCTGGCGCGAGGTCGCCGTCGTGCTGGAGGAGCTGGGACGCGCCGTCGCGCCGGTCCCCTACTTCGGCAGCTGCGTGCTGGCGACGGCCGCACTGCTCACGATCGGCGAGCGCAAGATCCTGCCGCAACTCGCCTCCGGCGAGGCGATCGGGACGCTGGCCGTGCCCTTCGCGAAGCCGCCGGCCGGGGCCTTCCCCACCGACGTCCGGGTCTCGGGCGGTCTGCTCTCGGGCACGGTCCGGCACGTCGCCGACGCGCTCGCGGCGGACGTGCTGCTCGTCCCGGCGGTCGCCGAGGACGGGACGCCGGAGCTGTATGCCGTCACGGGCGCGTACGTCGAGCCGATGGTCTCGCTCGACATGACCCGCCAACTCGCCGTCGTCACCCTGGAGGAGGTCGAGGGCGTCCTGCTCGCCTCCGGCTCGAACGCGGCGGCGGCCGTCGGGGCGGCGCTGGAGTGGGGCGCGGCGCTGCTGGCCAGCGAGCAGCTGGGTGTGGCGGAGTGGGCGCTCACCACCACCGTCGCGTACGCCAAGGAGCGGCACCAGTTCGGCCGTCCGATCGGCTCGTTCCAGGCGGTCAAGCACCGGCTCGCGGACCTGTGGGTGCTGGTCACCCAGCTGCGCGCGGTCGCCCGCGCGGGCGCGGGCGCGGTGACGCGCGGGGTGGACGTCCCGCTGTGCTCGGCACTGGCCCAGGCGTTCGCTTCGGGCGCGGCGGTGACCGCCGCGGAGGAGGCGGTGCAGCTGCACGGCGGCATCGGCTTCACCTGGGAGCACCCGGCCCACCTCTACCTCAAGCGCGCCAAGAGCGCGTCCCTCGCCCTCGGCACCGCCGACCGCCACCGCGCGCGCATCGCCGAACTCGTCGACCTCGAAGTCTGAGCCTCGCGCCCCTGAGGCGGCGCAACTGAACCAATCACACAAGGAGCTCCACATGTCCAAGGTCGCAATCGTCACCGGCGCCAGCCGGGGGATCGGGTTTGCCGCAGCCCAGGCGCTGGTCGAGCGCGGGGACCGCGTGGTGATCACCGGGCGGGACGCCGCGTCCCTCGACGAGGCCGTCGCGGCGCTCGGCGGGCCGGAGGTCGCGCTCGGGGTCGCGGGCAAGTCGCACGACGCCGCGCACCGGGCCGAGACGGTCGAGCGGGCGATGGAGACGTTCGGACGGGTCGACCACCTGGTCAACAACGTCGGGACCAACCCCGTCTACGGCTCGATGGTCGACCTCGACCTCGACGCCGCGCGCAAGATCCTCGACATCAACGTGGTCGCCACCCTCGGCTGGGTGCAGCTGGTGCACAAGGCGTGGCAGGCCGAGCACGGCGGGGCGATCGTCAACGTCTCCTCCGTCTCCGCGCTCGGGCCCGCGCCCGGGATCGGGATGTATGGAGCCAGCAAGGCGGCGCTCGTGCAGCTGACCCAGCAGCTCGCCCACGAGCTCGCGCCGCGGGTGCGGGTCAACGCGGTCGCGCCGGCGGTGGTGCGCACGAAGTTCGCCGAGGCGCTGTTCGCCGGGCACGAGGAGCAGGTGGTCAAGAGCTACCCGCTCGGGCGGCTCGGTGAGCCGCAGGACGTGGGCGGGACCATCGCCTTCCTGCTCTCCGAGCAGGCGGCGTGGATCACCGGCCAGACGCTCGTGCTGGACGGCGGGCTGACGCTCGGCGGCGGGCTGGCCTGACGGCCTGATTGTGGCATTGGCTGAAAAGTGACGGAATGCCTCCCGCCATGACGGGGAATTCATACCAGTCGTGACGGGAGGAAATCCGCGCGCCGCGCATTCCCAGGGAAAGTCGGACCCAAACCGCCGGGTGATCAAGGATGATGCAGATCACATCCCCCGGCGGCCACCGCCGGAAAAGCGTCGACTCTTATTCAGATCCGACAATCCACCAGGTCACATGGTTGTCACGAAGATGACCTCGCTGCGGGAGTTGAAGCCGCAACACTGTAACGTCGAAGGGGTGCGTAGCCAGAGGACAACGGGGAGCCTGCTCGAGCGGGAGCTCGACCGGGAGTTTGAGGAGCAGCCGCCCAGCAGAGAGCGCTGGCGGCCGCTGAGCCGTACCCACAAGATCCTCTTCGCCATCACCCTGGTCGCCTACGCCACCATCATCGTCGCCGTCTTCTCCACCTCCCGCCTGGTCGCTTTCGACTGGGAGGTCATGAAGTGGAAGCCCTACGAGCACTGGCCTGCCGTGTGGGACTTCCTCAACTACTACGTCATCGCCGGACAGCGCGGACCCGCCGCCATCGTGGTGTCGGCCTGGCTGGGCTGGCGTTCCTGGCGGACGAAGTCCTGGCGGCCGCTGCTGGTGCTGGGCGTCTCCCTCGTGCTGCTGAACATGTCCGTGGGCGCCGTCAAGATCGGAACGGGCCGGCTCGGCCCGCACTACGCGCACATCTACGGCTCCAACGAGATCTTCCTCGGCGGGGACATATTCCCGTCCGGGCACACCGCGAACGCCGTGGTGACCTGGGGCGTCGTCGCCTACCTGGCCACCCGCTGGCGCCGCACGGGCGCGGGGCTGGCCGCCTGGGCCGGCCTGTCGATCGGCGCCACGACGGTCTACCTCGGCACCCACTGGGTGACCGACGTGCTGGCCGGCTGGGCCGCCGGCGCGCTGGTGCTGCTGATCCTGCCGCTCTTCGAGCCGATCATCACCAGCGCCGACGAGCGGATGTGCCGCTTCTGGTCCGAGCGGATCAGCCCCTGGCTGCGCGAGCGCCTCGGCGAGCGCGGCGACCACTGGACGCGTGGCGGAGGGTCGGCCGACGGAACGTCGACCGGCGGAAGGTCGGGGAGCGACCAGATCCGGACACCGCTGCCCACGCCTCGCGATCATCGCAAGATCCCGGCACATGCCAAGCGGTCGGTTCCGATCATCTCCTGACATTCGACCCACCCCTTCGAATGCCACTTCTAAAGTCCTCGCCATGGCGAACATGGAAGCTGCACTCAAGGACGCGATGGGCATCGAGGGCGCGATCGGGGTCGCACTCGTCGACTACAACAGCGGCCTCGCACTGGGCACGCTGGGCACCGGCACCGAACTCGACCTGAACGTCGCCGCGGCGGGCAACACCGACGTGGTCCGGGCCAAGATGCGCACGATGGAGATGCTCAACCTCCACAACGAGGCCATCGAGGACATCCTGATCACGCTCACCGCCCAGTACCACTTGATCCGGCCGCTGACCCACAAGGGCAGCCAGGGGATCTTCCTCTACCTGGCGCTCGACCGGCAGCGTTCCAACCTCGCCATGGCCCGCCACATGATGCGCAAGCTCGAGGAGAACCTCGAGGTGTGACCCCTCGGGGGCGCGGGACGGAGGTCCCGCGCCCCTGGCGGCTACCGTGCCGCCACGGCCTGCTTGATCAGCGTCTTGCCGAAGTCCCGCATCAGGCCGGTGCCGCTGTGGGCCTCGTCCATGATCTCCTCGAACGCGGTGACGAAGCGGTCCACCTCGGCCTCGCCGATGGTCAGCGGCGGGATCAGCTTGATGACCTCCAGGTGGTCGCCGGAGACCTGGGTGAGGATCCTGTGCCGCTGCATCAGCGGGACCACGACCATCTGCGCGAACAGGCCCTTGCGGGCGGCCTGCAGCGCGGTCCAGCCGGTGCGCAGCTTCAGCGACTGCGGCTTGCCGAACTCGATGCCGATCATCAGACCGCGACCGCGCACGTCGGCGAGCATCTCGTACCTGGGGATCAGCGCCGCCAGCCGCTCGCGGAACAGGTCCCCGACGCGCCGGGCGTTCGCGACGACCTGCTCGTTCTCGAAGACGTGCAGCGTGGCCAGACCCGCCGTCATGGCCTGGGCGTTCGAGCCGAAGCTCGCCGAGTGGACCAGCACCCGGTCCATCGACGAGTAGACCTTCTCGAAGATCCACTCCTTGCCCAGCGTCGCGCCCACCGGCACGTACCCGCCGGACAGCGCCTTCGCGACGCAGACCAGGTCCGGCTCGACGCCGGCCTCGTGCTGGTAGGCGTAGAAGTCGCCGGTGCGGCCCATGCCGGTCTGCACCTCGTCGGCGATCAGCAGGGCCTTGTGGCGGTGAAGCAGGTCCTGGGCGACGCGCAGGTAGCCGTCGGGGGCGGCGTGGACGCCCTTGCCCTGGATGGGCTCGACGATCAGCGCCGCCACGTCGCCCTTCTGCAGCTCCCGTTCCAGCCGCTCCAGGTCGCCGAGCGGGATGGAGGTGTCGGGCAGCAACGGGGCGAAGCCCTTGCGGAAGCCGTCCTCGCCGTTGACCGAGAGGGAACCGGTGGTCAGGCCGTGGAAGGCGTGGTGGCAGTAGAGGATCCGCGGCTTGCCGGTGGCGTAGCGGGCGAACTTCAGCGCCGTCTCCACCGCCTCGGTGCCGCTGTTGCCGAAGAAGACCCGGTCCAGGTGCGGGCTGTAGGAGAGCAGCTTCTCGGCCAGCAGGCCGGGCAGCGGCTGGCAGTCGAACCGGGTGAGGTCCGCCAGCTCCAGGTCCATCACCTGGTGCAGCGCGTCCCGGACCACGGGGTGGTGCCGGCCGAGCGCGAAGATGCCGAAGCCGGCCAGCATGTCGAGGTAGTCGTTGCCCTCGGCGTCGTAGAAGTAGGCGCCCTGGGCCCGCTCGTAGACCTTGTCGAAGCCGATGGTGCGCAGCATCCGCGGCAGCTGGTGGTTCAGGTTCTCGGCGTGCAGGCGGTAGCGCTCGCCCCCGCGCTCCTTCAGCAGCGCCTCGACGTCGAACTTCGGGCTGGTCTCGTCCGGCTCAGCTGCCATCGTGCTGTTCCCCTCCAACGGTGTCAGGCGTCAAGGCCTTGGCGAAAGTGGCGGTCTGGGCCGCGATCCCCGGACCGGTGAGCCCGATCTCGTCCAGGATCTCCGCGCGCGCCGCATGGTCCAGGAACCGCTGCGGGATGCCGAGTTCGCGCGTCGGGACGTCGATGTCGGCGGCCCGCAGCGCCTGGGCGACGGCCGTGCCGACGCCGCCCACGCGACCGTTGTCCTCGACGGTGACGACCAGCCGGTGCCGGGCCGCGAGCTCCAGCAACGCCGGATCGACGGGCTTGACCCAGCGCGGGTCGACGACGGTGGCGCCGAGGCCCTCGGCGGTCAGCAGCGCCGCGGCGTCCAGGCACGCGGAGGCCATCGTGCCGACCGCGATCAGCAGCACGTCCGGTTCGGGTGCCCCTCCGGCCGGGCCGGTGCGCAGCAGCACGTCGACGCCGCCGATCCGCTCCTCGGCCTCGATGGGCGGACCGACCTCGGCCTTCGGGTAGCGGACCACGGTGGGCGCGTCGGCCACGTCCAGCGCCTCGCGCAACTCGGCGCGCAGTTGGTCGGCGTCGCGCGGGGCCGCGATCCGCAGGCCGGGCACGACCTGGAGGATCGAAAGGTCCCACATGCCGTTGTGCGAGGCGCCGTCGGTGCCGGTCACCCCGGCGCGGTCGAGCACGAAGGTGACGCCGCACCGGTGCAGCGCGCAGTCCATCAGCACCTGGTCGAAGGCGCGGTTGAGGAAGGTGGCGTAGACGGCGACCACGGGATGCAGGCCGCCGGTGGCGAGCCCGGCCGCGGAGACCGCGGCATGCTGCTCGGCGATGCCGACGTCGTAGATCCGGCCGGGGAACTCGCGGGCGAAGGCCTGCAGGCCGACCGGCTGCAGCATCGCCGCGGTGATCGCGACCACGTCCGGGCGCTCGTGGCCGATCGCCACCAGCTCCTTGCCGAAGACCGACGTCCAGGAGACGCCCGTGGAGGGCCGCAGCGGCTCGCAGGTGATCGGGTCGATCGCGCCGACCTGGTGGAAGTGGTCGGCCTCGTCCAGTTCGGCGGGACGGTAACCGCGGCCCTTCTCGGTCAGGCAGTGCACGATGATCGGCCCGCCGAAGCCGCGCGCCCGGCGCAGCGCGGACTCGACGGCGGCGATGTCGTGGCCGTCGATCGGGCCGATGTACTTCAGCCCCAGGTCCTCGAACATGCCCTGCGGCTGGGACGCGTCCTTGTAGCCCTTCTTGGCGCCGTGCAGCGCGTCGTAGATCGGTCCGCCGACGACGGGCGTGCGCTGCAGGGTGTCCTTGCCCCAGGAGAGGACCCGCTCGTAGCCCTGGGTGGTGCGCAGGTTGGTGCGCAACGTGGTGAGGTGGTTGGCGAGGCCGCCGATGGTGGGCGCGTAGGAGCGCTCGTTGTCGTTGACGACGATGATCACCGGGCGGTCGGTCGCCTCGGCGATGTTGTTGAGCGCCTCCCAGGCCATGCCGCCGGTCAGCGCGCCGTCGCCGGTGACCGCGACGACGTGACGGTCCGTGTGCCCGAGGCGCTGGTTGGCCTTGGCGAGCCCGTCGGCGTAGCCGAGGACGGTGGAGGCGTGCGAGTTCTCGATGACGTCGTGCTCGGACTCGGCGCGCGAGGGATAGCCGGACAGGCCCCCGCTGTTCTTGAACCGGTCGAAATCCTGACGCCCGGTCAGCAGTTTGTGGACATACGACTGGTGCCCGGTGTCGAAGAGGATCCGGTCCTTGGGCGAGTCGAAGACCCGGTGCAGCGCGATGGTCAGTTCCACCACGCCCAGGTTCGGACCGAGGTGCCCGCCGGAACGGGTGATGGCGTCGATCAGGAACTCCCTGATCTCCTCCGCCAGCTTCTCGAGTTCCGAGGGCGGCAGCGGGCGCAGGTCGCGGGGGCTACGGATCGATTCGAGCAGGGACATCGACTCACCTTCGTTCCGTCGTTCCGGACAGGGCCTGTTGGACTAGTCTGCGACCGCGACGGTCGGGGCGCCTGACTGGACACCGGCGTCCTGCATCTGCTCGGCGAGCTTGAGGGCCTCCTCGATCAGGGTCTCCACGATCTTCGACTCCGGCACGGTCTTGATGACCTCGCCCTTCACGAAGATCTGGCCCTTGCCGTTGCCCGACGCCACACCCAGGTCCGCCTCACGCGCCTCACCCGGGCCGTTCACCACACACCCCATGACCGCCACGCGCAGCGGCACCTCCATGCCCTCCAGCCCCGCGGTGACCTCCTCCGCGAGCTTGTACACATCCACCTGCGCGCGACCGCACGACGGGCACGAGACGATCTCCAGGCCGCGCTGCCGCAGCCCCAGCGACTCCAGGATCTGCGTACCGACCTTGATCTCCTCCGCCGGCGGCGCCGACAGCGACACCCGGATCGTGTCCCCGATGCCCTCCGCCAGCAGCGCACCGAACGCCACCGCGGACTTGATCGTGCCCTGGAACGCCGGACCGGCCTCGGTCACGCCCAGATGCAGCGGGTAGTCACACGCGGCCGCGAGCTTGCGGTACGCCGCCACCATCACCACCGGGTCGTTGTGCTTGACCGAGATCTTGATGTCGCGGAAACCGTGCTCCTCGAACAGCGAGCACTCCCACAGCGCCGACTCCACCAGCGCCTCCGGCGTCGCCCGCCCGTACTTCTCCAGCAGGCGCCTGTCCAGCGAGCCCGCGTTCACGCCGATCCGGATCGGGATGCCCGCCTCGCCGGCGCGCTTCGCGATCTCCTTGACCTGGTCGTCGAACTGCCGGATGTTGCCCGGGTTCACCCGCACCGCCGCACAGCCCGCGTCGATCGCGGCGTAGACGTACTTCGGCTGGAAGTGGATGTCCGCGATCACCGGGATCTGCGACTTCCTCGCGATGATCGCCAGCGCGTCCGCGTCGTCCTGCGACGGGCACGCCACCCGCACGATCTGACAACCCGACGCCGTCAGCTGCGCGATCTGCTGCAGCGTCGCGTTCACATCCGCCGTCACCGTCGTCGTCATCGACTGCACCGAGATCGGCGCACCGCCGCCGACCGGCACGTTCCCCACCATGATCCGACGGCTCATACGACGCGGCGCCAACGGCTCCAGCGGCACCGACGGCATACCCAACGAAACAGCGGTCATGGCAGGACTCTCCTCAGTCCACAGAAACGTTCGGGTGCCAGGTCGCGAGCACCGTCCCGACCTGCTTGAGCGCACGCAGCGCCCGGACGCCGTGCACGAGCGTGGCCGGACGGACCAGTTCGTACTCGGGTGTGTCGACGACGACGCGGACCGACAACACCGGCACGCCCGGCGCGGCGCGGCAGACGGCGGCTGTCTCCATGTCGACACAGGTGACCCCGGACTCGGCCAGACGAACCCGCTCCGGACCACGCACGACGTGGTCGCTGGAGTGGAGCACGCCGTGATGGACGGTCAGTCCGGTCTCCTTCAGTGCCGCCTGGATCGAGGTGCTGGTCACGGCTTCGACCACGCCTCGATCGTCGCGCACCTCGGTGGCGATCACGACGTCCCCCGGACGGATTCCCGTGACGACGGACGCACCGAGGCCCGCGAAGACCAGCGCGGACGGCGCGTGCGCCCGCGCGCGGAGCGTCTCCCGCATCGCGCGCTCCGCGCGCGCCGGCCCCATCCCGGTCCTCACGGGCCGCGCCTCCCGCAGCGCGAGCGCCTCGATCCCGAGCGCACACGCCACGAGAGGCGCAGAGGTATCACTACTCACAGCGACCACCTCTAGGGGCGCGAGGAACCGCGCGAGTAACCACCCTGTGCGGATGGCCCTGCTCAGCACGGCGACTCACCACACCGGGTGGCTTGTCGCGCAGTTCCTCGCGCCCCTGGATAGTGCAACTTCTCACCTCAGTCGCCGCCCGGCCAGGGAGGGCAGCAGTCGCCTCGGCGCCGGGGCGTCGGACGCGCCGCCGGTGGGGAGCGGGAGGACCGCCCTCGCGTCGAGGTCGAGCTCGCTCGGCGTCAGGTGCGGGGTGCCGTGCAGGTAGCGGCCCAGGGCCGTCACCGGGAAGACCAGGCGGTAGAGGTTGTAGTTGATGCTGAAGTCCCAAGGGAATCCCGTCCCGGTGAACTCCGGCTCGTCCCACGTGCCCTCCGGCAGCTGCGTCTCCGCGAGCCACCGCACGCCGCGGTCCACGACCTCGCCGCTCTCCCCCGCCGCCAGCAGCGCCATCAGCGCCCACGCGGTCTGCGAGGCCGTCGACGTGCCCCGTCCGGCCCAGGACTTGTCCTGGTAGGAGCGCATGTCCTCGCCCCAGCCGCCGTCGGCGTTCTGCTTCTCCTCCAGCCACGCCACCGCGCGCCGGACGGAGCGGTGCTCCGTCGGCAGGCCGGCCGCGACCAGCGCCGGGACGACCGAGCCCACGCCGTAGACGTAGTTGGTGCCCCAGCGCCCGAACCAGGAGCCGTCCTGCTCCTGCTCCTTGAGCAGCCAGTCGATGCCGCGCCGGGTGCGGGGGTCGCCCGCCTTGCCGTCGGCGGCGAGCATCTCCACGACGTGCGCGGTGACGTCCGCGCTCGGCGGGTCGACGACCTCGCCGAAGTCGCAGAAGGGCAGCTTGTTCGGCAGCGTCGAGGTGTTGTCCACGTCGAACGCCGCCCAGGCGCCGTTCTTCGACTGCATGCCCAGCACCCAGTCGATGCCGCGGCGCGTCGCGCCCGCGACCTTGCCCGGCTCGGGGTGGGCGACACGGCGCAGCGCGAGCACGACCTCGGCCGTGTCGTCGATGTCCGGGTAGTTGTCGTTGTCGAACTCGAACGCCCAGCCGCCGGCCGGCAGCCCGGGCCGCTGCACGGCCCAGTCGCCGCGCCGCAGCACCTCCTCGCCGAGCAGCCAGTCGGTGGCCCGGACGAGCGCCTCGTGGTCGGCCGGCAGGCCGGCGTCGGCGAGCGCCGTCAGCGCCAGACAGGTGTCCCAGACCGGCGACTGGCAGGCCTCGATCCAGCGGTGGCCCTCGTCGGTGTGCACGGTGAAGCGGTCGAACGCGTTGAGACCGGCCTTCATGACCGGGTGGTCCATGTCGTAACCGAGCAGGTGCAGCGCGATCAGCGAGTACACCGCCGGCGGCTGGATGCCGCCCCAGCAGCCGTCGGCCTCCTGCCGCTCCACGATCCACCGCGCGGCCTGCTGCAGCGCCAGCCGGCGCAGCGCCTTGACCGGCATCTTGTGGTAGTAGTGCAGCGCCTTGTCGAGCCGGTGGAAGAAGCCGTCCCAGGTGTAGGCGGGCGCGCTCGGCCGCGGCCGGTACGGGTTGGCCGGGTCGGTGTGCAGCTCGTCCAGCGCGAAGGGCGCGGGCCGCACCGGGCGGTGCGCGGAGACGACCGTCAGCGGGACGATGGTCTGCCGGGCCCAGCAGCCGAAGGAGTAGATGTTCAGCGGGAAGTTGCGCGGCAGGAAGATGACCTCCGGCGGCAGCTCCGGCAGCCGCTCCCAGGGCCACCAGCCGAACAGCGCCAGCCAGATCCGGGTGAAGACCCGGGTGGCGGCGATTCCCCCCTGCTCGCGGATCCAGCGTGAGGCCCGCTTCATGTGCGGAGCCTCCGGGTCGTCACCGGCGAGCTTCAGTGCGACATACGCCTCGACCGTCGTGGACAGCTCCGACGGGCCGCCGTAGAACGTGGCCCAGGTGCCGTCCTCCCCCTGCTGCGAACGGATCCAGTCGGCCGTCGCCCGCGTCTGCTCCTCCGTGCGGATCCCGAGGAACTGACGGAGCAGCAGGTCCTCGGCATCCATGGTGACGTTGGTCTCCAGGTTGCCCTTCCACCATCCGGTCTCGTCCTGCAGGCCGAGTAGGTGGGTGGTGGCCTTGGCGAGCGTCTCGCGCGCCAAGCGGGTCGTCTCCGACTCCGTGGTGGTGCCCTCCGCGGCCGGCTCTGCTTCGTACTGTGGGTCGAGCCGGCCGTCCGGGGATGCTGTCATCTCGTCACCTCTCCCTGACAACAACGAACTCCGCGAGCGCGGCGAACTGCGCCCGCACGGACGACGGCATGGCGACCTCGTCGAGGGCCGCCAGTGCCGTCTTGTGCTGCCGGCGGGCCTCCTCCGCCGTCCAGGCGCGGCCACCCGCCTCCTCGATCAGCGCTGCGCGCACCGCGAGTTGTTCCTCGTCCTCGTCGCCGCGCCCCTCCGGGTCGGCCAGCAGCTCGGCGAGGCGGCGCGAGGCCTTGTTGTCCTCGGCCAGCGCGGCGCAGACCGGCAGGGACTTCTTGCGGGCCCGCAGGTCGCCGAAGTTGGGCTTGCCGGTGACCTCGGTGTCGCCCCAGATGCCGAGCAGGTCGTCGACCGCCTGGAAGGCGAGCCCGAGGTGGTAGCCGTAGCGCTCCAGCGCGTCGGCTCCCTTGTCGTCCATGCCGGCCAGGACGGCGCCGATGGAGGCCGAGACCGCCAGCAGCGCGCCGGTCTTGTTGCCCTCCATCTCCAGGCACTCCTCCACGCCCACGCGGTCGCGGTGCTCGAAGGAGAGGTCCTGGGCCTGGCCGTCGATCAGCTTACGGGTGGCGACGGTCACCCGGTGGACGGCGCGCCCGGCGTCGACGGCCGTGGTGGTGCCGTGGCCGGGGGCCTCCAGCAGGATCTCGTTGGCCAGCGCGAACATGGCGTCGCCGACCAGGATCGCCTGGGCCGGGCCGAAGACGGTCCAGACCGTGGCGCGGTGACGGCGGGTCTCGTCACGGTCCATCAGGTCGTCGTGGAGCAGCGAGAAGTTGTGCACCAGCTCGACGGCCACGCCGCCGGGGACGCCGACGGACGCCGGGGCGCCGGCCGCGCGGGCGGAGAGCAGCGCCAGGGCCGGGCGGACGGCCTTGCCGCTGTCGGCGTTGGTCGGGTTGCCCTGGGCGTCGGTCCAGCCGAAGTGGTAGGCGGAGACGGCGTCCATGGGCGCGGCGAGCCTCGCGACGGCCTCGCGCAGGACGGGGGTGCACAAGGTCCTGCCGTGGTCCAGCAGGGCGGGCACGTCGTCCGCCGGGGCCGTCGGTGCCTGCTCGGGGCGCGCTACCACGCTCGTACCCTCTCCGTTCGCTCGGCTGTCTCTGGTGTCGGCAACGTGTGCGTCGTGCTCTCTGATGTCGGTCATCGCAGCTCCCTCAGGACGTTCCGGGCCGCTGCGGTCCCACTGCGCACGGCGCTCTCCATGGTCGCGGGCCAGCCCGTGGCGGTCCACGAACCGGCCAGGTGCACGCCGGGCGTGCGGGTCGCCGGGCCGGGCCGCAGGGCGGCGTTGCCGGGCGTCGGCGCGAACGTGGCGGTGCGTTCGCGGGTCACGAAGAACTCGGTCACCTCGGCCTCGCGGGCGCGCGGCAGCAGTCGTTCCAGGGCGGGGAGGTAGCGCTGCCGCAGCACCGCCACCGGCTCGTCGATCTCGGTCTGGGCGGCGGACTGGGACAGCGCGAGGTACTGCCCGGGGCCGCGCAGCCCGGAGTGCGGGGTGCGGTCGAAGACCCACTGGATCGGCGAGCCGAGCGCGGCCAGGAACGGCTTGTCGAGCACCGGGCGGTCGTAGACGACGTGCACGTTGAGGATCGGCGCGTAGCCGATCTTCAGCAGCGACTCCGGCTCGTCCAGGCTGCCGGGCGGCAGCAGGTCGTGGGCGGCGTCCTGGGGGACGGCGAGCACGACGGCGTCGAGGTCGCGCAGCGTCTCCACGCCGCCGTCGAGGCGTTCGCCCTCCAACTGGACCTCGTGCCTGGCGATCTCGCCCGGCTCGGTCTCCACCGGCTTGATCTCGACGGCCCGCGCCCGCAGCAGGACCCGCACGCCGGCGCGGTCCAGCGCGGCGCGGGCCATGTCGTCGTGGATGTGGCCGAGCGGGACCTTGGCGAAGCCGATGTCGGAGGCGCCGGGGTCGGTCAGCAGGCCGGTCTTGAAGACCATCGCCGCCAGCGCCAGCGAGGACTCCTCGGCGGTGGCGTTGAGGGTGGCGACGCCGACCAGGTCCCACAGCGCCTCGACGGCGCGGGCGGACTGGCCGTGCTCGTGCAGCCAGTCGGCGAAGGAGCGGCGGTCCAGGGCCGGGTCCGTGAGGTCGAGCCGCTGGAGCGCGAGCGCGGCCCGGCCGGTGGCGGCGCGCTCGGCCAGGCTCATGTGCGGGTAGCGCAGCAGCCCGCGGCCCAGGTGCAGCGGCACCGGCAGCGGGTCGCGGCTGATGCTGCCCTCGCGACCGGTGTTGACGTCGCGGACGGGCACGTCCAGACGCGGCTGGATGTAGACCTCGTCGCGGACGCCCAGGCGCTGCAGCAGGCCGCGGTAGGCGGTGCAGCAGCGCAGGAAGACGTGCTGGCCGTTGTCGACCGTCAACGCGCCTCGCTGGAACGAGAAGGCGAGACCGCCAGCCCGGCGTCGGCCAGGCGCAGCGCGGTGGTGATGCCGGCCAGCCCGCCGCCGATGACCAGGGCCCTCCCCTGACGTGCTCCACTCACCGGAGCCACCCCCCTTGTCGCTCTCCCACCGGCCGCCACGCGGCACGGCGTCGAGTGGTTCCCCGCCGGACGGGACGGGCAAACGGGTTCGACACGAACGGACGGTCCGTCAAGAGGAACGCCCTCCCAGCAACCCGGAGAGTGCTACGTAGGCCTTCTCCCAGCCGGGGAGCGAGACCCGGCCGCGCAGCACCGCCTCGGGCTCGGCGACGATGCGTTCCAGCACCCGGTGATAGATGCCGGCCATGGCGCCGACGCAGGCGCGGCTGCGGCGGTCCAGCATCGGCAGCAGGCGCAGGCCCTCGTCGAAGTAGCCCTGGGCGCGGCGGGCCTCGAAGAGGATCAGCCCGCGGAAGTCTTCGCCGGAGGCCGAGGCGATAGACGCAGCCTCGCCGGCCGGCGGCACGGCCAGGCCGAAGCCCTCCGGCTTGCAGCCGTAGGCGGCCAGGTCCTCGGCGGGCAGGTAGATCCGGCCGTTGCCCGCGTCCTCGCGGACGTCGCGCAGGATGTTGGTGAGCTGCAGCGCGAGGCCGAGGGTGTCGGCGTACTCGGCGCCGCGCTTCGGGTCGCTGCAGCCGAAGACGGAGAGCGAGAGCATGCCGATGGTGCCGGCCACGCAGCGGCAGTAGTGGCGCAGTTCGTCGAAGGTGGCGTACTGCGCGCCGCGGACGTCCATCTCCATGCCGTCGATCAGCTCGTCGAAGCAGTCGAGCGGGATCGGGAATAGCGTGCAGGCGTGCGCCAGCGCGACCTTGACCGGGTCGGTGTCCTCCGGCTCGACGGAGCCCTCACGGATCTCGTCGAGCAGCGCGCGGGTGCGGCCGAGCTCCTCGAACTTGCGCTCGTCGGACCAGGTGCCGTCGCCGATGTCGTCGATCCGCCGGGCCAGGGCGTAGATCGCGGACATGGCACGGCGCTTGGGGGCGGGAAGCAGCCGGATGCCGTACGAGAAGTTCTTGGCCTGACTGCCCGTCACCGCCTCGCAGTACAGGTAGGCGGCCGCCACCTGGGGTGACGGTGCCTCCGCGGCCGTGCCGGATCCGTAGCTCTGCGAACTCACCTCATGCCTTTCGAACGACTGCCCCGATCAGTGCCCCGGCCGCGGCGTCCGCCGAGCGCCAGCCCGACGACGGCCTCGCGGGCGAGGCGGCCCTTGCCGGCCTTGGGCGCGCCGGCCAGCACGTCGTACTGGGCCGACGCGATGGCGCCGAGCGCCGCGTGGCCGCCGGCCGAGAAACCCGTCAGCAGCACCCGCAGCCGCCCGCCCACCGAAGTGAGCAGGGGCGCGCCCTCGTTCAGCAGGGCGCGGGCGCGCTCAGACTCGAACAGCACCAGGCCGCGCAGGGTTGTTCCCGCGTGCGCGGCGTCGAGATCGGCCTCGGTGACCCCGAAGCGCTTCATGTCCTGGGCCGGGAGGTAGATGCGCCCACGCGCCCGGTCCTCGGCGACGTCCTGGAGGTGCTCGACGACCTGCAGGGCGCTGCAGATGGCGTCGGACCAGGCCAACCGCTCGGCGGTGGCCAGGCCCGCGAGCTGGAGCACGAGCCGGCCCACCGGGTTGGCGGACAGCTCGCAGTAGGCCAGCAGGTCGTCGAAGGTCTCGTAGCGGGAGACGCGTTGGTCCACCCGGTTGGCCTCGATCAGGCCACGGAACGGCTCGACCGTCAGGCCGTGCCGCGCGATGACCGGGACCAGCGCGGCGATCAGCGGATGCCGCGGTGCGCGAGCGCCCGCCGTGCCGAGGACCGCCTCGAAGGCGGCGTCCACGTCGGCGTCGAGGGCGTCCAGCAGCGCGAGCCGGAAGGTGCCCTCCGCATGACTGCCGGCCGGCTCGCTGCCGGGCTCGGCGTCCACGAAGGGCACGCCGAGCAACTCGGCGGTGCCGCGCGGATCCGGGAGATCGCCGTCGCCCGCGTCGTCGACGAGCCGGGCGAAGCCGTAGACGGCCATCAGCCCCTCGCGCATGGCCGGCGGCAGGAAGAAGGGGGCGACGGGGAAGTTCTCCCGCGCCGCCTTGTCGAGAACCGCGCCCGATGATCCCCCGTCGGACATCAGTTCACCTGACTGCTGTTCGCGCACCGCCATGACCACCACCCCCCCGTTCTACACCGATCTTGACAGGCTGCCCACAGGGGACACGCCTTCGCGCGCCGGGCTGTCCGACCCGCCACGCATACGATCTTGTACGTACCCTACGCCCGCAGCCTATGTCCCCGCACCGACAGCCGCCGGGGTGGGTGGCCCCGGCGGCTGTCGGATTGTTATGGAGGGTGTGCGTACGGTGTCGGCAAGCGGGTGAAACCCCGCCGCCTCAGCCCCCTGCTAGCGCTTGGCGCTCCAGTCCTCGTACTCCTTGACGACGTCCTCGGTGGGACCGTCGGCGCGGATCAGGCCGTGCTCCAGCCAGATGGTCCGGTTGCAGGTGTCCCGGATCGTCGAGTTGCTGTGCGAGACCAGGAAGACCGTGCCGGCCTCCTTGCGCAGCTCGCGGATGCGCTCCTCGCTGCGCTTGCGGAAGGCCGCGTCACCGGTGGACAGCGCCTCGTCGATCATCAGCACGTCGTGGGTGCGCGCCGCGGAGATGGAGAAGCGCAGCCGCGCGCCCATGCCGGAGGAGTAGGTGCGCATCGGCAGCGAGATGAAGTCGCCCTTGTCGTTGATGCCGGAGAAGTCGACGATGTCCTGGTACTTCTCGCGCACCTCGGCGTAGGTCATGCCCATCGCCAGGCAGCCGAGCACGACGTTGCGCTCGCCGGTGAGGTCGTTCATCAGGGCCGCGTTGACGCCCAGCAGCGAGGGCTGACCGTTGGTGTAGACGGCGCCCTGGGCCGGCGGGAGCAGACCGGCGATGGCGGCGAGCGTGGTGGACTTGCCGCTGCCGTTGGAGCCGATCAGGCCGACGGCCTCGCCTTTGTAGGCGGTGAAGCTGATGCCCTTGACCGCGTGCACCTCGGTCAGCGCCGGGGAGGACTTGCGCCGGATGATCCGGGACAGCGCGGAGGTCGCACTGCCCTTGCCCGCGCCGGCGCCGTAGACCTTGTACACGATGTGCATGTTGTCGACGATCACCGTCGGGATCTTCTCGGTGGGAGCAGGCGGCGGGCCCTCGGGCTCCAGCACGCTGTCCATCATCTCCTGGTCATCCACGGCCGTACTCCTCCTCTGCCTTCCAGAAGAAGACATAACCACCCAGACCGCCAATCACAGCCCAGGCCACGGCCATAATCCACACGTGGTGCGGCAGGCTGCTCGCGGGGACCGAGTCCATGAGCGCGTAGCGCATGAGCTCGATGTAGATCAGGGCGGGGTTGGCCTCGATCAGCGTGCCGGCCCAGTGCGGAAGCTTGTCGGCGACGCTGTTGACCGCCCAGAAGACACCGGACAGGTACATCCAGGTGCGGATGATGAACGGCATCAGCTGGGCCATGTCGCTGGTCTTGGCGCCGATGCGAGCCATGAACATCGCCAGACCCGCGTTGAAGGTCGCCTGGAGCAGCAGGATGGGGATGATCAGCAGCCAGTTCATGGTCACCGGCAGACCGCTGACCAGGACGATGACGCCGAGCACGCCCATCGACACGATCAGCTGCTGGAGCTGGTTGACGGTGAACGCGATCGGCAGGGTCGCCCGCGGGAAGTGCAGCGCGCGGATCAGGCCCAGGTTGTCCGAGATCGAGCGGGTGCCGGAGAGCACGGCGGCCTGGGTGAAGTTGAAGACGAACACACCCGTACACAGGTACGGGATGTAGTCCGGGATGCCCTTGCTGATGTGCAGCAGCAGGTCGAAGATCAGGAAGTAGACGGCCGCGTTGAGCAGCGGCGTCAGGACCTGCCAGACCTGGCCCAGCTTCGAGGAGGAGTACTGGACCATGAGCTTGGCGGTGGCGTAGGCGCCGATGAAGAAGCGCCGCTGCCACAGCTGCCGGCTGTACTCGATCAGGCTGGGCCGGCGACCGCTGATGGTCAGGCCGTATTTGGCGGCCAGTTCCGCGGGGCTCAGGCCCGCGTCGGGGTCGGCCACGTCGGCCGCCCTCTGCTCAAACACCGTGGACACGCTACTCCCAAGCTTCGTCCCACTGGACAGGACGAAACGGTATCGTCCCATCCTGTGTAGGACGCTAACGGGGGCGACCGACGAAACGCAAGCGTTGCGTCGGGACGCAGGCGTATCGTCGGAACCGACAGTCGGAGCCGCCACACGCCACCAGTGCTGACAGGGGAGCATATGGGAACTCAGTCGGGGCAGGCCGCCGTTGCCGAAACTCCGGTGGGGACACCAGGGGTCTCGGCGACTCAGGCCGAGGTCAAACGCACGCCCGCTGGGGCCGCGCTGCTGCGCGACGATGTGACGGAAGCCATTCGCGCGGCGGTCTTCGAGGAGCTCGCCACGACCGGCTACGCCCGCCTGTCGATCGAGGCCGTGGCCCGACGCGCGGGCGTCGGCAAGACGGCGGTCTACCGCCGCTGGCGCTCCAAGCTGCCGATGGTGATCGAGGTCGTCTCCGAGCTCGTCAGCTCCGGGATCCTGCTGCCGGACACCGGCTCGCTCCACGAGGACCTGCGGCTGATGATCCAGGTGGTCTACCGCCTGCTGCGCCACCCGCTGGCCGCGCAGATCGTCCCCGACCTGCTGGCCGAGGCCGCGCGCAACCCCGAGATCGCCGGCACGCTGGCGCTGGCGCTGCGCGAGAGCCAGCGCGAGAGCAGCGCGGCGCTGGTACGCCGCGCCGTCGCCCGCGGCGAGCTGCCCGCCTCGACCGACCCTGACCTCGCCCTGGACCTGATCGCCGGTCCGCTCTACTGGCACCTGCTGGTCACCCGCGAGCCCGTCACCAAGGACTACCTGGAGCGGCTCGCCCGCTCGATCACCGCCGCGCTGGGAGCGTCATGAGAACGCGCAGCGTGCGCGCGTTGCTGTTCGGAGTGCCCATGCTCTCCGGGCAGCTGCCCGCGTTCGATCCGGACGCCGCGCCCGCGGAACCGTTCCCGCTGTTCGTCGACTGGCTCACCGAGGCCCTGGCAGCGGGCGTGCGCGAACCCCACGCCGTGTCCGTCGCCACGGTCGACGCGGACGGCTGCCCCGATCTGCGCGTCGTCGCCCTGCGCGACGCGACCGAGGCCGGCTGGAGCTTCGCCACTCGCGCGGACAGCCCCAAAGGCCGCCAGCTCGCCGCGCAGCCGCAGGCTGCGCTGCTGTTCCACTGGCGCGAACAGGCCCGCCAGATCCGCGTCCGCGGCTCCGTGCTGCGCGCCGACCCGGAGACGGCGGCACGCGACTTCCTCGACCGCCTGCCGGGCTCCCGCGCGGCGAACCTGGTCGGCCACCAGAGCGAGGTCCTGGCGGACCCCGCCGCCTTCCCGCCCGCCCTGGACGCCGCGCTGGCACGGGTGGAATCCGAACCGGACACGGTGGACCCGCAGCACGCGCTCTTCACGGTCCGGCCGCGCACGGTGGAGTTCTGGCAGGGCGTCCCGAACCGCGGCCACGTCCGCCTGCGCTATCGCCACGCGGGCGAGGCGTGGACCCGCGAGCGCCTCTGGCCCTGAATGCTCGGTCGCGGCCAGGTTTGCGACTACTGCTTCGCCCAGCGGTTACGGCCGTCGGAGCCGGACTTGCAGACGAGCTTCACGCCGGACGCGCCCGTCGCCGTCGCGCCGGGGCTGCTGCAGAACTGGCCGGCCGAGGCGCTCGCGGACGGGTTGACCGCGGTGGTCCAGCGGTCCTTGCCGGCGGAGTCCTTCTTGCAGGTCATCGCCAGACCGTCCTTCGTCGCGCCGGAGGCACCATCAGGAGCGCAGTAGGCGCCCTGCGTGACGTTCTTCTGCACGGCGGACGACTTCGCCGAGATGCTGGCCATCGCGCTGGCGGCCGCGCTGGACGCCTTGGCCTTGACACTGGCCCCCGCACTCGCCGCGACACTCTGCGCCGCGCTCCTGCCCGCCGCCGCGGCACTGCTGGCCACACCACTGACGGCGTTCTTCGTACTGCTGGAGCAGGCCGCGGTCGAGGCCAGCGTTGCGGCCGTCAGGGCGCACAGCAGGAACATCGTCGGGCGTCGGGAAGTGAGCATGGCTGGCGCCTCTCCGCCGAGGGGACCCGCGACCGACGCGGGCGTACCCTCCGAACGTAGGAGCGACGTTCGTGTACCGCCCGTCACGCTGCGCCGTTCCAGTGAGCGCGGGCCTTCTCTTCTCCGGTCCGCGCGCCCACACTGGCGCGCATGCTGACGCTGCAGGAGATGTCGGACCGTCTGGAGATCCAGGAACTCTTCGCCCGGTACGCGCACGCGGTGGACAGCCGCGACTGGGCCGCGCTCAAGGACGTGTTCACCGAGGACGCCGTGGTGGACTACTCCGCCATGGGCGGGCCGCGCGGGACGGTGCCGGAGGTCTGCGCCTTCCTGGCGGAGGTGCTGCCGCTCTTCCCGGCGACCCAGCACCTGGTGGCGAACATGATCATCGAGCTGGACGGGGACCGCGCGACCGCGCGGACGATGTGTCACAACCCGATGCCGCTGCCGGACGACGGCGGACTGCTGCAGTGCGGGCTCTGGTACCTGGACCGGCTGGTGCGCACCGAGGCGGGGTGGCGGCTGGCGGAACGCGGCGAGGAGAAGGCCTATCAGGTCGTGCTGAAGCAGGCCACGGCCGACCAGTAGCCCGCCGGATCCGTGACCTGCCTGGAGAGGCGTGCGGGGTCTACCGACCCCGGCTGCCGAACAGCGAGCGCTTGAGCCTGCGCAGCGGCGCCAGCAGCACCGTGCGCGAGAAGCGGTTCGGACGAGTGGAGGGCATCGAGGGCGTGCCGACGCCGCGCGGCGTCAGCTCCCTTATCAGCCCGACCGCCTCGGCGACCTCCACCTGCGTCAGCGCGGGCGCGCCGAGCACAGCGAGGTGCCGGTCGAGCCGGCGGCTCGCCGCACCCGTGCCGCACTGGACCGCCGGAATGCGCGGCCGACTGCGCACGTGTTGCATCTGTTCCATGTCCCACCCCTTGCAAGGCACCAGGGCCGTGGTGCGAAGCCTATCCGCCCCGTGAGGTCGGTGTGCAAGTATCTCCGGTTGCGAAGCCTACCCCGGCACACTGACACCTACTCAGGCGGGGTTGCCCGCACCGGTGGTCGGGGTTGCGGAGGGGGCGTGCGGGGTCGGTGGTAGTGCATCCGGGAGCGCCGCCGCCAGCCCCAGACCGGCCAGCCCCATGCCGAGCAGGAGCATCAGCACGGCCACCACACCCCACGCCCCGACGGACCCCCAGCGCACCTGGTCCGCGTACCGGAGCAGCCCGACCAGGCCGAGCAGGCCGGCGACCACCATCGCCACCATGCCGTGGGTCACCCGGCGCAGCGCCCGTTCGCGGACGGTGCCGAGCATGGCCAGCCCGAAGGTCAGCGCGAAGGCCGCCAGCACCCGGACGTCCAGCTGACCGACCGTCCACGGCCAGTGCCGAGCGGGCCAGGCGGGTGCGACGAAGAGCAGCAGGCCCGCGACGGCGAGGAAGAGGCCGGAGCAGGCGGTCGGCAGCGCGATCCACCAGGGCATCACCGGGGGCCGCTCGGGCTCCCCGCCCTTGGTCGCCACCAGCTGCGCGCCGAGCCCCGCAGCGCCGATCAGCGGCGCGACCAGGTGCACGCCGAACCAGCCGAAGGCCGCCAGCACGGCGAAGACCTCACCGCCCCTGAGGTGCAGCGTGCCGTGGTCCAGCAGCAGCGCGGCGAGCATCAGCAGCATGAAGAGCGAGGAGCTCAGCACGGTGACGCGGGCGTGGGTCCACGCCTTGGCGCGGGCGCCACAGAGCCAGAGCATCGCGCAGCTGCCCGCATAGCCCGCACCGATCAGGGTCGCGCTGACCGGGGACATGGTCCAGGCGAAGACCACGTCGGTCGACGAGGAGGCGAGGGTGAGCAGCAGCGCGGCGTAGGCCGCGCCCAGCGTCAGCGGCACCACCATCGCGTAGCGGACCGCCGGACTGAGCGGTCGGCCGATCGCCTGCTCCGTGTGCGACATCGCCATCGCTCCCCCGTCGAATCGGTCTCCATACGGACGGCCCTTGTAAGACGTGGCGTCAGCATAGGCGCGCCACCCCCGGCTGTCAGCCCTGCTGCGCGGCCTCTCGCAGCTCCGCCAGCTTCGGGGCGCGGCTCTTGGGCGAGTCCAGACTGAAGCCGCGCGCGTCCCCGAGCTCGTCCCGGACGAACGCCTCGGTGCGCGCGAGCGCGTCCTTGAGCGCGGCGTCCCGGGAGACGAAGAGGGCACTCAGCAGCTCCCCCGCCTCCGGGTCGAACTCCCAGAAGCCGACGATCCGGCCGCGGTCGACGATCACGTGGCACTGCGGGTCGGCGTCACTGCCGAAGACGCGGCCCGCCTTGGCGCCCGGCACCGGCCGCTCCGCGTCGGCCGGGTCGACCAGGCGCGGCAGGTCGCGGTGGAGCAGATGCAGACCGTCGATCCCGGCGAGCAGCGCATAGCAGGGCTCGTCGGAGCGGCGGTAGGCAGTGAAGGCGTCGGCGAGCTCGGGCGGCAGCAGCAGGGCCGTCCCGGCGACGGTCAGCAGGCCGAGCGGGGCCAGCGCGGCCTTGGCGCGGGCGGCGGTGAAGCCGGAGAACCAGCGGAAGTGGGCGAGCGAGGCGGGCGCCGCCCAGGCGAAGTAACGGCGGGCCAGCTCCACGTCCGCGTCCGCGAAGGCGGCCTCGGGCGGCGTCCAACGGACGTAGCCGTAGCGCTGCTGGTCGAGGCGGCCGTTGCCAGGCACCCGGCGGATCTCACCGTTCGCCTGCAGCAGTCCGAGGGAGAGGGGGAGCGTCGTGGACACGCCCCGCTTGCGGCCCGGCTCGCCCAGGCTGCGGACGGCGTCGCCGACCGCGTCCTTGATCGCGGCCGGGTCGAGCGGGCCGGAGGCTGCGTCCAGGGCGGTGAGCACCGCGGCGTTGAGCGTCTCGATCTCGGCGTCCGTCACAGCGAGGTGCTTGCGCGCGGCGGCCAGCTCCCCGGCGGGCGCGCCGGCCCCGACGGCGAGGCCGAGCGCGAAGTCCGCGGCGGGCAGTACATAGGTGCAGCCGCGGGCGGAGGGCAGCTCGTGGATCTCCACCTCCGCGACGGCCGCGTCCACGGCCTCGCGCCCGAGTCCGGCGCGGGCGAACAGCCCCAGGTACGGCGCCGCGCCGCCGACGGACCGGGCCCAGCCGGTCCGGGCCAGCGTCTCGGCCGCGCTCGCGCCGCGCAGCGAGCCGTCGAGCCCCTGCCGGTGCGCCCACCAGGCGCGGAGACGGGCGGGATCGAGGTCGGCGGCGACGGGGCCGGTGTCGGGGCTCATGGGATGAGTATCGGCCCACGGCCAGGGGCAGAATAAACATGAGTATTGCTCGCATTAGTCTTGCGCACGCGAGCGGTCCGGAGCATGATCGGCGGCCAGCCGACCTCTCCCACCGGAGGTGCCCTTGCGCGCCCGCTCCCGCCTCGTCGCGGCGGCCATCGCCCTCGCCGCCGCGCTCACCACCGCTCCTGCCCTGGCCGCTTCCGCCGCGCCGTCCGGCCAGGCCGCCGCGCCGGTCGTGTTCACCGACGGCCACGGCCGCGTGCTCGGGCTGCGCGGCTTCAACGTCGACAAGTACGACGAGACCACCCCCGCCGACCTCCGCGCGATCGCCGCCGCGGGCTTCGACCTGATCCGCCTCGACATCACCTGGGCCCGCCTCGAACCGAGGCGCGGCCACTACGACGAGGCCGAGTTCCGCAAGCTGCGGCAACTGCTGGACGCCGCCGACCGTTCCGGTCTTCGCGTGGTCGTCGACTTCCACCAGGACGTCTTCGGTCCCAAGTACGACGGCGGCAGCCCCGACGGCGCGCCCGCTTGGGCCACCCGCGACGACGGACTGCCGTTCGTCGCCGATCCGAACGACTGGTTCGCCGGCTACTTCCAGCCCGCCGTCCAGCGCGCCTTCCAGCACCTCTACGACGACCCGGACCTGCGCCGCGACCAGGCCGACTTCTACGCCCACGTGGCGCGCGAACTGCGGGGCCACCGCTCGCTGCTGGGCTACGACCTGTTCAACGAGCCCTCCGGGCCCATCGCGGGCGACCCGACCGACCCCGCCGCCCAGATCGCCGCGTCCGCCGCGCTGGAGCAGGGGCGGCTGGAGGCGATGTACCGGCGCCTGATCGGCGTGGTGCGCGCCGTCGACACCTCCTCCTGGCTCTTCGTCGAACCGACGGTGCTGGTCGGCGAGGGCGTGCCGACCCAGCTGCCCGGCTTCGCCGACCCCCGGCACGGCGAGGCCCGGATCGGCTACGCGCCGCACTTCTACGACACGAACGTCGAGAACGGCCAGGACTGGAACCCGGCGGACGGCTTCATCCAGAACTACCTCGCCGCGATCACCGCCTACCCCGCCGCTCACAAGATGCCCGTCCTGGTGGGCGAGTGGGGCCCGCCGAACGCGGACCTGCCGGGCAACACCCAGCTGGTGTCCCAGCAGGTCGACGCGATGCGGCAGTTCGCCGCAGGCTGGACCATGTGGTACTGGGGCAAGGGCGTCGGGGGCTACACGCCCCTCGGCCCGGACGGGACGCCCCACCCGGGCGACGCGCCCGTCTTCGCCCCCTACGCACGCGAGTTGGCCGGCTCCCCCGTCGCCGAGTCCTACCACCCGGCGACCCGCACCTACACGCTCCGCTACCGGGCTCACGGCGGCCTGCCCACCCGGATCGTCCTCCCACCGAGCGTGTACGCCTCCGGCGCGTCCGTGGCGGTGACGGGCGCGCCGCACGCCCGCATCGACCTGCGCCAACCGCGCGACGGCTGGTACGGGACGGCGGACATCAGTGCTCCGCAGGGCTCGCTCGTGACGGTCACTGTGACAGCGGTGGGATGACCCTCTGGGGGCGCGAGGCTGTACCGATCTGCGGCTCCTCGCGCCCCTCGAGCGCTACGCGCTCACCCTCCAGCCCGGGACGGGGACGGCCTCTCGCAGGGCGCGGGTGTACTCCTGGGCGGGGGCGTCGAGGACCGTCGCGCAGTCGCCCTGTTCGACGACGCGGCCGCGTCTGAGCACGAGCACGGTGTCGCACAGTTGCCGGACCACGGCGAGGTCGTGGGAGATGAGCAGGTAGGCGATGCCGGTTTCGGTGCGGATGTCCGCGAGGAGGTTGAGGACTTGGGCCTGGATGGAGACGTCCAGGGCGGAGACGGCCTCGTCCAGGATCAGGACCTTGGGTGAGGCCGCCAGCGCGCGGGCGATGGCGACGCGTTGGCGCTGGCCGCCGGACAGGTCGCGTGGCCGGGCCGAGGCCTGGCGTTCGGTCAGGCCGACCTGGTCGACCAGCTGCTGTGTGAGGGAGAGGTCGCGGCCGTGGTGCCGCAGCACTTCCTCGACGGCCGCGCGGGCGGACTGGCTGGGGTCGAGGGAGGTGTAGGGGTCCTGGAAGACGATCTGCAACTCCCGGGCCCGGCGGCCGCGTTCCCTCGCGCCGCGCGCGGGCGCACTGCGGTCGCGGCCCATGACGGCGATGGTGCCGCTCGTGGGGCGTTCCAGCCCGACCAGCATCCGGGCGACGGTCGTCTTGCCCGAGCCCGACTCCCCCACGATCCCCAGCGAGCCGCCCGCCGGGACGTCGAAGTCGACGTCCACGACCGCGTGGTGGGCCTTGAAGTGCTTGCTCAGCCCGCGTACCTCGACCGCGTTCCCCGCGTTCATGCCGTCGCCTCCGTTCGTGCCGCGTGGATCTCCTCGACGCGGGAGCAGCGCACCAGACCGTCGTCGAACTCCGCCAGGGCCGGCGGGGTCGTCTCGCACTGCGCCGTCGCGAACCCGCAGCGCGGCGCGAACGCGCAGCCGGGGCCGGACTCGAACGCCGAGACCGGACGGCCGGGGATGGCCGTGAGCCGCTGCGCCCGCTCGTCGATGGACGGACGCGACCCCAACAGCCCCAAGGTGTACGGGTGCGCGGCGCGCTCATGCAGGGTGTCCGCCGAGCGCAGCTCGACGATGCGTCCGGCGTACATCACCGCCACGCGACCGCACACCGCCAACGCGAGGTCGAGGTCGTGGGTGATGAAGACCATCCCCATCCCCCGCTCCCGCCGCAACCGGTCGAGAATCCCGACCACCTCGCGCTGGATGGTGACGTCCAGCGCCGTCGTCGGCTCGTCGGCGAGGATCAGCCGGGGCTCGGCCAGCAGCACCGACGCGATCATCACCCGTTGCAGCATGCCGCCGGAGACCTCGTGCGGGTACTGCCGCAGTCGCCGCTGCGGGTCGTCGATGCCGACCTCGGCCAGCACCGCCGCCGCCCGCGCCAACGCCTCCCGCTTGCCCACTCCCCGGTTGCGCACCAACGCCTCGATGAGAAAGGCGCCGATCCGACGGGTCGGGTTGACGTGGGCGCGCGGGTCCTGGAACACCAGCCCGACCTCGCGGTCGCGGTAGCGCCGCAGCGCGCCCGCGTCCATCGCCAACACCTCGGCGCCGTCGTACCGGACCGCCCCCGACACCGCCGCACCGCGCGGCAACAACCGGGTGACGGCCCGCATCGTCATCGACTTGCCCGAGCCGGACTCACCCACCAGACCCAGCGCCTCGCCCGGAGCCAGCGACAGGTCGATCCCGTCCAGCAGCGTGCGGGTCCCGCCGTCCTCGGTGGTGATGTCGACGGTGAGGCCCGCCAGTTCGAGCAGGGGTGCGGTCATGCGGCGGCTCCCACGGGGGTGCGGTCGTTCTCGGCGCGGTCCTTCAGAGCGGCTCCGGCGGGGCGCCGGCGGCGCAGATAGCCCGGCGGCTTCTCTCCGCTGATCCGCGCGCCCACCACGGTCAGGGCCAGCACCGTCAGCACGATCAGCACGCCCGGCGCCAGCACCTGGAGCCAGTAGCCCTTCAGCAGCGCGTCGCTGTCGCTGACCATGACGCCCCAGTCGGGCGTCGGCGCCTGGACGGCGAGGCCCAGATAGGAGAGCGAGGCGAGGTCCAGCAGCGCATAGCCGAAGGCGATCGCGGCCTGCCCGACGACCACCGGCACGATGTTGCGCAGGATGTGACGGACCGTGATCCGGAGCACCCCGAAACCCTGCACGGCGAGCGCGTCCACGTACGGGCTGACCCGCTGCTGCCGCGCCGCCGCCCGTACGATCCGCGCCAGGAAAGGGATGTAGGCGATCGAGAGGGCGACGACGGCCGGGGTGAGACCGGGGCCGAACAGCGCCACGGTCAGCACCGCGAGCAGCAGCCCCGGCAGTGCGTAGACCAGGTCGAAGACCCTGGCGATCACGCCGTCCACCCAGCCGCCGTACCAGCTGGCCAGCAGCGCCAGCGGGATGCCCAACAGCAGCGAGACGCCGACGACGAGCGCCGGGCCGAGCAGCGAGGTCCGGGCGCCGAAGATCAGCCGGGAGAGCAGGTCCCGGCCGATGCCGTCGGCGCCGAGCAGATGCGCGCCCGACGGGCCGGCGTAGGAGTCCAGAAGGCTGGACTGGTTGGGGTCGGCGGGCGCGACCAGCGGCGCCAGGACCGCCGCGAGCAGCACGACGAGCAGGAAGCCGCCCGCCAGCATGCCGGAGCGTCCCAGCGTGGTGTTCGCGCGCTGCCACAACTTCTTGGTGCGGTTCACGACGTGCTCCCGGCCTCGCGCAGCCGTGGGTCCACCACGGCCTGGATCAGATCGCTGGCGGCGTTGCAGACGACGAATGCGGCCACCAGCAGAAGGGCCACGGCCTGGACGACGGGGAAGTCCTTCTGCGCGACCGACTGGATGGTCAGCTGCCCGATCCCGGGGACGGCGAAGGCGGACTCGACGACCAGCGTCGAGGCGAAGGTCCCCGCGGTCAGCAGACCGACCGCCGTCACGATGGGCGGCAGCGCGTTGCGCAGCACATGGCTGCGCAGCACGGTGCGCCGGGGCAGGCCGCGCACGAGCGCGGTCTGCACGTGTTCGCGCTCCAGCTGGTCGCGCACCGCGTTGCGGGTCACCCGGGCCAGGAAGCCGCAGGAGAGGATCGCGAGCGCGACGGCCGGCAGCACCAGCCCGTCCACCTTGCCGCCGAAGCCCTGCCCGAGACCGGAGGCCGGGAACCAGCCCAGCTTGACGGCGAAGAGGGAGATCAGCAGCGCGGAGGCGACGAACGAGGGCACGGTGACCGAGACGGAGGTGGCGGCGTTGACCGCGCCGTCCACCCGGCCGGGCAGCAGCGCGGCGGTCAGGCCCATCGCCAGCCCGATCAGGACCACCAGCACCATCGTCATCAGCACCAGCAGCAGCGTGGTGCCGAGCCCGGAGCCGACGCGGTCGGCGACGGGCTGGCCGGTGACCATCGAGGTGCCCAGGTCGCCGTGGAGCACGCCGGTCAGCCAGTCCCAGTAGCGCACGGGCAGCGGCTGGTCCAGGTGCAGGCGGTGGCGCACGGCCGCGCGGGCGGCGGCCGAGGGCGTGCGGGAGCCGAAGATGACGTTCTCCGGGCTGCCCGGGGCGAGGTAGAGACTGCCGAAGATCACCACACTGGAGAGGAAGAGCGTGGTCAGCAGCCCGCCGAGGCGGTGCAGCAGCAGCCGGGTCATCAGGGAGCCCCCACGGCGGTGACCCAGGCGTTGTCCATGTAGGAGAAGGTCAGCGGCGCGCCGGTGACGTCCTTGCTCTGGAAGAGCAGCGCGCGCGGCTCGATGATCGGGATCCAGGGCAGGTCCTTGTCGAGGATCGCCTGGGCCTTGAGCACCGCCTGGGCGCGGGCCTGCGGGTCGTTGGTGGCCTGTGCGGCGTCGAGGTCGGCCTGGACCTCGGGGTTGGCGTAGCCGTTGAAGTTCTGCACGCCGCTCTTGGTGCCGTAACTCTCGTACATGGTGGCCGCTTCGGGGAACTCCATGTAGTTGATGGTCAGGAAGCCGTCGTAGGCGGAGCGGGCCTTGGGGTCGGTGAAGAGGTTGCCGTACTGCTGGTCCGGCAGGCCGACGATCTTCATCTTCAGGCCGATCTGCTGGCCGGTCTGCTGGATGACGGCGGCCAGCTGCGACTGCGACGGGTTGCCGGCCGGATAGGCGATGCTGACCTGCTTGCCGGTCGCGCCGGCCGCCTGCACGAGCTTGGTGGCTCCGGCGATGTCCACGCCCTTGGCGGCGAGTTGGGCGTAGGCCGCCTGAAAGGTGGCCGCGGCCGGGCCGCCCTGCCAGAAGCCGGGGCCGGCGACGGCGTAGAGCGGGTCGGCCGCGCCGCCGGCCAGCGTCTTGGCGATGCCGACCCGGTCCAGCGCCATGCTGAGCGCCTGCCGGGTGCGGGCGTCGCCCAGGCCGCCGGTGAAGGTGGAGACGACCAGGTCGATGTTCTGCGTGGTCGAGCCCGCGCCGCCGATGTAGAGCTTGCCCGCGGCGCTCTTGCCGAGCTGCGGGATGACCGAGGCGTTGAGGTTGAACGCGCCCTGCAGCGCCCCGGAGGAGAGCGCGTTGGCGAGCGCGGAGGGGTCGGCGAGGAACTTGAAGGTGACGGTGTCGGCCTTGCCCGCGTGGCTCGGGTCCCAGTAGTGCGCGTTCTTCTTCAGCACCATCTGGTTGGTGCCGTCGAAGGAGGCGATCGTGTAGGGCCCGGTGCACATCACGCCGACGTTCGCGTTGCCGAAGTTCTGCCCCGCCTTGACGGCGAACGCCTTCTCCACGACCGCCGCGCCGAGGATGCCGAGTTGGCGGTCGAAGATGTAGTCGGGCTTGGTGAGCGTGAAGGTCACCTCGTGCGGCCCGGTGGCCTTGACCCCGCCCAGGTCGTTGTAGGAGTCCGCGTAGTTGCTGGCCACGTTCGGGTCCAGATTGCGCGTCACGCTGTAGACCACGTCGTCCGTGGTGACGGGCTTGCCGTCGGCGAAGGTGGCGCGCGGGTCGAGCTCCACGACGACGTGGGTGGGGTCCGGCTGCTTCCAGGAGGCGGCGATGCCCGGGTGCAGGCTGTAGTCGGCGGCGACGCGGATCAGCGGCTCGCAGACGTTGCCGAGGATGGTCTCCTCGGGGTAGTCGGCGGTCTTGACCGGGTCCTCGGAGTAGGGCGCGCGGTAGTCGCCGGACCAGGTCAGGTCGCTGAGCGGCTTGGTGCCGGGCGCGGTGGTCACCTGGGCGGTGGAGAAGTTGCTCTTGGCGTCGGGGGTCCTGGCCGCGCCGCCGGAGCCGCAGGCGGTGGCGAGCAGCGCGACGGACGTCCCGACGAGCGCGGCGCGGAGCATACGGTTTCTCACTGGGCTCTCCTTCTCACTGCTCGGCGGCGGCGTGGACCAGCCCGCCCTGGACGTAGGTGCGCAGCACGCGGGTCTCGGCGATGGCCTGGGCCGGCCCGTCGAAGGGGTTGCGGTCGAGCACGACGAGGTCGGCGTACTTGCCGGTCTGGACCGAGCCGGTGACGTGGTCGAGGTGGTTGATCCGCGCGGTCCCGGCCGTGTAGGCGGCCAGCGCCGATCCGAGGTCGAGCCGCTCCTCCGGGCCGAGGACCCGGTTCGGGTCCTCCTCGCCGGTGCGGTTGACGGCCACGTGGACCCCGGCCATCACGTCCGGGGTGGAGACCGACCAGTCGCTGCCGGCGGCGAGCGGCACCCCGGCGCGCAGCAGCGAGCCGAACGGGTACTGCCAACCGGAGCGGCGCTCGCCGAGGAAGGGGATGGTCAGCTCGTCCATCTGCGGTTCGTGGCAGGCCCACAGCGGCTGGATGTTGGCGGTGGCGCCGAGGGCGCGGAAGCGGGCGATGTCCTCGGGGTGGACCACCTGGAGGTGCGCGAGGTGGTGCCGGTTGCCGCGGTCGCCGTTGCGGCGCAGCGCCTCCTCGACGGCGTCGAGCGCGTTGCGCACGGCACGGTCGCCGAGCGCGTGGAAGTGCACCTGGAAGCCCGCGGCGTCGAGTTCGGCGACGTAGCCGCCGAGCTTCTCGGGGTCGACGAAGTCCAGGCCCGCGTTGCCGGAGGAGCAGCCGCAGCCGTCGAGGTAGGGCTCCAGCATGGCCGCGGTGTGGTTCTCGGCGACGCCGTCGAGCATCATCTTGACGGTCCCGGCGCGGAAGCGGTCGCCGCCCTGCTCGGACTCGGCGCGGCGCCGCTCGAAGAACGCGAGCTGCTCCAGGCCGCCCTCGCGGTCCCACCACTGCGCGCCGCGGACGCGGGCGGTCAGCGTGCCCTCGCGGTCGGCGCGCAGGTAGGCACCGTAGACGTCGCCGGTGCCGAAGTTGGGGCCGACGCCGGCGTCCTGCCAGCCGGTGATGCCGAAGGAGTGCAGGTAGGCCTGGCCCGCGAGCAGGCCCTGGTAGAAGTCCTCGTCGGTGGCGGCGGGCATGTGACGGGTGACCAGCTCGGCCGCGCCCTCCTGGAGCATGCCGTTCGGGGTTCCGTCCGGGTCCCGCTCGATCCGGCCGTCGGCCGGGTCCGGCGTGTCCTTGGTGATGCCGGCGAGTTCCAGTGCGCGGCTGTTGACCCAGAGGGCGTGGCCGTCGGCGACGGGCAGCGCGACCGGGCGGTCGCCGACGGCGGCGACGGCGGCGAGCAGCGAGCGGTGCGGCATGCCGCCGGGGAAGGCCTGGAAGGACCAGCCGCCGCCGGTGATCCACTCGGCCTCGGGGTGGGCCCTCGCGTAGTCGGCGACGGCCTGGAGGTACTGGGCGCTGGTGGTCAGGTCGTGCAGGTTGCAGCGGGCCAGCGTGGTCCCGGCGAGCACCGGGTGGACGTGGGCGTCCTGGAAGCCGGGCAGCAGCAGCTTGCCGGTCAGGTCGACGACCTCGGTTTCCGGGCCGATCAGCGGCCGGACCTCGTGGTCCTGGCCGACGGCGAGGATCCGGCCGTCGCGGACGGCGGCGGCCCCGGCCCAGGAGCGGGCCGGGTCGACCGTGTAGACCGGGCCGCCCAGAAAGACCAGGTCAGCGGTGGGGAGATCAGAGTGCACGAGCGCTCCAAGGCATGGGGGTGCGCAGAACGGGGGCCGACGCCGCCCGGTGTGCAGAGAAGAAAACCCCCTGACAACGAGCCTGTCAATGCCATTGACAGCGGCACCCCGTTACGATCGGATGAAGCACGCCCCGGCGGCGGGGCGGCGTCCGAGCGAATCTGAGGAGGGGCCCGCGTGGAGGCCCGAGTGGCGGAGCAGTCAACGGCTGGGCAGGCGAACAAACGACGCGTCACGCTCACCCGCGAGTCGATCCTGGAGGCCGCGCTGCGGCTGTGCTCTCCCGAGGGCGGCGGCCAGCTCACCTTCAGCCGGCTCGGCAAGGAGCTCGGCGCGGACCCGACCGCCGTCTACCGCCACTTCCGGGACAAGGACGAACTCGTGCTCGCCCTCACGGATCTGACGATCCAGGAGGGCATCGAGCTGGCCCGTCAGGCGCTGCCCGACGGCCCGGCCGACGACTGGCGCGCCTGGCTGACCGTCACCGCGCAGAGCGTGCGCACCTCCTACCTCGCCCGCCCGGCCCTCGCCGTCCTGGCCGCGGCGCGCACCACCGCCAGCCCGGCCGAGACGCACAGCGTCGAGCAGCTGATCTCGGTGCTGCACCGCGCCGGTCTGCCGGTCGTGGAGGCGGCGGAGTGCTACCGCGCCCTGTTGGACCTGACCTTGGCGATGACCCAGTACACCGCCGCCTTCTCGATCCTTGACCCGCAGGCCCAGGAGAAGGACGAGGCGGCCTGGGCGGTCAAGTACGGCATGCTGCCGGAGGACGAGTTCCCGCTGCTGCACCGCAGCGCACCGCGCCTGACCGAGCTGTTCCGCGACGACGACGGCGTCTTCGCCCTCGTCCTCTCCACCTTCCTGGACGGGGTCGCGGTCCGCATCGAGCGCGCGCGGAACGCCGGATGACCGGTCCCACGACCGACGGCCGAGTCCTCAAGGGCAACGAGACCCGTCGGCTTGTGCTGGCCCACGCCATGCGGATCGCCTCGGTCGAGGGCCTCGCCGCGCTCTCGATCGGGCGCCTGGCAGGCGAGTTGGAGCTCAGCAAGAGCGGGGTCTTCGCGCTGTTCGGCTCCAAGGAGGAGCTGCAGCTGGCGACCGTGCGGGCGGCGGAGCGGGTCTACCACGACCACGTGATCGCCCCCGCGCTGGACCGGCCGGCCGGGGTGGAGCGCCTGCTCGTGCTGCTGGAGGGCTGGTTGGAGTACTCCCGCACCCGCGTCTTCGCCGGCGGCTGCTTCTTCTACGCCGTGGGTGCGGAGTTCGACGCCCAGCCGGGCCGGGTCCGGGATGCGCTGGGCGAAGGCAGCCGCACCTGGCGGCAACTGATCACCGATCAGCTGCAGGCCGCTTGCGCGGCCGGGGAGTTGCCGCGGGACACCGACGTCGAGCAGCTCTGCTTCGAGGTGCAGGCGATGCTGGAGTTCGCGAACGCCATGTCCCTGCTGCACGACGACGAGGCGCCGTACCAGTGCGCAAGGCGCGCCGTGCGGCGCCTGCTGCGCACGGAGTAGCCCGCCGAGCACACCGTGACGGGCCATCAGCCAAAAACTACACGAACGGTCGTGCTACTTTTGTCGGCATGACGCTCGCAACCCTGCATTCCAGGGCGCTGGCCCTGCTCACTCCGCTGGTGGCCGCCGTGCGGCCCGAGGACCTCAACCGCCCCACCCCCTGCGCCGAGTGGCACGTGCGCCGCTTGCTGGAGCACGTCATCGGCCAGCAGGACGGCTTCGCCGAGGCCGCGTACGGGCGCGGCGACGCGCCGGGCGCGTTCGACGACCGCCCCCTCCCGCCCGGCACCGACCTGTCGGCCGCGTACCTCCACTCCGCCAAGGCGCTGACCGCGGCCTTCACGGAGGCCGAGACGCAGTCCCGCACCCTCGCCCTGCCGGAGATCCTCCCTGGGCACGCCTTCCCGGCCACCCAGGCGATCGGCTTCCACCTGCTCGACACCGTGGTCCACGGCTGGGACCTGGCCCGCGCGTTGGGCCGGCCCTTCGACTGCCCGGAGGAACTGCTCGCGCCCACGCGCCAGGCCGCCACGTTCGTGCCGGCGGACGAGGCCTACCGAGCACCGGGCCGCGCGTTCGCCCCGGTGCTGCCGGGCGCGCCTCCCGGCGACTTCGACAAGGTCCTGCTGCTGCTCGGCCGCGACCCCGCCTGGCAGGCCTGAGCCGTCAGGCCGGGATGGTGATGACGGTCTTGCCGCGGGCGCCGCCGCGCTCCACCTTCTGCAGCGCCTCGGAGGCGTCGGCCAACGGGAAGGTCGTCTCCACCAGCGGCTGCAGTTCCCCGGATTCCACCAGCCGGGCCAGAGCGGCCAACTGCTCGCCGTGCGGGCGCATCATGAAGGAGCGGGCGTCGACGTTCCACTGGGCCTGCTTGGCCTCCGCGTCGGCGATCGGGACGATCGACACGAGAACGCCGCCGGGCTTGAGGACCGCGAACGAGCGGTCCTGGGTCTGGCCGCCGACGGTGTCGAACACGACGTCGACGCCGGAGAGGACCTCGTCGAACTGCTCGGTGCGGTAGTCGATGACCTGATCGGCACCGAGCTTGCGGACGAGCTCGGCGCTGTCGGCGCTCGCGGTGGCCACGACGTGGGCACCGAGGTGCTTGGCCAGCTGGACGGCGACCGAGCCGACACCGCCGGCGCCACCGTGGATCAGGACCGTGGTGTCCGGTCCGACCTGGGACTGCTCGGTGAGCGCCTGCCACGCGGTGAGCCCGACCAGCGGCAGCGAGGCCGCCTCGGTGAAGGACAGCGCCCGCGGCTTGGCGGCGACCAGGGACTGGTCGACGGCCACGTACTCGGCGAACGCCGCGCCGACGCGGGGATCGACCCTGGCGAACACCTCGTCGCCGACGGCGAAACCGGTGACCTCACCACCGACCTCGGCGACGACGCCGGCCACCTCGCTGCCGACGACGAGAGGCTGCGTGAGCTCACCGGCGCGCAGGAAGCCCTTGATGATCAGGTGGTCCACCGGGTTGACGCCGGCGGCACGCGCCTGGATCAGCACGTCGCGCGGGCCGACAGCGGGCACCGGCCGCTCGGCGACCGTCACGACGTCCGCGACCTGGCCGTACTGGTCGATGACTGCTGCCTTCATGGGAACTCCTTGATCGCATCGGATGTCGAGCGGTTCAGGACCGCTCGTTCCATAACCTACCCGTTCTGGAACGAGCGGTCAATATCGTGCTACCGTGATGCCATGGCCAGGCCCCGCACATTCGACGAAGACGCGATCCTCGACCGCGCGATGCTGCTCTTCTGGCGCAAGGGCTACGAGGCCACCGCCATGAGCGACCTGGTGGAGGAGCTGGGTCTGGGCCGCGGCTCGATCTACGCCGCCTTCGGCGACAAGCACCAGCTGTTCGTCCGTGCCCTCGCCCGCTACCTGGACCGCCAGAACACGCTGCTGGCCACGGCACTCGACGACGAGGGCCCCGCCGTCGCGCAGCTACGCGCCGTCCTCGGCCGGCTGCTGGCGGCGGACGCCGCGTGCGGAAACGCCGGGTGCTTCAGCGTCAACAGCATCGCGGAGCTCCTGCCCCACGACGACGAGGTCGCCCGGCTGGTCCGCCGCAGCCTGCGGATCGCGGAGGAGGCGTTCACCCGCCAACTCGAACGCGCCGCGCGCGACGGCGAGCTCTCCGCGTCCGTCACCCCGGAGGACGGCGCGCGCCTGCTGATCACCTTGGTCCAGGGCGTGCAGATCGTCAGCAAGGTCCACCCCGACCCGGCCCGCTCCGCCGCCTGCCTGGACGCCGCGTTCGCTCTGCTCGCCAAGGAGCCCGCCCCCCTGGCGACCACTGCTCCCTGACCGCCCGTCAGTCGCCCGCCGGCCCGCCCTCGTCCTGGGGGCGCTCCTCGCGCTCCCAGAGCGTGTGCTCGCGGCGCGCCCAGGCGCGGCCGACCCGGCCGGTGCGCATGCCGTGCCGGGACTCCGGGTCCTTGAACGCCATCCGCAGATGCCCCAGCACCAGCACGCCGATCACCAGCGCCAGCCAGTCGTGGACGAAGGTCGCCCCGGTGCGCACGTCGAGCGCGGCCAGGTGCGGGAACCAGAGGATCAGCCCGGTGCCGACCATGACCAGCGTCGAACCGGCCACGAAGGCCGCGTAGAGCTTCTGCCCGGCGTTGAACTTGCCGGCCGGTCCCGCGCGCCGGGTGCCGTGCCGCATCGCCCGCCAGGCCCAGCCGTGGTCCTCGGGCCGGAACCGGTTCAGCCGCCGCAGGTCGGCCCGTACCGAGCGGAAACCCAGCCCGACGGCCAGCGGCAGCGGCAGCAGCACCCCGCTCCACTCGTGCACCGTCACCAACAGCCGCCGCCGGCCGACCAGCTCCGCGAGCTGCGGCAGGTAGAGGAAGGCCGCGGTGACGATGGCGACCATCATCGTCACGGCCGTCGTCCGGTGCACCCAGCGCTCGGCGGTGGTGAACCGGCGCAGCTCGTCGGGGCGCAGCACCTGTTCGGTCGGCTCAGCCGGAGGTCGGGGCATCGTTGCGTCCGTTGGAACGGCCGACCCAGGCCTCGACGTCATAGCCGTAGTGCTCCCAGTAGCCGGGTTCGACCTGCGAGGTCACCGTGATGCCGGAGAGCCACTTGGCCGACTTGTAGAAGTACATCGGCGCGACGTACAGCCGCACCGGACCGCCGTGCGCGTCCGTCACCGGCGAGCCGTTCATCTGGTGCGCCACCAGGATGTCGCTGCGCCGCGCCTCGTCGAGGGTCAGGCTCTCGGTGTAGACGCCGTCGAAGCAGGTGAACTTGATCGCGGTGCCCTGCTTCTGGACTCCCGCCATGTCCAGCAGGTCGCGCAGCAGTACGCCGGAGAACTCGGTGTTGGGCACCCGCCAGCCGGTCACGCACTGGACGTCCTTGACCAGCCGGGTCTGCTGCATCGCCTGCAGGTCGGCGAGCGTGTACGTGGCCGGGCGGTCCACCAGGCCGTCGACGGTCAGCCGGTAGTCGGCCGCGCTGCGGTGCGGGATCGAGTCGGCCACGGAATAGAACCGGAACCCGCCGCCGCCCGGGAGCAGGCCGGTCAGGCCCGTCGGGTCCTTGGCGCTGACCTGGGCGAGTATGCCGTCCAGCCCACTCTGCGCCTTGGCCCCGAAGGCCACGCCCGCGGCGCCGAGCGCGAGCACGCCGAGCACGACCCGTCTCCCGACGGGTTTGCCCAGGCGCTGCCGACCCCGTTGCTCCATGCCTCCATCCCACCACTGCGCCGACGCGCTGAACAGGGCGGAAGGGGCTTCGTCAGACTTCTCTAAGGTTTCGACGGGCCCAGGTGGCAGCGACCTCAGGGGCGCCAGGCTCCGGGTGGTGCAACTAAAGCGTCGCCGGAATGGCCTGCGGGCCGTGCATGATGCCGCCGACCGTCCAGTTCAGGTCCGCGTACCTGCCCACCAGCCGCAGGCTGGGGAGGCGTCGCAGCATCGTCCCCACCGCGATCACGCCCTCCAGGCGGGCCAGGGGGGCGCCGACGCAGTAGTGGATGCCGTGGCCGAAGGAGAGGTGGCGGCCGTCGGGGCGGGTGACGTCGAGCTCGGCGGGGTTCGGGGTGAGGGACGGGTCGCGGCCGACCGCGGCGAGGGAGACGGAGAGGGCGCTGCCCTTGGGGATGAGGACGCCGCCGAGCTCGACGTCGCACGCGGCGAAACGCAGCGGCGTCTGGTCGACGGGGGCGTCGAAGCGGAGGAACTCCTCGATCGCGCCGGGCAGCAGCTCGGGCTTCTCGCGCAGCAGGGCGGCCTGCTCGGGGTGGTCGAGGAGCGCGGCCGCGGCGTTGCCCAGCAGGTTGACGGTGGTCTCGTGGCCGGCGACGAGCAGCATGACGGCGGTGCCGAGCAGCTCCTCGGCGGTGAGCGCACCCTCGTCCTCCGCGTTGACACGGATCAGCGCGGCGAGAAGGTCGTCGCCAGGGTCCGGCGCGGCCTGCTTCGTCGCGATCAGCTCGGCGAGGTACCGGTTGATGGCGAGCATGCCGTCCTGCTGCGCGACGGACGGCGTCGAGGAGCCGCCGGAGACGGCGGCGAGCGTCCAGGCGCGGAAGTGCTCGCGGGCTTCGTCGGGCACACCCAGCAGTTCGCAGATCACCATGATGGGCAGCGGACCGGTGAAGTCCTCGACCAGGTCGATCGGTTCGCCCGCGGCGGCCTTGGCCTCGATCGCGTCGACGAGCGCGTCCGCGAGCTCCTGGACGCGCGGGCGCAGCGACTCCACCCGGCGCGGGGTGAAGGCGCGGGCGACGGGGCCGCGCAGGCGGGCGTGGTCCGGCGGGTCGGCCATCAGCATGTTGGCGCCTAGGCCCTGGCCGCTGCCCTGGTAGGAGACGATGCCCGCGGCGTCGAGGCCCGCCCGGCCGACCGCTGGGTCCTTGACCAGGTCCGGGTGGGTGAGCGCGACGCGGGCGAGCTCGTGGTCGAGGACCAGGTAGAGGTCGAGCCCGCTGGGCTGCGCCACCACCTGGACCGGGCCGCGGGTGCGCAGCCCGATATAGCGGGCGTGGGCGTCGGCCTTGAACGACGGGTCGTTGACGAGTGGCATCTCGAACTCGGTGGCGGCCATTCGGCGGTTCCCCTCTCCCCCCGGCCCTCCCCTGGGCCGGCCGGTCTGTGGTGATCGGCTACGAACCATTCTTCCGCTAACGAACTGTCAACAAACAGTCACGCTCGTGAACAGTTGTGCTGCACACCTCTGGACTGCGCCGCTGCGCGGGCGGACGATTCCGCCCATGCGGATGGAGGGGACGGCCGCGGTGGTCACCGGCGGCTCGCGCGGGATCGGGCTCGCGGTGGCGCGGGAGCTGCTGGCCGCCGGGGCTTCGGTGCTGATCGGCGCGCGTGGCAAGGAGGGGCTGGAGCAGGCGCTGACCTCGCTCGGCCCGGCACCCGGCCGGCTGGTCGCCGCGGCCGGGGACGCGGGCGACGAGGTGGACGTGCGGCGCTGGGCGGGGCTGGCGCTGGAGACCTTCGGACGGCTGGACCACGTCGTCTGCAACGCGGGCGCCAACCAGCCGCCCGGCCCGGCCGTCACCGGCGACCCGGCGGCGTGGAAGGACACCTTCGCGGTCAACGTCCACGGCCCGCTGGCGCTGGTGCGGGCGGCCTGGGAGGGGTGGATGCGCGAGCACGGCGGCTCCGTCGTCACGGTGGTGACGGAGGGCGTGCACGGCACCGGTCCAGGGCTGGCCGCCTACGAGACGAGCAAGGCCGCGCTGCTGCAGCTGACCCGGCATCTGGCCGCCGAGCTCGCGCCGCGGGTCCGGGTCAACGCGGTCTCACCGGGGCTGGTCCGCACCGAGCTGGCGCGCTTCTGGTGGGAGCGCGACGAGGCCGGGCTCGCGGCCGGGACGCCGCTGCGGCGGCTGGGCGAGCCCGAGGACGTCGCCCGCGCGGTGGTCTGGCTGCTCTCGGCCGAGGCGTCCTGGGTGACCGGCGCGGACCTGCTCGTCGACGGCGGCCGCCGGGTCCGGACGGGCATGGTGCGGCCACCGGACGCGCCGGACTCGCATCCCTGACGTCCCGTCCGGCGGACGCGGCATGATCGTGCCACGTTCCGTCAGGAGGCCACGTGACCACCGTCCAGCCCGAGCCGATCCGCACCGACCGGCTGACCCTGCTGCCGCTGCGCGTCGAACACGCCGACGAGATGGCGGTGGTGCTCGCCGATCCCGGTCTGCACACCTTCACCGGCGGCGTACCGGAGACCGCCGAGGCGCTGCGCGCACGGTACGCACGCTGGGTCGCCGGCTCGCCCGACCCCGCGCAGTCCTGGTGCAACTGGGTCGTCCGGCTGCGCGGTACCGACGAACTCACCGGCACGGTCCAGGCGACGATCACGACCGACGGCGGCCCGGGCGCCGGAGCCACCGCGGAGGTCGCCTGGGTGGTGGGCACCGCCTGGCAGGGGCACGGCATCGCCACCGAGGCGGCCCGGGGCCTGGTCGCCTGGCTCCGGGCCCACCAGGTGGCCACGGTCGTCGCCCACATCCACCCCGACCACGCCGCGTCCGCCGCCGTCGCGGCCGCGGTCGGCCTCACGCCCACCGACCAGTGGCAGGACGGCGAGCTCCGCTGGGAGCGGCGGCCGGACGGGTGCGCTCCGGACCGGGAGGGGGACCAGGCAGAATGGTCCGGTGACCCTGACTGATCTCATCCCCGCCAGTCCGCAGCCCGACGAGCTCTTCACGGCCTTCGCCGGCTGGACGGAGGAGCGCGGGATCACCCTCTATCCAGCCCAGGAAGAGGCGCTGATCGAGATCGTCTCGGGCAACAACGTCATCCTGAACACCCCGACCGGCTCCGGAAAGAGCCTGGTCGCGGCGGGCGCGCACTTCTCCGCGCTGGCGAACGGGCAGCGGACCTTCTACACCGCGCCGATCAAGGCGCTGGTGTCGGAGAAGTTCTTCGACCTGGTGAAGATGTTCGGCACCGAGAAGGTCGGCATGATGACCGGCGACGCCTCCGTCAACCCGACCGCGCCGATCGTCTGCTGCACCGCCGAGGTGCTCGCCTCGATCGCGCTGCGCGACGGCGCGCAGGCGGACGTCGGCCAGGTGGTCATGGACGAGTTCCACTTCTACGCCGAGCCGGACCGCGGCTGGGCCTGGCAGGTGCCGCTGATCGAGCTGCCGCAGGCGCAGTTCCTGCTGATGTCGGCGACGCTCGGCGACGTGCGCCGGTTCGAGGCGGACCTGAAGCGCCGCACCGGCCGCGACACGACGACGGTCTCCTCGGCGACGCGCCCGGTCCCGCTCTTCTACGAGTACCAGCGCACGCCCATCCACGACACGCTGGAGGACCTGCTGAAGGCGGGTCAGGCGCCGGTCTACGTCGTGCACTTCACCCAGGCGCAGGCCGTGGAGCGGGCGCAGGCGCTGATGAGCATCAACATGTGCACCAAGGCCGAGAAGGACGCGATCGCCGCGCTGATCGGCAACTTCCGCTTCACCACCAAGTTCGGGCGCAACCTGTCGCGCTTCGTCCGCCACGGCATCGGCATCCACCACGCGGGCATGCTGCCCAAGTACCGCCGCCTGGTGGAGCGGCTGGCGCAGGCCGGCCTGCTCAAGGTCATCTGCGGCACCGACACCCTCGGCGTCGGCGTCAACGTGCCGATCCGCACCGTGCTGTTCACCGCGCTCAGCAAGTACGACGGCCAGCGGGTACGGATGCTGCGCGCCCGCGAGTTCCACCAGATCGCCGGCCGCGCGGGCCGCGCCGGCTTCGACACCGTCGGCACGGTCGTCGCGCAGGCGCCGGAGCACGTCATCGAGAACGAGCGGGCCGTGGCCAAGGCGGGCGACGACCCGAAGAAGAAGCGCAAGGTGGTGCGGAAGAAGGCGCCCGAGGGCTTCGTCTCCTGGGGCGAGGAGACCTTCACCAAGCTCATCGACGCGGCACCGGAACCGCTGGTCTCCCGCTTCAAGGTGAGCCACCTGATGCTGCTCTCCGTCATCAACCGCCCCGGCAACGCCTTCGAGGCGATGCGACACCTGCTCACCGACAACGACGACGACCCGAAGACCCGTCGCCGCCACATTCGCGAGGCCATCGCCATCTACCGCTCGCTGGAGGCGGGCGGCGTCGTCGAGCGACTGCCGCACCCGGACGAGACCGGCCGCATCGTCCGTCTGACGGTGGACCTGCAGGACGACTTCTCGCTCACCCAGCCGCTGTCCACGTTCGCGCTGGCCGCGTTCGAGCTGCTGGACCCGGCGTCGCCGTCGTACGCGCTGGACGTGCTGTCGGTCGTCGAGTCGACGCTGGACGACCCGCGCCAGATCCTGCACGCGCAGGAGAACAAGGCGCGCGGCGAGGCCGTCGCCGAGATGAAGCGCGACGGGATCGAGTACGAGGAGCGGATGGAGCGGCTCCAGGAGATCTCCTACCCCAAGCCGCTCGTTGAGCTGCTGGAGCACGCGTACGAGGTCTACCGCCGCTCGCACCCGTGGATCAGCGACCACCCGCTGCGCCCGAAGACCGTCGCCCGCGACCTCTACGAGCGCGCGATGACCTTCACCGACTACGTCGGCTTCTACGAACTCCCGCGCACCGAGGGCCTGGTGCTGCGCTACCTCGCCTCCGCGTACAAGGCGGTCGAGCACACGGTGCCGGACCACCTCAAGTCCGAGGACCTGCGCGACCTGATCTCCTGGCTGGGCGAGCTGGTCCGCCAGGTCGACTCCTCGCTGCTGGACGAGTGGGAGCAGCTGGCGAATCCGGAGGACGAGGAGGAGTTGGAGGAGTCGCTGGAGGAGAGGACCGCGCCGGTCACCGCCAACAAGCGCGCCTTCCGAGTGCTGGTCCGCAACGCGATGTTCCGCCGCGCGGAGCTGTGCGCACTGGAGAACTGGGACGCCCTCGCCGAGCTGGACGCCGAGGACGGCGGCTGGGACGCCGACCGCTGGGCGGACGCGATGGACGCGTACTGGGACGAGCACGACGACCTCTACACCGGCCCCGACGCCCGCGGCCCGAAGATGCTCATCATCGACGAGGAGACGGTCCAGGGCGCGTGGCTCGTCCGCCAGATCTTCGACGACCCGGCAGGCGACCACGACTGGGGCATCAGCGCCGAGGTCGACCTCACCTCCTCCGACGAGGAGGGCCGCGCGGTCCTGCGCGTGACGGGCGTCGACCGCCTCGGGTAACCCCCAGGGGCGCGGGGCTCTGCCGATAGGCGGCTCCGCCGCGTGGGCGCGAGCAGCCACTGATGAGCGGATGGCCCTGCGCGCTCGGGGCACTACCTCGCTGGGTGGCTTGTCGCGCAGTTCCCCGCGCCCCTGCATGGCTACGCCATGACCTCGGCGCGCAGAATCGAGTACAGCACCATGTCGCGCCACACCCCGGCGCGGAAGCAGCCGCCGCGGATGACGCCCTCGCGGGTGAAGCCGGCGCGCTCCAGCGCGCGCTGCTCGGCGATGTTGATGATCTCCGTGCTCGCCTCGATCCGGTTCACCCGGGTGTGCGCGAACAGGTACTCCGCGAGCAGTCGCTGGGCGCGCGTGCCGTAACCCCTCCCCCGTTCAGCGGTCAGCAGACCGATGCCGATGTTCCAGCACGGCGACGCGGGGCCCTGGAAGACCTCCCGCCACTGCACCTCGCCCACCAACCGGTCGTCCTCCCCGACGACGGCCAGCCGGCCGCCCTGCGGGGAGAGGAAGCCCTGCTCGGCCCACTGCCGGCGCAGCGCGCCGGGGTTGCGGTGGCCGAAGAAGCCGAACTCCCCGGCCTCCACCGGGTCCTCGAAGAGCTGCTCCAGCAGGTCGAGATCCTTGGCGACGAACGGGCGCAGCTTCACGTGATCAGACATGGGGCCACCCTAAGTCGCCCACCCCGCTCCGGGCGCGCCCTTATTCGCGTCGTCAGCGTCGCAGCAGGGTGACGCCGTCGCTCTGGGCGACCAGGGTGTAGCCGCGGGACTCGAACCGGGTGAGCTCCGCGACGGCGGTGTCCGCGGAGCAGGGCGCGATGGCCTTGGAGTCGGAGGCGTCGACGACGACGAAGTCCGCGTCGGCGGACGCGTCGCGCATGCAGACCAGGGTGACCGTGTCGCGGTGCACCAGTTGGGCGGCCAGGCGGTTGCTGGCCGCGACCTTCACCCCGGCGGGGATCTCGCCGAGGATCGCGTCCGCCGTCTCGACGTGGGCGGGGGTGATCCACTGGGTCGGTAGCGCCAGTTCGCGCATCGGGAAGAACGGCAGGGTCGCCAGCGTGAAGGCGGCGCTCGCCGCGAGCGCGGCGCGGCCGCGGCGCCAGGAGAGGCCGCCGCGGGTGAGCGCGTGGACGAAGCCGCCGAAGACGATCGGCATCAGCACCGCGCTGTAGTGGTAGGCGACGCCCCAGTAGTGCGAGTTGCCGGAGGCGAAGCGCCACAGCAGGGTCGGCGCGCACAGCAGCGTCAGCGGCGAGCGCAGCGCGTAGAAGGCGGTGGGGGCCAGCAGCATCAGCAGCGTCAGCCATTTGACGCCCGGCCAGGGCAGGTGCAGCAGCAGGCCGATGAGCGAGCCGCCGCCGCCCGCCGCGGTCACGCCGCCGGTGGTGGCCGTGCCACCGCCGGTGATCTGCTGCCAGTAGTCGAACCCGCCATGGACGTTGACGGCCGGGAGGACCAGCAGCACCTCCGCGCAGGTGCCGAGCGCGCCCGCCGCGGTGAGCCAGAGGCCGAGGCGACGCGGCCCGCGCAGCGCGATGTAGACGCCGACGGCGGCCACCGTCAGGCCCTGGTCCTCCTTGACCAGCAGTAGCGGCAGCGACCACAGCGCCGCCGCCCGCCACCGATCCTCGCCGAGCGCCCGTACCGCGAAGGCGATCAGCGGCACCGCCAGCGCCACCTCGTGGAAGTCGAACGCGGCCGCCTGCACCACGCCCCAGGACGCGCCCAGGCCGAAGCCGACCACCAGCGCGGTGCGCGGCCCACGCGCGGTCAGCGCCCAGTCCGCGAGCGGCACGATCGCCAGCGAGAGCAGCACGCTCTGCGCGACCAGCAGCGTCACCGGGCTGGGGAAGACCCGGTAGAACGGCGCGATGATCGCGACCGCGGGGCTGAAGTGGTCGCCCAGCACGTCGAAGCCGAGGCCCTTGAGCGGGGTGACCGGCGCCTGCAGGTGGGCGTAGGCGCGCACGGCCTGCTCGAAGATGCCCAGGTCGTAGCCGGCCGTCTGCTGCAGCTGGTGACGGCGCACCGACAGCACGGTGTAGAGCACGGCGAAGACCGCCGCCGTGCCCCAGCTGTACGCCCATGCCGGTATCCGGCTCTCCGGACTTCCGAGCTCCCCCGTCACCAGCCGTACGCGCCGCTGCGCGACGACCGTCGTCCCGGTTGTACTCACTCTCCGCGTCCCACCCCGTCAGCCTGCAAACCCGTCCACCCTATGCCAGCGCCTCCACCGGGACGCGTCTGGCCAGGAAGACGTCGGTGATCCACTCGGTGTCGAACCCGTCACCGTGCGCGGTGAGAGCGGCGCGCAGCGCGGCGAGGCAGGCCTCCCGGCGTCCGGGTTCCAGCATCTGCACGCCGGACTGGGTCGCCACCCGGGCGAGCCAGGCGTCGACGCCCTGCCGGACGCGGCCGTTGCGCACGCGCACCGAGCGCTGGTCGGTGAAGCGCGCGTCGCCCGCGAAGTCCCGGGCGGGCCAGCCGTTCTCCACGGTGGACTCGATCTCGCCCGCGTAGTCGGCCGCCAGCTCGGTGAGCCGCATCAGCCCGGTGCCGAACTCCTCGTCGGTCTCCTGGAGCGCGCGGTGCAGGTCCGGGTCGACGACGGGGGCGAAGTTCCAGAACAGCGCGACCGTGCCGCCGGGGGCGAGGACGTCGTGGACACGGTCCCGGCGGGTGTGCGGGTCGAGCCAGTGCCAGGCCTGCGCGGCGTAGACGAGCTCGAACCGCCGCCCGCCCGGCTGCCACTGCTCGAACAGCAGCCCCGCCTCGACCTCGACGTGCGGCACGTCCGCGGTGTTGCGCCGCAGCACCTCCGCCATCCGCGGGTCCGGTTCGACGGCCAGCACCGGCACGCCGCGCCCGGCGAACGCGACGGTGGCCTTGCCCGTGCCCGCGCCGATCTCCACCGCGCGCCGCAGACCAGGGCCCGCGTACGCCAGAACCGTGTCGACCAGGAGATCCGAGTATCCGGGCCGGGCCGCGTCGTAGGCCTCCGCCGTCGTCCCGAACACGAGCGCTCTCTGCTGTCCCACCCGGTGCTCCCCGTCCGTCAGGTCACGCGCCGGTCACCGACCGGTCACTGGTCCGTCGGCGAACTTACCGACTCCAGCGGCTCGGAGGCCAGCACCGTGACCGTTCCGGCGGGTACCGAAACGGGACCTTCCGGGCCGGGAAGGGTCGCATCGGACGCGGTGTGGTTGATCACGATCTCCCAGCCGCGCCCCCCGGCGTCCGTGCGGCGGACGCGTTCGACCCCGTCGGGGACGCCCGACGGGGTGCGGACACCGGCGTCGGCGAGCGCGGCGCGCAGCACCGCGTCCAGGGTGCCGGCGTCGGGGGCGGTGGCGACGTACCAGGCGGTGCCCTCGCCGAAGGCGTGCCGGGTCACGGCCGGACGCCCGGCCGCGGGGCCGTCGGCGTGCTGGAGCACGGCGGCGGCCCCGTCCAGGGTCAGGTCCTCGGCCCAGCGGGACGCGGTGCCGGACGCGGCCGCGCCGATGTCCATCCGGGTCGTCGCGGAGAGCGAGGTGGTCTCGCCGTGACGCAGCGGCAGGAACTCCTCGGTCCGCACGCCCAGCACGTCGCGCAGCGCACCGGGGTAGCCGCCGGGGTGGACGGCGTCGTTCTCGTCGACGATGCCGGTGAAGTAGCTGGTCAACAGGGTGCCGCCGGAGCGGACCCAGGAGCGCAGGTTCTCCGCCCAGGCGTTGCGGGTGACGTACATCGAGGGCGCGACGACGAGGCGGTAGCCGCTCAGGTCGGCGCCGGGGTGGACGAAGTCGACGGTGACGCCGGCCCGCCAGAGCCGCTCGTAGTAGGCGTCGATCCGCTCGCGGAAGTCCAGCTCGACGCTCGGCCGGTACTCCAGCTCCAGCGCCCAGCGCGACTCCCACTCCCACACGATCGCGACGTCCGCCGCGACCCGGCTGCCGCGCAGCGGCTCCAGCTCGCGCAGCCGTTCGCCGAGGCCGACGACCTCGCGCCACAGCCGGGTGGCCGTCCCGGCGTGCGGGACCATCGCGGAGTGGTACTTCTCCGCGCCGGCGCGCGAGGCGCGCCACTGGAAGAACATCACGCCGTCCGCGCCGCGGGCGACGTGGGCGAGGCTGTTGCGGACCATCTCGCCGGGCCGCTTGGCGATGTTGCGCGGCTGCCAGTTGACGGCGGAGGTGGAGTGTTCCATCAGCAGCCACGGCGCGCCGCCGCCGAGTGAGCGGGTGAGGTCGGCGGCGAGCGCCAGCCCGATCTGGTTGTCCGCGCGCTCCGCGGAGAGGTAGTGGTCGGTGGCGACCAGGTCCACCTCGCGGGCCCAGGCCCAGTAGTCCAGGTTGTCGGAGAGCCCGGCCATGAAGTTGGTGGTGACGGGCACGTTCGGGTCGGCGGCGCGGATGATGTCGCGCTCGGCCTTGTAGAGGGCGAGCAGCGCGTCCGAGGAGAAGCGGCGGAAGTCCAGCTGCTGGGCCGGGTTGACGGCGGTGGGCGCCTGCCGGGGCGCGTCGATCTCGTCGAAGGAGCCGTAGCGCTGGCCCCAGAAGGAGGTGCCCCAGGCCTCGTTCAGCACGTCCACGGTCTTGTAGCGGTCGCGCAGCCAGTCCCGGAAGGCGGCCGCGGAGCGCTCGCAGTAGCAGCGCGAGACGTGGCAGCCGTACTCGTTGTGGACGTGCCAGAGCACGACGGCCGGATGGCCGGCGTAGCGGGCGGCGAGCTCGCGGGTGATCCGGGCCGCGGCGGCGGCGTACTCGGGCGAGCTCGGGCAGTAGGTCTGCCGGGCCCCGTAGCCGAGCTCCCGGCCGTCCACGGTGACCGGACGGACGTGCGGGTTGGCCTTCTGGAACCAGGCGGGCGGCGAGGCGGTGGGGGTGGCCAGGTCGACCGAGACATCGGCGGCGTGCAGCTTGTCGATCACTCGGTCCAGCCAGCCGAAGTCGAACTCGCCCGGACGCGGCTCCAGCCTGGCCCACGAGAAGATGCCGAGGCTGACCAGGTTGACGCCGGCCTGACGCATCAGCGCCACGTCCTCGGTCCAGACCTCCTCCGGCCACTGCTCCGGGTTGTAGTCGCCGCCGTAGGCCAGCCCCGTAAGGCGCAGCCGCTGTGCCATGGATCACTCCTCGTCCGGTGCCCGCTGCTGGAACCGCGTACGCCGTGGGCAGCCTCTCCCCTTCGACACCGCTTCGGCAAGACCCCGTCCGGGTACGTCGCCCGCGCATCTGCCCGGTGGCGCGCCGCGCCTCGTAGGCTCTATGTCGGGACACAGCTTTCCGAGATTCCGCGCAGCAGCACAGTGAGAGGTCCGCCCGTGATCCACGTGGTCATCGTCGACGACGAGACGCTCGTCCGCTCCGGTCTGAGCCTGATCGTCGGCTCGGCCCAGGACATCGAGGTCGTCGGCACCTGCGGCGGCGGCGAGGCGGTCGCGACCGTCGCCGAGCTGCGCCCCCAGGTGGTACTGCTGGACGTGCGGATGCCGGACGTCGACGGCCTGACCGTGCTGCGCGGCCTGATGCAGCTGCCCGAGCCGCCCGCGGTCGCCATGCTGACCACCTTCGACAGCGACGAGTACATCGGCACCGCGCTGCGCTCGGGCGCGAGCGGCTTCCTGCTCAAGGACACCGACCCGGACCAGCTGATGCACGCCGTGCGGGTGCTGGCCTCCGGCGGCCGGATCCTCTCCCCCGCGGTCACCGACACCGTGATCGCCGGCTACCTCGACTCCGGCCCGGACCGCCAGACGTCGGCCCGGCTGTCGACCATGACCACCCGCGAGCTGGACGTGCTGACGCTGCTGGGCGAGGGCCTCTCCAACGCGGACATCGCGGCCCGGCTCTACCTCAGCACCGGCACCGTCAAGGACCACATCAGCGCGATCCTCGCCAAGCTGGGCACCGCGAACCGCGTCCAGGCCGCCGTCTTCGCCCACCAGGCGGGTCTGCTGGGCGGCGACGGTTCCGGACCCGCCGGCGCCTCCGGCTCGCGCGGGGACGGCAAGTGACCGGCGCGACCACCACGGCCGTGCCCCAGCGTCCCTGGTACCTCCGCCCCTGGGTCACCGTGCCCGTCCCCGCCCTGCTGGCCACGCTGGACGCGTTGCTGGCCAACGACCTGAGCTCGGGCACGCAGATGGCCACCTCGCTGCTGGCGGCGGCCGCGCTGCTGCTGCGCAAGCGCTGGCCGCTGCTGGTCCTGCTGGCGACGCTGCCCGGCATGGAGCTGAGCCAGATCTGGCTGGCGCCCATGTTCGCCGTCTACTCGGTCGCGGTGCGCCATCGCAACCGCTGGGCGATCGGGTTCGGCGGCCTGCTGGTGGCGCTCACGCAGTTCATCCCCTGGCCGGTGACCGACTTCGCCCTGGGCTGGGACCGGACCACCGCGCTGGCCGCGCTGTACGCGCTGCTGGCCGCGGCGGCGCCGATCGCGCTCGGCATGCTGGTCACCACCCGCCGCGAGCTGGCCGTCCGCCTCGACGAACTGACGCGCGGCCAGGAGCGGGAACGCCGGCTGCTGGCCCAGTCCGTCCTCTCCACGGAGCGGGCGCGGCTGGCCCGCGAGATGCACGACGTGGTCTCGCACCAGGTCAGCCTGATCTCGATCCAGGCGGGCGCGTTGCAGGTCCGGGCGAACGACCCGGAGGCCTCGAAGGAGACCGCGCGGACCATCCGCGGGCTGGCCGTGAAGACCCTGGAGGAGCTGCGCCAGATGGTCGGCGTGCTGCGCGCTGCCAGCGGGGACGCGCAGCAGCTGACGCCGCAGCCGACCCTCGCGGACCTGCCGCGCCTCGTCGCGGAGTCCGGCCTGGCCTGCGACCTGGACGGCCACGACGTCGAGGTCGACGTCCCCGAGCCGGTGGAGCGCGCGGCCTACCGCACGGTCCAGGAGGCCCTGACCAACGTCCGCAAGCACGCCCCGGGCTCCACGGTCACCGTCCGCCTCAACCGCGCCTCGGGCGCCCTCCAGGTCACCGTCAGCAACACCGCCGGCTCCCCGGACGCCACCCCACTCCTGCTGCCCAGCGGCGGCCACGGCCTCATCGGTCTCCACGAACGCGCCCAACAACTCGGCGGCACCCTCACCACCACCCCCCACCCGGACGGCGGCTTCACGGTCGACGCGTCCTTCCCCCTCTCGACCGCCTCCGCCGAACCCTCCGGGACCAGCGCCTAGGCCCCGGCCCGGGGATTGCCCCCGGGCCGGACCGTCCCGTGTGGCGGTTACGCCACGTGCTGCAGCTCCCGCTCCCTCTCCCGGTCCTGCCGGCGCGGGTCGGTGCCGCGCTTGGCGCGGGGGAGGGCGGGGAGGCGCGGCTGGGAGATGAAGCCCTCGACCGCCGCGTTGGCGAGCGCGATGCGTGGGAGGTCGCGGCTGCGCTCGAAGAGGACGTAGCGGGGCTCCCACTGCGGGCGGTACTTGGCGTTGGCCCGGTAGAGGGACTCGATCTGCCACCAGCGCGAGAAGAAGACCAGCACCGAGCGCCACGCGCGCAGGAACGGGCCGGCGCCCAGCCGGCTGCCGCGTTCGAAGACGGCGCGGAAGACCGCGAAGTTGAGCGAGACGCGCTCGACGCCGATGGAGCGGGCCTGCTGCAGGAGTTCGATGACCATGAACTCCATCAGGCCGTTGTCGCTGTCACGGTCACGGCGCATCAGGTCCAGGGAGAGGCCGTGCTCGCCCCACGGGACGAAGCTCAGCAGCGCGCGCATCTCGCCGTCCGCGTCGCGGCACTCGAGCATGACGCACTGGCCGTCCTCCGGGTCGCCCAGGCGACCGAGCGCCATGGACCAGCCGCGCTCGGTGGAGCCGTCACGCCAGCGGTCGGCGTCGGCGATCAGGGACTCCATCTCCGGCTCCGGGATGTCCGCGTGGCGGCGGACGGAGACGGTGTAGCCGGCGCGGCGGACCTTGTTGTGGGCCTGGCGGACGCCGCGCATGGAGCGGCCCTCCAGGGAGAAGTCCGCGACCTCGACGATCGCCTCGTCGCCCAGCTCCAGCGCGTCGAGGCCGTGGCGGGCGTAGACGACGCCGGCCTCCTCGCTGGCGCCGGTGACGGCGGGCGTCCAGGCGTGCTCGCGGGCCTGCTCCAGCCACTTCTCGATCGCGCCGGGCCATGCCTCGATGTCGCCGATCGGGTCGCCGGAGGCCAGCGAGACGCCGCCGACGACGCGGTAGGTGACCGCGGCCTTGCCGCTGGGCGAGAAGACGACGGACTTGTCGCGCCGCAGCGCGAAGTAGCCCAGCGAGTCCCGCGCGCCGTGCCGGTCCAGCAGGCAGCGCAGCGCCGCCTCGTCCTGCGGGCTCAGGTACTCCTTGCCCTTGGGCGCGCGGAACAGCGCGTAGCTGAACAGCACCAGCACCGCGACGCTCAGCACGTTGACCGTGATGTCGATCCAGCGCGGCGCGGTGACCTCGACGTACGGCGAGCCGTCCGAGCCCAGCGTGATCCCGCGCAGCAGCACGTACTCCACCCGGTCGGCAAGCGCCGCGCCGCGGCCGGCCGCGGTGAGGCTGAGCAGGCCGGTGCCCACCAGCAGCGTGGCCAGGCTGCCGCCGACCAGGACGGCGCCGGCGAGGCGCGGGTTGGCCGGGTCGCCCTTGGCGCGGAACTCGCCGCGCCCGAGCGTGAGCGCCGCCTGGAAGACGACGAGGACGGCGAGGGTCGCCCAGTTGAACCAGTGCGCCCGGACCCCGGGCTGCTCGACCAGGGAGAGCACCAGGGCGATCAGCAGCAGCCCGGACAGGACCGAGTTCGCGATCCACGCCGCACGCTTGTGACGGTTCATCATCACGGCCATGAAGACCGCGAACGCGGCCGAGCTGAAGCCGGCGGTCAGCAGGTAGGGCGTGTAGAAGTCACCGTGGTTGTGGTGCCGCACCTGGTCGCGGAAGCTCAGCGAGACCGCGGCGAAGAGGTTGAGGCAGGCCACGATCCGCAGGTACCAGACGGCGGTGCGCGCACTGAGATGCGCGACCCTCTCGTGCTTCTCGCGCTTCTCGCGCGGCGCGGCGGCGGTCGAGGTCAAGGACGGCTCCGGGTGGAGAAGGCTGGCTGGCTGAGTCGGGTGGCTGAGGACGTATCAGCCCAGGTATCAGCTTGGCGCAGCGCAGCGGGTGAATCGTCAGCCCGAGGTCCCTGTTCCGACCCCGCCGATCGGCGGGGTCCGCGGCGACGAACGGCAGGTCACACGGCCTGCGGGGTCGTGTACTGCTTCCAATCGGTCGGCTTCTGGCCCACGTTCAGCGTACGCAGCTTGGCCAGCACGGCGGGGTCCTGGACCTCCAGCCACTCGACCAGCTGGCGGAAGGAGACCAGGCGCACGTCGGGCTTGGCCGCGATCTCGCGCAGCGCCCGCTCGACGGACTTCATGTAGATGCCGCCGTTCCAGCTCTCGAAGTGGTTGCCGACGAAGAACGGCGCCCTGTTGGTGGTGTAGGCGCGGTTGAAGCCCGCCATGTAGGCGGCGTAGGACTGCTGCTGCCAGTAGGGCTGCTTGGCCGGGTCGCCCTTGGGGGTGCCGCCGGTCTGGTTGGCCAGCATGTTGTAGTCCATCGACAGCACCTGGAAGCTGTGCCCGGGGAACGGGATGGACTGCAGCGGGAAGTCCCACAGGCCGAGCTTCTTGCTCGGCCACATCTGGCTGCCGCCGGGCGAGCTGGCGTCGTACTTCCAGCCCATCGCCGCCGCCGTCGGCAGCAGCTGCTTCTGCCCGAGCAGGCAGGGAGTGCGACCGCCGATCAGCTCCTTGCGGTAGTCGAACGGCAGCGGGTCCATGTCGTGGAAGCCGGTGTTGGTCTTCCAGTTCTCGACGAAGCCGATCGCCTGCTCCAGCTCGCTGCGCCACTGCGCGGGCGACCAGTTCCCCACCCCGGTGGCGGGGCTGCAGAAGTGGCCGTTGAAGTGGGTGCCGATCTCGTGGCCCTCCAGCCACGCCCCGCGGACCTGCGTCAGCGTCGCCTTGACGTGTTCGTCGGCGAGGTAGCCGATGTCGGAGGCCCCGGGCTTGTGGCCGGGCGGCAGGTAGAGATGCTTCTTGCCCTCGGGCAGCACGTAGATGCCGGAGAGGAAGAAGGACATCGTCGCCTTGACCTCCTGGGCGACGCCGCGGAAGTGCGAGAAGAGCGCCTTGCTGTCCTCGCCGGCGCCGTCCCAGGAGAAGATGACGAACTGCGGCGGCCGCTGGCCGGGCTGCAGCTTCTCGGGCACGGGCTGGTTCGGCTGCGGGCCGGTGTCGGCCGTCGAGCCGTCCCCGATCAGGTTCACCGGTCGGGCGCTGGCGGTGGGTCCGCCGCTGGGCGAGCCGACCGGCTTGCCGTCGCCACCACCCCCCGCCCTGGCTCCGGAGCCGGAGCGGCCGCAGGCGGACACGCCCAGCGCCGCCGCCGTGGCGATCGCTCCCCCGGCGAGTACGTTCCTGCGCGACCACGCTCCCATGCGTCTTCCTGCCTTCCGCCCTGCTCGGTTCCCGGGCTGCTTCGGATGCTTCGGCTGTCTCGGCTCTTCGATCTGCTGTGCGTCTGCTAGGACGCCCGTCCGGGTTCGATCGGTTCGCTCGGGTTGGCACCGATCGATCCTGATGTAAGCAACCCTCACAGCATCTCTCACCCGGGGGCGGCCGCGTTCCAAAGACCCACCGGAGATTCAGTCGTCAGTACGTGTCCTGGGGAGGTGTCCCACAGGAACTCACGGGAAAACTCACTCGAACGTGTGCGTTTGACGACGTGCCGCTACGCTGCGGCTGGTCCGATGAGATCACCCGCCGACCGGTGGTTTCCATCCGTCGGACGGCTGGAGTTCGCGTCGGACCGGGGGGAAATACGCGTGGGGATCGACTGGGGCACCGTCTCGGCCGTGCTGACGGCGGGTGGGACGCTGGTGCTGGCGGTCGCCAGCTTCGGCTCGATCCGCTCGGCGGAACGAGCCGCGCGATCCGCCGAACGCGCCCTCCAGGTGTCACTGCGCCCCATCCTCGTCGGCGCCCGGCCCACCGACCCGCAGCAGAAGCTGATCTGGACCGACGGCCACAGCACGCACCTGACCGGTTCGGCCGGCTACGCCCACCTGGGCGAGGACGTGATCTACCTCGGCGCGGCCTTGCGCAACCTCGGGCCCGGCCTCGGCATCGTCCACGGTTGGTCGCTGCGCGAGGGCGACACCCCGGTCGACCCCGCCGACTTCCGCCGCCAGGGCCTGGACATGTACGTCGCCCCCTCCGACCACGGCACCTGGCACGCGGCGCTGCGCGACCCGGCGGACCCGGCCTTCGCCGTGCTCGCGGACCAGGTGAAGAACCGCCAGCGGATCAACGTCGACCTCCTCTACGGCGATCACGAGGGCGGCCAGCGCACGATCGCCCGCATCTCGCTGCTCCCCCGGCAGGCGGACGACGGCTGGGTGTGCCAGACCGTACGACACTGGAACCTGGACCGCCCCGACCCCCGCCTGTGAGGCCCTGATCCGATGCGCAGCCTCGACCTGCACCCGATCTTCCGCAACAACCGCGACATCGAGCTGGCGCTGCGCCAGTTCCTCTTCGCCTGCGCGCAGTCGGGTGAGTCCGTCGCCGAGATCATCCCGGGCAAGGGCTCGGGCCAGCTGAAGCGGCGGGTGCTGGCCTTCCTGGACCAGAAGCACATCCGCAAGCTCTACGCCCGCCGCGAGGAGGACCCGAAGAACCCGGGCCGGATCCTGGTGCACTTCGGCGACCAGCGCCTGCCTTGAACATCAGGCGGAGCGGCGGGCTCCCGTGACCGTCCAGGCCGCCGTGGACCACAGGGTGAGCGCGCAGCCGAGACCGACGAGGGTGTACACCGTGCCGGGCGAGGCGCCCGCCGCGCGGGCGGCGAGGCCGCAGAGGCCGACCGCGGTCAGCACCGCCCCGGGGGCGATCAGACGGGGATCCGCGAAGACCCGCGCGAGCGGGAAGAAGTGAACGCCCACCACGACCGCGACCAGCGGCATGATCAGCACCGGCGTCCCGCCCACGCCGCAGCCGACGGCCACGACCGCGATCAGCAGCCACTGCACGGCGTTGACCTGCCCGAACCGCCGGCGCTGCGCCGCCGTGAGGCCGCCCTCGCCGGCTTCCTCCGCCCGGACGGGCACCCGCCGCGCGGCGCGGACCAGGGTCAGCGCGAGCAACAGGCCCAGCACGCCGGCCACGCCCACGACGGGGCCGCCGAAGTGCCCGAGGCCGGCCAGCAGCCAGCCCACCCCGAAGAACGCGTAGAACACCACCCCCGTCGCCATGCGCGGGAGCCTACCGGCGGCGCGGCGGCCTGTCAGTCCGTCAGTTTGCGCAGGCACTCGGCCGTCGCGAAGACGTCGTTGCGGCCTTCCTTGGCGTGCTCGACGAGGTCCGCCAGGGCGAAGCTGTTGGGCAGCGGCTTGACCCCCGCCATCGCCAGGTAGGAGCGGGTGAGCGTGGCCGCGTAGAACTCGTTCATCGGCGAGTCGAGCGGCGGGCAGACCGAGAGCGTGTGCAGCAGCGCGGCCGCGCGCCAGTGCACGTCACGCGGGGGTTCGTCGGCGATGAGGATGACGTCGCTGGCGTGCCGGGCGATCGCCGCGCTGATCGCGGAGGGATCCCACACCGTCGGATCGGACGGCAGGTGGTGCGCCAGCACGTTCCAGGCCCACGCCTCGTCGGCCTTCACCGAGTCCTCCAACTTCACGCGGTCTTCTTCCCGCCGAACCGCTCCTGGAAGTACGCCCAGTTCTCGGAGGTATTGAACTCGGCCGCCGCCTCGAGGAAGCGCTGCCGGTCCGGGTCGAGCTCGCGCCGCGCGGCCTCGGTGACCAGCGCGGTGATGGTGGTTCCCTCGGCCGCCGCCCGCGCCGCCAACCGGGCGTGGAATTCCTCGTCCACCCGGATGGTGATGTGCTTCGACATGATGGCTACCGTACAGCAGCCCTGCTGTACGGCTGCAGGGCGAACGAGAACTCAGGGGGAAGACTTGACCGACGCCAACGTGACCACGGACGTCACCGCCGATGTCACCGTCGTCACCGGCGCGAGCCGGGGCATCGGAGCGGCGATCGCGCTGCGGCTGGCGGCCGAGGGCCACGACCTCGTGCTCGGCTACCGCTCCGACAAGGACGCCGCCGAGGAAGTGGCGAAGCGGGTCCGCGCCGCGGGCCGCCGCTGCGTCACCGTGCAGGCGGACACCACCGACCAGGCCGACGTCGAGCGGCTCTTCGCCGCCGCAGGTGAGGCCGGCCTCGGCCCCGTCACCGGGCTGGTCAACAACGCCGGTGTGCCCGGCCCCTACGGCCCGCTCGCCGACGCCGACCCGGAGGGCGTCCGCCGCTCCGTGGACGTCAACGTGACCGGCTACCTGCTCTGCGCCCGCGAGGCGGTCCGCGCGATGACCCGGACCGGCACCCGCGGCGTCATCGTCAACATCTCCTCCGGCGCCGCCACTCTCGGCAGCCCCGGCGAGTACGTGCACTACGCGGCCGCGAAGGCCGCCGTGGACGCGATGACGGTCGGCCTGGCCAAGGAGCTCGGCCCGCTCGGCATCCGCGTCAACTGCGTGGCGCCCGGAACGGTCTGGACGGACTTCCACCCCGACCCGGATCGCCCGGCCAAGCGGGCCCCGAACATCCCGCTCGGCCGCTGCGCCCAGCCGGAGGAGATCTCCGGCGCGGTCGCCTGGTTCTTCTCCGCCGACGCGAGCTACGCGACGGGCGCGGTGCTGCGCGTGGCCGGGGGCATGTAGCTCAGCAGCCGCTCGATGTCCGCCTCGGTGTTGTAGAGGTGGAACGCGACGCGCAGGCCGCCGGCGCGGGCGCTGACCCGGACGCCGTCGGCGGCCAGTTGCTTCGCCAGGTCACCGAGGCCGGCCACGGAGACGATCGCGGAGTCGGCGTCGACGGGCCGGTACCCGAGTGCGCGCAGGCCCTCCCGGCAGCGGGCGGCCAGCGCCCGGTCGTGGGCGCCGATCCGGGTCGGCGTCAACTCCTCGATCAGCGCGAGCGACTGCGCGGCGCCGACGTAGGGCAGCCACGCCGGACCGTGGTCGAAGCGACGGGCCGAGTTCGCGAGGCGGACCTCGTCGTAGCAGTCCTCCCACGGCTCCTCGGCCGCGTACCAGCCCGGCGCGATCGGCCGCAGGCCCGGCATCGCGTCGTCCGAGACGACGAGGAACGAGACGCCGCGCGGCGCGAGCAGCCACTTGTAGCCCGCGCAGACGACGTAGTCCGCCTCCGCCGCGTGCGGCGCGAGCGGCAGCCAGCCCGCGGCCTGCGTGGCGTCCAGCAGCAAACGCACGCCGTGGCGGCGCGTCGCCGCGCGCACCGCGTCGAGGTCGACGAGGCGCCCGTCCGCCGACTGCACGATGCTGACCGCGACGAGCGCGGTCCCCGCCGTGACGGACTCGGCGATCCGCTCCAGCGGCACGACCCGCACACGCAGCCCCGGCCGGTGCTGGAACGCGGCCGTCACGGACGTGAACTCGCCCGCGGCGACCACCACCTCCGCCCCTTCCGGCAGCCCGGCGGCCACGACCCCGACGTGCTCGGACGCCGTCGCCCCCACGGCGACGTTCCGCTCCGGCACCCCCGCAAGCCGCGCGAACGCTCTCCTGGCCGCGCCCACGGGTCCGTCGTACGCCACCACGTCGGCCCGCCCGGCGGCCTGCTCGTCGACGGCCTCCTTCAACGCGGCCACGGCCCGTGCGGGCGGCAGTCCCATCCCCGCGGTGTTCAGGTACACGGTCGCCGGCGCGAACTCCCGGCCGACAAGATCAAGGTCCATCCCGCCATCCTCCCCGCCGGGCGCTCCCCGCACCACGCCCAATCCCCTTGCCGGGACCCCAAGCCGCGCTTATGCCAGCAGGGGCGCGAGGAACCACCCCGCGCGGATGGCCCTGCTCGCTGAGGACCATCCGCATGCCGGTGGCTTGTCGCGCAGTTCCCCGCGCCCCCGGATAGTGCAACGACCTCCGGGAGCATCAGGGACCGCTCGCGCCCACGCGCCGGAGGCGCAGATCGGCAGAGCCTCGCGCCCCTGAAGAACCGGGCTACGCCCGGCCCATCTCCTCCGAGATCGCCGCCGCGAAGGCGTCGATGTCGGCCTCCGTGGTGTCGAAGGAGCACATCCAGCGGACCTCGCCCGTGTGCTCGTTCCAGAAGTAGAAGCGGAACCGCTTCTGCAGCCGCTCGCTCACCTCGCGCGGGAGGAGCGCGAAGACGGCGTTGGCCTGGACCGGGCGGACCACCGTGACGCCGTCGATCGCGGCGACCGCCGTCTCCAGGCGCTTGGCCATCGCGTTCGCGTGCGACGCGTTCCGCAGCCAGAGGTCGCCGGCCAGCAGCGCCTCGAACTGGACGGAGAGGAAGCGCATCTTCGAGGCGAGCTGCATCGAGGTCTTGCGCAGGAACGTGATGTTCCGGACCGCGTCCGGGTTCAGCACGACCACGCACTCGCCCAGCATCAGGCCGTTCTTGGTGCCGCCGAAGCTCAGCACGTCCACGCCCACGTCCGTGGTGAACGCGCGGAACGGCAGGCCCAGCGTCGCCGCCGCGTTCGCGAGGCGCGAGCCGTCGACGTGGACGAGCATGCCCAGCTGGTGGGCGTGGTCGCAGATCGCGCGGATCTCGTCCGGGGTGTAGCAGGTGCCGAGCTCGGTGGACTGGGTAATGGAGACCGCGAGCGGCTGCGCGCGGTGCTCGTCACCGAAGCCCCAGGCCTGCTGGTCCATCAGCTCGGGGGTGAGCTTGCCGTCCGGAGTGGGGACGGTGAGCAGCTTGATGCCGCCCATCTTCTCCGGCGCGCCGCCCTCGTCCACGTTGATGTGGGCGGTGGCCGCGGCCACGACCGCGCCCCAGCGCGGCAGCAGCGCCTGCAGCGCGGTGACGTTGGCGCCGGTGCCGTTGAAGACCGGGTAGGCCTGGGCCCGCTCACCGAAGTGCGCCTTGAAGACGTCCTGGAGGTGCGCGGTGTAGTCGTCCTCGCCGTAGGCGACCTGGTGGCCGTCGTTGGCCACCGCCAGCGCCGCCAGGATCTCCGGGTGGATGCCGGCGTAGTTGTCGCTGGCGAAGCCACGCACGGTGGGGTCGTGCCGGCGCTTGGCCTCCGTACGGATGTCGGTCACAGCGTCATTCACTGGGGCGTCAGCCACAGGTGCGTTCCATTCACGTCGTCGGCGGGGCGGGACCACAGGGAGACGATCTGCTCGGCGAGATCGGCCGTCTCGGTGAACCCGGCGAACTTGGCGTTCGGCTTCTCGGCGCGCATCTCCGGGGAGACCAGCGCCTTCACCACCAGGATGGCAGCCGCCGCCTGGGTGGTCTTCAGCGAGTCGGCCAGCGCCAGCGTCCACGCCTCGGCGGCGGCCTTGGCCGTCGCGTAGGCGGCGTTGCCGCCGGTCGGCTTGTGGGCGCCGGCGGCCGAGATGATGGCGAACCGGGCGTCGTCGCTGCGCAGCAGCGCCTCCTGGAAGCCGAGGCTGGTGTGCTGGAGGGTCCGCACGAGCATGTCGTGCAGGAAGTCCCAGTCGGCCAGGTCGGTGTCGGCGAAGGTCTTGCTGCCGCGCCAGCCGCCGACCAGGTGGACCAGACCGTCGACGCGGCCGAACTCGGCCTCGATGTGGTCGGCCCAGTCACGGGCGGCCTGCGGGTCGAGCAGGTCGACGACGTGGCCGACGACAACGGCGCCGGGGACGGCCCGGCGCACGGAGTCCATCAGCTCGTCCAGCTTGCGGGCGTCGATGTCGCCGCAGGAGACGGTCGCGCCGGCCTGGGCCAGGCGCAGCACGGTGGCCCGCCCGGCCATGCCGGTGGCTCCGGCGACCGCGACGACGCGGCCCTTGAGGTCGACACTCTGAGTGCTCACGCTGCGTTCTCCACAATGGTCGTGCCGGTCATGCCGGAGGTGGACGCGATGACGCCGGACAGCTTCTTGGACAGCGCCTCGAAGAACATGCTGAGGGGGAACTCGTCCGGCAGCACGGCGTCGCACAGCGCCTTGTTCAGCGTCTTGGCCTCGTCGTGGTCCTTGAAGGGCAGCGCGTCGGCGCCCTTGGCCCAGGTGGAGGCGGGGTGCGGGGTCAGGTACTGGGAGACCAGCTCGTAGGCGGCCAGCCAGTGGCTGGTCTTCGGGCGGTCGATGCCGTCGCGGTAGAGCTTCTCGATCTCCGCGCACAGGTCGTTGGTGACCTGCGGGGCACGCTGCCAGTCGATGTGCAGCTTGTTGTCGGTCCAGCGCAGCGCGTCGTGCTTGTGCAGGTACGCGAAGAGCAGCTGACCGCCGAGGCCGTCGTAGTTGCGGACGCGGCCGCCGGAGACGGGGAAGCGGAACATCCGGTCGAAGAGGATCGCGTACTGGACGTTGCGGCCCTGCTCGTAGCCCTCGGCCTCCAGCTCGACCGCGGCCTTGAAGGCCGTCAGGTCGCAGCGGAGCTCCTCCAGCCCGTACATCCAGAACGGGGAGCGCTGCTTGATCATGAAGGGGTCGAACGGCAGGTCGCCGTGGCTGTGGGTGCGGTCGTGGACCAGGTCCCACAGGACGAAGGTCTGCTGCGCGAGCTCCTGGTCGGCGAGCAGGGTGGCCGCGTCCTCGGGGATCTGCAGGCCAAGGGTCCGGACGGCGGCGGTGGAGACGGCGCGGAAGCGCGCGGCCTCGCGGTCACAGAAGATGCCGCCCCAGGTGAATCGTTCCGGCACCTCGCGCACCGAGACCGTCTCCGGGAAGAGCACCGCGGAGTTGGTGTCGTAGCCGGCCGTGAAGTCCACGAAGGTGATCGGCACGAACATCGGGTTGTCGTAGCGCGTGCGCTCCAGCTCGGCCAGCCAGTCCGGCCAGACGACGTGCAGCAGCACGGCCTCGAGGTTGCGGTCCGGGTTGCCGTTCTGCGTGTACATCGGGAAGACGACGAGGTGGGCCAGGCCGTCCACGCGCTGCTCGGCGGGCTGGAAGGCCAGCAGCGAGTCGAGGAAGTCGGGGGTGGCGTAGCCGGAGGCCGCCCAGCGCATCAGGTCCAGCACGACGGCGTCGAGGTACGCCTTGTCGTGCGGGAAGAGCGGGGCCAGCTCGCCGATGGCCTCGGTGATCACGGCCAGCTGCGCGTCGGCCTCGTCCTTGGTGGACGCGCCACGGGAGTTGAGGTCGATCGAGCCGTCCTTGGACTGCAGCGGGCGGAGCGCCTCGACCGCATCCTTGAGGCGCAGCCAGGCGGGATGACCCGCGAGATCCGCAGTGGATTTGTCTGCCGCGGTGAGCATCGACGAGAGATTTTCCATGAGGACCCTGCCTGAACGAAAGAAACTGTGGTGGTTCCACCGTATATACAGAAGGTTCTGTTGTTCAAGAGGGGACCGCAACCGCTGGCGTGACGGGAGTCACGGATGGTCACTGCCGCCCACCCCTCGGCGATATCCGTCCGGGATATGAGACGAGCTCGGATCCGGAGCAGCTGCTTCACCCTCCCGTGACAACTCGTGGGTAGGCTGCCGCCACTTGCCATCCATCCAGGAGTCACCGTGAACGCCCTGCTCAAGACCTCCCGTCTGCTCAGCGCCGCCGCCGGCGCGGCCGTCCTGGTACTCGCCGCCGGCTGCGCGCCGCAGTCGAGCGGAAACGCGAGCGGCACCGCTTCGGGAGCGGCGGGCTCGGCGGCCACCTGCACCAAGGGCGGTCTCGCGACGCTGGCCTCGGGCAAGCTCACCGTCGGCACCGACGACCCGGCCTACGACCCCTGGTTCGACAACAACAAGCCGTCCGACGGCAAGGGCTTCGAGTCGGCGGTCGCCTACGCCGTCGCCAAGCAGCTCGGCTACGACACCTCGAAGGTCACCTGGACCGTCGCGCCGTTCAACAGCGTCATCGCGCCGGGACAGAAGAAGTTCGACTTCGACATCAACGAGGTCTCGATCACCGACGAGCGCAGGAACGCCGTGGACTTCTCCTCCGGCTACTACGACGTGCGCCAGGCCGTGATCACCCTCAAGGACTCCAAGTACGCGGGCGCCACCGGGATCGCCGCGCTCAAGGGCGCCAAGATCGGCGCCCAGGTCGGCACCACCAGCCTGAACGTCGCGCAGAAGACCGTCGCGCCGAGCCAGCAGGTCGCCGTCTTCGACACCACGGACGAGGCCAGCGCCGCCCTGAAGAACCACCAGATCGACGCGCTCGTGGCCGACCTGCCGACGGCCTTCTACATCACCTCGGCGCAGGTCACCGACGCCAAGATCGTCGGCCAGTTCCCGACCGGCTCCGGCACCTCGGACGGCAAGCCGGAGCAGTTCGGCCTGGTGCTCGGCAAGGGCAGCGCGCTGACCTCCTGCGTCTCCCAGGCCGTCGACGCCCTCAAGACCGACGGCACGCTGGACCAGCTGGCCAAGCAGTGGCTGCCGGCCTCCGACGCCGCGCCCGTCTTGAAGTGAGCGAGCCTGAAGTGAGCGCCGACCCCATCACCGAGGAGCGCGCACCGTACGCGCCCTCCGAGCGGCGGCTGGCCCGCGAGGCGTACCGCCGCTCCCGCACCCGACGCTCCGCGCTGATCGCCACGGCGAGCACGCTCGGCGTGGCGGCGGTGCTGTTCCTGGTGATCACCGGCTCCCCCGGCTGGCCGGTCACCCGGAAGACCTTCCTCGACCCGCACTACGCCCGCGAGGCGCTCTCCCCGGTGCTGCACGGCTTCGTGCTGAACCTGGAGCTGCTGGCGGTCTGCGGCCCGACCATCCTGGTCCTCGGCCTGCTGATCGCGGCCGCGCGCACCCTGCGCGGCCCGGTCTTCCTGCCGGTGCGGCTGCTCGCGACCGCCTACGTGGACTTCTTCCGCGGCTTCCCGCTGATCATCCTGCTGCTGCTGACCGTCTTCGGCGTGCCGGCGCTGCAGCTGCAGGGCGTCACCAACGACCCGATCCTGCTGGGCGGGGCGGCGCTGGTGATCAACTACTCGGCGTACGTCGCGGAGGTCTTCCGCGCCGGAATCGAGTCCGTCCACCCGAGCCAGCGGGCCGCCGCCCGCTCCCTCGGCCTCGGCTACGCGCAGACCATGCGCTTCGTGGTGCTGCCGCAGGCCGTCCGCCGGGTCGTCCCGGCGCTGGTCAACGACATGGCCTCGCTGCAGAAGGACACCGGCCTGGTCTATGTGGGCGGCGCGATCGACGCCGTGGCGGCCGCGCACATCCAGGTCGCGAGCAGCTTCAACTACACGCCGCTGGTCGTGGCCGGCCTCGGCTTCGTCATCCTCACCATCCCGATGACCCGCTACGCGGACTGGCTCACCCGGCGGATGGACCGGCGCCGCGCCCAGGGAGGCATCGTATGACCGTCACCGCTCCGGTCCTGCGCTTCGAGTCGGTCCGCAAGGCCTTCGGCGAGCAGGTCATCCTCGACGACGTCAGCCTGGAGGTGCCCGAACACTCCGTCACCGTGTTGATCGGCGCCTCCGGTTCGGGCAAGTCCACCCTGCTGCGCTGCGCGAACCTGCTGGAGGAGATCGACGACGGCGCGATCTGGCTGGACGGCGAGGACGTGACCGATCCGCGCGTCGACGCGGACGCCGTGCGGCGCCGGATCGGCGTCGTGTTCCAGGCGTACAACCTCTTCCCGCACCTCACCGTGCTGGACAACATCACCCTCGGGCCGCGCCGGGTCCACCGCCTCCCGCGCGCCGAGGCGGAGCGGCGGGCGCTCGAACTGCTCGACCGGCTCGGGCTCGCGGCCAAGGCCGGGGAGTACCCGGACCGCCTCTCCGGCGGCCAGCAGCAGCGCGTCGCGCTGGTCCGCGCGATCGTCTCCGAGCCGCGTGTGCTGCTGCTCGACGAGATCACCGCGGCCCTGGACCCGGAGTTGGTCACCGAGGTCCTCGCTGTTGTCCGGGACCTCAAGGAGCAGGGCCGCACCATGGTGCTCGCGACGCACGAGATGGCCTTCGCCCGGGACGTCGCCGACCAGGTCTGTTTTCTGGCCGACGGTGTCATCCTGGAGCGAGGCACCTCGGAGCAGGTCTTCGGCGATCCGCAGCACGAGCGCACCCGGCGGTTCCTGAGCAGGCTCAGCGAGGCGGGGCGGCTGTAGTCGGCAGGGGGCGGGGCCCGTGTCCGTGGTGGGGAGTCTCCGGGCGCGCGGCCGCGTCTACCTGGAGCAGAGGTTCCCGAAGCTGCCGCGGAGGTTACCGCCGCTGCTGCTCGCGTCGCTCGGCTTGGGCCTGCTGGCCTGGGGGGCCGGCCCGGTCCGGTCGGCCTGGCTCCCGGTGTGCGCGCTCGCCGCGAGCTGGCGGGTGTGGCGGGCGCCCGAGGAGAGCCTCCCGCGGCTGATGTTCTGGCGCAGCCGCCAGCGCCGCGTCTTCGCCCGGATCGCGGTCGCCATGCTGATCGCCGCCGGCGTCTGCGTCGTGCTGCGCACCGGGCCGGCCCCGGCGGTCTGGCTCGCCGCGCTCTCTCCCGTGCCGCTGCTGCTCGACCCGCCGCTGTGGCGCGCCTGGACCTGGCCCTTCCGCGACGCGGTGCGCTCCGCGCGGGCCCTGATGCTGCTCCAGGAACCGAACCGCTTTCTGACGACCCATCCGTCCCGGGTCCCCGAGTGGGGCTTCGACACGGAGCAGGGCTACTGCGGCCGTCCCGTCCCGGTGGCGCGCAACTCCGCGCCGTACCAGCGCAAGAGGCACCACAGCTGCCGTGGCCCGGCCCGGAACGGCGAGTTCCGCTCCGTCACCTGGGACGGCCGGGCCATCGCGATCTCGGAAGGGTCGTGGGTGGCGGCCAGAATCCCGATCGAGCAGGTCGCGGAGCTCGTCACCGTCTCGGAGTACGTCCGTGGGTGGCTGCGCGACGAGTTCCTGGTGCTCGACCGGGCGGGCCGCCGCCTCGCCACGTCGGAGCGCGCGGGCGGCCCCAGCCGCCGACATCTCGCGGAGTTGGCCTCGGCAGCCGGGCTGCCCTTCGCCGACTACGAACTGGGGCGCTCGAAGGAGTCCCTCGCCGAACTGCTCTTCCCGCCGGCCTAAAGGGTGTTGCACAACCCGGTGGGCGGGCATTTTGCCTGTATGGGTGGGGTGCTGCGGGCTGAGCCGGTGTGGGTGGAGTTGTTCACGGGGCTTCGGTTGGCGCGGTTCGAGCGGCTGGTTCGGGCGGTGCGGGAGCGGGGCGGGGACGCGCGGCGCCCAGGACGGCCGTGGTGTCTCCCGGTGCCCTGAGCGGTTGGTGCTGGTGGCGCCTTGCTAGCCCACCTGCCGGACTATCCCGCGGCCAC
>NZ_QKYN01000170.1 GCF_003258295.1 Streptacidiphilus pinicola | reverse complement strand
GGGGTGGGGGCCAGGGGGTGTCACTCATCGGTCGTGGCCGGTTCCGTCGCGGGCTTCTTGGCGGCGGCCTTCTTGGCCGGCTGGGTTTTCCGGGTTGGCGTGGCCTTCTTGGCCGGCACGGTCCTCTTCGCGGCCGCAGGCTGCTTCTTGGCTGCCGGCGTCTTCGCAGGAGCCGCCTTCTTCGCTGGCGTCGTCTTCGCGGCCGTCGTCGTCTTCTTCGCGGCGGCGGGCGCCTTCTTCGCCGGGGTCTTCTTCGCCGCGGGTTCGGCCGGCTTGCGCGGCGTGGTGCGCTTCGGCGGCGTGGTCTGCTGCGCCTTCGGGGCGCGGTCCCGCATCGCGGGGACCGCGGCCGCGCGGCGGGCTGCCGCGGCCGCCGCGTCGGTGTCGTCCGCGTCGACGACGACGCGGACCGGGCGCGGGCGCGTCTCCGGGCGCGGGAAGGCCTCCTCCGCGCGGGACGCTGGCGCGGCCTCCGCCGACTCCGGCCGCGCCTCCGGCGAGGACGGCGGCGTGCCCTGGACCTGCCGCAGCTGGCGCTCCAGGTACTCCAGGACCACGCCCGCCTGGACGATGCCGTCACCGATGCGGTGCCACGCCCTCTCGCCCTCCTCGCGGGCGCGTTCGACGACGCCGTCGGCGAGGTCGCGGACAGGCGGCGGCAGCCGCTTGTGCAGCTCCTCCGCCACGCCCGTGGCGATCCCGGTGGCGATCTTCACGTAGTCACGGACCATCTCGCGCATCCCGCCCTCGTCCACACGTCCCTCCACAGCTTGGCCGTAGGTCCGACGCTACCGCCTTCGCCGCCGCCGTGAGGCGCGGGCGCTGCGGTACCGTCGGTCGAAGTCCGCACCCAGAGGAGTCCGCCCCCGCCATGGCCACCGCGCTCGAATGCCGTGAGGCACTGACCACCTTCAGCGAGAACCTCGGCAAGGCCACCGGCAACGCCCGCACCGCTGCGCAGCTGGACCGCTCGCTCAGCTGCTGGATCAGCGACCTGGACCTGACCTTCACCGGGCAACTGCGCGACGGACACATCCAGGACCTCGCCGAGGCTCCCGGCAGGCCCGCGACCAAGGCGCAGATCCGCCTCGCCCTCGCCGGGGACGACCTCCTCGCCCTCGTCGACGGCAGGCTCAACTTCGCCAAGGCCTGGGGCTCCGGCCGGGTGAAGCTGGAGGCGAGCATCCTCGACCTGCTGAAGCTGCGCACCCTGCTCTGAAGCCCCGCGGCCCCGCGACTCGGCCGCCCGTCACAGCCCCAGCTCGGCCAGCCCCTTCCGCCACTCCGGCACCGGACGCCCGGCGTCCGCCGCACTCCACGTCGCCGCGCACAGGGCGCGCAGACCCGCGTAGGGGTCGGTGCCGCGCTCCTCGCCGAAGCCGAGGCGGCCGTCCTCGCGCGGGGCCACCGTCCAGCCGCCGCAGCGGAACGCGCCCCCGCCGAGCTCCTCCAGCGCCGGCGGAACAGCCAGCAGGCCGCGCAGGTCGGCGGCGAGGTAGGTGGGCCGGTCCTTCGGCTCGGCCTCGGGCAGCTGCTCGGGGCGGGTGACGCCGGTGAAGACCAGCAGGCTGTCCACCCCACCGTTGAACGCGCCCTCGATGTCGGTGTCCAGGCGGTCGCCGACGACCAGCGGACGCCGCGCGCCGGTGCGGATCACCGTCTCGCGGTGCATCGGCGGCAGCGGCTTTCCGGCCACTTCCGGCTCGGCGCCCGTCGCGGTACGGACGGCCGCGACGAGCGTGCCGTTGCCCGGGGCGGTGCCGCGCGCGGTCGGGATGGTCAGGTCCGTGTTCGAGGCGACCCACGGCAGACCGCGCTGCACCGCGTACGAGGCCTCGGCCAGCTGCTGCCAGCCGATGCCCGGGTCGTAGCCCTGCACCACCGCCGCCGGGTTCTCGTCCAGCGAGGCGACCGGCACCAGGCCGCGCTCCCGCACCGCCTCCCGCAGTCCCTCGCCGCCGATCACCAGCACGGCCGACCCGGGCGGGACCTTCTCCGCGACGATCCGGGCTGCCGCCTGCGCGGAGGTGATGACGTCGGCGGGCGCGGCCGGCACCCCGAGCTCGGTCAGGTGCGCCGCGACCGTCTCCGGTGTGCGGGAGGCGTTGTTGGTGACGTAGGCGAGGTGCATGCCGCCCGAGCGGGCGGCGTCGAGCGCCTCGACGGCGTGCGGGATCGCCGCCGCGCCCGCGTAGACGACGCCGTCCAGATCGAGCAGGGCGGTGTCGTAGGCGAGGTGGAGGGGCTGCTCAGCGGTCACGAGGCGGGTCTCCCTGCGGATCGTCGCGCGGATCTGCGTACGGATCTGCGTGCGGTGCGGCTGGTGATTCGACGGCGGGCACCCCGGCGTGTCGGCGCCGGTCACCTCCGACCGTACCGAAACCCCCGGCGCGCGCCTTCAGGGTGGCCCGTGTCTGGCGCAGCGCCGCCCGGTACGGCTCCGAGCTCGGCCGCATCGCCACCGCCAGGGCCAGATGCTCGGCGGACGCCTCGAAGTCCCCCAGCCGGGCCGCCGACAGCCCCCAGCCGAACTGCGCGTAGTCGTCGGACGGATCGGCCAGCGCCACCGCGCGGAAGTTCTCCAGCGCCGCCGCGTACGCGCGCGTCTCGAACTGCGCCCGCGCCAGCGCCTCCCGGATCGCCCGCGAATGCGGCTCCTGCTCGACCGCGTGACTCAACAACTGCACCGCCGCACCCGCGTTGCCCTGCGCGAGCATCGCGATCCCGCGCCGGAACCAGTCGTACACCTCGCCGCCCGGTTGCCCCTGATCTCTCATCCGGTCATGACCTCCCGTGCCGCGTGCCTTCGTGATGACGTGATCCGAGCTCTCCGCGATCAACAACCGCATCCATCGGATTAACATGCCCAGGGTGGAACGAGTCAGTGCTGACGACGTGAGTGATACCCGCTACGGCGACGCCGGGAGGGTGGCCGCGTGCGGCCTTTCGCTGGCCCCCTTCCGCGGGCTGCGCTACGACCCGGAGCGGGTCACCTCCCTCGGCGCGGTCACCTCACCCCCGTACGACGTGGTCGACCCCGACGGCCGGACCCGGCTGGAGGACAGCGACCCGCACAACGTCGTCCGACTGATCCTGCCCCGCCCCGAGCCCACCGCCGAGGACGGCTACCGGCACGCCGCCACCCTGCTCGACCGCTGGCAGCGCCAGGGCGTGCTGCGCCCCGACCCCGAGCCCGCCCTCTACGTCTACGAGCAGCGCACCTCGGACGCCGACGGCGGCCTGCTGCAGCGCGGCCTGATCGGCGCGCTCGCGGTCAGCGACGCACGCGCCGGCATGGTGCTGCCGCACGAGGACGTGATGCCACGCCCCGTCGCCGACCGCGTCGGCCTGATGCGCACCACCAAGGCCAACCTGGAGCCGCTGCTGCTGACCTACCGCGGCGACGGCCGGGCAGCTGCCGTCGTCGAACGCACGGCGCAGCGCGATCCGCTGCTCGAGACCACCACCAGCGACGGCACCCGCCACCGCCTGTGGGCGGTGACCGAACGGGACGACCTCACCGCCGTCTCCGCCGACCTCGCCACCTGCCGCGCACTGATCGCCGACGGCCACCACCGCTGGGCCATGTACCTGCGCCTGCAGCGCGAACACCGTCACCTGGCCCAGAGCCCCTGGGACCGGGGCATGGTGCTGCTCGTCGACACCGCCGCGTATCCCCTGCGGGTCCGCGCGATCCACCGCGTCCTGCAGCGCCTGCCGCTGCGCGACGCGCTCGAACGCCTCCGCTCGGCCGGCGGCGACTGGCGCCTGACCGACCTCGGCGACGCGGTCGAACCGGCGCTGAAGGCGCTGGCGACGGCGAAGGCGGGCGCAGGCGCCCGGGGCGGCTCCGGGGCCCACGACAACGCGTTCCTGCTGGCCGGCGACGGAGGCTTCCACCTGCTGACCGGCCCCGACGAGACGGCCCTGGCCGCCTCCGTCCCCGCCGACCTGCCGGAGGAGTACCGGCGCCTGGACGCGACCGTGCTGCACGCCCTCCTGCTGGAGCGCGTCTGGCGGGTTCCGGACGACCCCGAGCACATCGGCTACCTGCACGACACCGGCGCCGCCATCCGCGAGGCCGTCCGCGCCAACGGCACCGCCGTGCTGCTCAACCCCGTCGAGGAGGGCGTCGTCCGCCGCCTCGCCGAGCAGGGCGTGACGATGCCACGCAAGTCCACGTCCTTCGGCCCGAAGCCGGCCACCGGGCTGGTGCTGCGCAACCTGCGCCTGGGCTGACGGAACGACAGAGGGCCTGCCCTGGTGCGGATTCCGCACCGGGACAGGCCCTCTGTCGTGTCACTCGCCGTCAGTCGGACGTCGGATGTGGGACGCCCAGTGAACCAGTGGCCCGAGGATCAGCGACGGTTGTCGGAGTGGCTGTAGCCCTCCTCCTCGTCCTCTTCCTCGTCGTCCTCGTAGTAGTCCTCGCCGTTGCCGCCGTCGAAGAGGGCACCACCCTCGGCGCTGACCTCGTCCAGGTCGAGCGCGTTGCCGACCTCGGACGCGTCGTCGGAGTCGGACTCGACCTCGGCGTCCGCCGCGGCCTCGGCCTCGTCCTCCGCGGCCTCCGCCTCCTCGACGTCGGCCGGAAGGTCACCGGACACGTCGGCGGCGTCGACCTCGTCGTCCGCCTCGTCCTCGTCGTCGTCGAGCGCGTCGACGAACTCGATGCCGTCCAGCTTGGCCAGGCGCTCGGCGGCGTCGGTGGTACCGCTCTGGTCCGCCTCGACAGCCTTGGCGAACCACTCGCGCGCGTCCTCCTCGCGGCCGACGGCCAGCAGCGCGTCCGCGTAGGCGTACCGCAGGCGGGCCGTCCACGGCTGCACCGAGTGCGACGCCAGCTCCGGCGACTCCAGGGTCACCACGGCGGCCTCCAGCTGACCGAGGTCCTTGCGGGCCCCGGCGGCGACCAGACGCATCTCGACCTGGCCGGCCTTGTCCAGCTGCTTGACCTCGGGTGCGCCGGCCATCTCCAGCGCCCGCTCCGGGCGGCCCAGACCGCGCTCGCAGTCGGCCATGACCGGCCACAGGTCCGCGGACCCGGTCATCCGGCGCGCGGCGCGGAACTCGTTCAACGCCTCGGAGTAGCGCTCGGTCGCGTAGGAGGCGAAGCCCGCCGCCTCACGAACGGCCGCGACGCGGGACGCCAGACGGAGCGCGACACGCGAGTAGGCGTAGGCCTGCTCCGGGTCGGAGTCGATCAGGCGCGCCACCATCACCAGGTGCTTGGAGACGTCCTCGGCCAGCGTCTTGGGGAGCGTCATCAGCTCCTGACGCACGTCCGCGTCGATCTCCAGCCCGGTGACGTCCTCGTCGATCGGCAGCCGGCGCGTCGGAGCACTGCGCTCGCCGCGGTCACGGTCCCCGTACCCACCACGCTGCTCGAAGCGCCCACCACGGTCCCGATCGCCGTAGGACGGGCGGTCATCACGGCGGGGGCCGCGGTCACGGTCGCCGTAGGACGGGCGGTCGTCACGACGGGGACCACGGTCGCCGTAGGAGGGGCGGTCATCACGACGCGGGCCACGGTCACGGTCGCCGTAGGACGGGCGGTCATCACGACGCGGGCCACGGTCGCCGTAGGACGGCCGGTCATCGCGGCGGAAGCCGCCCCGGTCACCACCACGGTCGCGGTCGCCGTGCGACGGACGGTCTTCGCGACGCGGGCCGCGGTCGCGGTCGCCGTAGGACGGGCGGTCGTCACGACGCGGACCACGGTCACCGAACGACGGGCGATCGTCACGACGGGGACCACGGTCACCGTAGGAGGGGCGGTCATCACGACGCGGGCCACGGTCACGGTCGCCGTAGGACGGGCGGTCATCACGACGCGGGCCACGGTCGCCGTAGGACGGCCGGTCATCGCGGCGGAAGCCGCCCCGGTCACCACCACGGTCGCGGTCGCCGTGCGACGGACGGTCTTCGCGACGCGGGCCACGGTCGCGGTCCCCGTAGGACGGGCGGTCGTCACGACGCGGACCCCGGTCAC
>NZ_QKYN01000169.1 GCF_003258295.1 Streptacidiphilus pinicola | reverse complement strand
ACCCTGAACGCCGCCCTCGACGAGGTAGGTGACGTCGAGGGCGGCGTTCAGGGTGACGGTGAGGATCATGCGGAGAGCACCACGGAACGGGTCAGGTGCTGCGGGTTGTCGACGTCGCGGCCGAGCCGCGCCGCGAGCGCGACGCCGAGGCGCTGCACCTTGACCAGCTCGGCCAGCGGATCGTGACGCGGCGTCACCAGGTGGGCGCCGGTCTCCAGGATCTGCTCGGCCAGGCCGTCCGGCAGCGCGCCGAGGCTCCAGACGGCACGGCCCGCGCGGGCGACGCTGATCGGGCCGTGGCGGTACTCCATCGCGGGGTAGGACTCGGTCCACCACGCCGCGGTCTCCCGGACCTTGAGCGCGGCCTCGCGCGCCACCCCGTAGCTCCAGCCGCGGCCGAGGAAGGAGACCTGCTCCGCGCCGACGAGCTCGGCGTCCAGTTCCTGCGCCAGCGCCTCGGCCGCCTGCGCGGGCAGGTGGCCGACGGCCTCGCCGAGGTGGGCGCGCAGCAGCACCAGCTGCGAGGTGGGGAAGCGGGTCTGCACGACGGACTTCTCGTCCGCCCAGTCGAGCACGACCAGGTCCTGCGCGAGGTCGGCGACCGGGGTCGCCGGGTCGGCGGTGATGGCCGTGGTGGCCACCTGCCCGCGCATCGAATCCAGCAGGCTCAGCACCTCCGTGGTGGTGCCCGAGCGGGTCAACGCCAGGACGCGGTCGTAGCGGCGGGCGAAGCCGGGCCCGATCGGCGCCTCGGAGGCGGCGAAGGCGTCGGTCTCGCCGGCGCCCGCGCCCTCGCGCAGCGCGGCGTAGGCCTGGGCCATGAACCAGGACGTGCCGCAGCCGACGACGGCGACCCGCTCTCCGGGGCGCGGCAGCAGGCCGGAGACCGACGGCAGCAGGTCCAGCGCCCGCTGCCAGCACGCGGGCTGGGACTCGATCTCCAACGAGGTCTGCGAGGCGGCGGTCACCGGCGGCACCTTCTCTCGAATCGACGATTCATATTGCTCACTCATGCTCACTTGATTGCCAAGATGAGCAAGACCGAGCATACCGAGCGCCGCGCAAAAGGGAAACGCCCTGCCCGGCCACAGCCGGACGGGGCGCTACCCGCCGCGCACACGCGCTACTCCTCCTCGACCAGACCCGCCTCCTCCAGATCCAGCGAGCGCTGCAGGCGGCGGCGCGTCGCGTCGGTGATCCGGCGCTCGGTGTAGAGGCGCGACAGCTCGCCGGCCTCGGCGCGGATGAGCTCGTGGCGCAGCTCACGGTGCGTGGCCATCAGCGTGGAGTCGGCGTCGAGTTGCTCGTCGAGCAGCGCCCGGGCGTGGTCGAGGCGGGCGTGCAGGCTGCGGCGCAGCTGGTCGACGACGACCTCCGGCGCGGCCTCGACGTCGGCGACCTGTTCCAGCCGGGCCAGGCCGGCGCGCGCGAGCGCGTCGCGGGCCTCGGCCTCCTCGCGCGCGGTGGCGGCCGGCTCCAGCGCGATGCCGGAGGCGCGCACGACGGGTGCGAGCGTGAAGCCCTGCAGCACCAGGGTCAGCACCACCACGCCGGTGGTGAGCACCAGGACCAGCGAGCGGTGCGGCAGCGGCTGCCCGCCGTGGGCGACCAGCGGGATCGACAGCGCGGCGGCCAGCGGCATGACGCCGCGCGTGCCGGCCCAGGAGATGACGGCCGGCACCCGCCAGGAGACGGTGCCGGCGCCGCGCCGTCGCTGCATGGCCGCCGACATCGGGAAGATCCAGAGCATCCGGGTGGCGATCAGGGTCGCGGCGATGGCGAGCACGTCGAGCGGCCACATCTTCTCGTCCGCGCTCAGTCCGTGGATCAGCGAGGGCAGTTCGAGGCCGATGACGGCGAAGACGACACTCTCCAGCAGGAAGACGACGGTCTGGTAGACCGCGTGCACCTGCAGCCGGATCCGCGCGCCGGTGATCCGGTCGCCCACCGAGCCCATCGAGCCCAGCGCGACGCCCGCGACGACCACGGCGGTCACGCCGGAGGTCCGCGCGTCCTCGGCGAGGACGTAGGCGGCGTACGGGGTGACCAGGGCGATCACCGTCTCCAGGACCGGGTCCTCGGTGCGCTTGCGGATCTGCCCCACCGCGAGCGCGACGAGCAGACCGACGACGGCCCCGCCGCCGCCCAGGAGCACGAACTCGCCCGCCGCGCGCGTCACGGAGAAGGAGCCGGCCGCGACCGCCGTCCCCACCGCCACCTTGAACAGCACCAGGCTCGTCGCGTCGTTGAACAGACTCTCGGCCTGCACCATGACCTGGATCCGCGGCGGCAGCGACAGTCTGCGCCCGAGCGCGGTGACGGCCACCGGGTCGGTGCTGGCGAGCACCGCGCCGAGCACGAAGGCCATCGGCCCGGCCAGCGGCGTCAGCGCGGCGGCGAGGAGACCGACGGCCGCGGCGGAGGCGAGCACGAGCCCGAAGGCGAGCAGGGCCACCGGCCGCCAGACCAGCCGCAGGTCGCGCAGCGATATCTCCTCCGCCGAGGCGTAGAGCAGCGGGGGCAGTACCCCGATGCTGATCACCTGCGGCGGCACGTGCAGGTCCGGGGTGAACGGCAGCGCGCCGATGATCAGGCCCGCGACCACCAGCAGCGAGGGCGCGGGCAGGCTCCACCGCCGGGCTCCGGTGGCCACCAGGGTGGCCAGGCCCACGAGGAGCAGAAGGGCGGTCAGATCGGTCATGCGGGGCGGGCGCTCCGGTTCTCGTGCGGCAACGGACTCAGGTCCGGAGCGCTTCGGCCCCGGCCCGCCGACCAGACTTCCCGGCTCACCTCGTGCGGGGACCGGCGCGTTCGACCGCGCGGGCCCCGTAAAGATCCTGTCAAGGCCAGGTGCGCGAGCGCAAGCCCGAACGGGTGACGCCGCCGACGACTGGAGGGGGACGCCGACGGCCCCCGGCGCGAGGCGCCGGGGGCCGTCGGACGGATCATCCGCCGGAGCGGTCAGGTCAGTCCCTGACCGACCCGGGCTGCGGCGAGCCGTCGCTGGTCTCGACGCGCGGAGCGTCCGAGCCCGGCTGCGGCTGCTCGGCCCCGACACGGGGCGCGACCGCGGCCTTGAACCCGTACATGCCCAGGTCGCGGTGGACCTGGAGCGCCACGCGCTCGATGGTCGTGATGCCGTAGCCCTCAGTGGACTCGTGGTCGGTCAGCACGACCATGCGGTAGTCACGGCCGGAGCCGTTGAAGATACCGAGGCTGTTGACCCGCCAGTCGAGCGTGGCGGTGCGCTGCAGCCAGCCGTTCTTGACGTGGGCGGTGACGCCCTTCGGGGTCCCGTAGGGGGTGCCCCAGCGCTGGTCGGTCTCCACGTGCGCCATCAGGCTCTGCGCGAAGGACTTCGCGCTCGGCGTGAGGACGTCCGTGCGGTCCGTCAGCACGTCCAGCAGTCGCATCTCGTCGCGGGCGGTGATCTGGGTCAGACCCCAGTAGCCACCCGAGCCGAGCACGGTGTTGGTCATGCCGGCCTTCTTGAGGAACGCGTTGATCTCGGCGGTGCCGAGGTAGTTCCACAGGTTGGTCGCGGCCGTGTTGTCCGAGCTCTCGATCATCGGGTGCAGGTTGTCGAGCTCGAACTGGGTGAGGTACTTCCCCTTCTCCTTCCACAGAACGGTCGCCATTATCGTGGCCTTGACCACGCTGGCGGAGTCGAACTGGTGGTAGGCGTGCAGGGAGCAGGTGACCCCGGTGCGCGGATCCGACACGGCGAGCGCGTAGGTGTCCGTTCGGCCGCTCAGCGCTGACTTGATGTCACGCGAGAGCTTGGCGGCCAGTGCGGGGTGACTGCTGGAGGTGCAGATGGGCGTGGTCGCCGCGGCGGCCGGCTGGGCGATGCCCAGCGGGGCCAGAGCGGCGACGGCGACAGCGCCGAGCCCCCCGGCCAGCGCGCGCTTGGCACGCGCTTTGAAGGATGGTGCCACCGAGATGGATCCTTCCGACGTCGGTAGTGGTCGCTTGTGCAGACGAGTGTGCGAGTTGACACGTCGTCGCCCTTGCAGACTTTCCGACAGTCGGACAGGGTTGCGCTGAAAGTGTAACGATCAGGTGATCAATTCAGCTTCGGCCTGACGATCCGTTGGCTCTTGTCCCGTTACGTCCCTTTGGTTCTCAGGGGTTCCCGCCCCGGTGTCCCGGGCCACCAGTGCCGCGTAGTGCCCGCCGAGAGCCAACAGCTTCTCGTGCGTGCCGCGTTCGACGATCCGGCCGGCGTCCAGCACGACGATCTCGTCGGCGTCGCGGACGGTGGAGAGCCGGTGCGCGATGGTGATGGTGGTGCGCCCCGCGGAGAGGTGGTCTAGGGCCTGCTGCACGGCCTGCTCCGTCTGCGTGTCCAGCGCGCTGGTCGCCTCGTCCAGGACCAGGACCGGAGGGTCGCGCAGGATGGTGCGGGCGATGGCCAGCCGCTGCTTCTCGCCGCCGGAGAATCGGTAGCCGCGCTCGCCCACCAGCGTCGCGTAGCCGTCCGGCAGGGAGGCGATGTGGTCGTGGATCTGCGCGGCGCGGGCCGCCGCCTCCAGCTCTGCGTCGGTGGCGTCCGGCTTGGCGAAGCGCAGGTTCTCGGCGACCGAGGCGTGGAAGAGGTAGGTCTCCTGGGAGACCACGCCCACCGCGTCCGCCAGCGCCGCGAAGCTGAGGTCGCGCACGTCCGTGCCGTCGACGGTCACCCTGCCCTGCGTCACGTCATACAGGCGCGGCACCAGGTAGCTGAGGGAGGTCTTGCCGGAGCCCGTCTCGCCGACCACGGCGAGGCTGCCGCCGGGCGGGACGGTCAGGTCGATGTCCTGCAGCGTCGGGCGTTCCTGGCGGTTGTCGTAGCGGAAGCCGACCCCCTCGAAGCGCACCTCGCCGCGGGCGCGCCCGGTGGGGGCGACGGCGTCGGGCCGCTCGATGATGTCCGGGACCAGGTCGAGGTACTCGAAGATGCGCTGGAAGAGCGCCAGCGAGACCTGCACCGCGACGCCGACCTGGAGCAGCGACACCGTCGGCCGGAACAGGCTCTGCTGCAGCGAGGTGAAGGCGACCAGGGTGCCGATGGAGATCGTGGCGCCGTGCGCGCCGACCATCCCGGCCGCCCAGTAGATGACCGCCGGCATCGCGGCCATGACGATCTGGATCGTCGACTGCCGCCAGCGCCCCGCCATGTCGGCGCGCACCTCGAGGTCCGCCAGCGCGCCGGACTCGTGCGCGAAGTCGTCGCTGAGCGCGCGCGAGCGGCCCATGGTCCGGCCCAGCAGGATGCCGGAGACCGAGAGCGACTCCTGCATGATCGACGAGATCGAGGCCAGTTGCTTCTGCCGCTCGCCCGCTATCCGGCGCCGTTCGTTGCCGACCCGGCGGCTGATCCAGACGAACAGTGGCAGCAGGAGCAGCGAGACGATGGTCAGCTGCCAGTCCAGCGCGGCCATGGCGACCACGGTCGCGACGACCGTGGTGGTGTTGGAGACCAGCGAGGTGGCCGTGGAGGTCACCGTCGCCTGCATGCCGCCGATGTCGTTGGCGATCCGGGACTGCACCTCGCCGGTGCGGGTGCGGGTGAAGAACGCCAACGGCATCCGCTGCAGGTGCGCGTAGACGGCGGTGCGCAGGTCGTGCATGACGTGCTGGCCGACGCTGGTGGACAGGTAGGTCTGCCAGACGTTGAACACCGAGTTGGCGACGGCGACCGCGACCATCCCCACGGCGAGCACGGTCAGCAGCCCGGTGCGCCGGTCCGGGATCGCCACGTCGAGGATCGCCCGCAGCAGGAACGGCGAGGCGACCGAGACCAGGGACGACAGCCCGACCAGCACGGCCACCACCGCGAGCCGCCCCCGGTAGGGGCGGAACAGCCGCAGGATGCGCCGCAGCTGCCGGGGCTGCCGCGGCGCATCCGACTCACGCGGCGGGGGAGTCCAGTCGGGACCGGGAGGCTTCATGCATCCGAGTGTAGCTCATTATTGCGATAGCTAATAGTGAGCTTCACTCAGCGCTTCAATGCGGTGGGTGCATCGGTGCTCCGGCGGTCAGTGCTTCAGGCTGTCGGCGCCCAGGTAGCCCTCAGGCACACCGGGCACCAGGATCACGTCGGCGACCATGTGGCGGGTGCGCAGCTCCAGGATGTCCCGGTAGCCGGGGGAGTCGTACCAGGCCCGCGCCTGCTCGATGCCCGGGAACTCGATCAGGATCAGGTCGCCCTTGAAGCTCCCCTCGACCTCGTCCACCGGGTTCCCGTGCACCCGGAACCGGCCGCCGAAGGGCTCCAGCGTGGCGTCGATCCGCTCCAGGTACTCGACGATGTCCGGGCCGAACTCGACGGAGTGGACGTGGGCCATGGCGTAGGCGGTCATCTCTGGCTCCTCGGTGCGCTTCGTTGTGCTGTCTGATGGCTCCACTGTTCCGGACGCCGGAGGGCGGCGAATCTGTCGCACTTAGGTACTTCGCTCCTACGCTGGATTCATGGTCTTCGCGGATCGCCGGCAGGCGGGGAGACGGCTCGCCGTGTGCCTCGAGGATCTGCGCGGCGAGGACCTGGTCGTGCTCGGGCTGCCGCGCGGCGGCGTGCCGGTGGCGGCGGAGGTGGCGGCCCGGCTGGACGCGCCGCTGGACGTCGTGGTGGTGCGCAAGCTCGGTGTGCCGCAGCAGCCCGAGCTCGCCATGGGCGCCATCGGCGAGGGCGGGGTACGGGTGCTCAGCCCGGAGATCATCCGGGAGGCCGGGGCGAGCCAGGCGGCCCTGGACCGGGTCGAGCGGGAGGAGCGGGCCGAGCTGGAGCGCCGGGTGCGCCGCTACCGCGGCGACCGGCCGCCCGTCGACGTCGCCGGCCGTACCGCCGTGGTCGTCGACGACGGCATCGCCACCGGCGCCACGGCCCAGGCCGCCTGTCGGATCGTCCGCGCCCAGGGCGCCGCGCGGATCGTCCTCGCCGTGCCCGTCGCCCCGCGCGGCATCGCCGCGGCCTTCCGGGGGCTGGCGGAGGAGGTGGTCGTCGCCGACACGCCGACCTGGTTCGCGGCGATCGGCCAGTTCTACGCCGACTTCACCCAGACGACCGACGCCGAGGTGCTGGACTGCCTCGAGCGTGCGACATCCGCCTGAGAGGCTGCCGGACATCCCGGACGCGTCGCGTCCTCCCGCTTTCGGTCGCGGCGCCACAGGCGCATGGTGGTGGGGAACGCCTGTTCGCGATCCGAGGGTGGTGAGCGCAGATGGCGGACGAAGACAGCCGGGCGGCGGGGGCCAGTCCCGGCGGAAGACGCCCCGGGGGGAGTCGACGGGCGAGGATGATCGCGATGGTCGCCGGGCTCGCGGTGGTCGGAGCGGGTATCTGGTTCGCGGTCGCGGGGGGAGGTGGTAGCCCGGCGTCCTCGCCGTCCTCGTCACCCTCCTCGCCGGCGGTGAACCCGCTGACCGGCGAGGGGGCAGGCGGGCACGTGCTGGCGGTCAAGATCGACAATGTCGGTCAGGCCCAGCGGATCCAGTCCGGGCTCAACTCCGCCGACCTCGTCTACGCGATCCAGGTCGAGGGCGGTCTCAGCCGCTACCTCGTCGTCTTCGACAGCGGTCATGCCCCCGCCCGCGTCGGCCCGGTGCGCAGCGCCCGGCAGACCGACATCCCGCTGCTCGCGCCCTTCGGCCGTGTCGGCTTCGCCTACTCCGGCGCGATATCCGGGCTGCTGCCCGACCTGGCCGCCGCCAACCTGCAGACCATCACCCCGATCGCGAACAACAACCTGTTCAGCAACGGCGGCAGTGACCCCACCTACATCCAGCCCGCCCAGGTCTTCTCGGCCTTCCCCGGCCTCGCCCAGACCAAGGACGTCGGCCTGCGCTTCGGCGCCGAGCCCGCCGGCGGCACGGCCCAGTCCTCGGTCCGTGTCCGGATGCCCTCGGCATCCTTCGCGTTCACCGCGTCCGGCGCCAAGTGGCTCGTCGCCGTCGACGGGCAGGCGGTCGTCACCACCGACGCGGGGCAGGCGAACGCGGACAACGTGATCGTCCAGCACGTCCATGTCGTCCCGGGCAAGTACACCGACCACAACGCCGGGCACGCCGACAACGAGGTCTTCTCCGAGACCACGGGCCAGGGCAGCGCCGACTTCTACCGCGACGGCAAGGTCTGGCACGGCCAGTGGTCCAAGCCGAACGACACCGCCCCGACCAGCTACACCGTGGCCGGCACGTCGATGAACCTCGCGCCCGGCCGCACCTGGATCGTGCTCACCGGCTCGTGACGGCCACCCCTGCTACCGCGCGGCCACTACCGCGTCGCGGGCCCGGCCAGGTAGGCGAAGTCGTGCGAGGCCATGTCGTGCAGCCGTTGCGCCAGGTCCTCCAGCGCGCGGCTGACGGCGAGCTCGTCGCCGATGTCCGGCACCGCGCGGTCGGTCGGGTTGCGGCGCGCCACGCCGCGTCCGGTCGCCATCGGCGCGCCCGGATCCGTCATCACCGCGCGCGCCTCGGTGCGGGCGTCGTCCTCGTCGATGGTCACGGTGACGGTCCACTGCTTGGTCTTCATGGGATCACCTGCTCCTGCCTCTCCCACCAGTGCGCCACGCCCGGCCCCCGTCGTCCAGTCCGCCGTCCGTCCGATTACCGTCCGGCCCGGAAATCCCGCTGCGGGGGCGGACTCCGGGCTGCCGGAATGGCGGTCGACACGACCTGCGGGCGATCACCGGCGGGGTGTCTCCCAGCCTTCGACCGGGAGGTGCCCCCACGGCGCGCGCACGGGTCTCGGCGGCGTGCCGTGGGAGTGGCTGACGCGGCGCGAGCCGCTGTCGGAGTGGGTGGACGCGGCCGCCGGGTGGGTGGCGGGGCCGGCCCGAGAGGTCGGGTACCAGTCCGCGGTCGAGCAACTCTCACCCTGAGGTCCAGGGTGATGGTCGGTCGGTTCAGGCCGCCGCGCTGAACGGCGTCGCCCGAGCCCAGAGGCGGTCGAAGGTGTCCTCCAACTCGGCGACCGTGTGGGCGTCGTCGACCAGCAGCACCGGACCGGGGCCCGCGTTGGGGTCCGGATCGGCGGAGGGCAGCGTCAGCAGCGCCCGCTCGCGGTCGGTGAGGATCATGCGCGTCTCCACCGCCGAGGTCACCCTGGCCTCCTCGCCGGCCGCGGCGAAGCGCGAGGCGCGCGCGACGAGCTGAGGACTGGTCAGCAGGTCGGCGTGGTAGACGCAGCGCACCGTGCCGCCGGCGTGGGTGATGCTGTGGACCCGGTCGATCCACTCCTCGTCCGCCAGGCCGTCGAACGGCGGCCTGGCGGTGGCCAGCACGGAGTGCTGGGCGTACTCGCGCCAGTGGTCCATGCGGGCGACCCCGGTCCGCGTCTCGCCCTCACGCACGAACCGGCGGCGCCCGGTGCGTGCGGAGAGCCAGTCGGTGCGCAGTTCGGCGACCAGATCCGTGGCGACGACCTCGAGCCGGGCCAGGCTGTCGCGGTGGGCGCGCATCAGCGCGGCCGCGGCGTTGGCCGGGTCGACCGCCCGGTAGGCGGCGGGCTTGCCAGGGGTCTTCGCGACCAGACCCTGGTCGATCAGTGAGCCCAGGACGTCGTAGATGCGCTGGCGCGGGACGCGGGTGGCGTCGGCCAGGTCGGGGGCGGTCGCCTGGGGGAGCCGGGCCAAGGCGGCATAGGCACGGGACGAGTACGAAGTGAGTCCCAGGGTTTCGAGCGCCCGTTCGCTAAACGATGCTGCCGGTGTCATGCACGATTCATATCAGAGGGATGGGCCCGGTTGCGAGCAGTGATGCTTCAACTACTGATCGCGCAAGTGGCCCGTCCCCAGCGTGGGGGACGGGCCACTGTCGATCAAGCGACGGTCAGATGACGATCATGCGTCATCCCGCTGACCGGACCGCCCGGCTCGGCGCGGGCGCCGCCGACGCGGACCCTGCCGACGCGGCATCCGCCGGGGCGAACCCGGACGGACGGGCGGTGAAGGTACCCCGCCCCTGCGTCCGGCTGCGCAGCCGTGTCGCGTAGCCGAACAGCTCCGCGAGCGGCACCGTCGCGGTGACCGTGCAGGTCGCACCGCGTGTCGTCTGGTCGGAGATCCGACCGCGACGCGCCGAGAGGTCACCCAGGACCGCGCCGACGGCCTCCTCCGGCACCGTCACCGCGACCTCGGCCACCGGCTCCAGCAGCACCATGGCGCAGGAGCGCAGCGCCTGACGCAGCGCCAGTCGGCCCGCCGTGCGGAAGGCGAGATCCGAGGAGTCCTTCGGATGCGTCGCGCCGTCCGTCAGCGTGACCCGGACGCCGGTCACCCGGTGCCCGCCGAGGGGACCCTCGACGAGCGCGTCCCGGCAGCCGGACTCGACCGCGCGGATCCACTCCTGCGGCACCCGGCCTCCGGTGACGGTCGAGCGGAACTCGAACCCGGCTCCGTCGGTCGCGAATCCGTCGGTCCCGGCCCCGTCGGTACGGTCCGTCAACGGCTCGACGTCGAGCACCACCTGCGCGAACTGGCCCGCGCCGCCGTCCTGCTTGGCGTGCCGCAACAGCACCCCGGACACCCCGCGGACCACCGTCTCCCGGTAGCCCACCTGCGGGCGGCCGACGCGCAGCTCCAGCTGGTGGGCACGGCGCAGCTTCTCCACCGCGACCTCCAGATGCAGCTCGCCCATGCCGGACAGCAGCGTCTGCCCCGTCTCCGGATCGGTCCGCACCGCGAGCGACGGATCCTCCTCGGCCAGCCGGACCAGCAGGACCGTCAGGCGCTCGGCGTCAGTGCCGCGCACGGCCTCGACCGCGACCGAGACCACCGGCTCCGCCGTCACCGGCGGTTCCAGCAGCAGCGGCGCACCCGGCGCGCACAGCGTCGCACCGGCGCGGGCCGCCTTCGGGCCGATCACGGCGACGATGTCGCCGGCCACCGCCTGCTCGACGTCCGCGTGCCGGTCCGCCTGCACCCGCAGGATCCGGCCGACCCGCTCGGTACGACCGGTCCCGGAATCCAGGACCTGGTCGCCCTTGCGGAGCGTGCCGGAGTACAGGCGCAGGAAGGTCAGCCGTCCGGTGTTCGCCTGGGCGACCTTGAAGACCAGCGCCGCCAGCGGCCCGGCGGGGTCGGCGGCGCGTTCGAGCGCCACCGCCGACACACCGTCACGAGACGTCGGGGCCGACGTCCCCCTCGCCGGAGGGACGTCCAGCGGCGAAGGCAAGTACGAGACCACCGCGTCCAACAGCGGCTCGATCCCACGATTGCGATATGCGGATCCACATAGCACCACCACCCCCTCTCCGGTGCAGGTCAGGTCTCGGAGCGCCGCGGCCAGCGACTGGTCGCCCAGCCGGCCCTCGGCGCAGAACTCCTCCAGCGCCCGCGGATGCAGCTCCGCGACCGCTTCTTCCAGCAGTCGGCGCCGGCGCAGCGCCTCGTCCAGCAGCGGTGGCGGAATCTCGTCCACCAGGCAGCCGGACACCGCGTCAGGCCAGGTCAGCGCGCGCAGCGCGACCAGGTCCACGACTCCGGTGAAGTTCTCCTCGGCACCGATCGGCAGCTGCACCACCAGCGGCGCCGGGTGCAGCCGCGTGCGGATCGAGGCCACGGCCGTGTCCAGGTCCGCCCCGGCGCGGTCGAGCTTGTTGACGAACGCGAGACGCGGCACGCCGTGCCGGTCCGCCTGCCGCCAGACGGCTTCGCTCTGCGGCTCGACGCCCGCCACGGCGTCGAAGACCGCCACCGCACCGTCGAGCACCCGCAGGGCGCGCTCGACCTCGTCGGCGAAGTCGACGTGGCCCGGGGTGTCGATCAGGTTGATGCGGTGCCCGGCCCAGTCGCAGCTCACGGCCGCGGCGAAGATGGTGATGCCGCGGTCGCGTTCCTGCGGGTCGAAGTCGGTGACGGTGGTGCCGTCGTGGACCTCCCCACGCTTGTGCGTCGAGCCGGTGGCGAAGAGGATCCGCTCGGTGACGGTCGTCTTCCCGGCGTCGACATGCGCGAGGATGCCCAGGTTTCGGACACGGGACAGGGCAGAGAAGTTGAAGGTGGTACGCACGGCCGGAGGCCTCTCATGGCGATCCTGGACAGGACGGCGCGATGACCCCGCGGCGGCGTGACTACGTCAGGCGCGCACCGCGGTTCTCCGGTGACGGCCGCGCAGCCGGCACCGGAGGGACGGGGACACCAGGATCACCTCGAACCGCGACAGGGGAGCCGCGACAGCGGCGTTGTGGTCACGCATGGCCCGGCTCCCCTCGGTTCGTCGTCAAAAACAGTCAGTCAGTCGGCCCCGTTACGGGTGGGGCGCTCGGTACGTGGACGAGTCTGGCAGTGGGCCGACCCGCCCCGCACCTCAATTTCCGTGCTCAGACCTTGAGTTCCTCAGGGACGGCGGCGAGCGCCTGCTGGATCGCGGCCACCAGGGCCCGCGCGGACTCGGCCGTGAGTTCCAGCGCGACCCGACGGGCCGGGTCGCCGGCCGGATCGGTCAGGTCGATGTTCAGGGTGTGCTCCGCCATCGCGTGCACGGGGTGGTCGAAGTACACGGTCGCGCGGCCGGCGTGGAACCAGGCGCTGCCCGGCCCCTTGGCGCTGCCGTCCACGTCCGCGTGCACCGTCGTGTAGGTGCACATGCTCAGGCCCCCAGGTACCGGCCGTAGAACGCCTCGATGCGCTCCCAGCCGTCGTTCGCCGCGGCCACGTTGTAGCTCGGACGCTCGTTGGCGAAGAACGCGTGCCCGGCGCCCTCGTAGCTGTGGAACTCGAAGGTCTTGCCCTCGGCGGTCAGGATCTGCTCCAGCTCGGCCACCTGGTCCGGGCTCGGGTAGCGGTCCTCCGCCCCGAACAGGCCGAGCAGCGGCGTCCGCAGGTTCGGCAGCTGGTCCACCAGGTTCGTGATCTTCAGCGGGAACTCCGTCGGCACCTCGCCGGTGACGAACGCGCCGTAGCAGTCCACGGCCGCGTCCAGGTCGAGGTGGCAGGCGGCGAGGACGGACTGGCGCCCGCCCGAGCAGTAGCCGATGACGCCGACCTTGCCGTTCGAGGTCGGCAGCGACCGCAGGTACGCGGCCGCGGCGCCGACGTCGCCGACCAGGCGCTCGTCCGGCACGCCGCCCTGGGCGCGCGCGACGGCCGCCGCGTCGTCGGGAGCGGCGCCCGGCGCCTCACGGTGGTACAGGTTCGGGCAGACGGCGTCGTAGCCCAGCTCGGCGAACCGGCGGGTGATCTCCTTCGAGCCCCGGTCCCAGCCCGGCATGTGGTGGATGACGACGACGCCGCCGCGGCGGAACTCCGCCTCGGGACGGGCCACATAGGCCTCGATCTCGTCACCGGCGTGGCCCGCGAAGCGGACCAGGGTTGCGGTCATGGATGCGTGCATGCGCCAGCTATATCACGCAGGCCTGAGACCCCGACCGGGGCGCGATGCGCCCCTACTGGCGCCCGGCGTCGGGCCGGGCTGGCAGCGGGGGCACCAGAAGACCACGCGGTCCTGCGGCGGCGTGCCGAGACGTGCCGTGGACACCGGTGCGCCGCAGCGCCGGCACGGACGCTGGGCCCGTCCGTAGACCCAGTGCTGTCGGTCCCGTGCGGGGTCACCCGTCGTCACATGGCCGTGCCGCAGCTTGTTCAGCACCAGCAGATGCCGCGCGGCCCGCACCACCCGCGGCAGCTCGCCGACCTCCGCGACCGGCGTCCACGGCGAGACCCCCGCCAGGAAGCAGAGCTCGTTCGCGTAGACGTTGCCGATGCCGGCGAGATTGCGCTGGTCCAGCAGCGCCTCGCCGATGCCGCGCGCCGGGGCGGCGCCGAGCCGGCGCAGCGCCTCCGTCTCGTCCCAGTCCGCCCCGAGCAGATCGGGCCCCAGATGGCCGACCGCCCGCGCCTCGGCCTCCGTCGGCAACAGTTCGACCACCCCGAGCTGGTAGCCCACCGCCGTCCGCTCGGCGTTCCCCAGCACCGCCCGGATCTGGTGCCGCGCCCCGCCCGTCCACGGTTCGCCCGCGCGGAAGACCCGCCAACGGCCCTCCATCCGCAGATGCGTGTGCAGCGTCAGCCCGCCCTCGATCCGCGTCAGCAGGTGCTTGCCGCGCGAGGCCACGTCCAGCACCTCGCGCCCCACCAGGTCCGCCGTGGCGTGCGCGGGGACCCGCAGGTCCGCGATGCTCAGCACCTTCCCGGCCAGCGCGCGCCGCAGCTCCCACGCCGTCCGATACACCGAATCACCCTCGGGCACCGGGCTCCTCTCCCCGCTCGACCCTGCTGCGCCCATCCTCGCACCAGGGTCCGACAGCCGGTGCGAGCGGCCGGAGCGGGAGTCAGCGGACCGCGGAGATCCGCAGCTCCTCCCAGTCCGCGCCGGGACGCGTCGCCACCGAGACGCGCTCCGCGCCCGCGGGGCCGAGGGCGATCCAGAAGCGTTCCGCGACGACGCGCGGCACCGCCTCCCCGGCGTCGCCGCGTCCGAACCGCACCAGCGGCGTCACGCCGTCGGCCGGGAGCAGCCCCCAGGACAGCACTGGTCCGGCCGCGGCCGCCCGTCGGGCGCCGCGCAGCGGCTCCGCCGTCAGCGCGCCCTCGACCATCACGTCGAGCAGCGCCTCGTCGGCGTAGACCTCCAGCGCGAGCCGGCCGCGCGAGCCCTGCCCGAGCCGCACCGCCCACCCGTGCCCCAGCTCCACGCCGCCGTCGATCCGCTCGATCCGCGCGATCCCCGGCGCCACGCCGCCGTCGCTCTCCAGCACCGTCATGGCCGCTCCCGTTCGCCTCCGGTCGTTCTGCTGCCGGAGGCTAGGCGTCGACTTTGTGGTTTCCCTGGGAAACCGCTCAAGCAGGCCGGAGCGGGCACTCACCCGGGCGGCGGCGCGTTCTGGCGGGGTGGGCGGGGGCGCGCGAAGGTGGAGGCAGCGGCGCGAAGGAGGTGAGCGGGGGCGTGGCCGACCAGGAGCAGCGCCACGGGGCGTGGCGCACGCGTGCGTACTGGGTCGCCTACTTCCGTCGCCTGTGGGACCACGGCCGCCATGTGGAGATCATGCAGCGCTCGCTCGCCTTCGCCGCCCTCTTCTTCGTCACGCTGATCCCGCTGCTCGCCATCATCGCCGCCGCCGAG
>NZ_QKYN01000168.1 GCF_003258295.1 Streptacidiphilus pinicola | reverse complement strand
CACTCCGGCTGCGCCCGTGAGCCCCCGGACCGCGGGCGGTCGTCCCGCGCCCGCTGTGGGGGAGTGCCCGGCTGCGACCGCCTGCTCGTCGTTCATGCCAGCTCCTGGTCGGTGATGGCCAGCGCCGTGGTGCCCTGCCGGTAGGCGACGGTGCGGATGCCGAGGGCGGTGTGAAACTGCCGGGCGGGGAGGACCTGCGGGGTGGGTGCGGGGGCCTGGCCGGGTTTGGGCAGGGGGTAGGCGGTGGTGGTAGCGGAGTGGAAGGTGACGTTGCCCTCGACGCGGCTGAACAGCTGGTGGACGTGCCCGTTGAGCGCGGTGACGGAGGAGAAGCGCTTCAGGAGGTTGAGGACCTGAAGGGCGTCGTCGGTCGACCAGCCCCACTGCGGGAACATCGCGAACAGCGGGATGTGACTGAACACGACGATCGGGGTGTCGGAGGACAGGCCGGCGACGTCGCGGCGCACGAAGTCGATCTGCTCGGTGCCCAGGTGGCCGAGCTTCTCCAGGCTGAGGGTGTTCACCAGCGCGATGAAGTGCACGCCGTGGGTGTCGAAGCTGTACCAGCCGTCGCCCTCGGTCCCCTGGGCGAAAGCGCGCCGGTAGGCGCGGCCGTGGTCGTCGACGGAGTCGTGCTCGCCGGGGACGGTGAACACCCGGTCGGTGCGCAGGCTGCTCATCATCTGCTTGACCTGGTCGAACTGCCCGGGGGTGGAAAGGTGGGTCAGGTCGCCGGTGTGCAGGACGAAGTCCGGCCGGAAGCCGAGGCTGTTGACCTGGTCGATCGCGTGGGTGAAGGAGCCGGTGACGTCGGTGTTGGCAGGCCCGGTGAAGCCGATGTGGCTGTCGGAGACCTGCACGAACCGCAGGGTTCCGGCGTCCGCGGTCGTTGCTGCCGGGATGCTGTCGCGCGTGTCGGCGATGTGGCTGACGACCTCGCCGCCCGTGACGCTGAGGACGACGGCGGCGCCGAACCAGCCGGTGTGGCGGGCGAACTGGCGGCGGGTCATGGGGGCGGTCATCGGGTCACCGTCACGGTGGCCGTCATGAACGGGTGGATGGTGCACAGGTAGTGGTAGGTGCCCGGGGTGGTGAAGGTGTAGGAGAAACTCTGCCCGGTGTTCAGCGCCTGGGAGTTGAGCGGTCCGGTGTTGTTCTGGCTGGTGACGGTGTGCGCGTCGCTGTCCTGGTTGGTCCACGTCACCCTGGTGCCGACCTTGACGGTGATGGCGGCGGGCGCGAACGCGAAGTTCTTGATGGCCACGCTGTCGGTGGCCACGGGCACCCCGGCCGGCGTGGGTGCGGCGCTCGCCGGCATGCTCATCGCCGGCATGGAACCAGCCGCGGACGGCGGCTGGGTGACGGGGCCGGTCGCGGTGGAGCCGGGCATCCCGGCCAGGCTCGACTGGCCTGAGCCCGGCGTGATGGCGATCGTGGCCGACGCGGCGGGGTGCGCGGGGCTGGAGCAGGCGGCCAGGGTCAGCCCGCTCACCGCGAGGAGCGCGGCAGCCACGGCCGCGCCGCCGCTCCGGCGCCGGGGGAAGGACGTCTTCATGCGTTCGGCTTTCTGATCGGCCCTTGAAGGGCGCGGACTCGAACGTGATCACCTGGCAGCGGTCCGGACGCTTTGGGCCGCTGCCGTCGCAAGGGGATACGGGCGGGGGTTACACCGCCTGCCGCGCCCGACGGTGTAACCCCCGCCCGTATCTGTGGGCGATGGGATTCCACGGAGGGTTGATCGATGCCGAGACAGTTCGGAGGCGGGCCGCGCTCTACGATGAGCCGTGGCCGGTCGCGGGAGGTTCCAGGCGCTTCGGCGGGTCGGCGCGGCCATGATCTGGCGGGCTGACACCGCGGCGCCCTCGCCGCGCCCGGCGGTGCTGCCGTGGGCGGTGTACCCGGACTGGGACGCGATCTACGCCGATAACGTGGGACGGATCTACCGGTTGATGTTCTCCAAGGTCGGCAACCGCCCCGACGCCGAAGACCTGACCTCCCAGGTGTTCACCGCCGCTCTCGGACCGTTGCGTCCCGGAGCGGAGATCGGCCAGGTCCGCGCCTACCTGACCACGACCGCGCGGACCGTCCTGGCCGAGCACTGGCGGCGCACCCTGGGCCACCAGGTCACCGAGATCGACCCCGACATCCTCGACCTCGCCGAATTCCCGCCCGGCGCGGGCGAGAGCGAGGCGGGGGAGGCCGGGGCACAGGCCCACCGGATCCTGGAAGCGCTACCGGAGCGGTACCGGCAGATCCTCACCTTGAGATTCCTGCGCGGGTACACCGTTCGGCAGGCCGCCACGGAACTCGGGGTGTCGGTCGCCAACGCGAAAGTCCTCCAGCACCGGGCCCTGCGCGCGGCAGCCCGCGTGGAGACCGCGCAGGATGTGCGGGACGAGGAAGCCAACATCGGCGGGGAAGGGGAAGCGAAATGAGACGGCAGGCAGTGGACCGCTACGTGGACCGGCTGCTCGGCCGGAGCCGCCCCAAGCCCTTCTCAGCCACCGAGGACGAGCTCGCCCTGGTGCGCACCGCGATCGACCTCGCAGCCGCAGGACCCGACGCCCACGGGCCGAGCCCCGCGTTCGTCGACCGCCTGCGCAACCAGCTGAGCGAACGCGAGCAGACACAAGAAGCCACGCCCGAACCACGGCCGGCCTGGCGCACCCCGCCCCGCCGCCGGTTCCTGGCCGCGGGCGCGCTCACCGCCACCGGCGCCCTGGCTGGCGCCGCCGCCGACCAACTCCTCCAAGACCGCGGCCAGAGCGCGCAGGCCCAGCAGCCCGCCGCGTCCGACGAGCTCGTCCCCGTCACCGGCACCTGGCAGCAGGTCGCCCAGACCACCGAGCTTCCCGAAGGAGCCGTTGTCGCGTTCGACCTCGGCACGGTGACCGGCTTCGTCCGCCGCACCGGCGGACGCCTGCGCGCCGTGTCAGGCAACTGCACCCACCAGGGCTGCCGACTCGACCTCGACCCCAACCGGGACAAGCTCGCCTGCCCCTGCCACGGCGCGACCTTCAGCCTCAGCGGCATCAACCTCACGCGTCCACACCCCGGAGCGCCGCTGCCCGCGCTCCCGCGCCTTCCCGTGCGCGAACAGGGCGGCACCGTCCAGGTCTACGCCCCGGCCGCCGGCGAGCCTCCGCAACCGGCCGCGTGACAGCCAGCACGACAACGATCAGGGCGCCACCCGGAAGTGGCGCCGCCACCTCGACCGCATCCCCGAGCACCTGGAGCGCGCCCGCCGGTACGCGTGGACCCGGCAGGCACGCGCGGCGTAGTCCCTGGTGCGGACAAGCACGTGGGGGACCGAACAGGCGGGTGCTTTGTCTCAGGAGTCGCACGCGCAGTAAAGGCAGTATCTGCGGGGGTGATCTCGACCAAGGAGACGACCATGTTCGGTCGGGCACGGATCCCAGGCCGCCGCCCACCAGCCGCCGGCGTTGCCTCTGGCTGCGCGGTTACAGCGGGGTGGCGGCCAGGATGTCGACCTGCTCGATGGTCGGCGCGGTGGCGAGCAGGGCGACCGAGTCGCCCAGGGCCGCGGCGATTCGGCCGTTGAGGTGGTCGGTGCGCCCCTGTTCGTCAGCGAAGGTGTCGAAGATGCCGAACGAGGCCGCGCCGAGCCGGAACGCGAACCAGGTCACCGTCCCCTCCTCCTGGCGGGCCAGGTCCACCGCGTCGGTGAGCATCCGCTCGACCTTGTCGGCGTTTTCGGGGCGGGCGTCGATGCGGGCCAACAGGCCAAGCCGCGAGGTCATGTGCGCTCCAGGGCGTCGGAACCAACCACCCGGCCGGATTCCGCCCGGGCTCTTCCGTCGACGCTACGCGCCCGGGCGGGTCCGGACGGTGCGCCGCACCATGTGATGGGCCGGGTGCGCCGCTTCGGACCAACGCCCGGTTTGCCGGGTCGGACAGCACCGTGAAGGTCAGTTCTTGGTCTGCTGCATCGTCAGGGAGCCGTCGGGCGTCTGCGGCTACGGGATGAACTGGCTGATCGTCATCGCCGGAGCCCTCGTCGGCACTCCGGCACGCTACCTGACCGACCGAGCGGTCCAGTCCCGACACGACAGCGTCTTCCCCTGGGGGCACCTTCGCCGTCAATATCGTCGGCTGCCTCGTCCTGGGCCTGGTCGCCGGAGCGGTTCACGCGGGAGCCGCGTCCACGCAGGTCCAGCTGCTGGTCGGCACCGGATTCTGCGGAGCCCCGACCACCTACTCCACCTTTTCCCACGAGACGCTCCGACTGGCCGAGACCGGCGCGCGGTTCTTCGCCGTCGCCAACGTGGTCGGCAGCGTGACCGCCGGCCTCGGTGCCGCCTTCTTCGGCAACGCGCTCGCCCAGGCCACATGGAGCTGACTCGGTTCGGCATCGCGCGCTATTGACCATCTCGGGCCAGTATCCGGGGCCCCGGAGGCGGACGACTGCGCCACCTGGTTGGATCGTCAATCATCTGGAGACGTCGATCGAGACTGGGAATTTCAGGTCGCAGCCGATGCCTCCTTGCACCTGTTCGAAGTCGCCGACACGGCAAGCCAGAAGCGGAAATGACGCCGGGACAGGGGACGATCATGAAACCCGCGCCAGTGGTGGCCGCGGGAGAAGCGAGGAGGTTGAGATGAGTGCGGGACTTGCCGGGAAGGTCTGCGTCGTCAACGGCGCGGCCAGCCTGATCGGCCAGGCCGTCGCGGACCGGTTCGCACAAGAGGGCGCGGTCGTGGTCGGAGTGGACAAGGTCGAGCACAAGGTCGGTGCGCACACGCTGCAGGCCGACCTCACTGAGGAAGCCCAGGTCGAGGGAGCGTACCGGCAGATCGTGCGCGAGCACGGCCGGCTCGACGTCATCTACAACAATACGGGCCTGATGGACCGGGACGACCACTCCGTCCTCGACATGAGTCTACAGACGTGGCGCAACGCGCTGGATGCGAACCTCACCAGCGTCTTCCTTTCCTGCAAACACGGTATCCCGCACCTGCTGGCCACCGAACCGGCCGGTGGCAGCGTCATCAACGCCGCCTCGTTCCTGGCCGCTGTCGGTTCGGCGACCGCACCGATGGCTTACACCGCGGCGAAGGCAGGCGTCGTCCAGCTGACCAGGGACCTGGGCGTCCACCTCGCCCGCAGCAACGTGCGGGTCAACGCGGTGCTGTTCGGGCCCATCGAAACCCCGCAGCAGCGAGCCATCTTGGAACGCGACCCGAGCGTGCTTCAGAAAAGGCTCGTCCACTGGCCCATGGGCCGCTTCGGCACCCTCGAGGAAGCCGCGGGGACCATCGCCTTCCTCGCCGGTGACGACGCCGGGTTCATCACCGGCGCCGCCATCCCTCTTGACGGCGGCATCACCGAAGCCTTCACCGTCCCCGAATGACTCAGCCGGCAGGCCCGACGTGACATGGATCGTCGTGGCGTACTTAGCCGGCCAAGGCCCAGGTGCTCGGCATCGAGACCATCACACCGGAGGAACTCGCTCAACGCCTCGCCGGGCACCTCACCCGGCAGCTCAACGGTCTTCAGCCGATCGCCCCAGCGGCTGCCGACTCTCGGAAGTCGACGACAGCTTCGCCGTTGGTTCGCGCCCACTCGGTCAGCATCACGATCGGCTCTTGAAGCGTCTGGCCGAGTGCGGTCAGGCTGTACTCGACCCGCGGGGGTGCTTCGGCGTACGCGTGCCGGTCGATCAGGCCGTTGCTCTGCAAGCGGCGAAGGGTCTGAGTCAGCACCTTGCGCGAGATTCCACCGGACAGCGCAACGAGTTCGCTGTGTCGCTTGGGCCCGTCGGTGAGAGCGAACAAGGTGACGACGGACCACTTGTTGGCGATGATCTCGATCGCCAGCCGTGCGGGGCAGTCGGCGAGGAACACCGTGCCCGCCTTCAGGCCCCCTGCCGTGCTCGCCGTGTCGGCTGCAGTCATGCTCACGAACCGAAGGTTACCCTTTGGTACCTATCGGGTCCCTAACGTCGATGCCATGGAACTACATTCCGGCAAGGGCCCCACGCCTCTGCTCGACCGTCAGCTCATCGCCGTCAAGCCCATCACCGTTCCCACCGCCGACCGCGGCGTTGACCTGCAGGTCAAGGTCACCGCACCCGTCGACGGGGGGAACTTGCCCGTCATCGTCTTCTCTCACGGCAACGCCTGGTCGATGGATGGATACCAGCCGATCGTCGACCGCTGGGCGGCTGCCGGGTTCGTCGTGGTCCAGCCCACCCACCTGGACTCCCGCCGCCACGACATCGGCCTCGACGATCCCCGCTTCGCCACCATCTGGCGCGTGCGCATCGCCGATCTGCACGCCGTCCTGGACGGCCTCAGCGACATCCTCGACCACATCGGCGGACTGACCACCCGCGTCGACCACGACCGCGTCACTGCCGTCGGGCACTCCTGGGGAGCACAGACCGCCGGAGCACTCCTGGGTGCCCGCGTGTTCGACACCGAGGGCAACCCGGGCGAGGACTTCTCCCACCCCGCGGTCAAGGCCGGCGCACTGATCGCGGCGACCGGCACCGGCGACACCCTGACTCCCTTCGCGCTCAAGTATCTCCCGTTCGCACGCCCGGACTTCTCCACCATGAGCGCCCCCGCTCTGGTCATCGCCGGCGGCAAGGACCAGTCGGCCATGTCCACCCGCGGACCAGACTGGTTCACCGACGCCTACCACCTCAGCCCGGGCCCGAAGCGACTGCTCACCATCGCTGAGGGCGAGCACCTCTTCGGCGGAATCTCCGGCGAGGCCGCCAAGGACACCACCGACGAGAACCCCGCCCGCGTCGTCCTCGTCGCCGACGCCGTCTCCGCCTACCTGCACGAGGTCCTCAGCGCCGACGCAGAAAGCTGGCAAGCCCTGCAGGACCAGATCCGCCACAGCGCCGGCGCCTTCAACACCGAGAGCAAGTAGGCGCTCCCCGGTCGGGCTCGCGATCGGAAATATCCTTCTCGAGTCTCATGCCAGGCGGAGCCGGTCAAGAGCAGACGGGATCGGCGATCATGCGTCGGCAGGCACGGTCTTCCACTCGGATCACAGGGCATCAAGATCCGGCAACTGGGACCGGCGGCTGCATTCCGAAGACCGTGCCGCGCCGAGAGACGCTGCAGAGCTCGCTGCCAGCGGTCATGACTGGGGACACGGCTCCCCAGTCCGGCATTGATGTCTCGATTCCGTCCCGGGGAGCGCTGCGCCACTGCTGAAAGCCGTCAACGGCACTGAGACAGACGATGCTGCCGTTCTCCATGCTGGATGTACAGGTGGGGGCCGTCGGAGACGAATACGCGAGCTCGTCGAGGGTGAGATCGTCTCCTTCGACGTCGATCAGGGCCCCATTCCTCGGCCAGCTCATGCCCGCCCGCCGCCTTCGCGTCAGCCCCCGCGCCGTCAAACGACCCATGTCCCGCTACGCGTACAAGAGCCTGCGCGTCGACCGACGCACCTACAAGGCCAGCATCAGCATCGACATCCTCTCGACAAACCGTTGTTAACCCCATCAGCCCCTAACTTCACGGCTTTGCCCTTTAGACGCGGTTTCTAATGGCTCG
>NZ_QKYN01000167.1:17174-17414 GCF_003258295.1 Streptacidiphilus pinicola | reverse complement strand
CGACCGCCGCGGGCGAGGAGCCCGCGCCGCGGGCGCGGCGTCGGGCCGTGCGTCCGGCGACCGCCGTCTTCCAGCCGCCGGTGTTCCAGGCGCCCACCGCCGCCGAGCAGGCCGCGCCCGCGGCCGAGCGTCGCGTCGCGCCCGCCGCCGCGTTCGTCGTGCCGGACGAGGCCGCCGCCGAGCCGCGCGGTCGGCGTACGCGCCGTCGCGGCGAGTCGCCCGCCGCCTCGTCCGTTGTCG
>NZ_QKYN01000167.1:0-16955 GCF_003258295.1 Streptacidiphilus pinicola | reverse complement strand
GGCCGCCGAGGGCGAGGAGCAGCACGCCGAGGAGGGCCGGCCGTCGCGCCGTCGCCGCCGCGGCGGTCGCCGTCGTCGTCGTGGCGAGGGCGACAGCGAGGAGCACGAGGCCGCCGACGAGGCCGCCGAGGGCGAGGAGCAGGAGGACGAGGACGGCGAGGGCGACGACCTCGGCGAGGCCCTCTCCGCGTCCAGCCGTCGCCGTCGTCGCCGCCGCCGTCGCAGCGGGGACACCGCCGCCGAGGCCGAGCAGCCGCCGGGCGAGGGCGACCCGGAGCGCACCGTGGTCAAGGTGCGCGAGCCGCGCCGTCGCTCCGCCGAGGCACCGTTCGACCCGGACGAGGTGCAGTCCATCAAGGGCTCCACCCGCCTGGAGGCCAAGAAGCAGCGCCGCCGCGAGGGGCGCGAGCAGGGCCGCCGCCGCGTGCCGATCATCACCGAGGCCGAGTTCCTGGCCCGCCGCGAGGCGGTCGAGCGCGTCATGGTGGTGCGTCAGTCCGGCGAGCGCACCCAGATCGGCGTGCTGGAGGACGGCGTCCTCGTCGAGCACTACGTGAACAAGGAGCAGGCCACCTCCTACGTCGGCAACGTGTACCTGGGCAAGGTGCAGAACGTGCTGCCGTCGATGGAGGCCGCCTTCGTCGACATCGGCAAGGGCCGCAACGCCGTGCTCTACGCCGGTGAGGTCAACTTCTCCCAACTGGGTCTGAAGAACGGCCCGCGCCGGATCGAGTCGGTGCTGAAGTCCGGCCAGTCCGTGCTGGTCCAGGTCTCCAAGGACCCGATCGGCCACAAGGGCGCCCGCCTGACCAGCCAGATCTCGCTGCCCGGCCGTTACCTGGTCTACGTGCCCGAGGGCTCGATGACCGGCATCAGCCGCAAGCTGCCCGACACCGAGCGCGCGCGTCTGAAGTCCATCCTCAAGAAGATCGTCCCGGACGACGCCGGCGTCATCGTGCGCACGGCCGCCGAGGGCGCGTCCGAGGAGGAGCTGACCCGGGACGTCCAGCGACTGCAGCAGCAGTGGGAGGACATCCAGAAGAAGGCCAGCACCGGCAACGCCCCGGCGCTGCTGTACGGCGAGCCGGACATGACCGTCCGCGTCGTGCGCGACATCTTCAACGAGGACTTCACCAAGGTCATCGTCTCCGGCGAGAACGCGTGGACCACCATCCACGACTACGTCTCGTCCGTCGCGCCGGACCTGACGCCGCGTCTGCAGAAGTGGACCTCCGAGGTCGACATCTTCGCGACCTACCGGATCGACGAGCAGCTGATGAAGGCGCTGGACCGCAAGGTCTGGCTGCCGAGCGGCGGTTCGCTGGTGATCGACAAGACCGAGGCCATGGTGGTCATCGACGTCAACACCGGCAAGTTCACCGGCCAGGGCGGCAACCTGGAGGAGACGGTCACCCGCAACAACATCGAGGCCGCGGAGGAGATCGTCCGCCAGCTTCGCCTGCGGGACCTGGGCGGCATTGTCGTCATCGACTTCATCGACATGGTGCTGGAGTCCAACCGCGACCTGGTGCTGCGCCGTCTGCTGGAGTGCCTGGGCCGGGACCGGACCAAGCACCAGGTGGCCGAGGTGACCTCGCTGGGCCTGGTGCAGATGACCCGCAAGCGGGTGGGCCAGGGCCTGCTGGAGTCCTTCTCCGAGACCTGCGTGCACTGCAACGGCCGCGGCGTCATCGTGCACATGGACCAGGCGGCGCCCGCGCCCAAGGGCTTCGCCGGCCCGAAGCCGGGTGTCGGCGGCGGTCAGCAGCAGGGCGAGGAGGGCGGCTCCAAGCGGCGTCGTCGCGGTCGCGGCGGCTCCGCCGAGGCGGCCGAGGTCCACGAGCACGAGCACGAGGACCACGAGCACGAGGAGATCGAGCTCGTCAGCGCCGAGCCGGCGGCGGTCGTCGCCGAGGAGGCCGCGGCGCCCACGCCGCTGACGGTCGAGGCCGTCATCGCCGCGCCGGTTGTCGACGCCGCCGCGCAGGCGGCGGCGGAGGAGCTGGCCGAGACGATGATCGAGGCCCCGGCGACGCGTGGCCGCACCCGCCGTCGCGCGGTCCGCAAGGCCACGACGACGGTCGGCGCCGAGCCCGCTGTGGTCGTGATCCCGAGCGAGGCCACCGAGGCCGCGCCGGAGCCGGTCGCCGAGGCCGACGTCGTCGTCGTGGAGCCGGCCGGTGCGGAGGCGCCGCCGGAGGCCGCGGAGGCCGAGGCTCCCGCCGCGCCCGCCCGCAAGCGGGCCGCGCGCAAGGTGGCGGCCAAGAAGGTCGCCGCCAAGAAGACCGCGGCGAAGAAGACGGCCGCCAAGCGGACGTCGAAGAAGGCCGCCGCCTCCGAGCCCGCTCCCGAGCCGGCGTCGGAGTAAGCAGCACCACCCCGGGGCCGGTGTGCGTCTTCGCACACCGGCCCCGAGCTGCGTCGATGGCCTGGACGGAGGCGGATGGCCCGGTTTGACCCGAGCCCCTGGGCTTCCGTAGTCTTGACCCTCGGCGTGCTTTGCATTCAGCGAGCCGCGCCTGCTTCTGAGCAACTCCCTCCAGGGCTCTCGTCCAGGAGAGGCCCCCGGGTATTCGGACCGGTGCGGCTGGCGTCAGAGGTTCCGACCGAATCGAGAAGGGTTCAACGTGTACGCGATCGTGCGTAGCGGCGGACGGCAGCACAAGGTTGCCGTCGGCGATGTTTTCGAGGCTGACAAGGTCGACGCCAAGGTTGGCGAGACCGTTGAGCTCTCGACGATCCTGGTCGTCGACGGTGACGCCATCACCAGCGACCCGTGGGTCCTGGCGGGTGTGAAGGTCCGCGCCGAGGTGGTCGACCACACCAAGGGCGAGAAGATCCGCATCCAGAAGTACAAGAACAAGACCGGTTACAAGAAGCGTATGGGCCACCGTCAGCGCCACACCGCGCTGCGCGTGACCAGCATCGACTCGGCGAAGTAAGGGGCGAGGGACATGGCTCACAAGAAGGGTGCGAGTTCCACTCGCAACGGTCGTGACTCGAACGCTCAGCGCCTCGGCGTGAAGCGCTTCGGCGGTCAGGTCGTCAACGCCGGCGAGATCATCGTCCGCCAGCGTGGCACCCACTTCCACCCGGGTGCGGGCGTCGGCCGTGGCGGCGACGACACGCTGTTCGCCCTGCAGGCCGGTGCGGTCGAGTTCGGCACGCGTCGTGGCCGCAAGGTCGTCAACATCGTCCCGGTCGCCTGAGCTCCTTAGGCCGACACGCAGGACACAGCAGCACCTCACTGAGGGTGGATCGGAACATTCCGGTCCACCCTTGGTGTTTGAGAACGTTTGTAGACTTTCCCGCCAACGAGAGGCGCCCGCATCATGACCACCTTCGTCGACCGCGTCGAACTGCACGTCGCCGCGGGCAACGGGGGCCACGGCTGCGCCTCCGTCCACCGCGAGAAGTTCAAGCCGCTCGGCGGCCCGGACGGCGGCAACGGCGGCCGTGGCGGCAGCGTCACGCTCGTGGTGGACCCCCAGGTCACCACCCTGCTCGAATACCACCACAGCCCGCACCGCAAGGCCGGCAACGGCAAGCCGGGCGCGGGCGGCAACCGCACCGGCGCCGAGGGCGAGGACCTGGTCCTGCCGGTGCCGGACGGCACCGTCGTCATGGACAAGAAGGGCAACGTGCTGGCCGACCTGGTCGGCAACGGCACCTCCTTCGTCGCCGCCGCGGGCGGCATCGGCGGCCTCGGCAACGCGGCGCTGGCCTCCACCCGCCGCAAGGCGCCGGGCTTCGCGCTGCTGGGCGAGCCGGGCGACGCCGGGGACATCGTGCTGGAGCTCAAGTCCGTCGCCGACGTGGCGCTGGTCGGCTACCCGAGCGCGGGCAAGTCCTCGCTGATCTCGGTGCTCTCCGCCGCCAAGCCGAAGATCGCCGACTACCCGTTCACCACCCTGATCCCCAACCTCGGTGTGGTGACCGCCGGTTCGACGGTCTTCACGATGGCCGACGTGCCGGGTCTGATCCCCGGCGCGAGCCAGGGCCGGGGCCTTGGCCTGGAGTTCCTGCGCCACGTCGAGCGCTGCTCGGTGCTGGTGCACGTGCTGGACACCGCCACCCTGGAGTCCGACCGCGACCCGCTCTCCGACCTCGACGTGATCGAGGAGGAGCTGAAGCAGTACGGCGGTCTGGAGGACCGTCCGCGCGTCGTCGTCCTCAACAAGATCGACGTCCCGGACGGCCAGGACCTGGCCGACCTGGTCCGCCCCTCCCTGGAGGAGCGCGGCTACCAGGTCTTCGAGGTCTCGGCCGTGGCCCACAAGGGCCTGCGCGAGCTGACCTTCGCCCTCGCGAAGATCGTCGCCGAGGCGCGCGCCGCCAAGCCGGTCGAGGAGGCCACCCGCATCGTCATCCGCCCGAAGGCCGTGGACGACGCCGGCTTCGAGGTGGCCTACGACCAGCAGGAGGACCTCTACCGCGTCATCGGCTCCAAGCCGGAGCGCTGGGTCAAGCAGACCGACTTCAACAACGACGAGGCCGTCGGCTACCTCGCCGACCGGCTCAACCGCCTCGGCGTCGAGGAGGCACTGGCCAAGGCCGGCGCCCGCGAGGGCGACACCGTCGTCATCGGCGCCACCGAGAACGCCGTCGTCTTCGACTGGGAGCCGTCCATGGCCGCCGGCGCGGAGATGCTGGGCCGCCGCGGCGAGGACCACCGCTTCGAGACCCCGCGTCCGGCCGTCGACCGGCGCAAGGAGCGCGAGGCCAAGCGCGCCGACGCCGCCGCCGAGGAGTTCGCCCAGTTCGACCCGCTGAGCCGGCACGCGATCGAGGCGGAGGACGAGGACTACTGAGTCACCGTCCCGCTGGCTGAAACCCGGATGAGTCACGCCGTCCGCTTCGCGTAGATTGCACGTCGTTACAGAAAGCGCAGTACAGCTTTGGGCCGCAACGGACGTACGGGAGCGACGGCGTGACAGGGACCACCCTGCGGGAAGACGTGCTGCGGGCGCGACGGATCGTGGTGAAGGTGGGCTCCTCGTCGCTCACCACCGCCGCGGGCGGTCTCGACGCCGACCGGGTGGACGCCCTGGTCGACGTCCTGGCCCGCGCGCACGAGCACGGCCACCGTGCACAGGGCTCCGAGGAGGAGCCGGTCGAGATCGTGCTGGTCTCCTCCGGCGCCATCGCCGCGGGCCTGGCCCCGCTGGGCCTGGAGAAGCGTCCCACCGACCTCGCCCGCCAGCAGGCCGCCGCGAGCGTCGGCCAGGGTCTGCTGGTGGCCCGCTACACCGCCTCCTTCGCCCGCTACGGCCTGCGCGTCGGCCAGGTGCTGCTCACCGCCGACGACGCCAGCCGCCGCGCGCACTACCGCAACGCCTACCGCACGCTGGAGCAGCTGCTGGTAATGGGCGCGGTCCCGATCGTCAACGAGAACGACACCGTCGCCACCGCGGAGATCCGCTTCGGCGACAACGACCGCCTCGCCGCGCTCGTCGCCCACCTGGTCCGCGCGGACCTGCTGGTGCTGCTGAGCGACGTCGACGGCCTCTACGACGGGGACCCCGGCAAGCCCGGCTCCCGCCGTATCGCCGAGGTGCACGGCCCGCAGGATCTCGACGGCGTCGAGATCGGCAGCGCGGGCAAGGCCGGGGTCGGCACCGGCGGCATGGTCACCAAGGTCGAGGCCGCGCGGATCGCCACCGGCGCGGGCATCCCCGTCGTGCTGACCGCGGCCCGCCACGCGGCGGACGCGCTCGCGGGCCGGGACACCGGAACCCTGTTCCACCGCACGGGCCGCCGGGCCGCGGACCGGCTGCTCTGGCTGGAGCACGCCAGTTCGCCCCGGGGCTCCGTCACCCTCGACGCGGGGGCGGTCGCAGCGGTCGTGGAACGGCGAACGTCCCTGCTCCCGGCCGGTGTGACGGGAGTTGAGGGTGATTTCACCGCGGGTGATCCGGTGGACCTTCTTGACGAAAACGGCCACATCGTCGCGCGAGGACTGGTCAACTTTGATGCAAGGGAGCTTCCCCGGCTGCTCGGCCGGTCGACGCGGGACCTGGCCCGGGAGCTGGGCGCCGCGTACGAGCGGGAGGTCGTGCACCGCGACGACCTCGTCGTGCTGACCGGCTGAGAGGCGGGTGGCGGCTGCCCTTGGACCGCGGGGACGAATCGCCGACAGGAGGCCGCCGGTGGGTTACAGGCGCAGTCCGGGTGCGGGACCCGTGGGCAAAGGCAGGGTGGTGCTGACCAGCATCCCGGGTGGCGGAGCGGAGGGGTCGGCGGCCACGCCCCCGGATGCGGACGCCTCCGGGGCGAGACCCGGAGGCCATGCCCGGCCGAGCTCCAGCGCGGCGGAGATCGGCCAGCGAGCCCGGATATGGCACGTCGTGCTGAACGTCGCGGGGCGGGTCACCGCGCTGCCGGCCCTGAAGCGGGGGCTCGAACAGCTCGCGCACGAACACCCGCCCTTCCTGACGGCCCGCTACGCCGCGGACCACGCGGAGATCCGCTACTGGGAACAGGCCGACACCCTCCAGGACGCCGCCGCCCTCGCCCTCCGCCTCTGGGGCGAACACCGCGTCTCCGCGGAGCTCCCACCCTGGGAGGTCGTCGGCCTCGAGGTCGTCGACCGCCCCACCTACCACCAACGCATCGCCGAGGGCTTCGCCGAACCACCCGCCTTCCTCGGCGGCGTGCACCCTTACTGAGAGGCGTCTCACTCGACGGAAAGCGGGGCCGGGGGTTTGGCGGGAAGCCTTACGCTGTGCGTATGAGCAGCCACTCCGTCGAGTTTCCGTCTCCCGACCTGCCGTCGCCGCTGCCGAAGTCGCCGGTGCTGCAGGCCGCCTACCGGGCCAAGGCGGCCGGCGCGATCCTCGCGCCGCTGCCGCGGACGCCGAAGGACGAGGCGCTGCTGGCGATCGCGGATGCCCTGCAGGTGCGCACGCGGGAGATCGTCGAGGCGAACGCCGAGGACGTGGCGCGGGCGCGGGAGAACGGCACGGACGAGGCCGTGATCGACCGGCTGACGCTGACGCGGGAGCGGATCAGCGCGATCGCGGACGACGTCCGCAAGGTCGCGGGGCTGCCCGACCCGGTCGGCGAGGTCGTGCGCGGGTACACGCTGCCCAACGGACTCGACGTGCGCCAGGTGCGGGTGCCGCTCGGCGTGGTCGGGATCATCTACGAGGCGCGGCCCAACGTCACGGTGGACGCCGCCGCGCTCTGCCTGAAGTCCGGCAACGCCGCGCTCCTGCGCGGATCGAGTTCCGCGATCGCGTCCAACCGCAAGCTGGTCGAGGTGATCCGGGACGCCGTCGGCGGAGCCGGCCTGCCCGCGGACGCGGTCCAGCTCGTGCCGGGGGAGAGCCGCGAGAGCGTGCAGGAGCTGATGCGGGCGCGCGGCATGGTCGACGTGCTGATCCCGCGCGGTGGCGCGGGGCTGATCCGGACGGTCGTGGAGCAGTCGACGGTGCCGGTGATCGAGACGGGGACGGGCAACTGCCACGTCTACGTCGACGCGGAGGCGGACCTCGCGACGGCCGTGGAGATCCTGATCAACTCCAAGACCCACCGCGTCAGCGTCTGCAACGCCGCGGAGACGCTGCTGGTGCACCAGGACATCGCTGACGCGTTCCTCCCGCTCGCGCTCGCCGCGCTCGCGGAGGCGGGGGTGACCGTGCACGCGGACTCGCGGGTGCGGGCCATCGCGGAGCGCGAGGGCAGCAAGGCGGTCGTGGTGCCGGCGACCACGGAGGACTGGGAGACGGAGTACCTGTCCTACGACATCGCCGCCGGCGTCGTGGACTCGCTCGACGCCGCGGTCGCGCACATCCGGCTGTGGACCTCGGGGCACACCGAGGCGATCGTGACGACATCTCAGGCCGCGGCCCGCCGCTTCACGCAGCTGGTGGACTCCACGACCGTCGCGGTCAACGCGTCGACGCGGTTCACCGACGGCGGGCAGTTCGGCTTCGGCGCGGAGATCGGCATCTCCACGCAGAAGCTGCACGCGCGCGGTCCGATGGGCCTGCCGGAGCTGACCTCGACGAAGTACATCGTCACCGGTGACGGTCACGTCCGGCGCTGATCCCGGGCGCTGATCCACCCTCTTGGGCCGAGTGGCCGCAAGGCGCAGACAAAGCGGGCGGGCTGCCCTAGGCTGATGCTGTGTCCGACGGTCCCGGCCACGGCTTCGACGCGGTCGAAGGCGCGGGTGACGACGACCACGGCCGACCGAACGGGGAGTTCGGGGCCGTGGCGTTCGACGAGGCCTTCGTCCGGGCAGCCCTGGTGCACGAGCCCTCGGCGCGTGAGCGCGCGCTCAGCGGGCCGGCCAGGACGCCGGTCGTCGACTATCCGGACGGTCCCGACGAGGACGCGGACGGTCTGCCGCTGGAGCTGCGGCCGCTGCCGTACGAGAGCGAGCACATCGGCCGCTGGCAGCGGGTGCTGGCACGGGTGATGCTCGTCGTCATAGGGGTGGTCGCGGTGCTGGCGGCCGCCGCCGCGGTCTACCGGGCCTCGGGTGGCTCGGGCGCTCCGACGAACCACCACAGCCCGGCGCCGACGGCCCCGTCAGCTCCCGGCGGGCAGAACAGCCCCACGAGTGACGCCACGGTACTCGCGCACAGTTGAGGCCCGGTCGAGCTGATGACCGCAGTGGTATGTCCTATTTGTCACTAGTTGGCCTACTTTTCGTCGGGTGACGAGCCGTCAATCGACCCCTGCGGGCAGAACTTGCGGGGTGGGGCCTGACCGCTTCGCCGCACGGCGTCTTACCCTGGACGCATGGGTGGCCGGACAGAGCCCCCCGAGGGCGGGCCGGAGGGCGGCTCCGGGGGCGAGGACGAGTTCCGATCCGTCGTTTTCGACGAGTCGTTCATTCGCGCTGCCCGGATCCAGGAGCTGTCCGCCAGCGAGCGCCTCTCCGGCGGGCACCGCTCGGTGCGGCGGCGTGCCGGACGCGGCGGTCTGCCGCGGCAGGCGCTCGCGCTGATGCTGCTGATCGGCTTCGCCTTCGCGACCGCCGTCTACATGGGTGTGCGTCATCCCTACGCCCCGCCGATCACGGGCGCCGCGGCCAACCTCACCACCCAGGTCATCCCGCTGCAGCCGGGCCCGGCCGGGATCCCCACCGACCACAACCCGGTGAACCTCCCGGCGAGCCTGATCGCCTCCGCTTCGGCCTCCGCCGCCTCCGCCGCGGCGTCGGCCTCCGCCGGGAGCACGCCCTCGGGCGCCCCGTCCTCCGGCGCGTCCGGCGCGGCCGGCGCGGGCTCTCCCGCGGCCTCCGCGTCCGGCGCCTCCGGCTCGGCCTCCGCCACGGCCCCCGCGATGGTCGGCCACGACCCGGTCTTCGCCGGGCTGCCCGGCTCGGAGTACCTGCCGATCGGGGCGACCGGCTTCAACCTGCCGAACGCCCGGCACACCGACCACTTCACCCACGACCAGGTCTACGCGGCGCTGCAGGTGGTGCTGAACTACCTCAAGGCCTCCTCGATCGACCCGGGCGTCCTCTCGGGGCGGGACACCGACAGCGTCCGGCAGATCCTCTCCCCGGGCCAGACGGAGCAGTACAACGAGAGCGTCGACCACCCGGCGAACGACCAGCGCCACCTGGCCACCGGCTGGATGGTCCGCTTCGACCCGACCAAGGTGCGGCTCGCCACGGACCAGGTGCTGGTCGCGCCGGGCCGGATCGCCTACCGCGAGCTGGACCCCGGGACGCTCGAGGTGACCAGCGACTACACCTTCGTCTACGCCCTCACCCCGGCGGCGTCCGCCCAGCCGACGCCCGCGGCCACCCCGTCCGCCTCGGCCTCCGGGAGCCCCGCGGCGACGGCGGCCGCCCCGCAGCCGATCGTCTACTACGCCGTGCGCCGTGCGCTGACCTACTGGCTCACCCCGGACGACATCGCGGGCAACAGCATCCAGGTCGTCGACTCGGTCACCCAGGCCGGCGCCACCAGCTGCGACGCGGACAACAGCGCCTACCTGCAGCCGCTCTTCCCGGCCCAGGGTCACAGCGGCGCGCCGGCCAAGGGGGCCAAGGCCACGCCCACCCCGCGCCCCAGCGGCAACCCCAGCAGCACGCCGGGCGCGGTGGACCCGTTCGACCACACCCGCAACGCCTGGACGGTCTGCGGCCAGCTCTCCTGGGTGCTCTGAGCGGAACCGGCGAGCAAGCCGAAGGGGCCCCGCGGACCGTCCTCGGTCCGCGGGGCCCCTTCGTCAGCCGCTACTCGTGGCCCGAGCCGTTCCCGTCCCCGTTCGCGCTGTCCCCGTTCGCCCCGTCGCCGTTCGCGCCGCCGCCGGTGGTGCGGCCCGCGAAGACGTCCCGCAGCTTGCCGCTCAGGTCCGCCGTGCCGCCCGCGATGTCGCGGATCAGGCCCATCAGCGGGTCCTTGGTCTCCTTGAAGCTCTGCGCGTAGGAGTCCGCCGCCGCCTTGGCCTGCTCGCGGACGGAGGCGTTGGCGTCGTCCTCGCGGCGCGGGTAGGCGCCGGCCATGATCGAGCGGTACTCGTCGCCCTCGGCCCACTGCTTGATCTTCGCGACCCGGACCGCCGCGAACGGGTGCGACTGCGGCAGGATCTGCAGCAGCTTGATCACACCGTCGCGCAGGTCGCCCGCCTTGTCGTACTCCTCGGCCTGCTCCAGGAAGGCGTCGGTGTTCATCTCGTGCAGGTGGTGGCCGCCGGCCAGCTTCATCAGGCCGCGCATCGAGGCCTGCACGTCCTGGCCGACCAGCAGACCGGCCCGGTCGCAGGAGAGCTCCGCCTTGCGGAACCACTCGTTGAGCGCGGTGATCAGGCCCATGATGGCCAGCCCGCCGAGCGGGATGAAGGCGATCCGCTGCGCCAGGTTGGTCAGGATGATCAGCATGGTGCGGTAGACCGCGTGCCCCGACATCGCGTGCGCGACCTCGTGGCCGATGACGGCCCGCATCTCCTCCTCGTCGAGCAGCTCGACCAGGGAGGTGGTCACCACGATCACCGGGGAGTCCATGCCGATGCACATGGCGTTCGGCTTCGGGTCCTGGGTGACGTAGAGCGGCGGGACCTTCTCCAGGTCCAGGATGTAGGCCGCGTCGCGGACCATCTCGTGCAGCTCCGGGAACTGACGCTCCGAGGCGCGCACGGCGCTGGCCAGGAACATCAGCCGCACGGCGCGCTCGGAGACGAAGCCGCCGAGCTTCTTCAGGATGTCGTCGAAGCCACTGAGCTTGCGCAGCGCCACGAGGGCCGAGCGGTCGGCCGGGTGCTCCCAGGCCCGCGTGGAGATGCCGGGGAACCGCTTGCGCGCCCGGCTGGGAACATTGCTGCTGTCGTTGGGCTGGGTCATCTGCTGCATCCTCCCGAACGACGGCGGACCCGGCGCGTCACCGGCCCCCGCCGTCCTGTGGACTGGAATCCCTACGGAATCGCTGTCGTCGTCCTGCTGCGTGCCTGCCTGCGTCACGCTACTGCTCGTCCCCTGACGGGGGAGACGATCCGGGGCGGTGTCGGGTTCCCGGGCGAGCAGGACTAGGCTCGGAAGGCGCCACCCCTCCCGACGAAGGACACCCCCCATGCACACCAACGACACGCTGATCCAGCTCGCGGCCATCTCCAACGGCAGCGGTCCGGGCATGTTCCTCCGCGTGATCGTCATCGCTGCGATCGTCGGAGTGGTGCTCATGGCGTGGTTGCTGCTGCGCGGCTACCGCGACTGAGCTGAGTGCGTAGCATGAGCACCACCTGTCCCACCTGCCGTCGAGTCAGAAAGTCTCACCTCAGATGACCCCTCACGCCGCCGTGGTCGCCCAGCTCGCCGAGGGCAATGGCCAGCACAACAGTCTCCAGCCGTGGCTCACCGGTGGTGGCGCCCTGCTGATCCTGCTGCTGCTCCTGGTCGTCACCGTCAGCTTCAACAAGGACCGCTGAGTCACAGCTCCGGTCAGCCGCTGGGGCCACGGGCGGGACGGCCGTGGCCCACCCAGCCGGATCGCGTAGGGTGACCGCCTATGAGAGAGCATGCCGAGGCGCCGGCGGGTGTCGAGCCGCAGAAGAAGCGGCTCGGGGTCATGGGCGGCACCTTCGACCCGATCCACCACGGTCACCTGGTCGCGGCCAGTGAGGTGGTCAGTCTCTTCCACCTCGACGAAGTGGTCTTCGTGCCCACCGGCGAGCCCTGGCAGAAGTCGGGCCGGGTCGTCTCTCCCGCCGAGGACCGCTACCTGATGACGGTCATCGCCACGGCGGAGAACCCGCAGTTCTCGGTCAGCCGGATCGACATCGACCGCCAGGGTCCGACCTTCACGATCGACACGCTGCGTGATCTCCAGGCGCTCCACCCGGACGCCGACCTGTTCTTCATCACCGGGGCCGACGCCCTGGAGCAGATCTTCTCCTGGCGCAAGGCCGAGCAACTCTTCGACCTCGCCCACTTCATCGGCGTGACCCGTCCGGGGCACACTCTGACGGACCCGGGTCTGCCCGACGGCGGCGCCACGCTGGTGGAGGTGCCGGCCCTCGCCATCTCCTCCACCGACTGCCGTGAGCGGGTCGCCCGCGGTGAACCGGTCTGGTACCTGGTCCCCGACGGCGTGGTGCGCTACATCGACAAGCGTCACCTCTACGCGCCCACCGGGACCGACGACGGCACAGGGATAGGGACGGCGTGAGCGGAACCGAGGACCGCAGGGGACCCGGCGGATACGAGCAGGCCTACCAGGACCCCTACACGGGCGAGTGGGTCTTCCCTTCCCGGCAGCCGGGGCAGCCCGCCCAGCAGCAGCCGCAGGAGCCGTCCTACGACCAGTCCTACGGGCAGTCGTACGGTCAGGGCGGCTACCAGCAGCCGTACGAGACGCAGCAGCAGGGCTACGACCCCTACGCCGGCTCCTACGACGCCTACTCCGGTTACCAGCAGCAGCCCCAGGACCCGTACTACGGGCAGCAGGGCTACCAGCAGCAGGGCGGCTACGCCCAGCAGCCGACGTCGTATCAGCAGGCGCCCGCGGAACCGCGACAGCAGCCGCAGCAGTCCTTCTCGACCGCCTACCAGCAGCCTGGACCGGCCGAGGCGGAGGCCCCCGCCGGGCCGCGCGTCCCCCGGCAGGAGGGCGCCGGGGCCCGGCCGGGGGCGGGAGCCGGGGCCGGCGGCCCCAAGGGCCGTTACGCCGAGGACGAGTTCGAGTTCGTCGACGACGCCGAGGAGTCCACCGACGTCATCGACTGGGTCAAGTTCTCCGAGACCCGGGGCGAGCGCCGCGACGAGCGGCGCCGCAAGCTGCGCAGCCGCGGCATCGCCCTCGTCGTCGCGCTGGTGCTGGTGGCCGTCGGCGCCGCCGGTTACCTCTTCGCCACCGGCAAGATCGGCGGCAGTGGGTCGGCCGCCGTCCCCGCCGCGGACAAGCGCGAGGTCGTCGCGGTCCACCTGCACGACCTGAACAAGAACGTCTACAGCGCGCTGCTGATCTCCGAGCCCGCGCCCGCCAAGGGCGTCACCCTGCTGCTGCCCGGCACGCTCGGCGTCCCGGACTCCAACAACAACCTGCTGGCGCTGAACGGGGCCGTCGACAGCATGGGCACCGACGGCATCCGGACCGGCATCAACAACCTGCTCGGCACCGACATCTCCGCCACCTGGAACATCCAGACCCCCTTCCTGCAGAACCTGGTCGACCTGCTCGGCGGCGTGAAGATCAACTCCGACGTGGCGATCAGCCTCAACGGCAAGCAGGTGATCACCCCCGGCCAGAACGCCGCCGTGAACGGCGCGGCGGCGATGGCCTTCGCGACCTACAAGGCCAAGGGCGAGAGCGACCAGACCCAGCTCGACCGCTTCGGCCAGATGCTGCAGGCCCTGATCACCGCCATGCCGACCGACCCGACCGCCGCCGCCTCGCAGATCACGCACATGGGCGCGGTCGAGGACCCCTCGCTCAGCGACGACGCCCTCGGCGCGCTGCTCGCCAAGCTCTCCACCGACGCCCGCGGCGGGGCCTACTCCACCGAGACGCTCCCGGTGCTCGGCAACGGCACCCTCGGCTCCGGCGCCAACGCGCTCGTCAGCGGGCTGCTGGCCGGCAAGGTCAACAACCGGAGCGGTCAGACCGCGGCCCGGATCCAGCTCGTCGACGCCAACGGCAGGACCAAGTCGGTCACCTACGCGCAGGCGGCGATGACCAACTCCGGCTACATCGTGCTCCCCGGCACCACCAAGGTGGCCACCCGGAGCACCACGGTGATCGAGTACAGCGACGACACCCGACTCAAGGACGCCCAGGCGCTGGCCCAGACCCTCGGCCTGCCGTCCTCGGTCGTGAAAAAGGTCACGTCCCAGCTCTCGGTCGACCTGCTGGTCACGCTCGGTCGCGACTACAAGGGCGGTTCCTGAGACGCGTCCTGGGACGCGTGGAGGAGGGCGAGGAGCGGCCCGGGGAGAAAGGATTTCGCGGCCTGTCGGCGGTTCGTGAGACCCTGGGTGCATCTGCCCCCTGACGGAAAGCATGCTGTGACCGCAACCGACCGGGCCCTCGAACTCGTCACCACGGCCGCCCAGGCTGCCGCGGACAAGTTGGCCCACAACATCATCGCGTTCGACGTCAGTGAGGTCCTCGCTATCACCGACGCGTTCGTGCTCGCCTCCGCTCCGAACGACCGCCAGGTCAAGGCCATCGCGGACGAGGTCGAGGAGCGCCTCGCCAAGGAGTGCGACGCCAAGCCCGTCCGCCGTGAGGGCGAGCGCGAGGGGCGCTGGATCCTCCTCGACTACCTGGACGTCGTCATCCACGTCCAGCACGCGGAGGAGCGCGCCTACTACAGCCTGGAGCGGCTGTGGAAGGACTGCCCCGAGATCGAGCTGCCGGAGGACGCCAAGGCGAGCCGCAAGCGTGCCGAGGAGGCCGCCGCGGCCGACGGTGAGCCCGTCGCGCAGCCGGCCGAGTTCGCGCACGTCGAGGCGGTCCTGGCCGCCGAGGCCGCGAAGGCCCGACGCTGAGCGGCCGTGCCGGCGGGCGCCGTGTCGTCTTCTGGCGGCACGGCCAGACGTCGTGGAACCTCGAGGGCCGCTTCCAGGGCAGCACGGACATCCCGCTGACCGAGACGGGCCTCGCCCAGGCCCGCCGTGCGGCGCGACTGCTGGCCGCGCTGCGCCCCGACGCCATCGTCTCCTCGGACCTGCAGCGGGCCACGGCCACGGCGCAGCAGCTCGCCGAGATCACCGGCCTGCCGGTCAAGCACGACCCGGGCCTGCGGGAGACCTACGCCGGCACCTGGCAGGGCCTGACCAACACCGAGATCCAGGCGCAGTACGCCGAGCAGTACCGGCTGTGGAAGATGGGCGAGCCGGTCCGCCGCGGCGGCGGCGAGCTGCACACCGAGGTGGCCGACCGGGCCGTCCCGGTGGTGCTCGACGCCGTGGAGCGCCTGCCCGACGAGGGCACCCTCGTGGTGGTCAGCCACGGCGGCACCATCCGCATGGCGATCGGCCGCATGCTGGACCTGCCCGCGCACAGCTGGGAGGCGCTCGGCGGCCTGTCCAACTGCTGCTGGTCGGTGCTGGGCCGGGGCTACCGCGGCTGGCGCCTGGAGGAGCACAACGCGGGCACGCTGCCGGAGCCGGTCATCGGCGACGACACCTGATTTCGCAGTTCGGCCACCGAACCGCTAGAGTCTTCTTCGTTCGCAGGACACGGAAACCGGCCTGGGAACGAAGAATCAAGGGGCTGTAGCTCAGTTGGTAGAGCGCTTGCATGGCATGCAAGAGGTCCGGGGTTCAATTCCCCGTAGCTCCACGCGGAACATCTCAAGACCGCCTTGTGCGGGGCTGTAGCTCAGTTGGTAGAGCGCTTGCATGGCATGCAAGAGGTCCGGGGTTCAATTCCCCGTAGCTCCACAGAATCGGAACCCCCCGGCCGTGCCGGGGGGTTTCTGCGTCAGTGCGTGTGGTCGACGACCGGCAGACCCGGGTTGGCCTGGAGGAACGCGATGCGGTCGCGGGTCTCGTCGTCGTTCGGGGTGTAGACCACCAGGCGTGCCGTGGGCATGCCCAGCACCTGCATGTTGGTGGCCGTCATCCGCAGCTCGCCCACCGAGCCGTGCCGGAACACCTTGAGCCGCGAGGAGTGCAGCGCCACGTCCTGCTGCGCCCACAGCCGCGCGAAGTCCCCGCTGGCCGCGATGAGGTCGGCGATGAAGGCCTCCCACTCCGGCTCGCCGAGGTGCTCGGCGTAGTTGGAGCGGAGCACCGCGACCATGCGCGGCAGCTCCTCGTCCCGGTTGACGAAGGCGCTGCAGCACCCCGGCACGACGGCGGCGGCCCACAGCGAATTGTTCCGGTAGGAGTCGGTCAGCGTCGCACCGGGGAAGATCGTCTCGTAGGCGGCGTTCCAGCGCAGGATGTCGTAGCGGGCGCTGCTGATCGCCGCGGGCAGCGGATCCAGGGCGTCCAGGATGGCCTGCACCTGGGGCTGCGTGGCGCACTCGAGCGAATCGGGGACGGCCGGGCGCAGCCCCGCCAGCCGCAGCAGGTGGGCCTGCTCCGCGACGTCGAGCTGCAGCGTCCTGGCTATGGCCTGCAGCACCTGTTCGCTGGCGTTGATCGGCCGCCCCTGCTCCAGCCACGTGTACCAGGTGACGCCGACGCCGGCGAGCGTTGCCACCTCCTCGCGCCGCAGACCCGGCGTCCGGCGCCGCAGGCCGGGGGCCAGGCCCACCTGCTCGGGCGTCACCCGGGCCCGGCGGGTCTTGAGGAACTCGCCGAGCTGGGAGCGGCGATCGATCGTGACGGTCGTCATGCCCCCATCCTGCCCGAGAGGTCTGACAGTTCGGGGTGTACGGACGCCAGCCGGGTACTGCCGGTACCAGCATCGACGGGCTCTCTCCACGGCACTGCCGGGACCGCCAGGGTGGACCCATGACGACCTCTCAGCACGAGCGCGTCGCGGTCCGGACCGGACGGACCGTCGCCGAGCGCGCACCCCGCACCCGCCCCGCCGCCCCCACCC
>NZ_QKYN01000166.1:41080-41339 GCF_003258295.1 Streptacidiphilus pinicola | reverse complement strand
TCGGCCACCCCCCCCGCGGCGCCGCCTGATCCAGCACGCCACCGCCGCAGGCGCCGTGACCGTCGCCACGGGATTCGTCCTGAACGCCGGACTCGCCGGCCCCGCAGCGGCCGAGGCCGCCGCACCGCGAAACGACGCAGCGGCGCCGCACGACGCGCCCCGGCACTCCGCGGACGAGTCTTTCGTCGTTCGGGTCGTCGATGCCCGCACCGGCGAACTGGACATCTTCCACGGCGAGCGGCACCACCGGGTCCGCGAC
>NZ_QKYN01000166.1:0-40829 GCF_003258295.1 Streptacidiphilus pinicola | reverse complement strand
CTACGAGTTCGGCGACGACGTGCTCTACGAGATCCACATCGACAACGACGGCGACGGCCGACCCGACGTCAGCTACCAGTTCCGCTTCACCACCCACCTGCGCAACCGGGACACCTTCCTCTACAACACCGGCCCCATCACGTCCCTGAACTCGGCGAACTGGAACCGCTTCCAGACCTACACGGTCACCCGGGTCGAGCACGGCGGCCGCACCACCGTGCTCGGCAAGGACCTGATGTGCCCGCCGTGCAACATCGGCCCGCTGTCGACGCCCCACTACGAGAAGCTCGCCGACGCGGCCGTGCACCACCTGGGCAACCGGAAGGTCTTCGCCGGCCAGCGCGCGGAAGGTTTCTACGTCGACCTCGGCTCCATCTTCGACCTCGCCGACCTGCGTCCCTTCCAGTCCCTCCAGGTCTTCGCCAAGGCGATGGGCTTCCAGAACGCCCCCGGGGTCAACGCCACCAAGGAACTCAACGTCCACAGCATCGCCCTGCAGGTTCCCGTCGACGAGCTGACCAACGGCTGCTGGAACGGGACCGACGTCGACAACCCGCACGCCGTCATCGGGGTGTGGACCTCCGCGAGCCGACGCGCCTCCCGCATCATCGAGGAAGGGCGTGGCAAGGACTCCGAATCCGGCCCGTTCGTCCAGGTCTCCCGCCTCGGCAACCCGCTGTTCAACGAGGTCCTCGTCCCGATGGCCCGCAAGGACGAGTGGAACGCCCTGCCCCCGGCGGACGACAAGCGGTTCGCCTCCTACGTCGCCCATCCGGAGCTCGCGGGGCTGCTGCCGGTGCTCTACCCGGACGTCTTCCCGAACCTGGAGGCGCTGGACAAGTCCGGAAAGCCCCGCGCCGACCTGCTCGCGATCCTGCTCACCGGCATCCCCAAGGGCGTCCTCCCCGACCTCCCCGACTTCCAGAACTTCACCGGCGCCACCGAGGCCGACATGCTGCGCCTCAACGTCGCGATCCGGCCCACGGCCAAACCGAACATCCTCGGGCTGATCGGCGGCGACGCGGCCGGATTCCCCAACGGACGCCGGGTCTTCGACGACGTCGTCACCGTCGAGCTGCGCGCCATCGCCGGCGTTACCTACCCGCTCGTCGACAAGACCTTCAAGCCGGACACCGCAGCCGGCGAGATCACCGACGGCCTGGACGCCACCTCACCCAAGAACCCCTACCTGAAGCACTTCCCGTATCTCGGGGTCCCCTACGACGGCTACCACCACCCCGCTTCCTGAGCTCCGCGCCAGCGTCCCCGACGACGTCGTCTCTTGCTTGACCTCTCCGGTGCCCAACGCCCCAAGGCCCTGCCCCGGTCGACGGGCACCGGAGCCCGAACCGCCTCTGAGGAACCGGTCATGACCCACCGTGAGATCCACGACCACCACGTCCACGACCCGCAGCAGCCGGGGCACGGGCACGCGCCGCTGCCGGCCCCCTCCCGTCAGGGCAGCGTCGTCCTCGACATCGGCGCCGGAACCGGAGCGCTCGTCATCCACGCCACCCGTGCGCAGGACGCACTGGAGATCCACGTCAGTCCCGTGGGCCTGCCCGACCAGCGCACGCACGCCGCGGTCCGCCCACGTCACCTCCCCGGCCGGACTCTGTACGCCGCCGTCATCACCCCCCTTCCCGCCGGCCGCTACACCGTCTGGAACCAGGACGACACCGCCCACGGCACCACCACCGTCACCGACGGCCACGTCAGCGACTACGCGTGGGCCTGACGGTCCCGTGGTCGCCCTGAGGGGCAAGAACGGCGCAGGCTGGAAGGTACCGACGGGCCCCGGGCGACCGGCACGGCCCAGGTCCACAGGATCGAGAACACGGTCCGCGCCGACCTGGAAAAGCTCAAGGCCCTGGTCGAGGGTCCGCGCCAGCCGCATCCGACGCCGAGTGGTGGCGAAGGCCGTCCATCAGGAGGTCGAGCAGGCGGGCCATGCGGGCGTGGTGCTCCGGGGTCGTGGCGGCCAGGGACAGGCCGCTCAGGCTGAACAGCACGTCGTCCGGCTCCACGTCGGCGCGGACCACGCCCGCGGGGACCCCGGCCTGAAGGAGTTCGGTGATCGCGGCGGTCAGCATGGCCCGGCTGTGCGAGAAGGGATCTCCCCCGGAGGCGATGAGGGCACGCAGCGCGTCGGACATCCCCCGCTTGGTCGACATGTAGTCGATGAAGCCGTCCATCCAGGCGCGCAACGCGGCGTCAGGCGCCGTGCTGTCCAGCAGCGTCGTGGCGGAGTCGCAGAGTTTCGCGAGTTCGCCGCGGTAGGCGGCCTCCACCAGTTCCTCGCGGGTGGGGAAGTGGCGGTACAGGGTGCCGATCCCCACGCCGGCCTCCTTGGCGATGAGCTCCAGCGTCACCTCCGGCCCCTCGTGGGCGAAGGCCCGTGCGGCCACCTCGATCAGTCGGTCGCGGTTGCGGCGGGCGTCGGCGCGCAGGCGTCGGGGCTCGGCGGTGGTCACGGTCGGTCCTCCTCGGGTTGCAACCGGAGGAACCTCCGTTTAGCCTGGGGATATTCGGAGGGCCCTCCGGTTATCACTCTACAGGGCCCCTCCACCCCTGCTTCAGGCACCCAGCCAGACGGGACCCAGCATGAACAGCGCCACTCCCCCCGCCCGCTTCACCACTCCCTTCGGCGCCGAGTCGACCGCCGCCGAGGTCGTCTCCGGCGTCGACCTGACCGGCCGCCGTGCCATCGTCACCGGCGGAGCCTCCGGCATCGGCGTCGAGACCGCCCGCGCGCTGGCGTCCGCGGGCGCGGAGGTCACCCTCGCCGTCCGTGACATGGCCGCGGGCGCCCGCACCGTCGCGGACTTCACCGCGGCCACCGGGAACAAGGACACGCAGGTCGCCCACCTGGACCTGGCGGACCAGTCCTCCGTCGCGGCGTTCGTCGCCGCCTGGGAGGGACCGCTCGACATCCTGGTCAACAACGCCGGCGTGATGGCCTCGCCCGAGCGCCGCACCCCCGAGGGTTGGGAGCTCCAGTTCGCCACCAACCACCTTGGCCACTTCGCGCTGGCCACCGGCCTTCACGCGGCCCTGGCGCGCGACGGCGGGGGACGCGTCGTGGCGGTCAGCTCGAGCGCCCACCACCGCTCCCCGGTCGTCTTCGAGGACATCCACTTCCGCGAGCGCCCCTACGAGCCCTGGTCCGCCTACGGCCAGTCCAAGACCGCCAACGTGCTGTTCGCTGTCGAGGCCGCCAAGCGGTGGGCGGCGGACGGCATCACGGTGAACGCTCTGATGCCCGGCGGGATCCGGACCAACCTCCAGCGCTACGTCTCCGACGAGGAACTGGCCCGGCTGCGGGCGCAGGCTGCCGGTGGCACGGAGCTGAAGTGGAAGACGCCGGAGCAGGGCGCGGCGACCTCCGTGCTGCTGGCCGCCTCACCCCTGGTGGCGGGCGTCACCGGCCGCTACTTCGAGGACTGCAACGAGGCCGTCGTGGGCGAACTCAGCGCCCGGACGGGCGTGGCGGCTTACGCCCTCGACCCGGAGGCGGCGGCAAGGCTCTGGCAGGTGTCCGTCGACACCCTCGGGACGAGGTGACCAGCGCTGCGGATCCCGCGACGGCACCCCGGAGATCTTGTGCGGGTTCCGCGGCTGACCTACCCTCATGACGTCGCGTCACTGTCCGTCCGGGACAACCGAAGGCTCTGCGCCCGAAACCCGCATCACCGGGAATCGGAGCCACCGTGACCAGTAACGCCACCTCCGCACACATCGTCGGGCCGTTGCGCTCGCGGCTCGGATCGGAAGTGCACGCGCCGGGGACCGCCGGCTACGAGAACACTCTTGCGCGGGTCTTCTTCCCCGAGGCCGCCCGTCGACGACCCGCGTGCGTCGTGGCGCCCCGCACGGCCGACGAGGTCGCGACCGTCCTGAGGGCCACGACGGAGGCCGGCGTCCGGGTGACGGTGCGCGGCGGCGGTCTGAGCTCGAACTGCGTCGCCGACGGGGCCGTCATGCTGGACCTCTCGGCGCACCTGGGCGCCGCCCGTCCGCAAGGAGACCGCGTGGTCGTCGACGGCGGGGCGACCATGGCCGCCATGCTCGCCGCTCTCGCCCCGGCGGCTCGAACGGTGCCCGTCGGCGTCGTCGGCCACACCGGCCTGGGGATGGCCACCCGAGGGGGCATCGGCTTCCTGACGAGGTCTCAGGGGCTCACCCTGGATCACCTCGTGGGGGTCGAGCTCGTGCTCCCGTCCGGTGACGTCGTCCAGCTCTCGGAGCGCAGCTCCGGCGAGGACGCCGACCTGTGGTGGGCGGTCCGGGGCGGCGCGCCCATGGTCGGGGTCGTCACCTCCGCGGTGTTCCGGACCCACGAGACCGGTCCGGTCTGGGTCGACCGGATGGTGCTCGGTCTGGAGGCGCTCGCCGCCTACTTCCGGGTCGCTCCCGAGCTGCCGCGGGACACCTCCATGAGCGCGGTCCTCGGCCACACCCCGCTCTCGCCGGACGAGCCCGTCCTGTTCGTCTTCACCGCGTGCGCAAGCCGTGACGACCGCGCCGTCGAGCGGGCCAGGTCCGCGGCGTCCGCCGTCGCCGCGGGGGCGGGCTCATCGCCGCTCCACCGCACGGAGGCGTCCGGCCTCCGCCCGGGCGCACTGCCCGAGTTCGCCATCCCCGGCGCGGGCGGCGCCGAGCCCGCGCCGATCCGGCTGCCCCGCCCGGGTGACGGTCCGCGCGGCTCGTTCTTCGGCAAGGCGCCGCTGGCCGGTCCCACCCTCGACGCCGCCGTCGCCGACGCCCTCGCGGACCGAATCCGCGCCGCGCCGACCAAGGCTTGCCGCATCGACTTCCAGCACACCGGCGGGGCCCTGGCCGACGTCGACGACACCGCCACCGCGTTCTGGGGCAGAACCGCCGAGTGGAGCATCCCGCTGAACGCGATCTGGGACGACGACGTCGACGACGCGGCCTGCCGGAGGTGGACCCGCGACACGCTGCAGACCCTGGCCGCGCACACCGTCGGGGTCTACAACGTCGAACTGCGCCCGGGCCTCCCGGAGACCGAAGCCGAGACGCGAGCCGCCTACGGCGGCAACCTGGCCCGACTCCAGACGCTGCGCCACCGCTACGACCCTTCGGGGGTACTCGCGCCCCTGCTCCCGTGAGCCGACGTGCCCTGAGAGCTACTGCACCGTGTCCGTGAAGTGGGAGTCCGTCCGCGCCCGTTCATCGGTGGCCGGCCTCCGTGCGTCGAGCCGCGCCTGGAGGTTCAGCTGACCACCACGTCACGGTCAGCGTCCACGTTCGTTGACCGGCAGCGGTTACGTTCTCGGCGGACGTGTCCGTCTCAAGGGCCCCCTTCGTTCGGTGCCCCGGCTACGTCAGCCGATGACGGTCCTCGGGCTCTCGACGTCGCCGTAGTACTGGCCGTTCAGCCAGAAGCCCGCCGAGACGATGTAGGCGCCCGGAGGAGCAGTGAAGTACCGGCCTTGCCCGTAGCAGCAATATCCGGGCTGGGCAATCCCCCACCCAAGGGAGGTCGCGTAGTCACAGCCGAAGTCGTGGACCCAGGGCCCACCGGGGTTGTTGGCGTTGAGCAGGTGCGCGCAGATCACGATCTTGTCGTGGTTGGTGACGTCGAACGGCACCGTGGCATAGATCGTCCTGCCGTCGTCCTTGACGTTGTAGCAGGAGTCGATGCCGACGCCGTCGACGACCCAGTAGTAGCCTTTGCCGACTACCTGCGATCGGCATTCGTTCGCGCTGTCGGCGTGGGCGCTGCCGGTGCCGACGGCAACGCCTGTGACGGCGATTGCTCCGGCGACGGCGGCCTTGGCGATCCGTCCGGTCCAACCTGGCATATGTTCCCCCTGAGTTGGCGGGCTGGTCGTGCCCGCGTGGACGTCCCCCGTGGTTCGTCCTGAGGTCAGATTGCCTGTGCACGTTCAGTTCGGGAACGACGTTAGGCAGACGTTCCCCTGACGCTTCACCGCTCGGCCTCACTGGCCAGAAGGTCGGGGCCGGTAGGTGGTGGCCACCGGTCCTCCCCGGCTGGGGTCCCTGACCGGCTCGCGGCGTGGGTGGACCCGGCTCCGTTTCTGCCGTGGTCGCAGTCCTGGGCGTTATTGGAGCGACGGTCCCGTGCACTCCGGTTAGTCTCCTGGCGGAGGTGTGGCCGGTGGGAATGTCGCTGCTGTACGAAGTTCTGGAGCCCCTGCCCGATGCGGAGAGTGCCCTGCGTCGCGCGCGCGGGCTCCTGAGTGAGTTCGCCGCATGGACAGGTGAGCCGGAGGCTCCTGAGCTTGGCCCGGTTGTGACGGCTGAGCAGTTCGGCCATGCGCGACAGTTCTTCGGCCGGGGGGAATTCCGGACGCGGACGGGTCACAGGTTCCCGGAGACGGGGCTGGAGGACTTCTGGTCGCAGTTGGCCCGCTTGGGTGTGCCGCGCGGCGATGACCCCTTCGGGGTTGAGATGGAGCTGGCACCCGAACTGGAGTCGCTCTGGCCGCTGCCGCCGGAGGTGTGGCTTGAGGTGGGATGGAGGTGGAAGGACCGACCGCCGCCCTTCAAGTTCGACACAGAGAACTGTTCCGAAGCCGATGTCGATGTCGTGGTCGCGGCGATCGGCCCGCTCGCCCTCGACGTGCAGTGGCATGCGGCTCTCCGTGGGCTGCCTGCCAGCAAGCTGTGCGGCGTGCAGCTGTGCCTCAACAGCGTCTGGACCATGCAGTGCGCCGAGCCGTCGCAAGGCACTCACGGCGTCTATCTGTCCATCGGGACCAAGAACCGGGATGTTCAAGAGGAGTGGCTCGCAGCCACCGGACTGACTCTCGGCGAGCCGTTGGTCGGCTGGTAGTCCCGCCGCGACGGGCGGCCGGCGGTGCCAGCAGCCCCGGCGATGCCGGACGTCGGGGCAGCGGACCCGAGGGCGCGGAGCTCGACCCATCGGTGCGGGTCGAGCGGGCTGTGGGTGGAGCGCGTCAGAGTTCGATGCAGTAGTGGACCTGGGTGTCCTGGGTGACGAACCCGGCACTCTCGTAGACTCCGAACTCTTTGCTTGAGCTATCGGCGTCGACCCTGAGGCTGGCGCGTCCGTAGCCCTGGTTCTGCGCGGCCCGAAGCGTGTGTGAGATCAGGGCTTGGGCCACGCCGCGCTCCTGGTACGCGGGCCGCGTGGCGATGACTCTGAAGTACGCGTCACGGATGCCGGTCGCCAACGTGTCCGCCTCCCACGAGACGACCAGGAGGACACCGGCCGCCGTCCCGGTCTCGACGTCACGGAGCAGAAAGCTCAACTCGGGCCGGAAGTTCGCGTTCACGGCCCAGACCTTCCACTCCTCGGCGCTGAGCTGCGACCTGCCCAAGTCGTCCTGGACGGCCTCGTTGCGGACCGCGCGGAACTCCTCGTCGGTCTCGGCGGTGTAGCCCTCGATCCGCAGGCCGTCGGGGACAGGGGCGTGCGGAAGGGCGGTGCCGAGCGGATGCCTCATGTGCCGGCCCCGCTTCGTCGCCGTCATGCCTGCCGCACGGTACAGGGCGACTGCCCCGTGAACATGCTCGCCGTAGATGGCCTCGACGACCAGGTGGAGCGTGGGGTGATGCAGTGCGTGCAGCGCCTCGGCGGTCGCCAGCCCGTGCTGCATGAGCTTCGTCCCAAGTCCCTGGCGACGATGGGTGGGGCGGACGGCGCCGGCAGCCTGCACCCGGTGGACGATCGCGGCTGTCGGCTTGTAGTGGACCGCCGAGAAGCCGAGCATCGTTGCGCCGTCGAACACCGCCAGAGTGGACGTCGGGAGGTCGTCGACCGGTGAGTTCAGCTCCTCGGCCGCGTCCTCCGCGGTGTACTGCCCCCAGACGTGGTCCTCCGCGTCGATCGCGTTCAGGAGGTCGGCCATCGCCGCGCCGTCGGACACGGTCAGCGGGCGCCAGATGAGGTTCGGCGATTCGACAGTCATGATCGCAACCCTATGGAGCCCGGCCAGGGCTGTCATCCCGATTTCGGGCCCGTCGGCAGTCCGATGTTCGGGCTGGTCAGTGGTCATAGGCGATCAGTGATCGCTTGCTGGGTGCGCCGGTCCGCGCTGCGTCAGGACATCGAGGTTTCGACTGATCGTCGAACGCTCGGCTCCGAGCCAAGTTGATCTCCCCCGGTCGCCCCGGAGACGACGAGCCCCTGACGCATGATCAGTTCTGTTGTGCGCCACGGTCCTGAGCCGGCCGGGGCACCGGCTCGATCATCGCCGGGCGGCACCTACGGCAACTGCGCGGCGGAAGGCAGCTACTCCCCCGACGGCAACGGCGGCATCACCATGACCGGGCAGTAGCCGCACCGGAGCGGGCGGCGACGCGAGCGGTACCGCCCGTCACTCGTCACGGCTCCCCACCTCCACCACCGCGCCGGTCGCGCGGGCACGTTCGGCGGCGAGCACGGTCAGGTGGCTGAGCAGCGACTCGCGCGGGCCGGAGCTCACCCTGGCCGGATCGCCGGTGGCCACGGCGGACACGAAGGCCTCCATCAGCCCTTCGTCGCCGCCGCCGTGGCCACCGGCCGCAGACATGTCGCCCGAGAGGGCGGTGTCCAGGATCTCCGTGTCGCCGGTGAGGAAGTCGTGGACGCGCAACATCCGCCCGTCCCCGCGGATCTCGCCACGGGTGCCGAAGATCTCGGTGCGCCGGTTGGCCATCTCGGTGAACCCCGTCATGGTGAACGTCGCCGTCGCGCCACCGGCGAACTCCATGGCCACGACCTGGTGGTCGACCACGTCGTTGTCGCACGCGTAGACGCAGCGCCCGTACGGTCCGGTGCGCAGCGCCTGGTCGAGTGCCTGCTCGGTGCACTCGTCGACGACCACCGTGAGCGGCCAGTGGTGTTCGCCCCGCTCGAGCTGACCGCCGTAGAGACGAGTCGCGTCATAGGCGCAGGCGGCACGGACGGTGCAGTCGACGCAGCGGTCCGCCGCCCCCTGCGGGCGGTTGTCCGCGGTGAAGTGCGAGAGGCGGCCGAAGCTCGACAGGCGGACCGGCGGCTCGCCGACGACGTGCTGGAGCCAGTCGAGGTCGTGGCAGGACTTCGCCATCAGCATCGACGTGGACTCGTCGGCGCGCCGCCAGTTGCCCCGGACGAACGAGTGCGCCTGGTGCCAGAAGCCCACGGGCTCCACATGCTGCACGCTGACGACCTCGCCGATCCGCCCGGCGTCCAGCAGTGCCTTCAACGCCCGCGTGTAGGGGGTGTAGCGCAGCACATGGCCGACCGCGAGGATCACCCCGGCCCGCTCGACGGCCTCGACGATGGCGCGGCAGGACTCCTCGTCCAGGGCCATCGGCTTCTCCAGCATGACGTGGTAGCCCTGAGCGGCGAACGCGAGCGCGGGCTCCAGGTGCTCGCGGTCCTGCGTGCAGATCAGCACCGCGTCGGCGACGCGCCCCCGGGTCGCCAGGACGCGCCAGTCGTCGACGGCGTCGGCGGGGGCGAGCCCGTGCTCGGCCGCGAAGCGCTCACGGCGGATCCGCCGGGGCTCGGCGACGTCGACGACCCGGGCGCGCCCGGGGTGGCGCAACGCGAAGCGGGCATGACCGGCGCCGCGGTCACCGGCACCGACAACGAGAAGGGAGACCTCAGACATGCTTGCACCCTAACCGTCGGGCGCATGGCAGGAAAGCGCTTTCCGGCATCAGGCGGTACGTTCTGGCTCGTGGTCGATCTTTCCCGCGAGCATTCCCGACTGCGGCTCCAGCTCCGGCAGGCGACTGTGCCCGGTCCGAAAGCCGGTGACGGCGCAGAGGCCGGCCCCGTCCATGGCACCCGTGAGGCGGATCGTGAGCTCTGTGACGGTGACCGGCTCGAAGGCGTGGATCCGGCGGACGCCCACGGTGCCCGCACTCACCAGCGGTCGACCGTCGGCAAGGATCCGGTGCCAGGTGATGTGCTGTCCGGCGGTCAACTCCTCCCGCAGTTCGAGGTGGTCGATGGTGACCGGTGCGGGGAAGCGGGCCCGGTATTCGGTTCCCGAGCCGGTGAGCTCGGTGAGCTCGGTGAGCTCGGCCGGGTACGGGCGGGCGAAGCGTCGGGCGAGTTCGTCGGTGGTCTCCAGCAGCCGGGCCCGGTCGACGGGGTCGATCAGGCCACGGCGGTCGGGCGGGAGGTTGAGCAGGAGTCCGGCGCCGAGGCCGACCGAGCGGTACCAGATGCCGAGCAGGTGCTCGCGGCTCTTGAGCGTGTCCAGGTCGTCAGGCTGCCAGAACCAGTGGCTGCGGATGGGGACGTCGCACTCCGGAGGAAGGTAGGCCGGCGCGTCGAGTGCGGTGTCCTCGTGGGCGTAGACGCTGAGGCGGCTGGAGCTCGCCGCGTAGTGGACCGGGTCGGCCGCGAGGCCGTCCTCGTTGCCGACCCAGCGAATGGTGGGCCGTCCCATGTTGAAGACCATGGCCTCGGGCTGGTGACGGTCGATCACCGCCATGACCGCGTCCCAGTCGTACGTGCGTCCCTCGGATCCGGCGCCGTCGAACCAGAGCTCCACGAGCGGACCGTAGCGCGTGCACAGCTCGGTGAGCTGGCGCAGGTAGAAGGCGTCGTAGGCGGCCGGGTCGGGGTCGTCGTAGCAGGCGGCGTTGCGGTCCCAAGGTGACAGGTAGAGCCCCAGGCCGATGCCCGCCCGGCGGCAGGCCTCGGCGAGCTCGGCGACGACGTCTCCGCGACCACCACGCCAGGGAGCGCTGCGGACGCTGTAGTCGGTGGTGTCGGTCGGCCAGAGGCAGAAGCCGTCGTGGTGCTTGGCCGTCAGGACGACATAGGCCGCACCCGCGGCGCGGGCGGTCTCGACCCACTGGACGGCGTCGAGCTCGGCCGGGTCGAAGGCCCTGGGGTCGAGGGTGCCGTCGCTCCACTCCTTGCCGTGGAAGGTGTTGATGCCGAAGTGCAGGAAGAGGCCGAACCCCGCCTGCTGCCAGCGCAGCTGGCGCGGAGTGGGTGCGGGGACGGATGTGGTGGCGTGGTCGGCGCCGGGCATGACCGCTCCTTGTGTCGGGCCGGGAGGGCGGTGGACGCGTGGCCGCGTCCGGCGATCCTCACCGCGCCGCGGTCGAGGCGTCAACATCGAAACGAAGAATCGACAGAATTTCGTTCATTCAATCATCGAAACGTAATGGAATGGGCACCCCCACATGGTCGCGCGGGCGCGGGCCCTCACCGGACCGTCCGACGTCGTGACCTTCCACCCGGGCGCTACGACGCCATCACGTGCGGCCTCTCGCGTTGCGAGCGATTGACCGGTTGAATGAATCGCGAAAGAAAGCGCCGGATTCGCTACGCTGTGGAATCACACTGCGGGCGAGCGTGCCTGACCTTGGAGTTGCCCGCCTACCCCGGTCGGCGCACGCCCCGGGCCGGCGGTGTGCCGTGCGCCGACAAGAACCGTAAGGGGAACGATGCGCCTCTCCGTGGAGGACCGGCACGAGCAGATCCTGCAGCTCGTGCGCGAGCGGGGCACGGTCCGGGTGGCCGACCTGGCCGGGACGCTCGGCGTCTCGGCCGTCACGGCGCGGCGCGATGTGGAGCTGCTCTCGGAGGCCGGGCTGCTCCACCGTGCGCACGGCTCGGTGTCCCGCTCGGAGCGGGCGACCCCGGCGGTCCGCGTCGGCGGCAGGCGCGGGACGGGCGACCACCTGGTCCTCGGGCTTCTCGTTCCCGCTGCCGCGTACTACTACGCCGAGGTGATCAAGGGGGCGAAGACCGCTGCCGCGGCCGCGGGCGTCCGGCTGATCCTGGGGATCTCCGACTACCGGGCCGAGCAGGAGGAGGCCCAGATCGCGTCCATGGTCGCCGCCGGGGCCAACGGCCTGCTGCTCACGCCGACCTGGGAGGAGGCCTCGCCCTCCCCCGCCGAGGAGGCGGCGCTGCTCGACCTCGGCGTGCCGACCGTCCTGCTGGAGCGCCGTGCGCCCGCAGGATCACCGCTGGCCGGGCTCGACCGGGTCTGCACCGACCACGTCCACGGCGCCAGTGTGGCCGTGCGGCACCTGTTCGACACGGGCAGGCGGCGCATCTCCCTGCTGGTGCGTCCCGGCACGCCCACGGCCGCCTTCGTCGAGGCGGGCTACCGGGTCGGCATGGACGCGGTCGGTCTCAAGCCGCCGGCGTTCCCGGTCGGGAAGTCCTTCGACAAGGCACTGACGCACCTGGCCGACGCCGCGTCGCAGGGAGCGGTGGACGCGGTCCTGGTGCACCCGGACACCGACGCGCTGATCCTGCTGCAGCAGTTGCGCGCGCGCGGTCTGCGGGTTCCGGAGGACGTCGCCCTGGTGGCCTACGACGACGAGACCGCGGGGCTGGCGGACATCCCGCTCACGGCGGTCGCCCCGCCCAAGCTCGCGCTCGGCGAGACCGCGGTCGGTCTGCTGCTGGAGCGTCTGTCGCAGGACGCGGACACGGACGCGCCGCGCCGGCACCTGGACCTGCTCCCTCGCCTGCGGGTCCGCGCGTCCACGGCGACGTCCGACTGAGGACCCACCCGCGCGTCGGCACGGGATCGGCGGAGCTCACGGGCGTGGCGCGTGTGCGCCGCCGGCCGCAAAGGCCGTCAGCGTCCCCGCGGGGGGAGAACGCGTCCGGCCCGTTCCGGCATCCCCTTGCGTTGAGAAGCCCTGGTGGGCACCGCCGAAACCTCCGGCAGCGACGCCGGGTCCAGGACGGTCTCCGCGCGCCCCCGGGGGTCAGGCTGTGCGCGGGAGTTCCTCGCGCAGCACGGGGTGGGCGAGCGGCAGACCGCGCCGGTACCGGTCGATCTCCGCCAGCGCGGAGTCGGCCATGCGGTGCAGCTCGCCGCCGACCGACCCGGCGATGTGGGGCGTGAGCACCAGGTTCGGCAGATCGAACAGGGGCGAGTGGGCGGGCAGCGGATCGGGGTCGGTCACGTCCAGTACGGCGTACAGGCGGCCGGAGCGCAGCTCGTCGATCAGGGCCTGCGTGTCCAGCAGGGAGCCCCGGGCGGTGTTGATCAGTGTGGCGCCGTCCGGCATGAGCGCGAGCCGGGCGCGGTCGATCATGTGACGGGTCTCCGGCAGCTCCGGGGCGTGCACGCTCACCACGTCGGAGCGGGCGCACAGTTCGTCCAGGCTGACCGCGTGGACGCCCAGGGCGAGCGCCTCCGCCTGCGAGAGGTAGGGGTCGTGGACCAGGAGGTCGAGGTCGTGCGGCCGGAGCAGTTCGATGACGCGTCGCCCGATGCGGGAGGCGCCGACGATCCCGACGACGCGCCGGTAGTTGCCGACCGAGGACAGGCGGTGGTGCCAGCCCTCGGGGTCGCGCAGGGCGCGGAAGTCACGGTGAGCCTGCAGGAGGTGCTTGTTGGACGCCAGAACCGCGGCGACGGTGTACTCGGCGACGGGCAGCGCGTTGGCCCAGGCGGCGGAGGAGACCTGGACGCCCCGGGCCCAACAGGCCTCGGTGATGATGCCCTTGACGGACCCCGCGGCGTGGACGATCGCCCGCAGGTGCGGCGCGGCGTCGAGCACGGCCGCGTCCACCGTGGGGCAGCCCCAGAAGCTGAGGATCACCTCGGCCTCGCCGAGCGCCGCGCGGGCGGCGGGCGTGGTGAAGTCGCGGTGGATCTCGGCGCTGTCGGTATCGGCGACCTGATGGAGCCGGAGCAGCTGGTCCGGGCCGAGGAGCCGGGGGCGTAGTGCGGGGTCCATGGCGAGCAGGGTGCGCGGCCTTCGTCCGGCGGGGTCGTCGGTGACGGTGGGCTGCTCGAACGCCGGGGGGCGGGGAGCGGGGACGTTCATGCGGCAGGCTCCTCGGGGCCGGTCGGCGGCGGCTACTTGACGCTTCCGGCGGTGAGCCCGGAGCGCCAGAAGCGCTGCAGGCAGATGAACAGGACGATGACGGGCGTGACGGCGATGACGGATCCGAAGATCACCAGGGAGATCAGCGAGGGACCGTCGGTGGCGACGCCCTGGTCCCAGATGAACAGGCCGAGGCTCACCGGGTAGAGGTTCTGGTTGGAGAGCATCACCAGGGCGAGGAAGAAGCCGTTCCAGATCGCCGAGAACTGGAAGAGCAGGATGGTGGTGAAGCCGGACCGCATCATCGGCAGCCCGATGGTGCCGAAGATGCGCACCTCGCCGGCGCCGTCGACGCGGGCCGCCTCGACGACCTCGTCGGGCACGTAGCCCTGGGCGAAGACGCGGGCCAGGTAGACACCGAAGGGGTTGACCACGGAGGGGATCAGCACCGCCCAGACCGTGTTGACCAGATGGACCTTGCTGGCGAGCAGGTACATGGGCAGCACGGTCGCGGCGCTGGGCACCAGCACGCCGAGCAGCACCAGGCCGAAGAGCTTCTCCTTGCCGCGGAAGTGGTACTTGTCGAAGGCGTATCCGGCGGCGCAGCTGACCAGCGCGGAGCAGACGGAGCCGACTCCGGCGTAGAGGAAGGAGTTGAGCAGCCAGCGGAAGTAGACGCCACCGTCCTGGTGCATCAGGCCGCGGAGGTTCCCGAGGAGGTCGAAGTCGGAGAAGCTGAGCAGGTGCCCGTCCATGATGCCGGTGGAGGACTTGGCCGCCGCCACCAGCATCCACATCGCCGGGAAGAACGTGTAGACCGCGGCGATGACGAGGGCGGCGTTGACGGCCGCGCGGGACATCCAGCGCGGCCGGGTGTTCCGACCGGGCGATCCGCCGTCGGCCGCGTCCCGGCCGCGGGCGGCGGGGCGGGAGTCGAGTGCGGTGGTCATGCCCGCCTCCAGGGGTTCGAAAGCCGGGTGACGCCATAGGAGAGAAGTGCGCAGACGATCGCCAGGAGGATCGATCCGGCGGCGGCGAAACCGTAGTTGGAGTCCTTGAACGCCTGCGCGTAGTTGTACAGGTTGGGCGTCCAGGTGCTGGTGATCACGGCCGGGGCGGTCTGCTGCATCAGCAGCGGTTCCTGGAACAGCTGCAGCACGCCGATGGCCGTGAACAGTCCGACCAGCCCGACGCTGCTCCGGATCGCCGGGAGTTTGATGCTCCATGAGGTGCGCAGCTCGGAGGCTCCGTCGATGAGTGCGGCCTCCAGCACCTCGCGCGGGATGGCCTGCAGCGCCGCGTAGAAGACGACCACGTTGTAGCCGAGCACCTCCCAGATCGCCACGTTGACGAGGGAGGGGACGGCGACGAAGGGCGAGCCGAGGTCGAAGTTGACGCCGCCGCTCTGCAGCGCGGAGACGATCGGGCTGACGCCGGGGGTGTAGAGGTACAGCCAGACGATCGCGGCGATGATGCCGGGGACGACGTGCGGCAGGAACAGCGTCAGTTGGAAGAAGCGCTTGGCGCGGGCCAGCGCGGAGTCCAGCAGCAGCGCGACCGCCAGCGAGCCGCCGAGCATCAGCGGCACGTAGAGGACGGCGAACAGCGCCACGTGGACGAACCCGTCCCGGTAGACCGGGTCCTTCAGCACGTCCAGGTAGTTGCCGAGGCCGCTGAAGACGGTGGTCGCCGCTCCGAAGCCGAGACCGGAGTGATGCTCCTTGAAGAGGCTGAGCCACAGCGCGTAGCCGATCGGCGCGAGCGTGGCGGCGGTGAAGAGCAGGAAGAAGGGGCCGAGCAGCAGGGCTGCGGCGCCACGCGTGCGGCTGCGCGGGCGGCCGCCGCCCGAGGCGGCCGCCCGGTGGGGCGCCCGCCTCGCTGCGGCCGGCCTGGCGAGGATGGCCATGGAGCGCGACCTCAGCCCTGGACGTTCAGGCCGGCGGCCTTGATCTGCGAGACGGTCTGGGTCTGCGCGGACTGCAGGGCGGAGGCGATGGTGCCGCCCTTGCCGAGCTTGGCCCACGGGTCGGCGAAGTCGGCCCAGGTGGAGACCATCAGCGGGCCCCAGGTCCAGCCGCTCTTGATGGTGGCGGCCGCCTGCTTGTTGAGGGAGTAGATGTCCTGGCCGCCGTAGAAGGAGGCGTCGAAGGACTTCTGCGCGACGGTGTCCATGGCGGGGTCGGCGGGCAGGGCGCTGGAGGCGCCGCCGGCGACGCGGGTGGCGACGGCGTCGGCGTTGGTGGACATCCAGGTGGCGAACTCGACGGCGGCGGCGGCGTGCTTGCTGTCCTTGCTGACGGCGTAGCTGGAGCCGCCCACGGCACCGGCAGCCGGGGTGCCGTCGAAGGTGGGCAGGGGCGCGACCGCCCACTTGCCGGCCGAGGAGGTGGCCATGGTCTTGAGGTAGGCCCCCTCGAACGGGCCGCTGATCATGCCGATGTCCTTGCTGCTGTTGAGGTCGGCGGTGAGCGCGGGGCTGCTGGACAGGTAGGTGCTGACCTGGCCCGCGTCGATCAGGCCCTGCCAGTAGGCGGCCGTCTTCTGGGTGGCGGGGTCCTGGAAGTTCACCTTCCAGGTGTCGCCGCCGGTGGAGAACCACTGTGCGCCGGCCTGCCAGGCCATGGCGGCGAAGACGGAGGCGTCGTCGGTCGGGAAGTTGACCAGGTGGGTGCCGGGCGCGGCCTTCTGCAGGGCGGCGGCGTCAGTCTTGAACTGGTCCCAGGTGGTCGGGACGGTCAGGCCGTATTTCTGGAACAGGTCCTTGCGGTAGTAGAAGACCGTCGGCTCGATGTCGAAGGGCACCGCCCAGGTCTTGCCGCCGAGAGAGGTGAGCGGCATGGCGGTGCCGAGCGCCGAGGAGGCGGGGCTGCCGATCAGGGAGCTGATGTCCTGGACGTCGCCCTGAGCCACGAAGTTGGGCAGCTCGGAGTACTCGACGTTGAACAGGTCGGGTCCGTTGCCCGCCTTGATCGCGGCGAAGTCCTTGGCGTAGCCGGTCGTGCCGCCGACCGTCTGCGAGAGCGTGACGTGCACGTCCTTGTGGGTGCGGTTGAACTCGGCGACGACCTTGTCGGCGTTCTTGGTCCAGGTCCAGAAGGTGATCTCGGCGGGCTGGGACGAGCTCTGCGTGGCGGAGCCGCTGCTCGCGCTGCTCCCGCAGGCGGTGAGCGTGACCAGCGAGAGCGTGGCGCAGGCGGCGAGGGCCAGCAGGCGCGTCCGGCGGCCGCGGGGGCTGCCCGGGGCGGGGGTCGTGGCCGAGCTGTGCGTCATTGCGGTGCTCCTGTCGGAAGGCGAGCCGAACGTGGGCGATGGGGGGGTGGAGGGTGACGCGTATCTCGCACGAGGCGATGGAGCGTCATCCTTGGCGGCGGATCGCTCGCCGTCAAGACTGAATCATCGAAAAAGTTTCATTCGATCACTCGATCGCTATCCGACCCTCTCCGTTCACGCGGGCCGCGCCGCGGCTCCGTCCAGGTGGTCGCCGCAGGATACGCGTACGTACAACCGGGGCAGCAGGTCGAGGTGCCGATACGGCCCGTCCAGCGCCTCCGATGCACCGTCACCCGCGCCGAGGCGCCGCAGCAGGAGTGTGGCGGCAGCCTCGCCGACGGAGGCCCTGGGCAGGGAGACGGCGGTGAGCGGCACGTCCGCGAGGGCGGCCACGTCGTCCCCGTACGCGACCAGGGCCAGGTCGCGCGGCACGTCCAGCCCGAGCGCCTGCGCCGCCTGGAGCAGACGCAGGGCGTCCTCGTCGGGGTGCACCACGGCGGCGTCCAACTGGCCGGCGGCGGCCGCCGTGGCCAGTTCCTCCACGGAGGCGCACCGAGGTCCCGCGAGCCCGAGCGCCCCGACCAGCTCTCGGTGACCGGCCAGCAGCGTGGCGGAGACGGGCGATCCCGGGTCGGTGAGCAGACCGATCCGGCGCCGGCCCCGGGCCGCGAGGTGGCGCAGGGCCAGGCCGATGCCGTGGGCGTGATCGGTGCGCACGGAGTCGAGTCCGGCCAGGGCCGTGCCCGGCTCACCTCGGCGTTCCACCAGCACTGCGGGCATCCCCGGGCCGAGGACCGGCGTCTCGTCGGCCGGCTGGACGCCCTGCGCCGGCCATCTCGGGGCGAGCAGCACTCCGGTGGCACCCGCGTCGACCAGCAGGCCCAGCTGTGATTGGGCCGCTCCGGGCGCGTCGCCGCAGACGCCGAGCACCAGCCGGGCCCCCGCCCGCGCGACGGCCTCCCGGGCCCCTCGGATCAGCTCGCCGTGGTGGCGGTCGATGGCCGGGACCAGCATGCCGATCACGGGTCCCTCGTCGTCGCCCGGGTCGGTGCGGGCGACCCGCCCTTGTGCGCGCGACAGCCGCCCGGTGCTGCTGAGCGCTTCGACGTCGCGGCGAACCGTGACCGCGGAGACCCCGAGGGCGGTGGCCAGTTGCCGGACAGGGAGCGGGCCGTCGCGCAACAGGTCGAGAAGCAGCCGGCGCCGACCGTCGGCCTTGGCGGGCATGCGGATCCTCCTTGCGGGTCGCATGCGACGTCGCATGCATCAATGATCGTTCGTTCCTTTTGGCGATCGTACGATCATTCGCTCTTGACGCACCAGGGGTCGCGCTGACAGATTCCCGGCATGCGCCTCCCCTACTTCGTCGACCCAGCGCCGAGCGAGGGCGCGGTCGGTTCGCGTGCGACGGGCGTCTCCGACGCCCCCGGACTCAGCCTCGACGGCCACTGGCAGTTCCGGCTCCGGCCGGATGCGGGCGATCTCGGCGACGCCTTCGCCGTCGAACCCTTCCCCGCCGCCCCGTCGACCGACGCGGGCTGGAGCGAGTTGCCGGTGCCCGCGCACTGGCAGCTCCACGGCCACGGCTCACCCGCCTACACCAACGTCAGCTACCCCTTCCCCATCGACCCGCCCTTCGTGCCCGACGAGAACCCCACCGGCGAGTACCGGCGCGCCTTCGACCTGCCCGACGACTGGCCCGGCCTCGCGCCCGGCCCCCAGCCGGGCGGGCGGACGCTGCTGCGCTTCGACGGCGTGGACTCCTGCTACCGCGTCTGGCTCAACGGCGTCGCACTCGGCCACGCGAAAGGCAGCCGGCTGGCTCACGAGTTCGAGGTCGGCCACCTGCTGCGCCCGGGCCGCAACACCGTGGCCGTCCGGGTGCACCAGTGGTCCAGCGGCAGCTACCTGGAGGACCAGGACATGTGGTGGCTGTCCGGGATCTTCCGCTCGGTCACCCTGCTGGCCCGCCCCGAGCCGGCGCTCGACGACGTCTTCGTCCGCGCCGGCTGGGACCACACCACCGGGGCGGGCACCCTCGCGATCACGACCTGCGGGCCCGGCGTACGGCTCGACGTCCCCGAGCTGGGCCTGCACGACGCGGACCCCGCCGGACCGCACGTGCTGCCCGGCACCGAGCCGTGGACGGCGGAGACACCCCGCCTGTACGAGGCGGTGCTGCACACCGACCGCGAGCAGGTGCGGCTGCGCGTCGGCTTCCGAACCGTCGCGGTGACGGACGGCCTGCTGACCGTGAACGGACGACCGATCACCTTCCGCGGCGTCAACCGGCACGAGTGGCACCCCGAACACGGCCGCGCCCTGGACCGGGCCACCATGCTCGCCGACGTGCTGCTGATGAAGCGCCACAACATCAACGCCGTGCGCACCAGCCACTACCCGCCGCACCCGGACTTCCTGGACCTGTGCGACGAGTACGGCCTGTGGGTGATCGACGAGTGCGACCTGGAGACCCACGGCTTCGAACAGGTCGGCTGGCGCGGCAATCCGAGCGCCGACCCGCGCTGGCGCGACGCCCTCCTCGACCGCATCCAGCGAACGGTCGAGCGGGACAAGAACCACCCCAGCGTCATCGTCTGGTCGCTCGGCAACGAGTCGGGCACGGGTGACAACCTCGCCGCGATGGCGCACTGGTGCCGCGCCCGCGACCCGGAACGCCCGGTCCACTACGAGGGCGACCACGACAGCGGCTACGTCGACCTCTACTCCCGGATGTACGCCTCGCACGAGGAGGTCGACGCGATCGGTCGGCGCGCGGAGCCGGCGCCCGCCGACCCGGCGCTGGACGCCCACCGACGCGACCTGCCGTTCGTGCTGTGCGAATACGCCCACGCCATGGGCAACGGACCCGGCGGCCTGAGCGAGTACCAGCGGCTCTTCGAGCGGCACGCGCGAGTCCAGGGCGGGTTCGTGTGGGAGTGGATCGACCACGGCATCGCCCGCACGGCGGCGGACGGCCGCCGCTGGTACGCCTACGGCGGCGACTTCGACGAGCCGCTGCACGACGGCAACTTCGTCGCCGACGGCCTGCTCTTCCCCGACCGGACGCCCTCGCCCGGGCTGCTGGAGTTCGCCAAGGTGATCGAGCCCGTCCGCCTCGAGGCCGATCCGGCGGACGGATCGCTACGGGTCACCAACCTGCACGACTTCCGCTCCCTCGACCACCTGGCGCTGAGCTGGCGGCTCGAGGACAGCGACGGGCGCGTGCTCGAGGACGGCACCCTGGAGGTGCCGGACCTGGCCGCCGGGCAGGCGTGCACCCTGCCCCTGTCGGCGGGGGCCCACGGCTCCCCCGTCCGTTCCGCCCCTGCCGGATCCTGGCTGACCGTCAGCGCCGTGCTCGCCGCGGACGAGCCGTGGGCCGACGCCGGACACGAGGTGGCCTGGGCGCAGCTCGCCGCCGGTCAGGAATCGCGCACGGGCGCGCTCTCCCCCGCGCCGGGCTCCGCGCGCGGCGGCGCACGTCCCGGTGTCCGTCCCACCGCGCGTCCCGTGGTCGACGACGCGGGGCAGGTGCGGGTGGGCCCAGCCGTGTTCTCCGCCACCGGAGCGCTCGGCGAACTCGCGGGCCTGCCGGTGGCCGTGGCCCGGCTGGATGTCTGGCGCGCACCCACCGACAACGACCTCGGCGGCGGCGAGCAGTCCCTGGCCCGGATCTGGCAACGCGCCGGGCTGGACCGGCTGCGCCACCGGACTGTCAGCGCCGCGATCGACGGCGACGGCTTCACCGTCCGCACCCGGGTGGCCGCGGCTGCGTCGGACCGCGGCCTGCTCACCACCTACGGCTGGCGGGAGCAGGACGGCTGCCTGCGGCTCGACCTGACCGTCGAGCCGGACGGCGACTGGTCGGGCCTGGCCCTCCCCCGGATCGGCCTGCAGCTGGCCGTTGCGCTTGGCTGCGCCGAGGTGGGCTGGTACGGCCTGGGTCCCGGGGAGTCCTACCGCGACAGCCGTGCGGCCGCCCGCCTCGGCGCCTGGTCGTCGCCGTTCGAGGCGCTGCAGACGCCGTACCTGATGCCGCAGGAGAACGGGAACCGGTCGCAGGTCCGCTGGGCCGAGTTCACCGACGCCGGTGGTCGGGGCCTGCGGGTGACAGGTGATCCCGTCTTCGACTTCGCGGCGCGGCCGTGGTCGGGCGCGGCGCTCGCGGCCGCCCGCCATCCCCACGAGCTGAGCCCGGACGGCTTGCTGCACCTCTCACTGGACCTCGCCCACGACGGCCTCGGCTCGGCGTCGTGTGGCCCCGGTCCCCTGCCTGAGCATCGGCTGCACCCACGGAAGGACCAGCTGAGCCTGCTGCTGAGCCCCGTCTGATCTAACGAAGAGCGATCGACCGTTTGAACGAACTATCGTCGATTTTTCGTCTTGCTTATTGACAGCCCAACGATCCCTTGGCGAGGATCGCGCCCGGCATCCGCTTCTGCGCACCCGCGCAGGACTCGTGCCCAGGAGCCGCCGTGTCCGATCCCGCCGCCGCTGTCCGTCCCCTCCCAACGCGACGGCCGGGCGCCCCGGGCCCGGCCCGGCCGGCCGTCGTGTGAGCCGACGGCCGGCCGCCCTGGCAAGGACAAGGACGTCCATCGAAGGGATCCCCCACGTGTCCATCCCTCCGCCCCCGCTCAATCCGCTGCCGCACCTTCCGCAGCTGTCGCGCAGACGACTCCTTCAGCTCGGCGGCGCCGGCCTCGGCGCGCTGCTCCTGCCACTCGACGCGGCGCCCGGCGCTCAGGCGGCAACCGATCCCTACGCGGCGCTGCGCACCGCCTGGTCCGCCTACCTGACCGGCGGAGCCGTCAACACCAGCGGCTCCGCTTACACGGCCGCGATCTCCGGACTGAACGCGGAGGCCGCGGCCTTCCTGTCGAGCATCCAGACCGGCTCGGGGATCACCTCCCTCTGGTCGGACCTGCCGCTCGGTTCCGTCTCGGCCAACATGAGCAGCAGCTTCGCCCGTCTGAAGACCCTGGCCACCGCCTACGTCACGCCCGGCACCGACTACACCGGCAGCTCCTCGGTGGCCTCCACCGTCCTGGCCGGGCTGGACTTCATGACCGGCTCCAGCGGCCCCTACCGCCCCTCCGCCACGCCCTACAGCAACTGGTGGGACTGGCAGATCGGCAGCAGCCAACTGCTGGAGGACACCGCCGTCCTGATGTACGCGCAACTCTCGTCGACCCAGATCGCGAACTACTGCGCCTCGATCGACGCCTTCGTCCCCGACCCCACCAAGCAGCTCATCGTCCCCAGCAGCTCCACCACCTCCACGGGCGCGAACCGGCTGGACGAGTGCCGCGCGGTGATCGTGCGCGGCGCACTCGGCTCCGACGCGACCGCGATCAGCGCCGGCGTGAGCGCCCTCTCCCCAGCGCTGCCCCTGGTGATGTGCGGCGACGGCCTGTACGCGGACGGCTCCTTCACCCAGCACTCCGGCGTCGCCTACACCGGCACCTACGGAGCGATCTACTTCGGCGACATCGTGGCCCTGGTGCTGCTGTTGCAGGGCTCGCAGTGGGCGATCACCGACCCGAACCTCGCAGACGTCTTCACCGGCGTGGCCGACGGGTACGCACCGATGGTCTACAACGGCCTGATGCTCGACTCGGTGCGCGGCCGCGCCATCTCCCGCTACAACCAGCCCGACGCCTCCGACGGCTTCAGCGCCGCCCTGACCCTGCTGCGCTACGCCCAGGCCAGCACCGACCAGTCGCAGGCCGCGGAGTGGAAGGCGACGGCGAAGGGCTGGCTCCAGCGCAACACGGTGCGCACGATCGCCAGCACAACGCCCGCCATCGTGAACACCACCACGGGCCAGTCCGTGACCGTCTCCACGGCCGGGGTGGCCGGGATCGCCCTCGCGGAGTCCGTGCTCAACGACTCCTCGGTCACCGCCGCGGCCGAACCGACCGCGCACCACCAGTTCCCCAACATGGCGCGGGCGGTGCACCGGCGGCCGGGGTGGGCCTACTCGATCGCGATGTGCTCGGACGGGATCCAGCGCTACGAGGTCATCAACGGCGAGAACCTGCACGGCTGGTACACCGGCGACGGCATGGGCTACCTCTACCTCGACAACGACGTGGCCCAGTTCAACGACGCCTACTGGGACACCGTCAACCCCTACCAGCTCCCCGGCACCACCGCCGACCAGGGAACGCTCGCCAACTCCGCAGGGCAGGCGACCAAACCGTCCACCACCTGGGTGGGCGGCTCGACCCTCAACGGCGGCTACGGCGCGGTGGGGATGCAACTGCAGGCCTACTCGACCAACCTCACGGCCGTGAAGTCCTGGTTCTGCCTGGACGACGCGGTGGTCTGCCTCGGCGCCGGGATCAGCTCCACCAGCGGCAACCACGTCCTGACCACCGTGGAGAACCGCAACCTCCACACCACCGGCAACAACACTCTCTCAGTCAACGGCACCGCCCAGTCCACCGGCCCCGGCTGGACCAGCACCCTCAACGGCGTCCACTGGGCCAGCATCTCAGGCGTGGGCGGCTACTACTTCCTGTGGCCGGCCGGCGCCAACAACGTGGTGTTCAGCGAGACCAGCGACACCGGCAACTGGAGGAGCGTCAACTCCGGCGCCCCCGCCACACTCGCGAACGACACCCGCCCCTACCTGTCGATCGCCTTCGACCACGGCGCCAACCCGTCCGGCGCCACCTACTCCTACGTGCTGCTGCCCAACTACACCGAGGCGCAGACCGCCTCGTACGCATCGGCGCCCTCGGTCTCCGTCGTCAGCAACACCACGACCGTCCAAGCCGTCACCGACAGCGCCCTCGGCGTGACGATGGCGAACTTCTTCGCCGCCGGCACCGCGGCAGGCGTCACCGTCAGCGCGCCCGCCTCCGTCAGTACCCGGACCAGCGGCGGACAGCTCACCATCGCGGTCTCCGACCCGACCTGGACCTCGGCGACGGTCCAGGTCACCGTCGCCGCGTCCGGCTACACCGCGATCGCCTCCTCCGACGCCACTGTCACCGTCCTGTCCAGCAGCGGCGGTCAGATCACCCTCCTGGTGGAGACGGGCGATTCCCGCGGCGCCACGCACAGCGTCACCCTCGCCACCAGCGGCACCGCACTCACCCCTGCCTCCTCCACCTTGCTCACCCCGACAGCTGACACCTACGTCCGCGACGGTTCCTACGCCGCCACCAACTACGGCACCGCCACCACCTTCCAGGTGAAGAACGTCAACTCCGCAGGCACCGGCTACAACCGCATCGCCCTGCTCAAGTTCAGTCTCTCCGGCGTCACTCCGAGCGCCGTCAGCCGCGCCATCCTGTGGCTGAACGGCAACGTGGAGGACTCCGGCGGCAACCAGACCGGCGTCACCGCGTACGGGCTCGGCAGTGACACCTGGACCGAGACCGGCGTCACCTGGAACAACACCCCCAGCACCACCACCGCCTACGGGACCGGCCAGATCAGCAACACCTACGACTGGGTCGGACTCGACGTCACCGCCCTCGTCAAGGCGTCCACCGACGGCACCGCCGCGATCGGCGTCTGGCAGCAGAGCGCCGGACTCGCGGCCGTCTTCTTCTCCCGCGAACAGGGCGGTGGCAAGGGCCCCGTGCTGGAGGTGATCAGCGGCTGACGGATCGTCAAGGCGCGGGCGGGCTTCCTCGCCCGCGCCCGGGTCGGCACACCCTCACCGCCGCCGCGTTCGCCTCGGCTCTCACCCTCAGCATCTCTTTTTCGTCCTGTCTACGCGTCAGTAAGGGTAAGAACCTTCTAAGTGGACTACTCCTCAGTAGATGTCATCCGTAGACGAACACACCAGGGATGAGCGACCCCTTCAGGCTTGAGCAGCGCCGTCCCGCGGGCCGAATGAGGCCGCCAAGCAAAAGATGATCTTCCGGTTCGCTTGTTCGACCGCCCGCCCCTGGCTACCGTTCACGCCTGGCCCGCCCGGCCTGCCATCCGCCCCGAACGATCGGACGTCGCGTGAACCTCCCCCTGCCGGCCGACAATCGGGGCGGCCCATGAGGTTCGGACGACGCCGGCCCGACGAGACCCCTGCGAGCGGCGTCGCCACGGATCCCGCACCGCCGCCCGGACCGTCCGCCGCGCCAGGGCCACACGCTGCGCCGACTCCGGCTCCGGCCCCAATCGACGACGAGGAGATCGCGCTGCTGCGGGCGAGCGTGGAGCTCGTCGGGCCGCTCGCGCAGGACCTGACGGTCTACTTCTACGCGATCCTCTTCCAGCGGCATCCCGAGGTGCGCGCGCTCTTCCCGGCGGACATGGACGTGCAGCGGGACCGGCTGCTTCGGGGCCTGCTGCGGATCGTCGATCTCGTGGACGACCCGGAGAACCTGGTCCGCTTCTGCAGCCGTCTGGGCCGCGACCACCGCAAGTTCGGCACCCTGAACGGCCACTACCCGGCCGTCGGCGCGGCGTTGCTCGACTCGCTCGCGCGGTTCGCAGGGGACGCCTGGTCGGCCCGGCTCGCGGACGTGTGGTCGCGCGCCTACGGAATCGTGTCCCAGGTGATGGTCCAGGCAGCCGAGGAGGACGCGGCGGTGGGGCCGGCCACCTGGAAGGCCGACATCGTCGACCACCGCCTGCGCGGACCGGGCATCGCCGAGCTCACCCTGCGTCCGCACAGCCACTATCCGTTCCAGGCGGGCCAGTACGCGAGCGTGGAGACCCCCTGGCAGCCGCGCGCCTGGCGCTACTACTCGCTGGCCAACGCGCCGCGGGAGGACGGCAGCCTGACCTTCCACGTACGCGCCCTCCAAGGCGGCCGGGTCAGTCCTGCCCTGGTGCACCACGCACGCCCCGGCGACCAGCTGACACTCGGTGCGGCCCAGGGCGACATGGTCCTCTCCCCCGGCAAGGACGGCGACCTGCTCTGCGTGGCGGGAGGCACCGGCCTGGCGCCCGTCCAGGCCCTGGTGGAGCAGACCGCCCGGGACGGCGGCCGGCGTTTCGTCGAGGTGTTCGTCGGCGCCAGGACGGCCGGGGAGCTCTACGGTCTGGACGACATGCTGCGGATGGCCCAGCGCAACCACTGGCTCAAAGTGCGCGGGGTGCTCTCGGACGAGACGGTACCGGGATGGCGGGGCTCCCTGCCGGAAGCGCTCCGCGAGTTCGGCCCCTTCTACGACCACGAGGTCTACCTGTCGGGCCCGGTGGACATGGTCACCGCCTCGGCCCGGGTACTGGTGCGTCAAGGCGTGGCACGGCGGAACATCCACTACGACCCGTTCGACGTCCCCGTCCTCGAAGCGGCCCTGCTGCCGCGGCGGTTGCGAGCGGAGGATGAACAGTGACGGGCCGCGAGCCAGGACAGCAGCCGCTGCTCGAGGCCGCCGAGTCCTTCGTCCGGGACTTTGCGCGTGAGCACCCCGGAGCCGTCGACCCCGACGTCAGGATCAAGGAGATCGCCGCAGCCGTCGACCGCGACGGGACCTACGCGCACACCCCGGAGGAACTCACCTACGGCGCCCGGGTGGCCTGGCGGAACGCCGCACGCTGCATCGGCCGGCTCTACTGGAACAACCTGCTGGTCCGCGACCTGAGGCACCTCACACATCCCGACGACATCGCGCGCGAGTGCTTCGAACATCTGCGCCTGGCCACCAACGGCGGCCGGATACGGCCCGTCATCAGCGTCTTCGCCCCCGACGCGCCGGGGCGTCCGGCCGCACGCATGCTCGGCGAGCAGCTGGTGCGCTACGCCGACGACCCGCGCAGCGCGGAGCGTTGCGCGGTCCTGCGGGAACTGGGCTGGAAGGGAGGAAAGGAGCCGTTCGAGGTCCTCCCGCTGTTGATCCAGGCGGCGCCCGACCGCGCGCCGGAGTTCTACGAGCTCCCTGAGGACGCCGTGCTCGAGGTCCCGCTGACGCACCCTCACCGTCCCGACTTCGCAGCCCTGGGACTGCGCTGGTACGCCGTTCCCGCAGTCGCCGACATGACGCTGGAGATCGGCGGGATCAGTTACCCCGCCGCGCCCTTCAACGGCTGGTACATGGGAACCGAGATCGGCTCACGCAACCTCGCCGACGCCGACCGGTACAACCAACTCCCCGCCGTGGCCCAGCTTTTCGGTCTGGACACCGCGGACGAGCGCACCCTGTGGCGCGACCGGGCGCTGGTGGAGCTGAATCTGGCGGTGCTGCACTCGTTCGGCCATGTCGGGGTGACGATCGCCGACCACCACACGGAGTCGACGCGGTTCCTCGCCCATGTCGAGCGGGAGGGCCGCCACGGCCGTGCCGTCCCTACGGACTGGACCTGGATCGTGCCTCCGCTCTCCGGCTCGGCCACCGCGGTGTTCCACCGCTACTACGATCCGCCCGACCCGTCGGCGCGCCCGGCCTTCCTGCACCGGCGGACACCGTGGGCGCAGCCCCAGCCCGCCCCCTGTCCGGTCTCGGGGGCGAGCCCGGGTTTCGAACGTCTCCCTGACGCCATTCGTGCGGATCTCGGCCCCCGGCCGGCGCCGCACGGCGTGGCCGCTGGCCCGGGACTCACGGCGCCGCAACCCTGAGGAGCGCAGCAGGTACCGCGAGAAAGGGACGCCCATGCCCGAAGTGACGGAGCCGTACGCACCCGGCACCCCCTGTTGGGTCGACGTGCTGGCCCGGGATCAGCAGGCCGCGCTGGACGTGTACCGGGACCTCTTCGGCTGGCAGGGCGAGGTCGGCCCGGCGGAGTTCGGCGGCTACGCGGTGTGCACCCTGAAGGGAAAGCCGGTCGCCGGTGTCATGACCGCTGCGGCGTCGGAGGGGCAGCAGGTGCCGCCGCCGGTCTGGACGACGTATCTGTCCACCGCCGACGCGGACGCCGCCCAGCGAGCGATCACGGACGCCGGCGGGACGGTGATGATGCCGGTGATGGACGTGGGCACCATCGGTCGCAGCCTGATCGCCGCCGACCCGACCGGCGCCGTGTTCGGCGTGTGGCAGCCGCTGGAGTTCCCCGGCGCCGGCATCGTCAACGAGCCCGGCGCGCTGACCTGGAACGAGCTCCACACCAGCGACTTCGCGGCCGCGGTCGCGTTCTACCGGGCCGTGTTCGGCGCCGAGATCACCCCCATGGAGATGGAGGGTGCCGGGGACTACCACTCCTTCAACGTCAACGGCCGCAGCGTCGCCGGCGTCGCGAACCTGCACAACGACCCGCCCGGCACCCCCGCCCACTGGCTCACCTACTTCGCCGTCGAGAGCACCGACGACATCACCGACAACCTGGCCAGGGTGGGCGGCAAAGCCCTGGTCCAACCCTTCGACATGATGGCCGGACGCATGGCCGTCCTCGCCGACCCCCAGGGCGCCGTCTTCGCCGTGATCAGCCCCAAACCCATGTGAGCCCTGGCTCATTCGACGGCGTGGGCAGGGCAACGTGATCAAGCCCTGTTCCCGACCGACCCGTAAGGATCGGCTGCCCTCGCCGGACTGAGCCGGCTGGGAGAAGATCGAGGGAGCTGATCGTGCCTCCCTCCGCCGGAGGGAGGCCGATCGACCGTCTCCACCAGGTGAACCCCACCGGGAGGAGGGACGATGGACCGGTCGGACAGGGCAGTGGGCGGCCCGGGAGCCGAGCGGGCGGCGGAGTCGGGCAGGCAGCTGCGCCCCGGGCCGAAGCCATGACGGGCGGCAGCTCCAGGGCGGCGCACCACGCCTCCGCCCGGTCCCAACTGTCGCCCCGCGCGATCGCCTGGACGCTCGTGCGGGTGGCGGGCTCGATCATCGTGCTCACGACCCTGTACTACGTGCTGCCCTTGGACCACGCCTCGCTGCCGTCCGTCATCACCATGCTGGTCGTCGGGCTGGCCGGGTTCGTCACCTTGGTCGTTTTCCAGGTCGAAAGGATCGTCCGTTCCCCGCTCCCCGGTGCGCGCGCGGCCGAGAGCCTGGCCACCAGCGTCCCGTTCTTCATCCTGTTGTTCGCCGCCACCTACGTCGCCCTCGCCGGGCTGTCCCCGAGCAACTTCGGTGAGCATCTGACCCACACCGACGGCCTGTACTTCGCCGTCACCGTGTTCGCGACCGTGGGCTTCGGCGACATCACCGCGAAAACCGAGACGGCCCGCCTGGTCGTTACCGGCCAGATGATCGCCGATCTGGTCGTCCTCGGCGTCGCGGTCAGGGTCGTCGTGGGCGCCGTCCGGCGCAGCAGGCAGCGCATGGCACCGCCACAGGGCATGCCTGCCTCGCCGGGACTGCTGGACCGTGAGGACGACGATCCGGGCATCGGGCCGACGCCATGACCGCCCGGGACACCACCCGCCGCCCAGGGCGCTGGGCGGCGGCGACCTTCGTCGAGCACGTGGGCTCGGATGGTGTGGTCGTCCGCCGTGGATCGCGCCGCCACCGCAAGCACCAGATGCCACCCACCGGATCGACCTGGTGGGCGCCCACGGCCCGGGGCTGGTGGATCGCCGTCCTGTTCGCCGTCGGATCCCTGCTCTTCGCAATGGGCTCGATCCCTGGCTATGCCGATGCCGTGGGGGCACGCGGAGACACGGTCACCTATTTCGTCGGCTCGCTGTTCTTCACCTCGGCATCGCTCCTGTCGTACCGCGAGGTGGTCGACGCGTCCTCCACCGCGCAGAATCCGCACGGCCGGCGCTTCCTCGTCTACCAGCCTCGCCGGATCGACTGGTGGGCCACCGCGGTCCAGCTCGTCGGAACGATCTACTTCAACATCAGCACCGGGATCGCCATGGCCGACAACCTCTCCGCCGAGACGGCGCACCAGCACGTCTGGCGGCCGGACGCCATCGGTTCCCTCTGCTTCCTCGTGTCCAGCGCGTTGGCCTGGTACGAGGTCTGCCACGGCTGGCTCGCCTGGCGCCCCCGGGTCTGGTCCTGGTGGATCACCCTGACCAATCTGATCGGCTCCGTCGCCTTCGGCGTCTCCGCGGTGGCCGGCTTCGTCAACCCGGTCACGGGCCAGGTGAAGAACGCCGACGGGGCCGACACCCAGACCTTGATCGGCTCCATCTGCTTCTTCGTCGGCGCCGTCCTGCTGTTCCCCGAACGCACGGAGAAAGCGCCGCCCTGACGTCCTCGCTGCCCTACGGCGACGAGGACGTCAGGGGTCCGGCGCGGCGTCAGGCTGCGGCGGCCTTGATGGCGGCGATCGCCTCCGGGATGCCTGCGGACCAGGGGGTGCCGTGACCGGGGAGCAGCCAGCTGGCCTTCAGGTCCTGCAGGTGCTCCAGGGAGGCCAGGGCCTGCTGCGGGTCGTCGGTGAACGGCGCCGGCTGCGGCCCGGGTCGGCCGGTGAGGACATGACGGGTGGTCAGGGCGTCGCCGGCGAAGACGGCGTCGGCGACGGGGACGTGGATGGCGACGCTGCCGGGCGAGTGGCCGGGCATGCCGACGATCCGCGGGGCCCCGGGCAGGTCGAGGACCTGGCCGTCGTGAACGGGGACCACCTCGCCGAGGTACTCGGTGCGCAGGCCGCCCTTGCGCATCCCGTACCAGAGGAACCCGGCGAGGGCGCGCAGCTTGATCTTGCCGTAGGCGGGCTTGGTCTTGACCTCGCCGCGCGCTCGCGCGGCGTCCTCCTCGTGGACGTAGACCGGCACGCCGTACTCGCGGCGCAGGCGTTCGGCGAACCCGATGTGGTCGGTGTCACCGTGGGTCAGCACGAGGCCGCGGATGTCGGCCGCGGACCGGCCCATGGCGGCCAGTTCGCTGTGCAGGTCGTGCCAGTGCCCGGCCAGTCCGGCGTCGATGACCGTGATGCCTTCGTCGGTGTCGACGAGATAGGCGGCCACGAGGTCGTTGCCGATGCGGTGCAGGTGTGGGCCGAGTTTCATCACATGCTCCTGGGATTGCTATCGTTTGCCCTGATGGCTAATCTACGTAGCCATGATGGCTAACGTCAATAGCCAAGGCGGAAGGAGCGCTCATGCCGACGCCTGATCGGACCTCGCTGGAGGCCATCGTCGAGGCCGGCCGGGACATCGTGGAATCCGAGGGGCCGACCGGGTTGACCATGCAGGCGGTCGCCGCGCGGGTCGGAGTGCGGCCGCCGTCGCTCTACAAGCGGGTGAAGAATCGGGATGACCTGATCCGGCTGATCACCAAGGCCACGATCCGCGACCTCGGCGACCGCCTCGCCGCCGTCGAGGCGGAGGCCGGCACGGGCGACGCGAGCGGGCCAGAGCTCGACCCGCGCCGGACCCTGGCCGACATGGCGCGGGCCCTGCGCGGGTTCGCGCACACCCGCCCGGCCGGGTTCGGGCTGGTCTTCGCGCCCCAGACCAGCCCCGGCGGGGCCGACGTGGAGGCGATGACCGTGGCCGTCGCGCCACTGCTGCGGGTGGCGGCCACCCTCGCCGGCCAGGAGTACGAACTGGAGGCCGCCCGCACGGTCACCGCCTGGGCCAGCGGCTTCATCGCCATGGAGCTGGCCGGCGCCTTCAACCTCGGCGGAGACGTGGACCGCGCCTTCGAGTTCGGCATCTCCCGCCTCGCCGACGCCCTCGCGGCCCGGCCCGCGAACTGACACCACCCGCGTCAGCGCCGTACCGGCGCGGCGAACTTGCGCGGCCGGCGTAGGCGGCGACTTCTTCGGGACGGCAACCCGATCGAGCAGGTGGAGTACGAGCCGATCCTCCGCTGACCGCTACTCCCAGACGTCCGGGCCGCCCCCGAACCACTCGACGACGCCGGGCTGGTCGAGCAACGCCGGATCCAGGGCGCACTGGACCATGAACGTCTTCACGTCCTCCCGGGTATAGGCGCGGCCGACTTCCAGACCGAAGAAGTCGACGCGCCGGTAGTGCTGACCGGCGGCGTCGGTGTGGGGCCGGTGGACGGTGATGTGCGAGTCGTTCCGGCCCGCGGAGAAGATGCTCACGCCTCAAGGATTCAGCCCGTGCCGCGTGATCGCACTCGCTGGTTCCGACGATCAGGCCTGGGACGCGGGCAACCACGTCGCCAGCAGGTCGTTACGGAACTTCCCCTTCGGGTCGAAGTCCTGTGCGAGCGCGGCGAAGTCGCGCAGGCGGGGAACAGCCCGGTCGAGTTGCTCCGGGGTGCAGGAGAAGAGCTTTCCCCAGTGCGGGCGTGCGCCGAGCGGCAGCAGGGCGTCCTCGATCGAGGCGAGCAGTGGCGCGACGGCGGTCGGGTCGGCGATCCAGGTGAAGTGGAAGGCGACGCTGTCGCGTCGGTACGCCGGGCTCAGCCAGAGGTCGTCAGCCGCGACGGTGCGGATCTCCGAGGTGTGCAGCAACGGTGCCAGGCGAGGGCCGAGGGCCCGCAGCCGGGCGATCGCCGTGGCGGCCTGCTCGCGCGGCAGCAGGTACTCCGACTGCAGCTCGTCGCCCCGGCTCGGGGTGAACGCCGCGCGGAAGTGCGGCAGGCGGTCGTGCCACGGCCCCGGCTCTCCCAGCTGCGCCGTGCAGTTGTGGGCCGGCATGCCACCGATCGGGTGCTGCGGCGTGGTCGCGGGGACGGCACCCGCCACCGACCCGGCCGGCTCTGCGGCGCCCGTGCGGTGCTTGACCCACACCGCCGCGCGGTCGGGGTCCCAGGAGGTGAACGCGCTGACGCTGTAGCCGGACGCGAAGACCGCGTCGAAGTCGGCGGCGAGACGCTCCAGCGAGAGGCCGAGGTGGACCCGCTGGCTGACGTCGTAGGCCGGTTCGACGGCCAACGTCAGCTCGGTGACGACACCGAGCGCGCCGAGGGCCACGACGGCTCCCGGAAAGAGCACCGGATCAGCGTCCCGGCTCAGCTCCCGCAGCTCGCCGTCGGCGTCGACGAGTTCGAGGGCGAGCACGGCCGAGGCCAGTCCCTGGTTGTGGTCGCCCGAGCCGTGCGTGCCGGTGGCGATCGCGCCCGCCGCGGAGATGTGCGGTAGCGAGGCGAGGTTGGCCAGCGCCAGCCCCGGTCGCTCCAGCCCCACCGCGATCTCCCGTACCGCAGGCCGGCGCTCACCCGCACGGAGCGGCGATCCGGAGCGACCGTCAGCACCTTCGGCAGCGCGGCCGTGCTGACGAGGTCCCCGCGGGTGTCCGCGAGCGCGTTGAACGAGTGCCGCGACCCGAGCGCACGCACCTGTGCGGCCCCGCGGACGATGCGCCGCAACTCTGCGACGCTGGTCGGCTCGTGGAGCCGGGATGCCGAGTAGCGCAGGTTCCCGGCCCAGTTGGCCAGCGGCTCGGAGGGACGGTCTGGGGGCATCGGTCCTCTATTCGTCATGGCACTGAACAAACTAGTACGGGCAAGCCACGGAGAAAAGTCCCGACGTCCTCGACACCAGCGTGCACCTCCATTCGTTCGTTCGAGCGATTGTTGGGCGAACGTGGATGCGATCACCGTGGGGGTGTCGCAGGCTGGCCGCATGACCGAGTCGCCGGCCTCCAGCACACCGCACCACGCACACGTCGTGGTGGTGCACCACGTTGTCGATGCCAACCCGCCGTACCGCCGCGTGGACGTGCTCGGCACGCCGGTGGGCAAGGCACACAGCCTCCGGGACGTCGCCGAGTTCTGCCGACGGGCCGGCCTCAGGGAGCTCGATCCGGAGGATGACGACAGCGTCCAGTGGATCGGCGGCGGACCTCACGTGTGGCAGTAGGGGGTCCGCGAACAGGCGCACCGGGCGTGCGGTCGCTTCACCCCCCTGCCACAACAGACGGCCCCGGTGCCGCAAGGGGCGGCACCGGGGCCTTGTCGCGAGTTCGGTCGGCTCACGGCCATTCGTCGCGCAGGGACTCGACCAGGTCGTCGAACTCGTCGTCCGCAGGGGGCCTGGTGCCCTGGGGGTCGTCGGGGGCCTCGTCGAAGAGGTCGAGCTCGTCATCAGCGTCAGGGCTCTGCGGTGTGGTGCCGTTCTGCGGCATGGGTGCACTCCTCGTCTCGGGATCGGGTGCGTGCCCAGCACAGCAACGACCGAACGAGGTCGCGCGTCCTCACGTCCGATCGAGTGGGTCACGCACCGTCGTCGGCTCGTCCGGCCAGGATGCCGCCCGTTTCGGGCCGGTGCAGCGTGGAGCCATGAACGATGACCTGTCCTCTGCCGCACACCACCACGCCCACGTCGTCGTCCATCCCGTCCAGGACGACCCGATGACCGGCCCGTACCGGCGCGTGGACATCCTTGGCGAACACGTCGGCAAGGCCTACGACCTCGGGGACGTGGCCGAGTTCTGCCGCCGTGCCGGCCTGGACGAACTCGACCTGCAGTCGGACAGCATGGTCGACTGGCAGGGCGGCGGCCCGGAGGTGTGGGAGTGAGCGGGTACGAGCTGCGCGCGCAGCACGAGGCCGCTGATCCGGTCGGCCGGGAGACCACACGCTGGCACGTGCTGCGCCAGGGGGCGTTCGTCGCGATGTGCGGCTACCGCATCGACCCGGTGGCCGACACCAGGCCGATCGCCGATGTGCACGCGATCGCACCGGAGTGCCGCTGTCTCCAGTGCTGGCAGTGGTGGGATGCCGTGGAGGAGGTATGGGCCGAGGGCAGCCCCCGCGAGCCGGAACCGTGATCCTCGCCCCGGGTCTCACTCACTCGCTGCCGGCGGGACCCGCGGCCTCCGCGGGCGCGGCAGCGCTGTCCTCGCGGGGATGGAGGTGACCGGAGACCGCGGCGACCACGATCCCGAGGACGCTGACGAGGAGCGCGACCGCGAGGCTGCCCGCCAGCAGCCGGTTCCCGAGGGTGTCCAGGTGGAGGCGCCCGGCGGAGAGCAGATGGTCGTTGATCAGCACCGCGCCGGCGCACGCGGCGGCGTCCGCCGCCAGCCCCGGAACGACCGCGAACCCTGGACGGGCCCGGAGCAGACCCAGCCCGAGAACGATCACGACGAGCGCGGGCACCGCAGCGGGCAGCTCCAGCAGCCGCCCGTCGAGCGACAGGGCCTTCGAGCCGACCCAGGCTCCCCCGGCGACCCCGCCCAGGCACACGAGTTCCACCACGAGCGCGCGCCACACGGTCCCGAGGACGGTGCGCGGCGGAGCGGCCGGCGGTATCGGCCCCGGTTCGGCAGTCTGATCAACAGTCACCACGGGCCCAGAGTATGCCAGGGGGACGGGGGAGCCGATGGCCGCAACCGGGGTCCGGCCGCGGTCAGCCAAGAGCGGAGGCGTAGTCGGCGTAGCGGACCCGGCCCGTGGGGCTCGCCAGGATCGCGTCCGCCACGACCTGGGGAATCGGCGCCCAGCGCGCGGGCAGGTCGGCCGCCAGGGCGGGGTTCAGCGTGTAGAGCAGGGCGAAGTTGGTGGCCCAGAGGGTGGGGGCCATGGACATCCCGACCTCCGTGCAGACTCCGCCCTTCGTGTTGGTCACCAACTGCGCCTGACCTGAGATCTGCTGAGCCACGAAACCGAATCCGGCCTCCACCGGGTACGCCGAGCGGTACAGCATCCGCAGCGACGCGGTCGCACCGTTGTCCCGCATCCACGTACCCATGTAACCGCCGGGCGCGATCACCGTGTTCACCAGCCTCGTCGGGGCGGTCGCGTACGCCGGGCTCTCGAGCCAGCCGTCCTTGGTCACGAAGAGCCCGTAGCTCGCCAACACCGTCGGCGTGACGACACCGTTCACGAGCGAGTAGAGCGGGCGGCCCGTGGTGTTGGTGAGGATGCGCACGCTCGCGTCGACCAGTGCCGCGGCCTTGGGATCACCGCCGACGCCCCGGCCGGAGATGAACTCGGCGAACTGTCGCGGGGTGAAGGCGTCGGCCTTCCGCAGCCCCAGGCGCAGGGCGATCGCGTCCGCCGCGGGCTGTCCGAGCGGCTGGTTGAGCTGACCGGCGGAGGTGAGCTCCACCGGCGTCGCGCCCTCGTAGCGGCGCGCCCCCGCGAAGGGCAAGGAGAACCCCGTCGTGGAGCCGGCGCGCACGGCCGCCCCACACGCCGGCCCGGCGCTCACGGCGCTCGCGCCGCGCACGGCGGTCCCCGCCGTCCCGGCCGCCTCGGCGGCGCCGGAGCCGACGGCCTGCGTGCCGGCGAACGCGAGCAGGGCGGCCCCGAGGGCCGCGATCAAGCGGGAGGCCGCAGCTCGGCGCGGCGAAACGAGGAGGCTCATAGCAGGACTGTGGACCGCGCTGGCCACCCGCGGGCGCCAGCGCGCCGTCGGACCGCCCGCCTTCATTCCAGCGGCCGAATCCGGCTCCCGCGGCGGGGTCTCGCCGCGGCGGCGACGCGGACGTAGGCTGGTGGCACACATGGTTCCCCACGACCGGACGGTGCGTGGCGCTGGTGTTCATGAGCCGAAGCCAGAACCTGATGGAGCCGTTGCGTTACGTGACAGCTCCCTACCAGGACTTTGCCCCGCGCCCGCCCTCCAGGCCGGTCGAGTGGATCGAGCCCGCCGTCGCATCACGCGCCGGACCGGGCCCCGGACCCGTCGACCTCATCGGCCTCACCCTTGACCACTCCCCCGTCGCCGGGAGCCTGCGGGCCGCGGCGACCGCCCTGCACGAGGCTCCGCACCTGGCGTACGCGCTGCCGCTGATCCTCGAGGACACGATGACGCTCATGGCCGCGGAGTTCGCGAACGTACAGATCGTGGATCCGCGGGACGGCTCGCTGGTCCTGGTCGCCCAGAGCGGCTTCGGCCCGGGGTTCCTCGAGGACTTCGCCGTCGTCCGCGACGACCACTCCGTGTGCGGGCAGGCCGCCGGCAGCGGCGCCCAGGCCGTCGTGGCGGACGTGCGGGCCGAGCCGGCACTGGAACCGCACTGGGGGACCTTCCGCGCCGCCGGTGTCCGCGCCGTCCAGTCCACGCCGCTGGTCGACGAGCAGGGCAAACTGATCGGCATGATCTCCACCCACTCGCCCTGGCCCCGCGAACCGTCCGAGCGGGACCTGCAGGTCATGCGCCTGTACAGCCATTTCGCCGGCGAGGCCTTCGCCCGTCTGCTCCCCCGGTCCCTCCCGACCTAGCGTCGCGGGGCAGGTATCGAACCGGCATGAGAGCGCCTGCCCGCCTCGGTCGGGGCCGCCTCGGGCGCGCCGGCCTCGCCGCGCTGCTGATCTGCGCCGGCACCGGCGCGGCGGCCATCGCGGTGGGCGTGTCCGGCGCGTCGGCCGCCGCGGTCGGACTCGGCGTTGCGTCGGTCGCCTCCCTGCGGATCGCGCTGCTGTTCCTGCGCACCGGCGTGGTCCGCCCCCCATGAGGCCGACCCATCGCCCTCAGAGGGTGACGACGACCTTGCCGAACGGGTTCTCGTCACGGAGGCAGCGGTAGGCCTCCCCTGCTGCCTCGAAGGGGAACACCCGGGCGATCACAGGCCGCAGCCGTTGGGCGGCGAGGACCCGGTTCATCGCCTCGAAGTCGGTGCGGCTGCCGACCGCGATCCGCCGGATCGACACGAAGTTCCCGCCGAAGGGGTCTGTTATGGGCGCGGCGGCGGGAAAGGCGCCGATCAGGGTGATGCGCGCGTTGTAGGCCGCGGCGGCGACGGACTTCGGCAGGGTCGGCAGGCCCACCGCGTCCACCACGTGCTCGGCCCCGTCGCCGCCGGTCAGCTCGCGCACCGCAGCGTCCCACGCGGGGGTCTCGGTCCGGTCGACGACCTCGTGCGCGCCGAGCTCACGCAGGCGCTTCGCCTTCTGGGGCGAGGAGGTGACGGCGACGACGCGGGCGCCGTGCACCCGGGCGAACTGGATCGCGGACAGCGCCACCGCGCCACTGCCGACGGTCAGCAGCGTCTCCCCCGGCCCCGGCGGGGTGGGCTTGGTGACCGACGCCCAGGCGGCCACCGCCGCACAGGTCAGCGACGCCGCCTCGGCGTCGGTGAGGTGGTCCGGCACGTGCACCACCGACTCCTCCTCCAGCAGCACGTAGCGGGCCAGCCAGCCGTCGTGGGTGGCCCCGTACTGCTCGCGCACGGCGGCGAGCCGCTGCGGGCCCGCGACCCAGCTCCGGAAGTAGGTACCCGTCACGCGGTCGCCGACGGCCGCGCGGGTCACGCCGGGACCGACCTCGATGACGTCACCCACCCCGTCCGACAGCGGAACGACGCCGGGCCTCGCGGAGAGGGGGTACGTGCCGTCCATCAGCATCAGGTCACGCCGGTTCAACGACGCGGCCCGGACCTGGACCAGGACCTGTCCGGGCCCGGGGGCGGGCCTGGCCCGCGGCCGGGCGCGGAGACCGTCCAGTCCTCGCAGGGGTTCGAGCCGGTACGCCTGGTCGGGCAGCTGGTCGACGTCGGTGTGGGTGGGTTGGTCGCTCGTGCCGAGGAGTGTGGTCATGCCGAGGAGTGTGGTCACCACAGCGTGCTCCGTGCGATTCCCTGGAAGGTATCGCGGGACCGCACGGGGACGATGAGGATGGCCCTATGCCGATCACGGCGGAACCGAACGGCTTCGCGACCGAGCTGCGCCGCTGGCGGGCCCTACGGCACTGGAGCCAGCTGGATCTGGCGATCGCCGCCGACACCACGCAGCGTCACCTCAGCTTTCTGGAGCAGGGCCGTTCCCGCCCCGGCCGCGAGATGGTCATCCGCCTCGCCGAGTCGCTCGGACTGACGCTGCGCGAACGCAACGCGCTGCTGCTGTCGGCGGGCTACGCCCCGGCGTTCGAGGAGTCCGGCCTGGACGCGCCAGGGCTGGAGCCCGTCCGGGCGGCGCTGCGCAGCATCCTCGACGGTCATCTGCCGTACCCCGCCGTAGTGGTGACCAGGCGCGGCGTCCTGGTCGACGCCAACGCGGCCTTCGCCGTCTTCACCGAGGGCTGCGCCCCGGAGCTGCTGCGCCCGCCGGTGAACGTCCGCCGACTCGCCCTGCACCCCCGTGGCATGGCGCGGCGGGTGCTCAACCTGCCCGAGTGGGGCCGCCACGTCACCGAGTCCATGCGCACCCGGCTGCGCGCCAGCCCCGACCCCGAACAGGAGTCCCTGCTGGCGGAGTTGGAGGTCTACCTGCCGCCCGCCGAACCTGGCCCCGACTACCTCGGCTTCGCGGTCCCCCTCAGACTCCGCACCGCCTCCGGCGAACTGAGCCTCATCACCACGCTCACGACCTTCGCCACCGCCACCGACATCGCCCTGGCGGAACTCCACCTCGAAGCCTTCCTGCCCGCGGACGAACCGACGGCCGCCTATCTGCGCAGCCTGCGTCCCTGAGGCCCCCATCGCTCAGCGGCAGGACGGTCCGTGGCTGCCGCTGTAGCACGGCTCGTACGCGGTGGTCGGGCCGGGCGTGGGAGGGGGCGGGTGCGCCTCGTCGTAGGACCGGTAGGCCAGCCCGAGGAGAACGGCCAGAATCACGGCCGCGAGCACCTGGGAGACAACGACCACCGGCGCCCGGAGAAACCCCGCCAGCACGGCGAACGCGACCGCCGCGATCAGCAGCCACCACGTCCGGTCGAGGCCTGCCCGGAACGCCGCGTCCAGCTCCGCCGACGGCTCGCTGAACGCGGCCCCGATGACGGCCATGAACTCCGAGGCGACGTAGAGCAGGCCCTCCACGATGAACAGGGCCACCGCCGTGGGGATGTCCACGCTTGCGGAGGCGCGCTCGCGCGGAAGCCAGCCACGCGATGGCGGACGGTCCGGGAGAGCGGTCATGCGGACACTCTGTCGGACTTCGGCTCAGGCCGCCTGAGTACGCCTACTCAGGGCGGCCCTCCGCCGGTCCGCGCGGCAGGAGCGCGGCTCAGCCCGTGGCGGGGCGGGAGGGGTAGCTGAGGATGCCGGTGAGGACGATTCGGAGGAGGGCACGGAGTTCGATGTGGAGCGGGACCTCGACCTCGGGCGACTGGCACCAGCGGTAGAGGAGGCCCAGGTAGGCGTCGCGCAGCATGCTGCCCGCCTTGAGCGGGTCGATGTCGCAGGCCACGTCGCCGCGCGCCTGGCCGGCGGAGATGACCTGGGCGAAGACGTGGTTGGCGTACTCCTGCTCCTCCTGGAGCGGCTGACCCGACTTCACCCACGCCGTCAGCATGACCGGGGTCAGGCTGCGCTCGGCCTCGTTGAACTCGGCGAGCGCGAGCATGCACCGCTCCAACTGGACGGTGGTGCCGTCCTCGGTGTGGGAGAGCGAGCTCTCCATGTAGGCCTCGAGCTTCTCCTGGCGCAGCTTGGCCCAGGTGGTGACGAGGTCCTCCTTGCGCTGGAAGTGGTTGAAGAAGGTGCCCCTGGCCACGTCCGCGCGCTCGGTGATCTGGTCGATCGTCGTGTGCTCGTAGCCCTGCTCGGCGAAGAGTTCCAACGCGGAGGTGTACAAGCTGTCGTGGACGCGCTGCCTGCTCCGCTCACGCCGGCCCAGGGGGCGGGTGGCCGTGTCTGCCTCAGTCGTCATCGTCTCTCTTCCCGGTCCATCGTGGCGTCTGCGTAACGCCCCCCGAAGTCCCGCGACGGCACGCCTGCTGGCGCGTCGCAAGGCCAGCGTCTGCGGCGACGGCATTTCCTATACTGTAGTGCATCAATGGATCTCGGTGCCAGATGACGGACGCCTTGCGAGGCCATCGCCCGCAACGAGCTCGCAATGCGCGCGAAAAAATACCGCAGCGTGCGGCCCCCGCACATGGAACTGGAACGGCCGCACCGCCCTTGGGCGGTGCGGCCGTTCCAGTTGGCGCCGGAGCGCCGGGGCGCCGTCAGGCGTGTGCTCCCGCCAACTCGGCCGCCAGGGCGGCGGTGCTCTCGCGGCCCAGCAGCCGGCTGGCCGGCACCTGGACGCCGAGGTCCTGCTCCAGCAGACGGCGGAGCTGAACGGCCATCAGGGAGTCGAGGCCGAGGTCACGCAAGGGCCGTCGCGGGTCGACGCGGTCGACCGTGGTCCCGAGGACCTGCGCGGCGTGCGCGATGATCCGGTCCTCGGGCAGGTGCGTGGCCTGGACCGCGGCGCCTGCCGGCT
>NZ_QKYN01000165.1:16723-16928 GCF_003258295.1 Streptacidiphilus pinicola | reverse complement strand
CCTCCGGGGGCGCGGACGTCGTCCCAGCTGGCCATGGCTGCAGGGTAGGCCCGGACCGTGGGGATTTCCGTAACCCGGAGGCGGTACCGTGTTCGGGCCAAGGTCACGGTGGGAGGAGGGGCGGCGCGGAGCCGCTCGGTGACCGGCGGCCCGGGTGATGGAGAGGGTTGGGAGCATGCTGGAAGCGCGTCGCCTCGGCGACCGG
>NZ_QKYN01000165.1:0-16599 GCF_003258295.1 Streptacidiphilus pinicola | reverse complement strand
CGTCGCGGTCTACGACACCGGCGAGGACTACCTCGACGGCGTCTCGCTGCCGTACATCGTGATGGAGTACGTCGAGGGCTCGACCCTCCTCGCGCTCACGCAGTCGGGCCGGCGCCTACTGCCCGAGCGCGCGCTGGAGATGACGACGGGCATCCTGCAGGCGCTGGAGTACTCGCACCGCAACGGGATCGTCCACCGCGACATGAAGCCCGCCAACGTCATGCTGAACCGTCAGGGCATGGTGAAGGTCATGGACTTCGGCATCGCCCGCGCGATGGGCGAGGCCGGGATGACGATGACCGCGACGTCCGCGGTGATCGGCACCGCGCAGTACCTCTCGCCGGAGCAGGCGCGCGGCGAGCAGGTGGACGCGCGGACCGACCTGTACTCGACCGGCTGCCTGCTGTACGAGCTGCTCGCGCTGCGTCCCCCCTTCGTCGGCGACTCGCCGATCTCCGTGGCCTACCAGCACGTCCAGGACCAGCCGCAGCCGCCGTCGGTGTTCGACCCGCAGATCTCGCCCGGTATCGATGCGGTCGTGCTGAAGGCGCTGGCCAAGGACCGCGAGGAGCGCTACCAGAGCGCGGACGAGATGCGCGCCGACATCGAGCGCCTGCTCTCGGGGCAGACGCTGTCGATCATGGCGCAGCCCGCGCCGCAGATCTCGGTGCCGTCGGCCGGCCGGCAGGCGCCGCGGCAGGCCGCGCCGAAGCCGCCGCAGCATCAGCCCGCCCCGGCCACGGCGTCCCGTCCGCGCAGCGGCGCCGCCCGCGGCGCCGACCGCTCCGCGTACCTCAAGCTGGCACTGCTGGGCGGTGTGACGCTGCTGCTCTCCACGCTCATCACCTACAGCCTGATGTGACGTCGGGTCAGAACGCCGTGTGCCCCCGCCCGGACGACAGCGTCCGGGCGGGGGCACACGTATGAGCGGGCGTCAGTGCCCCGGGCCTCCCACCGGGTCGACGACCGCGGCCGCGCCGCCGCCGCGGCGGACGGGCTCGGCCGCGGCCTGGAGCAGGCCGCCCGGGAGGGCCTGGATGCCGGTGGCCGCGCCGATCTCCGGGTTGAGGGTGAAGGATTCGCCGATCGCCTGCAGCCCCGCCTCGTCCGCGCTGCCCAGGAAGGCCGGTTCGGCCTCCGTCGTCGCGGCGTTGCGTTGGCTGATCCGGGGGGCCGCGATGGCCTGTTCGAGGCTGAGGCCGCGGTCCACGTGGCCGAGCAGGACCTGCAGCACCGTGGTGATGATCGTGGCGCCGCCGGGTGAGCCGACCGCGAAGTCGAACCGGCCGTTCTTCAGCACGATCGTCGGCGACATCGACGAGCGCGGCCGCTTGGCGGGGCCGGGCAGGTTCGGGTCGTGGACGCCCGCGACGGCCGGGGTGAAGTCGAAGTCCGTCAGCTCGTTGTTGAGCAGGAAGCCGCGGCCGGGCACGGTCATCGCGCTGCCGCCGGTCTGCTCGATCGTCAGCGTGTACGAGACGACGTTGCCCCACTTGTCGGCGACCGTCAGGTGCGTGGTGTGGGTGCCCTCCGGCGTGGTCGGTGCGGGGGTGCCCGCGTCGACGCAGCCGGCGGAGGGGTGCAGCGGGTCGCCGGGGGCGAGCGGGCTGGTGAGGCTCGAGTCCGGCTTGATGAGGCAGGCACGGGAGTCGGCATAGCGCTGCGAGAGCAGCGCCTGCGTGGGCACGTTCTCGAAGCGCGGGTCGCCAACCCAGCGGTTGCGGTCCGCGAAGGCGATCCGGGAGGCCTCCAGGTAGTCGTGCAGGTACTGCACCGAGGAGGCGTGCGCGAGGTCGAAGTCGTTGAGGATGTTGAGCGCCTCGCCCGTGGTCGTGCCGCCGCTGGAGGAGGGCGCGATGCCGTAGACGTCCAGGCCGCGGTAGTCGACCTCGGTGGGCGCCTGAGCGCGCACCCCGTAGCCGGCCAGGTCGGCCTGCGTCATCGCGCCGGAGCGCGCGTACCAGCCGGAGGCCGGGTCGACCTGCGGGTGCTGCACCACGGAGGTGATGTCCCGTCCGATGTCGCCCCGGTACAGGGCGCCGACGCCCTGGCGCTCCAACTCGCGGTAGGTGGCCGCCAGATCGGGGTTGCGGAAGACGCTACCGACGGCCGGCGGCTGCCCGCCCGGCAGGAACAGGTCCCGGGTGGCCGGGAAGTAGGCGAACCGGGCCTGGTTCTGCGCGGTCTGGTCGTGGAAGGTCTGGTCGACGACGAAGCCCCTGTTGGCCAGCTTCTCGGCGGGCTTCAGCGACTGCGCGAGCGACCGGGTGCCCCAACGGTCCAGCGCCTGCTGCCAGGTGAGCAGCGAACCGGGGACGCCCACGGAGCGGCCGCTGTTGACGGCGGTCCAGAACGGCAGCGCCTGGCCGTTCTCCACGAAGAGGTTCTGGTCGGCGGTGCTCGGTGCGGTCTCCCGTCCGTCGAGCGTGTAGACCTGGTGCCGGTGGGCGTCGTAGTAGACGAAGTAGCCGCCTCCGCCGATGCCGGAGGAGTAGGGCTCGGTGACGCCGAGGGCGGCCGCGGTCGCCACGGCCGCGTCCACGGCGTTGCCGCCGCGCCGCAGCACCTCGATGCCGATGTCGGTCGCCTCTGCGGACACACTCGCGACGGCGCCGCCGGTCCCGGTGGCCTCCGGCTGTTTCGGAGCGGGCACGGCGGCCGGCGCCGCCCCGTGTGCCGCGGGCGTCGCCCCGGCGGCGGGCGCGAGCGAGAAGGCGGTCAGCGCGGCGGCGAGCAGCAGGGGCGGTGCGAGACGGGCGGTGCGCCTGACTCGACGTGTACTCATCCAGGCCTCCGATCGGGCGAGTTGAGAATGACCATTGGGACACGAAGGCTCCGGCCATGACAAGGAGGCGTCACGGTTCGGCCGGGAAGCATTCGCGGATCGCGTCCGTGACAGGGGTGGTGAGCCCGCAGGCGGGAGGAAGGGACGGCACGCGACGGTCGACCGGCGGGAGCGTTCACAGATCCGGTCGGCGCGGGAGGTGCCGGCCCGCGACGCGGAGGACGGGGCCCGGCAGAGCGGCAGCGACCGCCTCGGCGGCGCCGACGGCTCCCACCCGGGAGGCGCGCGAGCCGGACCAGGACTGGTGCGAGGGGGCGGCGAGAACAAAAGCCGGCAGGACCGCACGCCACAGGACGCGCGGCCGTCGTGACAGGCACCGTGACGAGCGCCACAGCCCCCGTCCGGCGTGTGAACAACCGGATTCGTCCCCGAAACGGGCGATCAGAGGACAATAGGGTGGGGTACGCCCCCACAGGCGCCCCGCGAAGGCCCCGACGTCGAACGGAGCGGTCCATGGTCCGACGCCGCCCCCCGGCGTCCGCGAGCTCGGACGAATTGCTGAGCACCCTCGGTCGGCTGACCGCGGAGGCGCTGGAGCGTGTGGAGTCCCAGAAAGCCCGTGTGGAGCTCGCCGCCGCGCTCCAGCGGGACCTGCTGCCCTCGGCGCTGCCGCAGGCCGCAGGCCTGCGCGCAGCGGCGCGTTACGCCCCCGCCCGGCACGGGCTCGACATCGGCGGCGACTGGTACGACGGCTTCGTCCTGCCCGGCGGCGTGCTCGGCTTCTCCGTGGGCGACGTCCAGGGGCACGACGTCGAGGCCGCGGCGTTCATGGGCCAGGTTCGCATCGCGCTGCGCGCGCTGGCCACGGTCACCCCCGACCCCGGGGAGGTGCTCGGCCGGACCAACGACCTGCTGGTCGCCATGGACCCGGACCTCTTCGCCACCTGCAGTTTCCTGCGCTACGACCCCGCCAGCGGCGAGCTGGCCATGGCCCGGGCCGGCCACGTCCCGGCGGTCTGGGCCGCGACCGACGGCGCCCACGGCGTCGACGCCGAACCCGGGGGCCTCCCGCTCGGCATCCAGGCCGGCGAGCCCTACCCGGTCTCCCATCGGCGCCTCACCGGCACCGGCGCATTCGTGCTGGTCACCGACGGTGTGGTGGAGGGTCCGTCCTTCTCGATCGACGAGGGGCTCGACCACATCGTGGCCCTGATCCAGGCCCGCGCCGACGGCGAACCGGCCAATCTGGCCGCCGACCTCATCCGCGTCGCGGAACTCACCGGCCACCGCGACGACGCCGCGGTGCTGGTGCTGCGCCACGACCGCTGACTGCGTGTGCCCCTGCGGGCCAGGGTGTGATGATCGCGGCTGCGGGCGTGTCACGATCGCGCCCGCGGGGGCTGCGCCGGGAAAGTAGGGGCATGTCAGGTGAGGAGCGCGCGGGGGCGACGCGGGCGTGGTGGGTGGCGGTCCTGTGGATGCTGGTCGTGGCTGGGGTCTACTTCGGCAGCGGTCGCCTGGGGCTGCTCGCGCAGGTCGTCGTCGAGGGCGTGCGGGTCACCCCCCTGTGGCCGCCGTCCGGGGTCGCCGTCGCGGCGCTGCTGCTGCTCGGGCTGCGCGTGTGGCCGGGGATCGCGCTCGGCCAGTGGCTGGTGGTGCTGTCGATCGCGCACTGGCACCTCAGCTGGCCGGGGCTCGGCATCGTCGTGGGCGCCACGCTCGCGCCCGTGCTCGCCTGGCTGTTCCTGCGGGTCGTGAAGTTCCGGCCGCAGCTGGACCGGTTGCGGGACGGGCTCGCCCTGGTCTGCGTCGCGCTGGTGAGCACGCTGGTGAGCTCCAGCGCCTCGACACTGATCCTGCTCGCGGAGGGGGCGCTGAAGCCGCACGACTACTGGGAGGCGTGGACCGCCTGGTGGACGGGTGACGCCATGGGCGTGCTCGTGGTCACCCCGCTGCTGCTGGCGGCCCGCTATGTGCGGGCGCCCAGGGACACCCCGATGATGCGCTGGGTGGAGCTGGCGCTGCTGCTGGGCGCGACGGTCGGGGTGATGCTGCTGGTCACGCACAGTGCGCTGTCGCTGCTGTTCCTGGTGTTCCCGCTCGTGATCTGGGCGGCGATCCGGTTCCAGATGCCCGGGGCGGCGCCGTGCGTGCTGATCGTCTCGGTCCTCGCGGTGGTCGCCGCGATCGACCACGCGGGCCCCTTCGCGGGACACGGCGTGGCCGCGGAGATGTTCATGCTGCAGGCGCTCAACGGCTCGGCCGCGCTGACCGCGCTGCTGCTCTCCGCGGTGATCACCGAGCGCGACAACACGCACCGCATGATCGCCGAGGCCTGCGTCGGGCTGGCCGAGGTCGTGGCCCGGCTGGCCCCCGACGAGGTCGCCGACCAGTGGCCGGACCGCTGGCCGGGGGCGCAGGACGGCTGACGCCGACCGGTCAGATCATGCAGCCGGCGTGGGCGAGGGCCTGCTTGAGCAGGACGCCCTGGCCGCCGGGCATGTCCTGCTGGACCAGCTCTGAGACGGCCTCCTGGGGGCTGAACCAGACCAGGTCCAGTGCGTCCTGGCGCGGCCGGCAGTCGCCCGCCACGGGGACGACGTAGGCGAGCGCCACCGCATGCTGGCGAGGGTCGTGGTACGGGGTGATGCCGGGGGTGGGGAAGTACTCGGCGACGGTGAACGGCTGCAGCGAGGCCGGGATCCGCGGCAGCGCGACGGGGCCGAGGTCCTTCTCCAGGTGGCGCAGCAGTGCGTCGCGCACCCGCTCGTGGTACTGCACCCGGCCGGAGACCAGGGTCCGGGTCACGGTGCCGTCGGAGTCGATGCCCAACAGCAGGCCGACGTGTGTGACTTCGCCGCCCTCGTCCACGCGTACCGGCACCGCGTTGACGTAGAGGACGGGCAACTGCGCGCGAGCAGCCGACAGTTCGTCGGCTTCGAGCCAACCGGGCGTGGTCTGGGTGAAGTCAGCCATTGGGTGATCGTACTGTCCCCGACCCGTCGCTCGCGGGAGGCCCGGGACGAGGGCGACGTGGCGTCATCCGTTGTTCGCCTGACGTGCGCGAAGACCCGCGCCGCGCGATGCTCGGAGCATGGCTCGGACCATGGCTGGGACACCCACCGACGGGCCCGTCTGGCCCAACCCGGAGTGCCCGGTCCTCGTCGACGCACTGACGCCCGGCGTGCCGTGGCGGGAGGTGCGGGTGATGCGCGAGGACGGCACGGTCACCGACCCGGCGCGGTGCCACGACGCGCACGAGCTCAGACGGCTGGTGCACCACGAGCGGCCGGGCGCGGACCTGGAGGATCCGGCGCAGAGCTTCTGGGTCGACCATCCGGGTGAATGGCCCGCGGCTGACCTGCGCTGACCTGCGCCGCAGCCGCGGGCTCCCAGGGCTCAGGCCTGGGCGGCGACCGCCTCGTTCACGCCGCGGGTGGAGATCAGGTGGGCGGTGCCGTCGTCCAGGCGGTAGGACAGGCCGACGATGGCCGTGCGGCCGGAGTCGACCGCGTCCGCCAGGACCCGGGAGCGGTCCAGCAGCAGGTCGACGGTCTGCCTTATGTGCTCCTCGACGATCGCGTCGCGCGACTCGATCCCGGCCGAGCGGGCGGCCAGCACGCTCGGGGTGACGCGCTCGATCACGTCGCGGACGTAGCCGGGGGCGGGGGCGGAGCCGTCGAGGGCATCGCACGTCGCGGCGACCGCGCCGCACTGGTCGTGGCCGAGGACCACGACGAGCGGGCAGTCGAGGATGCTGACGCCGTACTCGATGCTGCCCAGCACCTCGGGGCCCATCACATGGCCGGCGGTGCGGACCACGAAGAGGTCGCCGAGGCCGCGGTCGAAGATGATCTCGGCGGCGAGGCGGGAGTCGGAGCAGCCGAACAGCACCGCGAACGGGCGCTGGGTGGGCACGGTCGCGGCCCGGCGCGCGGCGTCCTGGTTGGGGTGCTCGGGTGATCCGTCGACGAAGCGTCGGTTGCCGGAGAGCAGGGTCCGCAGGGAGTCTTCGGGCGACGGCACGCTCGTGATCGAATCGCTCATACCCGCAGCCTACGGCCTCGCGCTCGGGCGCACCTCGTGGGCTGGTTCACAACCGTGCCCCGCCCGCGGCGGGCCCGCGCGGGTGTGGTTCGCTGTGCGGATGGCGAAGAGTCCCGCAGTGGGCGCAGCGGCGCCCGATTTCACGCTTCCCGCCGTGCAGTTGGTGGACGGGGCGGCGGTCCGGAGCGAGTTGACCCTGTCGGGGGAGCGCGGGCACCCGGTCGTGCTCGCCTTCTACCCCGGAGACGACACCCCGGTCTGCACCAAGCAGCTCTGTTCGTACTCCTCCGGACTGGAGCAGTTCACCGACCTCGGCGCGACGGTCTGGGGCATCAGCACCCAGGACATCGCCAGCCACGAGGCGTTCGCACACAAGCACGGCCTGCGCCTGCCGCTGCTGGCCGACACCGAGCGCACGGTCGCCGCGGACTACGGGATCACCCTGGGTGCGATGGTGCGCCGCTCGGTGTTCGTCGTGGACGCGGAGGGTGTGCTGCGCTGGAAGCACGTGGCGGCGCTCGGGCTGACCTTCCGTGACGTGCAGACGCTGACCGCGCAGTTGGCCCTGCTCACGGTCTGAGGGCCGGCCCGCCCAGCAGGACGGCGACGGCGTCACGCACGCCGCGCGTGCGGCCGTCGTCCTTGGCCAGTAGGCGGGACGGTTCGGCGGTGTCGCGGACGAAGGCGTGCAGGCGGCCGTCGCGCTGGGCCAGGACGAGGTCGGTGGTCGACTCGGCGGTCTCGGCGGAGCCGACGGCGGAGTAGGCGATCGCGGTCAGCAGCGCGGAGCGCTCGGCGGCGGCCAGGACCTGGTCCGGGTCGGCCCGGTCCGTCGGCTCGGCCCAGGGCCCGCGCGGCAGCCACTCGCTGAGCATGCGCAGGGTGTCGTCCAGGGTGTGCAGGGAGACCTCGTGCACGCCCAGCGCGTCGATGCGGACGACCAGGCAGACGGGCTCCGGCTGCGGCAGGACGAGGGTGCGCCAGGCCTCGCCGGGCCCGGCGCCGGTGATGCGGGCGTCCAGCACGGTGCTGGCGCGGCGCTGGAAGGCGACGGTGATGCCGAGGTCGCCGCGCACCTGGATCTGGTCCTCGCCCTTGCCGGCGACCAGCAGTTGCCGAGCCGCCAGCGAGCGCACCGCCTCCGCCAGCACCTCGTCGGAGGGGCGCGTCTCCAGGAAGTCGACGACGGCGTCGACGACCGTCAGCTCGGCGATCGTGTAGGCGCCGAGCGGCACGGCCCCGGTCTGCACCAGCTCCACCACCCCGGCCACCATGCCCTCGGGCACCGAGACCGAGCCCGGCAGGACCTGGGCCTCGGGGTTCTCGGAGGCCTCGTCGCTCATCCGTCGTCCTCGATTCCGTCTTCCTCGATCCATCGGGTCCCCGGCTGCGGCTGCGAGCCGGGGGCGAACAGCACCTCGGCGGCGGGCGGCAGCGGGGCCTCGCTCACCCAGACCTCGGAGTTGCCGAAGAGACCGCGTCCGCCGCGTCCGGACAGGGCCCGGCCCAGCTCGTCGGTGGGATCGCCGCGTTCGGGTGGCGGGAAGCGCACGGCGAGGTCCGCCGAGGCGGAGGTCTGGTCGTCGGACTCCTCGATGCCGCGCAGGGTGGCGGCGAGCGCGTGGGAGATCTCCGGACCGACCCCGGTCGGCAGGGCGAGCGCGGGGGAGAGGTACATCGGGCGACGCTCGGTCACCCGGGACAGCCCCCAGGGGCCGACGTTGCTGCGGGTGATCCGATAGACGAAATAGTCCAGCAGATGCCGGAGGTCGTTCAGGGAAGGCAGTTTGCGCTTGCCGAACGCGGCCGGCGTCTTCTCCAGCTGGAGCCAGGTGCCGGTCGCGGTGCGGCCGTGCAGCTTCTCGCGGACGACCGCGCCGCGCATGCCGATGTCCGGGTACCGCGTCTTGTCGACGTCGCGGTGATGGCTCGACAGACGCTGGTGGCTCACCTCGGGGAAGAGCCACTCCTCGTAGAGCCCGGGGTCGTCGACCAGGACGTGACCGCCGCACAGCACGTCGTGCAGTTGCGGGACCTGGAGGCCGTGGCCCTCCAGGGCGCCCATGATCGCGGCCTCCTGCGGGCTCAGGCCGTCGGCCGCGGCGAGCAGACCCTTGCGGTAGGCGGCGTTGCGCGCGGTCAGCTCGATCAGCAGCCGCACCCGCGTGCGCATCCGCTCGGCCTGGCGCGTCTGTTCCGCCCGCGCGGCCCGGCGCCTGCGCCGGCGACCCTGTCCACCCGCCATACGACCCAGTACAACACCACGGGCCCCGCCGCGCCCGAACGGCGGCTCCGGTGGGCGCGTCGTCGCCACTGTCCGCAGGTGAGAGGTCACGGACCGCCGTCTGCGGGCCCGCCGCCGTGAAAGAAGGGTGTGATTCACACCAAGGTCCACGTTCTCACCTTGACGCGTACAAAGCAGCACAGGAAGCGTATGGCCCACTCGTCCGGCAGTCGCCCCTCCAGTTCCTGAAGGAGATGCACGCGTGGACGGGTGCACGCACGGCCGAAGGGCGGGAGCAGAACCTTGAACGACAGCGCGGGCGTCACACGAAGCCGACCACGTCCCATCCGTCCGGGCCTGGCGGCGCCCCCGGCGCCCACGCCCCGGCGGATCTCCCGGGCACTGGAGACGGCGCTGCGCAACGGCCCCTTCGAGACGGCGCTCCAACTCGCCATCGCCGAATCGGGCCTGAGCCTGGACAGTCTGCGCCGGCGGCTGGCCGGCGACGGGGTCGCGGTCGGCCTCTCGACGCTCAGCTACTGGCAGCGCGGCCTGCGCCGCCCCGAGCGCGCGGAGTCGCTGCGCGCGGTCCGGGCCATCGAGGAGCTGTGCGGTCTGCCGTCCTCCACGCTGGTGGCGCTGCTGGGACCGCGCCGCCCGCGGGGCCGCTTCGCGCGCGGCAGACGCGGCACCGAGCTCGGCTTCGCGGAGGTGCTGCCGGGGGAGCTGCTGGCGGCGCTGACGCTGTGCGAGATGGACGTCTCGGTCAACAGCAGCTACGAGCACGTCAGCGTGCACGGCGACCGCTGGATGCGGGTCGACCGCTCCTGGTCGGTGGAGCGGATCCGACGCATCGTCATCCCGCAGGAGCCGGGCCTGGACCGGTTCGTCTGCGTCAACATCCCGGACTCCCCGAGCGAGAGCCCGCCGACCGTCCATCCGCTGCACGGCTGCCGCCAGGGCCGGGTGCGCGCCGACGCGCGTACGGGACTGCAGCTCACCGAGCTGCTCTTCGACACCCCGCTCCGGGTCGGGCAGCCGTACGCCTTCGACTACGAGTACCGCGCGGGAGCCGGCACCCAGCCGGTGGGCGAGTACCTCTACGGCACCCGGCAGCCGCTGCGCGAGCTCGTGCTGCGTGCCCACTTCGACGAGGCGCGGCTGCCGGTGCGCTGCTACCGCGTGGAGCGCGACAGCTACGACGGGGAGGAGCGTGACGTGCAGGAGCTGCGCCCGGGGCCGGGTGGTCTGGTCCAACTCGTCAGCCTGGACCGGGAACCGGGCTTCGAGGGCTTTCGCTGGGAGTGGGAGTGAGCGGCCGGAGGCGGCCGTTCGGAGGAGCTTCGCCGCGGTTGTCGTGCACACATCGTGCCGTGTCGGCCACGCTCGGGAGTGACATCACCCTTCCGTTCGGGGTGCGAACACAACTGTGAAAACAGGAATGTTCACGTTCCGTCCGCCTGCTCGTCCCGGAGCCCTGATCTCGCGGGGCGGCAGCCTCCCGGAGATTTCACAGAATTCTTTCAGGCAATCGTTACCCGGTTGTCACCACTACGAGTGGATCCCAGGCTGCTGCCTGACCGGATCTCAGGAGAAGCAGCAGGGAGGAACCCTCGTGCACCGCAGTCTCCGCACCAGGCGTCAGCGCACCATACGTCGCTCGATCGCCGTTGCCGCCGCGGCCGCCACCGTGGCCGTGACCGCCTCGATCACCATGGCCACGGCCCAGGCCGACACCACCACGGCGGCCGCCGCCAAGCCCGCCACGGCGTCGAAGCCCGCCCCGGTGCAGCAGAGCGGACGGACCATCACCGTCCACCTCGCCGGCAAGACCTTCCACGTGCAGCTGCACAAGCCCTCCGGTGTGGTGCCGATGCGCGGCAAGCAGCAGGCCGCGAAGGGCACGCGCCACACGTCCACCACGGACACCAACGCCACGGTCTACCCGCCCACCACACAGACCTCGGGCCTGCAGTACGGCGGCGGTCCGCTGCAGACCTCGCCGCAGATCTACCTCGACTTCTGGGGCAACCAGTGGGACAACGACGCCAACGGCGTCCAGCAGTACATGCAGAACTTCTTCAACGGCATGGGCGCCTCCGGTGACACCTGGTCCACGGTGACCAGCCAGTACACCGACAGCAGCGGCGCCTCCCCGAGCTTCAACGGCTCCGTCCTGGGCGGCACCTGGGCCGACAACGGCTCCGCCGCACCGGCCGCGCCGACGCAGGCGCAGATCGCCGCCGAGGCCGACAACGCCGCCTCGCACTTCGGCGTCTCCGGCCCGAACGTGGACATCTACGTGATGAGCCCCTCCGGCACCCAGCCGGACGGCTTCCCGAACGCCGGCTTCTGCGCCTGGCACAACTGGGACGGCAACGTCGCCTACACCAACATGCCGTACGTCCTCGACGCCGGCTCCGGCTGCGGCGCGAGCTCGGTCCAGAACCAGCTCGACGGCTTCAGCATCGTCGGCGGCCACGAGTACGCCGAGGCCATCACCGACCCCGAGCCCTCCAGCGGTTACGTCGACTCCAACGGCGAGGAGATCGGCGACCTCTGCGCCTGGGACAACGACCAGACGGTCAACTTCTCCACCGGCACCTTCGCGATGCAGCCGCTCTACTCCAACAAGGACAACGGCTGCGTCTTCTCCTCGCAGTGACGCGGTAGTCGCTCTCGGGCAGGGGCGCAGGGATCTCATCTCTGCGCCCTGCTCTGCTCACGCTCCGGCCCTGCGCCAGAGCGATCTGAGGGCTTCGAGTTCGAAGCGGGGGAAGTGTTCGCCCCACTTGCCGCGGTATCCGCTCTCGCCGTACTCCCTGGAGACCTCGTCGAAGCAGCGGATCACTGCTCGCGCCACGGTGTCGAGCTTCTGCCCGGGTTCCGCGTCGAACTGGGCACGCGTCTCGGTCTCACCGGTGAGGAGGCGGGCGACCGCGGTCAGCAGATCCTCAGGGGCGTTGGTGATGTACGAGGCTGTGACCTCGGCTTCGGTTCGCGCGTCACCGATTCCGCAGTCGGCCCACCCGTGGCCGGTGAGTGTCCAGACGAGCCGCAGATCAGCCATGACCGCAGTCTGAGACGTGGGCGCGGAATCGGCACCCGATTATTCGCCGGCGTCCCGGGCCGGTCCGGCGGGTCACTGCCCTGACTCGTCGTCGCCCGGGGTGACCAGGCCCGTCTCGTAGGCGAGGACGACGGCCTGGACCCGGTCGCGCAGGCCCAGCTTGGCGAGGATGCGGGCGACGTGGGTCTTCACCGTCGCCTCCGAGAGGTGCAGGTGGGAGGCGAGTTCGGCGTTGCTGAGGCCGCGGGCGACCAGGCCGAGGACCTCCGACTCGCGGGCCGTCAGGGAGGCGAGGCCGCGGTGGAGGGAGGCCTGGTCCTGGCCGGCGGGCAGCGGGGAGGCATCCCCGCGGGCGAAGCGCTTGACCAGGCGTCGGGTGATGGTCGGGGCCAGCAGCGCGTCGCCGGTGCGGACCATGCGGACGGCGGAGACCAGGTGCTCCGGGCTCACGTCCTTGAGCAGGAAGCCGCTCGCGCCCGCGTTCAGCGCGGCGTAGACGTACTGGTCCAGGTCGAAGGTGGTCAGGATGATCACCCGCGGGGCGTCCTCGCCGTGGGTGGCCAGGATGCGGCGGGTGGCCTCCAGGCCGTCGAGTTCCGGCATCCGGATGTCCATCAGCACCACGTCGGGCTTGGTGCGCAGCACCTGGTGGACCGCGGCCTCGCCGTTGTCGGCCTCGGCGGCGACCTCGATGCCCTGGGCGGCGAGGATCATCCGGAAGCCCGTGCGCACCAGCGCCTGGTCGTCCGCGATCACGACGCGCAGCGGGGCGAGCGGGGTGGTGGTCACAGGGTCTCCAACAGGTCCAGGGGGATGGTGGCGCGGACGCGGTAACCGCCGGTCGGGCGCGGGCCCGTGTGCAGGGTGCCGCCGTAGAGGGAGAGCCGCTCGCGCAGGCCGACCAGACCGCGGCCGCTGCCGGTCGCGGCGGCCTCGCCGGGACGGCCCTCGGTGTTGGCGACGTCGACGTCGAGCTGCTCCGCACCGTAGTCGACGCGGATCGCCGCGCTCGCGCCGACGGCGTGCTTGACCATGTTGGTCAGCGCCTCCTGCACCACACGGTAGGCGGTGAGCTCCACGCCGGGCGGCAACGGCCGGGGCTCGCCGGAGACGTCCAGTGCCAGCTCGATGCCGGCCAGGCGCATCCGCGCGACCAGCGCCTCCAGGCCGTCGAGGCCGGGCTGCGGGGCGAGTTCGGCGTGGCCCGCCGGGTCATCGCCGGAACTGTCCATCGTCAGCAGGCCCATGACGTTGCGCAGGTCCGCCATCGCGGCGCGGCCGCCGGTCTCGATGGCCAGCAGGGCCTCCTTGGCCAGGGCGGGATCCTGGTCCACGACCATCCGCGCGGCCCCGGCCTGGATCACCATCACGCTGACGTTGTGGGTGACGACATCGTGCAACTCGCGGGCGATTCGGGCGCGTTCGTGCTCGACGGCCTGCCGCAGCGCGTCGATCTGGTCGAGTTCGAGCGCGCGCAGCCGGGCCCGGCCGAGCTCGGCGCGGCGCGCCCAGTGGCGCTGCCCGAGCGCGACCGCGACGACCGGGAACAGCAGCAGCGCGCCCACCAACCCGTTGGGGAAGTGCGGCAGCTTGGACCGGGACAGCTGCAGCACCAGCACCGTGCCCGCCACCGGCAGGGTCGCCAACGCCCGATTGCGGTAGGGGCTGTGGGCGACCGCGGCGTACAGGGCCACCATGGTGACCAGCGAGGTGGCGAACAGGACGTCCGGGTAGGCCGACCGGAGCAACAATGCGCAGGCCAGGGCCAGCTGGACCCAGAGCGCGCCCAGCGGCAGCCGCCGTCGCCAGGCCAGCGGTACGGCCGTCACGGCGGCGAGCAGCAGCAAATCCAGGGGAGTGGACGGCACGTTGGGCGCGGTGAGCGCGGCGCGGATCTCCACGAGCACGAAGATGACCGCCAACGCGGCGTCGGCAAGGCGCCGGCGGCGGGTCAGCCGGGGCGGCGCGTCCGTCGGCCGGGCCAGGGCGGCGACACGTTCGCGCAGGCGAGCGGGTGAGTACACCGCACGACTACACCACAAGGATGATCCCCGCGGCCATCATCCCAGCGCGGTACGGCAAATGCCTCGTGTGACCGACGTGTCCGAACCGCCCCCGGCCGTACTTTTTCGCCATGACGCAGAAGACGACCGATCCACTGATCCAACTCAGCGGCGTGAACCGCAACTTCACCGACGGCCCGGCCGCTCTGCGGGAGGTCTCGGTGACCGTCGGGCGCGGCGAGGCGGTCGCGATCCTCGGTCCCTCGGGCAGCGGCAAGTCCACGCTGCTCAACATGATCGCGGGGCTCGACCGCCCCGACAGCGGCACCGTCACCGTCGACGGCGTCCGCGTCGACGGCCTCGACGAGACCGGCGCCGCCCGCTACCGGCGCGAGCGCATCGGCATGGTCTTCCAGTTCTTCCACCTGCTGGACGACCTGACCGTGCTCGACAACGTACTGCTGCCGGCCGAGCTGACCGGCCTCGGCCGCGCGGAGGCGCGCCGCCGGGCCCACACCCTGCTGGAGACCCTGGGCGTCGCCCACCACGTCCGTGCCCACCCGGGGCGACTCTCCGGTGGTGAACGGCAACGCGTGGCGGTGGCCCGGGCGTTGATGAACCGGCCGCCGCTGCTGCTGGCCGACGAGCCCACCGGCGCGCTGGATTCCGCCTCCGGCGCGGACGTCGCCGGCCTGTTGCGCGACCTGCACGCCGACGGTCAGACCGTCGTGCTGGTCACCCACGACGTCCGCCTCGCGGAGGAGACCTGCACCCGGACGGTCCGCATCGTCGACGGCCGGATCGCCGCCGACGAGCCCACCGCCCGTGGCCGCGCCGCCCGCCAGGCGGTGACCCGGTGAGCGCCCTCGGCAAGGTCGTGCGCGCCGGCGTCGGCCGTCGCCGCGTGCAGACTGCCGTCACCGGGCTCGCCGCGATGATGGCCGTCACCGCCTCCGTGCTCGGCGGCTCGCTGCTGGTCGCCGCCGACGCCCCCTTCGAGCACGCCTTCGCTCGGCAGAACGGCGCGCACCTCGCCGTCTCCTACGACGGCGCGAAGGTCGACGCCGCGGAGCTCACGGCCTCGGCGCACGGCCACGGTGTGAGCGCGAGCGCCGGACCGTTCGAGACGGCGACCGTCGACCCGAGCGGCGTCACCGGCCTGGACCTCCCGGCGGGGATGAGCATGAGCCCGATGACACTGGTCGGCCGCACCGACTCCCGGGGAGCCGTCGACGACCTGAGCCTGACCTCGGGGCACTGGCTCACCGGCCCCGGCCAGCTGGTCGTCTCCGCCGACTACGACGGACCGCAGCTCTCCGTCGGGCAGCGGGTGCACGTCCCCGACGGCCGCGGCGGCAGCCGGGAGCTGACCGTGGTCGGCGTCGCCCGCTCCGTCGACGCCACCGCCGACGGCTGGGCGGAGCCGTCGGACGTCGCGGCGGTCGCCGCGCACGGTGTCGGCTACCAGATGCTGTACCGCTTCGACTCCGCCGCGACCGCCGCCCAGCTGGCCGCCGACCGCGCCGCCGTCACCGACGGGCTGCCCGCGGGCGCGGTGAGCGGCGCGCGGACCTGGCTCGACGTCAGGGACGCGCAGGCGAGCAGCACCGGGCTGTTCCTGCCGTTCCTGACCGCCTTCGGGCTGCTCGGCCTCGCGATGTCCGTGCTCATCGTCGGCAATGTCGTCGCCGGCGCGGTCGGCTCGGGGACCCGCCGGATCGGTGTGCTCAAGGCCATCGGCTTCACACCCGCGCAGGTCGTCCGCGCCTATCTGGCGCAGGCCCTGGTCCCGGCGGGCGTCGGCACCCTGCTCGGCGTCCTCGTCGGTGATCTGATCGCCACCCAGGTGCTCTCCGCGACGGAGGAGATCTACGGCAGCAGCACCCTGGCCGTCGCCCCGAGCGTCGACCTCGCCGTCGCGGGCGGCACGTTGCTGCTGGTCGCGCTCACCGCGCTGGTCACCGCCCTGCGGGCGGGCCGGCTGCGCACCGTCGACGCCCTGTCCGTCGGCCGCACCGCCGGCGGTGGGCGCGGGCGGCGCGCCGCCAGGCTGGCCCGCGCGCTGCCGCTGCCGCGTCCGGTGACGCTGGGCCTGGCCCGGCCGTTCGCCCGCCCGGTGCGGGCGCTGTCCCTGGTCGTCGCGGTCCTCTTCGGCGCGACCGCCGTCACCTTCGCCTACGGGCTCAGCAGTTCGCTGCAGCGGGTCCAGGACTCCAAGAGCGTCGCGGCCGACGTCAGCGTGCTGACCTCCACCCCGCCGCAGGCCGCGCCGCCCGGCGGCTCCGCCCACCACGGCGCGGCCGACCCCGCCGCCGTCGCGGCGGCGATCCGGGCCCAGTCCGGCACCGCGTCCTTCTTCGGAGCCGCGCACACCCAGGTCACCGCCGCCGGGACCACGGGCGCGGTCGCGGTCACCGCGTACGTCGGCGACGCCTCGGGGTCCGGTTCGCAGCTGGTCTCCGGCCGCTGG
>NZ_QKYN01000164.1 GCF_003258295.1 Streptacidiphilus pinicola | reverse complement strand
ACCAGGGCACCGGAAAGTGACCTGTCACAACGCAACGCCCACGCGCCACCCTCACGGGCGCGTGGGCGTTGCGGCGCGACCCAATTCGATTGCCGGGCGGCGACTCGGCGCCTAGGGTCCACCGCATGTCGCAGGCGGATCAGTTGCTCGGTGGGATCGCTTGGGCCGAAGGGCTTGTGCGGGAGGTGTTTCCCGACGCCGAGGTGGTCGAGGTGGTGCCGCGCACGGGCGGTCGGTTGAGCGCGGTGTACGAGGTGCGCTGTGAGGATCCGGCCCAGGGCGTGATCCTCAAGGTCTATGCGCCCGAGTGGACCTGGAAGCAGGCCAAGGAGGTCCACGTCTACGGCATGCTGGCCGGCCTTGGATCGCTGCCCGTGCCGAGCGTGCTGCACCACACCGAACAGGCGGGACCGGAAGGCGGGGCCGTCACGGTGCTGAGCCTGCTGGAGGGGCGCCCGCTGTCGGAGGCAGCGGAGGCGGCCGAGGAGTTGGACGGGACGCGCATCGCGTCGCTCTACCGGGAGATGGGCTCCGTTCTGGCCACGATCCATCAGCTCGGCCAGGAGGCCTACGGGTACCTGACCGACCGGATCCTCGAACCGAGCCTCGACAACGGGAGCTACATGCGGCGCCAGTTCGCCAAGAAGCTGGCGGAGTTCAAGGCGCTGGGCGGGGACGGTCGGCTGCACGACGCGGTCGCGCGACGGGTGGCCCGGGACGGGGCGCTGTTCGACACCTGCGAGCGGGCCGTGCTCTGCCACAACGACCTGCACGAGGGCAACGTGCTGGTCGCCCGGCGTGCGGTCGGCTGGGAGCTGACCGGTGTGATCGATGTCGAGAACGCGATCGCCGCCGACCCGCTGATCGACCTGGCGAAGACCGACTCCTACTCGCTCGGCCGCGGCGAGCCGGAACGCCGGGCGCTGCTCGAGGGCTACGGGCCGCTTCCCGACGACGCCGCGGAGCGGCTGCATCTCTACCGGCTGTACCACGCCCTGGAGTTGTGGGACTGGTTCCGTTCGATCGGCACGGTCGGGCCGCTGGACGGCATCGCCGACGACATCGCCCGGCTGGCCGAACGGGACGTCAGCCTCCCTTGGATCCGCCTCGCGTGATGGCCGATTCGCCCTGCCGGTGGCCTTCGCGTGCGTGACAGTTCACTGTTCTCGCCTAAGCTGCCGCAGGACGCCCGCGCGATCGCAGGAAGCAGGCAGACTCACCATGGACGTGAACTCCCGCCCCCTCCGCCGACTCGCCCAACCCGCCGCGGTCACCAGACGGTTCGACTGGCCGCGGTTGTGGTGTGCGGCGACGACCGCCGCCGGGGTGGTCGCGCTCGGCGCCGTGGGCACGAGCTCCGTACCGGCGACGCAGCAGCACAAGGCCTCGGCGATCGCCCAGTCGGCGACCGGTGACAGCCTCCCGCTGCACCGCGGCATGCCGCCCGCCGCGATCGCGACGCCGACCGGCGCCTCCGGCCAGAAGAGCGGGGACGGGTCGGGCGGGTTTCCGGTCGCCGGCGGCGCGATACCCGCGCTGGTCCTGACGGCCTATCTGGACGCTCAACACGCCGTCGCCGGCAGCGATCCTGGCTGCCACCTGACGTGGCAGGTGCTGGCCGGCATCGGCGAGGTCGAGTCCGGGCAGGCGAACAACGGCGACCTCACCAACGACGGGACCACCCGCTCGCCCATCCTGGGCCCGCTGCTGGACGGTACCGGCGGCAACGCCGCCATCCCCGCGGCCGGCGGCGGCTGGGCCCGCGCCGAGGGCCCGATGCAGTTCCTGCCCAGCACCTGGACCCAGTGGGGCGTCGACGGCAACGGGGACGGCAAAGCCGACCCGAACAACGTCTTCGACGCCGCCCTCGCCGCCGGGCACTACCTGTGCGCCCAAGGACGCGACCTCGCCCAGCCTTCCGACCTGGACGCGGCCATCCTCAGCTACAACCACTCCCCCAGCTACCTCGCCACCGTGACCGCCTGGATCAGGTTCTACGAGAACACCCCCGGCACGGGCGTGGTCGGCAGCCCCAGCAGCGTTCCCTCGGCGAGCCAACGCCCGACCCCGAGCGGCAGTTCGACGCGGCCGACGGCGAGCCCGACGCCCACCGGTCCGTCAACCGGCCCGTCCGGCACGCCGAGCCCGACCGGGCGGCCGAGCCGGTCGCCGAGCTCCAGCCCCACGGCGAGCCCGTCCGGCTCCCCGTCCCCGTCCAGCCCCGGCTGCTCCAGCGGCAGCCC
>NZ_QKYN01000163.1 GCF_003258295.1 Streptacidiphilus pinicola | reverse complement strand
CGCGGGGGGCGGCCGCGGCAGCCGCCGGCCGGGCCGCGGCCGGCGGCGGGGCCGACGGTGGCGTGGACGGTGAGGTGGACGACGTGCTGTCCTGCGGCGCCGCGTGCCGCCGGCCGCCGTCCGGATAGCCTCGATCCGTGACCGACGATCTGCCTGCCCAGCCCGCGACGTCCGCCGAGACCGCTGAGGGCGGCAAGACGGCGAAGAGCGAGCGCACGCGTGCGCTGATCCTGGAGACCGCGATGCGGCTCTTCAAGGAGCGGGGCTACGAGAAGACGACGATGCGTGCGATCGCCGCGGAGGCGGGCGTCTCGGTCGGGAATGCGTACTACTACTACGAGGGCAAGGAATTCCTGATCCAGGGGTTCTACGACCGGATGACGCACGAGCACCTGGTCGACGCGCGGCGGCGGATGGACGGCCGGACCGACTTCTCCGAGCGGCTGGCCCTCGCGCTGGAGTCCTGGGTCGACTGCGCGGCGCCGTACCACGAGTTCGCCGCGCAGTTCTTCCGGACGGCGGCCGACCCGAACAGCGCGCTGAGCCCCTTCTCGAACGAGTCCCACCCGGCCCGCGAGACGGCCGTCCAGCTCTTCCGCGAGGTGCTGGACGGCTCGGACCTCGCGCCGAAGATCGACCCGGAGCTGGACGAGCTGCTGCCCGACCTGCTCTGGCTGCACCTCATGGTCGTGGTCCTGTACTGGGTCTTCGACCGCACCGACGACACCGAGCGCACCCGCGCCTTCGTCCAGCGCTGTGCGCCGTTCGTCGCCAAGATCGTGACCCTCTCGCGCTACCGGGTCTTCCGCCCGCTGGTCCGCGACGCGGTGGACATGATCAAGGAATTCGTCCTGCCGACCATCGGCCGGACAACCGCAGCGAAGCCGGCTGAACCGGCCGACTCCGAGGGCACCAAGCGCGGGCGACGGCGCAACGGAGGCTGATCCGGGCCTTCCCCTTCACCCTCCGCCCCGCGTGGGAGTGGAAGGAGACGGGGGATGACGACGACGGTCGCTCTGGACGGATCGGCGCCGCCGACCAAGCAGGCGCTGTGCTGCGTGCTGCTGGCGGGGGTCGAGGCCGCGGGGGTCTCCGCCTGGATGGCGACCCTGCCTGTGCAGGACAGCCTGTGGATGGGCGTGCCGCTGGTGCTGGCCGCGTTCGCCTTCTCCGCCAGCTGGCGGTCCTTCCGCGCCGCCTGCTTCGTCATCGGCGGACTGCTGTTCCCGCTGTCGGTCCTGGGAATGTTCGACTGCTGGTTCTTCCTGTTGCCGGCGGGCGGATTTCTCTTCCTGGCCGGTGGGGTGGCCCGACCGCCGACGCCCCACGAGGCCGCGTCCGCGCGGCCGGTGGACTGGGTCCTGCGCGCGCTGCTTGCGGGCGTATTGGTCAACTCGGTGCTCTCGGCGGTGTGGTGGACCATCAACCCGCACGAAGGAAACACGCTGATCACCTCCGTGTGGATGGCCTGGCCGGGCCTCGTGGTGCCGTTGATCCCCTTCTGGCCGCGCACGACCGAGCGGCTCCGGGTCACCTGCACGAGCCTGGCGGGGGCGTTGCCGCTCTTCGCACTCGGCGGACTGACGCTCGGCTGGGGCCCGATGGTCTTCGCGGCCCCGCCCCTCCTCGCCGTCGCCGGCTGCACTTCGACCCGCCCGAACGTCCGGCAGTACTCCGCGGCGCTGGCCGTCGTGATGGTCGGAGTGACCACCATCCTCTGGTGCGGCCGACTGCTCGGCCCACGCGGCGTCATCACGTTCTGATGCCCTGCTGGTCGCCGCCGCCGCGGCGGTGATCCAGTGGCCGCCGCCGGACGGCTCGTCGGGTCGACGACCTCGTCCGCCTCGTCGCCCCGGAGGAACTGCCCGCGGCGAGCTGACCGGCGCTCCACCGCAGCGAGAGCCGCCCCGGCCTCCCCCTGGCCGGGGCTTCGCCGCGCCGTGGCATGCTGCACGGGTGAACGACCAGCCCGACCAGCCGCTCCGTGATCAGCCGCTCCGTGATCAGCCGCTCCGTGAGCAACCGCTCCGTGATCGCCCGCTCGGAGAGCGGCAGCGCCGGAGTCGCAATCCGATCGGCGCCCATGTGCCCGTAGCGGGCCGCGGGCTCGTGGGGACCGGGCTCGCGTACGCGGAGAACATCGGCGCGGAGGCGGTGCAGGTCTTCGTCGCGAACCCGCGCGGCTGGGCCACGCCGGCCGGGGATCCCGCGCAGGACCTCGCGTTCCGGGCGGAGTGCGAGCGGCGGGAGCTGCCCGCCTACGTCCACGCGCCGTATCTGATCAACTTCGGCTCGGACACGGCCGCCACCCGTGAGCGCTCCGCCGAGTCGCTGCGCCACTCACTGGTGCGCGGGCGCGCGATCGGGGCGCGCGGAGTCGTGGTGCACACCGGCTCGGCCGTCGGCGCCGGTCGGCGCGCCGAGGCGATGGCCCAACTGCGTTCCGACGTACTGCCGTTGCTGGACCAGGCCGAGGCGGACGATCTGCCGCCGCTGCTGCTGGAACCGACGGCCGGTCAGGGACAGTCGCTCTGCTCGCGGATCGAGGACCTCGCCGAGTACGCGGCGGCGCTGGACCTGCACCCGCGGCTCGGCGTCTGCCTCGACACCTGCCACGTCTTCGCCGCCGGCCACGACCTCGCCGCACCCGGCGGGGTCTTCGCCGCGCTGGACCTGCTGGAGTCGTCCTTCGGCCCGGGACGGCTCGGGCTGATCCACGCCAACGACAGCAAGGACGTCGTCGGGGCCCGCAAGGACCGTCACGCCAACATCGGCGACGGCCACATCGGTGCGGACGCCTTCGCCGAACTCTTCCGCCACCCGGCGACGGCCGGTGTCCCGCTGATCCTGGAGACCCCGGACCGCAGCGCCGCCCCGGGCTTCGGCCACGCCGCCGACGTCACGACCCTCAAGCGGCTGCGCACCCGAGTGGCTGATTGAGCGTCAGAACACGTCGGCGCACCACGGCGCACGGTCCGTGCGGAGCACGCGCTGCGCCGAGCGGAGCCCGCCCTGACGGCGCTCCTCCAGCAGGCCGGCCTGCTCCAGCACGGCCAGCGGGTGGTGGCCGAAGTAGACCGCCGCCAACTGGCTGACGTCCAGGGCGAAGTCGACCTCCGTCTGCTCCGGCCCGGCGGGGACGCAGCGGCCGCTGCCGTCCGGGGCCGCCTCCAGGACGAAGCGTCCGGGGGTGTAGCCCATGCCGTCGGCGACCTCGAAGACCACGCGGCCGGGCTCGGCGTAGGTGCGGGCGGAGAAGGCCTGCGCGACGTCGAGGATGCGGACCCAGAGGAAGTCCCCGGTGCTGTCGTTGTTGTCGATGCACGCGCGCTGGTCGTGCAGCGCCAGCGGGAGCGGGGAGTCCGGGGCGATGTCCCAGACCTCGACCCGCTGCACCCAGTCGACCTGCAGCGCGTAGCGCCAGAGCGCGGCCTCCGCCGGCCAGTCGACGGCGAAGTAGTCGACGACCTTGAGCGTGACGTCGTGCGGCAGCCAGTTGCGCCACTCGTCGGTGACCTCGTAGGCGAGCAGGCCCGCCGGGACGCCCGCGGCGTCCCGGTAGAGGGCGACCAGCGGCTCCTTGAAGGTCTCGCCGGGGCGGGTGACCTCGCCGGTCTTCGTCCGCCACTCGAACTCCTCGCGGGAGACCGCGCCGGGGCGGGTGCGGCGGAAACGCTCGTGCAGCTCGGGGGCGATCTTGCGGTACTCGTCCAGGGTGATCAGCTCGACGCCGCCCTCGTCGGAGGCGGCCGGGACGCGGATGCCGCCCGCCCGCTGCTTGTCGATCAGCTGGCCCTGCTGCGCGCTGGCCGGGCCGAAGCCGTACCGGCCGTAGATGCCGAACTCGGCGGCGATCAGCATCGCGAAGGCCTCGCCGCGGGCGACGGCGGCGTCGAGGTCCTGACGCATCATCCGGGTGAGCAGGCCACGGCGGCGGTGCGTGGCGGAGACGGTCACGTTGGTGACCGCGTCGGCGACCGCCGTCGCGCCGCCGGGCAGGGTCAGCTCCTTGGCGAAGCTGCGGAAGGTGCCGACGCACCGCCCGCCGTCGAACGCGCCGATGGCGCGGCCGAGCTCGAACCGCCCCCGGAGGTAGTCGATCCAGCCGTCGGACATCGGCCGCATGAACCCGGCGTTGAGGGCCTGCCCCCAGGAGCTCAGGTCCTCGTCGCCGATGACACGGATCTCGATCCCGGTGCTTGCGCTGGTGCTCTGTCCCATGCTTCGCACTCTAGGAGCAGGCGCTGACAGCGGCATCCGAATTCCCGCCGTCCCGGACACGCGTCGTGGCCGACGCCGAAGCCGGTTCCGCCGCGGCGGCGAGGCGAGCGGCCTCCAGGTGGCGGCCGGAGCTGCCCCGGGTCAGCCGGACGTAGCCCAGAGCCGCGACCACACCGACCAGCGCACAGGTCAGCCACACCGAGCCCGCTCCCCAGGAGGTGAGCATGACGCCCGCGACCAGCGGCGCCAGGAACGAGGACACCTGCCAGGCGAGCGAGTAGGCACCCTGGTAGCGGCCGCGCCCGTGGACCGGCGAGAGCTCCGCCACCAGCGCCTGGTTGACGGGCGTCCAGATGATCTCGCCGACCGTCCACACCACGACGCTGAGCATGTAGACGCCCATGCCGCCGGCGCCGGCGCCGGTGCCCGGCGTGAACGCGCACAGCGCCATGCCGAAGCCGAAGAGCAGCGAGGAGACGACCTGGACGGCGGTGCGTCCGCGCCGGCGGACCAGCCGGGTGGCGGGGATCTGGGCCAGCACGATCAGCAGGCCGTTGAGCGCGACGACGAGCCCGTAGTCGGTCGCGGAGTAGCCCTGGCGGCCCATCACCACGGGGACGGCGACCTGGCCCAGGCCGATCGTCATCGCGATCAGGAAGGTGAGCCCGACCAGCGAGATGAACGGGCCGTCACGGAAGACCGTGCCGAGGCCGACCGGCTCCTCCGCCGCGGCCTGCTCCTCGGTCACGGCGGGCTGCCGCTCCGGGCGGGTCTCCGGGATGCGGAGGAAGACGACGAACGCGCAGAGCAGCGTGCTGATCGCGTCGCCGTAGAAGAGCAGCAGGTAGCCGTGGGCGGAGAGCACACCCGCCACCGAGGCGGAGACGGCGAAACCGATGTTGATCGCCCAGTAGTTGAGCGAGAAGGCCCGCACGCGGTCCCGGGCGGGCACCAGGTCGGCCATGATCGCGGAGATCGCGGGACGGGCGGCGTTGCTGGTCAGCCCGAGCAGGCCGGCGACCAGCGCGATCAGCGCCGGCTGGGTGGTGTAGCCGAGCAGGACCGTGGTCAGCGCGGCCAGTGCCTGCGCCGCGAGCAGCGTGGGCCGGCGCCCGATCCGGTCCGCGAGCACGCCGCCGCCGATCGCGCCGAAGACGCCGCCGAGCCCGAACGCCGAGACGACCAGACCGGCCACCGCCGGGGAGAAGCCGCGCTGGGTGGTCAGGTAGAGCGTGAGGAAGGTGACGACGAAGCTGCCCAGACGGTTGACCAGCGTGCTGGTCCACAGCCACCAGAAGGTGCGGGGCAGGCCGCCGACGGATTCGCGGACAGCGGCGCTCAGACGGGGGAGGCGGGTGGGGACAGGCGTGGACATATGCGCTCCGACCTCGGCAGGTAAGTGTCAGACGAGCAGGTGGGACATTACTCGCCCGTGAGACGGCGGCGCCAGCGGTTTACGACCTGGACTAGGCTCGTCGCCATGGCTGATGCTCCCTACCGTCTTGTGCTGCTCCGTCACGGCGAGAGCCAGTGGAACGAGAAGAACCTCTTCACCGGCTGGGTCGACGTCGACCTGAACGAGAAGGGCGAGAAGGAGGCCGTACGCGGCGGCGAGCTGCTCGCCGCCGAGGGCCTGCTGCCCGATGTGCTGCACACCTCCCTGCTGCGCCGCGCGATCCGCACCGCGCAGATCGCGCTGGACCGCGCGGACCGTCACTGGGTGCCGGTACACCGCAGCTGGCGGCTGAACGAGCGCCACTACGGCGCGCTCCAGGGCAAGGACAAGGCGCAGACCCTCGCCGAGTTCGGCGAGGAGCAGTTCATGCTGTGGCGCCGCTCGTACGACACCCCGCCGCCGCCGCTCTCCGACGACTCCGAGTACTCCCAGGTCCACGACGTCCGCTACGCGGACCTCCCCTCGGACATCCGCCCGCGGACCGAGTGCCTCAAGGACGTCGTCCACCGCATGCTGCCGTACTGGTACGACTCGATCGTCCCGGACCTGGCGGCCGGCCGCACGGTCCTGGTCACCGCCCACGGCAACTCGCTGCGCGCCCTGGTCAAGCACCTCGACGGCATCTCCGACGCGGACATCGCCGGCCTCAACATCCCCACCGGCATCCCGCTCCTCTACGAGCTCGACGCCGACTTCAACCCCCTCACCAAGGGCGGCCGCTACCTCGACCCCACCGCCGCGGCGGCGGCCATCGAGGCCGTCAAGAACCAGGGCAAGAAGTAGGCCAAGCAGGAGCCTTCACGAACAAAAGGGCCCCTCACCTGCGGAGACATTCGCGGGTGAGGGGCCCTTCGCGTTACTCTCCGCGCCCGGTGCACGCGATGTGCGGGCGGCGACGAGGGCCCGACGGGCCGTCAGGGTAGCGGGCGTCAGGGACGGGATGACGCCGGTGGGTGAGGCGGGGTCAGTGCGAGCAGCAGCCGCCTCCGCACTGGCAGGTGCCTCCGGACTGGCAGCCGCAGCCGCAGCCGGAGCCGCAGCCGCAGGCTCCGAGGAGTGGGAGACGGACGGGTTCGGCCGACGGCGGTGGGGGGTTCTGGGACGGGGGAGTCTGAGTGTGGGCCATCGAGACAGGTCCTCCTCGTGCCTTCTCGGCCCGCCTGGACGGTGGGCCTGACCTGCCTCCCAGTGAATGCGCCCCTGCACAGAGCGTCAACGGGCGTACGGAATCACCCGTACGCCCGTTCGCGCGCCCCCGCCGGGAGGCGATTGACGGCCGGAGCCGCCAGGAGAGTCAGGAGCCGTTGGCCTCGTCGCCGGGCTCGGGGACGAAGTCGTCCGCGTGCTCGCCGGTGACCAGGAAGACGACGCGCTTGGCGACCGAGACCGCGTGGTCGGCGAAGCGCTCGTAGTAGCGGCCGCAGAGGGTGACGTCGACGGCGGTCTCCACGCCGTGGTGCCAGCGGTCGTCCAGCAGGTGCGCGAAGAGCTGCTTGTGCAGCTCGTCCATGCGGTCGTCGTCGCGCTCCAGCTCGAGCGCCGCGTCGACATCCTTGGTCGCGATGACCTGGCCGGCCTTGGCGATCAGGCGCTGGGCCAGCTGGCCCATCTCCAGGATGATCGGGTGCAGGTCGGCCGGGACGGCCGACTCGGGGTAGCGCAGCCGGGCCAGCTTGGCCACGTGGCGGGCCAGGTCGCCGCTGCGCTCCAGGTCCGCGCTCATCCGCAGCGAGGTGACCACGATGCGCAGGTCGGTCGCGACCGGCTGCTGCCGGGCCAGCAGCGCGATGGCGCGGTTCTCCAGGTCGTGGTGGAGCGTGTCCAGCTTCTCGTCGGCGGCGATGACGCTCTCCGCCAGCTCCAGGTCGGCGTCCAGCAGCGCCGTGGTCGCCCGGCCCATCGCGGAGCCGGCCAGGCGGGCCAGCTCCACCAGGCCGTCGCTGATCGAGTCGAGTTCCTCGTGGTAGGCGTCGCGCATGCTGCTTCTCATCCCTCCTGGACGGGTGTTCGTGTTCCACTGTGCGCTCCCCGGACGACCCGGGCGCTCAGCAGGAGTGAACCAGTGGAGACGTGAAGGTGAATTCTCGGCGACCGGCGGCTGAGCGCATTCTCCGGGGGTTACGGCTGGTCACCGACGTGCGCTTACGCTGATTGGCATGGATGTGAACGTGGCCGCCGCCTCTTTGAGCGCGCTCGTCGGGCTCGGGGTCGGCCTTACCGCCGCGCTCGCCTTCCGCTGGAGCGAGAAGGAGAACATGCCCTCGAAGCGCAGCGCCCAGCAGGAGGAGCCGGCTCTGCCGCCCGGTGTGGACACCGTGCTCTCGGTGCTGCGCTCCTGCGCCGTCGTGCTGGACGAGAGCGATCAGGTGATCAAGGCGAGCTCCGCCGCCTACGCCCTCGGGCTGGTGCGCGGCGGGGCGATCGCCGTCGACGCGATCCTGGCGATGGCCCGTCTCACCCGCAGAGACGGGGAGATACGCCAGGCCGACCTGGACATCCCCCGACGCGCCTCCGGCGGCGGTGAGCTGCTCGCGGTCTCCGTGCGTGTCGCGCCGCTCGGCTCCAGGCTGGTGCTGGTGCTGGTCGAGGACCTCACCGAGGCCCGCCGGATCGAGGCGGTCCGCCGCGACTTCGTCGCGAACGTCTCGCACGAGCTGAAGACCCCGGTCGGCGCGCTGTCGCTGCTGTCCGAGGCGGTCCAGGACGCCAGCGACGACCCGGAGGCGGTCCGCCGCTTCGCGGGCCGGATGCTGATCGAGTCCGCCCGCCTGACCAACCTGGTCCAGGAGATCATCGAGCTCTCCCGGGTCCAGGACGACATCCGTCTGGTCGACGCCGAGCGGGTGCCGGTCGACGAGCTGGTCGCCGAGGCGATGGACCGCTGCCGGCACCAGGCCGCCGCCAAGCAGATCACCATGGCGGCCGGCGGCATCGCCGGACTCCACCTCTACGGCAACCGCGGCCAGCTCGCCGCGGCCCTCGGCAACCTCGTCGAGAACGCCGTGAACTACAGCCCCGCCCGCACCCGGGTGGCCATCGCCGCCCGCCGGGTGCCCGGCGGCAAGCAGGACCTGGTCGAGATATCCGTCACCGACCAGGGGGTAGGTATCTCCGAGAAGGACCGCGACCGGATCTTCGAGCGCTTCTACCGGGTCGATCCGGCCCGGTCCCGCGCCACCGGCGGCACGGGCCTCGGGCTCTCCATCGTCAAGCATGTCGCCGCGTCCCACGGCGGCAGCGTGGCGGTGTGGAGCGTCGAGGGCCAGGGCTCGACGTTCACCCTGCGCCTGCCCGCGGGAAAGAACGACGTGAGCGCCCTGCTCGCCGGAAGCGTCGACGCCAACGAGCCCCTCGAGGGCGAGGACGACGCCGACACCGAGGCAGGCGCGGACCAGCAGCTCGTCGTCCCCGCCGAGCTGACCGCCGACCCCCATCCCCCCACTGCTCCCACCAACACCCCTGCCGCCCCGGAGGCCATGCCGTGACCCGTGTGCTTGTCGTCGAGGACGAGGAGTCGTTCAGCGACGCCCTGTCCTACATGCTGCGTAAGGAGGGCTTCGAGGTGGCCATCGCCGCCACCGGCCCCGACGCACTTGATCAATTCGAGCGCAACGGCGCCGACCTGGTGCTGCTCGACCTGATGCTGCCCGGACTTCCCGGCACCGAGGTCTGCCGACAGCTGCGGGCCAAGTCCTCCGTGCCAGTGATCATGGTCACGGCCAAGGACAGCGAGATCGACAAGGTCGTCGGCCTGGAGATAGGGGCGGACGACTACGTCACCAAGCCCTACTCCACCCGCGAGCTCGTCGCCCGCATCCGCGCGGTGCTGCGCCGCCGCGGCGAGACCGAGGAGACCACCGGCGGCCCCGGCGCGCTGGAGGCCGGCCCGGTCCGCATGGACGTCGACCGCCACGTGGTCACCGTCGACGGCGCCAAGGTCGACCTGCCGCTCAAGGAGTTCGACCTGCTGGAGATGCTGCTGCGCAACGCGGGCCGCGTGCTCACCCGCATGCAGCTGATCGACCGGGTCTGGGGCGCCGACTACGTCGGCGACACCAAGACGCTCGACGTCCACGTCAAGCGCCTGCGCGCGAAGATCGAGCCGGACCCGGGCGCGCCGCGCTACCTGGTGACCGTGCGCGGTCTGGGCTACAAGTTCGAGCCCTGATCCCGCCGGAACTTTCACCCGAACGAGAACGAGAAGGGCCGGGGCGGCCGTCGGGGAGGCCTTGTGGGTCTCGCCCGGCTTCTTCGGGGCGTGCGCGGTGGCCGAGCCCGAGGCGGTCGGGAGCGCACTGCCGGTCGGCAGGACGCTGGGCACCTCGGTCGGGGTCGGGGCGGCCGGCGCGTACGGGGCGTACTCGCCGGTGCCGGCCTGGATCTGCGCGATCAGCGTCACCGAGCCGCCGTTGGCGAAGACGAAGGTGACCGGCTCGTTGGCGCCGGCCGGCTGGTCCAGCGTCGGCACGATCGCGGTGGTGGCGTTGGCGCCAGGGTTGCCCAGGCTCAGCGCGGCGCCGGTGGCGATGGCCGTCGGGCCGGTCAGGGTGGCGGCGGTGGTGCCGACGGTGACCGAGACGAGGTTCTCGGGCTGCTGCTCGTTGTTGGCGATGCTCGCGATGACGCTGGCCGGCGCGTTGCCGTTGGCGTCGGCGACGATGGCCACGCCGTTCAGCTTGAGCTGGCCACCGTTGACGGAGGTCGCGGCGGCGTTGGGCTTGACCTGGAGGGTCGCCGCGCTGGACCCCGCAGAGCAGGCGGCGAGGACGGGGGCGATCGCGACGGCGATGACGGCGGCGACCGCGCCGCGACGAAGACTGCGGCTCACGGCGGAGAGTTCTCCTTGAACGTTTTGAGGTTCTGGTCCGCGTTCAGATTACCGAGGGCCTTTATCCGCTCCACACGGGGTCGCCCGTGTCGCGCGATCGCCGCTCGGCAGACCCACCCGGACGAAGATCAGATCACGGTTGAATAACGCCCCGAGCGCAAGATCATTGCATGGTGACGGTGTGCGCGCAGGTTCGTGGACAACCGCTCCCACCTGCGAGAAGGGCTTCTCGAACAGGGGTCGCAGCATGGAAGCGGGCCCGTTGTCAAGCCTGCGGACCAGCTCTGACCTGCGGAAACGCCCTTCTGATACGGCCTGAAGCGTGTTACTCTGGAAAGCCACGGAAGGGGTACCTGTCACATGACGTTCAAGGTTGGCGACACCGTGGTCTACCCCCATCACGGGGCCGCGCTGATCGAGGCCATCGAAATTCGCCAGATCAAGGGTGTGGACAAGACCTATCTGGTGCTCAAGGTGCAGCAGGGCGACCTGACGCTGCGCGTGCCCGCAGAGAACGCAGAGTTCGTCGGCGTGCGCGACGTGGTCGGCCAGGACGGTCTGGACCGGGTCTTCGAGGTGTTGCGAGCACCGTACACCGAAGAACCGACCAACTGGTCCCGCCGCTACAAGGCGAACCTGGAGAAGCTCGCCTCGGGTGACGTTATCAAGGTCGCCGAGGTTGTGCGCGACCTTTGGCGTCGCGAGCGTGAGCGCGGGCTGTCCGCGGGTGAGAAGCGGATGCTCGCCAAGGCACGCCAGATCCTGGTGAGCGAGCTCGCGCTCGCGGAGAACACCAACGAGGACAAGGCGGAGACGCTGCTCGACGAGGTCCTCGCCTCGTAACAGGCAGGCGGTTGTGCGCCCTGCCCGCGCACAGACGCATGCCCTACGTGGTTCCTGTCGTTCGTCCCAGCGCCTGGCGGTCGCATCGCCGGGCGCTGAGGCGTACGTGGAACCGCGAACGCCGAGGCGTGCGTGGAACCATGAAGCCGTGCTGTGCAAGCTGTGCTGTGCCGCGCGGCCGGGTCTTCCATGCCGGACGCAAGCGTCAAGGTGCGCTTCACGGAAGGGCGCTGAGCCCGGCACGCCTTGACCGTACCCACATCCCCGAAGGGACCAAACCTGAACGCCGCAGCAGTGGTGCCCGCAGCGGGCCGGGGCGAGCGACTGGGGCCCGGTGCCCCGAAGGCGCTGCGCGAACTCGGCGGGGTGCCCATCCTCGTCCACGCGGTCCGGGTGCTGGCGCGTTCGCGCGCCGTCGAGACTGTCGTGGTGGTCGCGCCCAAGGACGGCGTCGCGGAAGTGCGAGCACTGCTCGCCGACGCGATCGGTGAACGCGAGAGCGCCGTTCTCGTCGTGGTCCCCGGCGGCGACACCCGCCAGGAGTCCGTCCGGGCCGGCCTCGCCGCGCTCCCGCCCGGGGTCGACGTCGTGCTCGTCCACGACGCCGCCCGCCCGCTCGTCCCCGTCGACGTGGTCGACGCCGTCGCCCGCGCCGTCGCCGACGGCGCCGAGGCGGTCGTGCCGGCCGTCCCGCTCGCGGACACCGTCAAGCAGGTCACCCCGGCCCCGACCGCCGGGCTGCCCGAGCCGGTCGTCGCCACACCCGACCGCTCCACCCTGCGCGCCGTGCAGACACCGCAGGGCTTCCGCCGCGACGTGCTCGACCGCGTGCACGCCAAGGCGGTGCAGGAGGGCATCGACGCCACCGACGACGCCGGGCTGGTCGAGCGCTTCGGCGGTCGCGTCGTGGTCGTGCCCGGCCACGAGGAGGCGTTCAAGGTGACCCGCCCGCTGGACCTCGTCCTCGCCGAGGCCGTCCTGGCCCGTCGGAGGTCCCGCGTTGAGTACTGAGCCGCCCGCCGCCGGCGCTGAGACGTCCGCCACACCTCCCTACCGGCTGCCGCGCACCGGCATCGGCACCGACACCCACGCCTTCGCCCCCGGCCGCGAGCTCTGGGTGGCCGGGCTGCGGTGGGAGGGGTACGAGGTCGGGCTCGAGGGCCACTCCGACGCCGACGTCGTCGCCCACGCCGCCTGCAACGCGCTCTTCTCGGCCGCCGGCCTCGGCGACCTCGGCGCCCACTTCGGCACCGGCCGCCCCGAGTGGGCCGGCGCGCCGGGCGTGAAGCTGCTGGCCGAGGCCGCGCGCATCGTGCGGGCGGCCGGCTTCGAGATCGGCAACGTCGCGGTCCAGGTCGTCGGCCCGTTCCCGAAGATCGGCAAGCGCCGGGAGGAGGCGCAGGAACTTCTGTCGGCCACGGTCGGCGCGCCCGTCTCCGTCTCCGGTGCGACCACGGACGGTCTCGGCTTCCCCGGTCGCGAGGAGGGCCTCACGGCCGTCGCGACCGCGCTGGTCTACTGAGGGCGCCGCCGAGCACCCGGCAGGGGGCGCCGCACCGACGCACCCGCGTCGCGCCGACGCCGCCGCACCGCTCACTGCGACGAGTTGAATAAGCCTGTGTGACCCGTCCCCCGAAGGGAGTAGGGCAGTGCCCGCCGCCCACTACCCTGGTGTGGTGAGCATTCGCCTGCACGACACCGCCTCCGGCCAGGTCCTCGACTTCGTCCCGAACACGCCGGGCTGCGTGTCGATCTACCTGTGCGGAGCGACCGTCCAGGCCGCGCCGCACATCGGGCACATCCGCTCCGGCCTGAACTTCGACATCATGCGCCGGTGGTTCGCCCACCGCGGCTACGACGTCACCTTCGTCCGGAACGTCACCGACATCGATGACAAGATCATCAGCAAGTCGCGCGAGTCGGGCCTGCCCTGGTGGCAGATCGGCTACGCCAACGAGCGCGCCTTCAACGAGGGTTACGACGCGCTCGGCTGCCTCCCGCCCACGGCGGAACCGCGGGCGACCGGGCACGTGACCGAGATGGTCGAGATGATGCAGGCGCTCATCGAGCGCGGCCACGCCTACGCCACGTCCGAGGGCAACGTCTACTTCTCCGTCACCTCGTTCCCCGAGTACCTGGCGCTCTCGCACCAGGAGTTGGAGAACCTGCGCCAGCCCGAGGGCGAGGGCGAGAGCGGCAAGCGCGACCCGCGCGACTTCGCCATGTGGAAGGCCGTCAAGCCCGGCGAGCCCAGCTGGCCCACCCCGTGGGGGCCGGGCCGACCCGGCTGGCACCTCGAGTGCTCCGCCATGGCGCACAAGTACCTGGGCAAGGCCTTCGACATCCACGGCGGCGGCCGGGATCTGATCTTCCCGCACCACGAGAACGAGATCGCCCAGTCCAAGGCCTTCGGCGACGACTTCGCCCGCTACTGGCTGCACAACGCCTGGGTGACCCTCAGCGGCGAGAAGATGAGCAAGTCGCTCGGCAACTCGGTGCTGGTCTCCGAGATGGTCGTGAAGTGGCGGCCCGTCGTGCTGCGCTACTACCTCGGCACGCCGCACTACCGCTCCACCATCGAGTACAGCGAGGAGGCGCTGCGCGAGGCCGAGACCGGCTTCAACCGCATCGAGTCCTTCCTGCAGCGCGTGGTCGAACTGCACGGCCACGTCGAGCCCGCCGCCGACGTGCCGCCGGCCTTCGCCGAGGCGATGGACGAGGACTTCGGCGTGCCCGGCGCGATGGCGATCGTGCACACCGCCGTCCGGCAGGGCAACGCCGCGCTGGCCGCGGACGACAAGGAGAGCGCGGTCGCGCGCGCCTCCGAGGTCCGTGCGATGCTCGGTGTACTGGGCATGGACCCGCTCGACCCGTTCTGGGCCGGCCCGGGCTCCGGCGAGGACCTGCACGGCGTGGTCGACTCGCTGGTCCGGCTCGTCCTGGAGCAGCGCCAGGCCGCCCGCGAGCGCAAGGACTGGGCGACCTCCGACGCGATCCGGGACCGCCTGGTCCAAGCCGGACTGAACATCGAGGACCGCGCGGACGGCTCGCGCTGGACCCTCAACAAGTGACCTTTCGTAGTACCCCGTAGGAACAGGAAGCAGGACAGCACCCATGGCCGGCAACAGCCAGCGCAGGAACCGCCGCAACCCCGGATCGAAGAAGGGCGCGTCGGTCGGCACGGGCGGCCACAGCCGTCGGGCGCTCGAAGGCAAGGGCCCGACCCCGCCCGGCGAGGCGCGCAAGGGCCACCCGAAGCAGCGCGCCGCGAACGCCGCGGCCAAGCGTGCCGCCGACGCCAAGGCGCGCGGAGGCATGCGCCGCGGCGGCGTCCAGGGCCGCACCGGCAAGTCCGGCGCGGAGCTGGTCTACGGCCGCAACTCCGTGCTGGAGGCGCTGCAGGGCGACGTCCCCGCGTCCGCGCTCTACGTCCAGCAGTTCATCGACAACGACGACCGCGTCCGCGACGCGCTCGCGCTGGCCACCGAGCGCGGCGTCCCGCTGATGGAGGCTCCGCGTCCGCAGCTGGACAACCTCGCCGAGGGCCACAACCACCAGGGCCTGATCCTCCAGGTCCCGCCGTACGAGTACGCCCACCCGGACGACCTGATCGCCGCGGCGGACGTCAACAAGGACGCTCCGCTGATCGTCGCCCTCGACGGGATCACCGACTCGCGCAACCTCGGCGCGGTGGTCCGCTCCGTCGCCGCGTTCGACGGCCACGGCGTCGTGGTCCCCGAGCGCCGCTCGGCCGGCATGACGGCCGGCGCCTGGAAGACCTCCTCCGGCGCGGCGGCCCGCGTTCCGGTCGCGCGCGCCAGCAACCTGACGCGGGCGCTGGAGTCGTACAAGAAGGCCGGCCTCTTCGTCGTCGGCCTGGCCGCGGACGGCGAGCACGAGATCGTCGACCTGGACGCGCTGACCGGCCCGGTCGTGGTCGTCATGGGCTCCGAGGGCAAGGGCATGTCCCGACTCGTGGCCGAGACCTGCGACCTGACGGCCCGCATCCCGATGCCGGGCCAGGCGGAGTCCCTCAACGCCGGCGTGGCCGCCGGCATCGTCCTCTACGAGGCCGCCCGCCAGCGCGCGAAGAAGTAGGCAGCGCCCACTCCAGGGGCGCGAGGCTGTGCTGATGTGCGGCGCTGCCGCGCGGGGCGCGACCGGTTGGCTGCGCTTCCGCAGTTCATCGCGCCCCTGGCGGGCTGCAACCGGGCGGTTCGTCATACGGCTAAGCCGGTCAGCTGTCAACCGGGAGTGTCCTTCCGGCCCTTTGGGCGGTTAGTGGGATGTGGACACCAGAACACGTACCCGTCCTCGTCCCGCGGCGGCGAACGCCGGTGGGATAGACGGCGGCGAGCCGACGCTCAACATGGTCAAGGTGCCGTCCGACCCCTCGCGGTTGAACACCACCACCGCGAGCTTCCGGGTCCGGTTCACCCCGCCCTCGGGCTCGTTGATCGATGGGGCACCGCTCGGCGTCGGCATGGGCAGACGTGAGTCCATGCTCGTCGGCGCGGGCGCCGTCGGAGCCGTCGGCGTGATGCCGCGACGGCGCGGACGCGTCACGCCGATCACCTGGACGGGGCAGTTGGACCTCGTGGTGCCCGGCGTGACCCCGGGCGTCCAGCCCGGCATGCTCGGTGTACCGCCGCAGACCGCGGCCCGGCGCGCCGAGGAGCTGGAGGCGACGCAGCCGCTGAGCCTGGCCGAACTCGAGGCGTACGACCACGAGTTCGACGACGTCCGGATCTTCGAGCCGGCCGCCCGGCGCCCCCCGCTGCCGGACGCGGGCGAGGGGGCCGGGGCGTCGCAGCACGAGACCTGGCAGTCGAACAAGCGCGTCGACCTGGGCCTGGTGCTGCTGCCGCTGCGCGTCTTCCTCGGCCTGTTCTCCATCTACGCGGGCTTCAGCAAGCTGTGCGACCCGGTCTACTTCAACGGTGGCGCGCGCGGCTCGATGATGCACTGGATGGAGGCGCTGCACCCGTGGAGCGTCGCCCAGCCGCTGCTGGCGCTGGCGCTGGCCCACCCGGTGGGCGCGGGGCTGGCGGTGGCCTTCGTCCAGATCAACGTCGGGGTGCTGGCCGTGCTGGGCCTGTGGCAGCGGTTCACCGCGGCCGTGGCGATGATGCTGGCGTTCGCCCTGCTGGTGACGGTGAGTTGGCGGACGGTCCCGGTCTACGACACGCCGGAGATCATCTATCTGGCGGCATGGAGTCCGCTGCTGCTGGCCGGTGCGCCGATGTTCTCGCTGGACGGGTGGCTGCACCTGGAGGCCTGGCGCCGGCTCGGCGAGCAGGCGCGGGTGGCGCAGCTGCGGCGCCGGGTGATGCGCCGCGGCGTGGTGCTGACCACGGTCGTGGTGGGCGCGACGCTGCTGCTCGGCTCGGCGCTGGGTGCGGCGGTGCGTGCCTCGCACGCCGCGCAGACCACCACGACGACGCAGGAGGCGCCGAGCCAGGCGCCCTCCACCGCGCCGTCCCAGGCGCTGCCGGACGGCTCCTGGCCCTCGGGGGCGGTGCCCGTGCCGGTGGCGACCGGACCGGCGCGGCCGGGCGCGTCCGCGCCGGCCTCGGGGAAGGCCTCGCCCTCCCCGTCCGGGTCGAAGCACCGCCACGGCGGGACAACCGGCCACAGCGGCGCCACGGCCGCCGGCGGCACGGGTGGCGGTACGACGCCGACCCGTAGCCACAACCCTGCGCCCAAGCCGTCCTCGACGGGCGGCAACGGCGTGATCGGCGGCCTCCTGGGCGGCGGCTGAGCCGTCCCTGAGCCGCCCCTGACGTAACGAAGCGGGTGCCCCCGGCCGGGAATGGCCGGGGGCACCCGCTTCTTCGCTTCTTACCCTCTTGCTACGTTTCGATCCGTCAGGATCAGGCGTCGGAGTCGGCCTCGGCGGCGGCGCGGGCGGAGGCGAGCTCCTTGGCGGCCTCGCTGAGGTCCTTGGCGGTGTCGATGGCGCGCCAGTAGACGCCCTGCGGCAGCTCGTAGCCGGAGAGGCGGTGCTCGCGGGCCAGACGCGGGAACGTGGAGCGCTCGTGGTCGCCCAGGTCCGGCAGCATGGCGGCGAAGTCGGAGGAGAAGACGTAGACGCCCGCGTTGATGAGGTACGGCGACGGCGGGGACTCGATGAAGTCGAGGATGTTGCCGAACTGGTCGACGTCCACCGTGCCCCAGGGCAGGCGCGGACGGGCCAGAGCGAGCGTCGCGTGGGCGTCGCGGGCGGTGTGGAAGTCCGCCATGTCGTGCAGCGGGAAACGGGTCCAGATGTCGCCGTTGGTGGCGTACCAGGCCTCGTTGTGGCGCGGCAGCGAGGCGGCGGCGAACTTCAGGCCACCGCCGCGTCCCAGCGGCTCGGTCTCGACGACCGTGGTGACGTTCACCGGCAGGTCGGCGGTCTTCAGCCAGTCCTGCAGGACGTCCGCGAGGTAACCGCAGGAGATGACGACGTCGGTGACGCCCTCCTCGGCCAGCCACTGCAGCTGGTGACCGATGATCGGAACGCCCGTGCCGGGGATCTCGATCATCGGCTTCGGGCGGTCGTCGGTGTACGGGCGGAGACGGGATCCCTGGCCACCGGCCAGGATCACGGCCTGCGTCACCGTCGGCTTGGCCATCGGCGACCCCCCGGCCGAGGGGATGAGGTGCTCAGCGGTCATGGCCTCACCCTAGTGGGCAAAATTGAGAGCGAGGCCAGACGTCACCTGATGGTCACCTGAACCAGTGCATCAATTCGCCGGGGTGAGGGTACCCGCCGCAAAAGACGCATCGCAGACCGGTCGGGCGTAGGACATGGCCTTGTGCACGTCACCGTGGTACTTCCGGACGGCGGCCTGGCCGAGCTCGCGGGCCAGCGAGGAGCAGAACTGGCGCAGCGACGGCTCCCGGTCCATGGTGCGTTCCAGGTCGTTGAGCGCGACGGCGGGGCTCTTGGCCGCCAACTCCCGCAGCAGACGGCCCTTGAGAACGTCCTGGGGGGCGTTGGCGGCGGGCTGCGCCGGGGGCTGGGCGTCGGAGGCGGCCGCCAGCGACTGGACGTCGGCGGTGGCCGGAGGCGCCCAGGACACCTTGGCGACGGCGAGGGTGCCGGTCGTCACAAGGACGAGCGGCAGCACGAAGGCGAGAGATCGGCCGATGCGGCGAACTAGCTGCTTCACAGCGGCGATGCTAGCGAGGCGTGATGATTTGGCGACATTGCGTCACTCCAACGAGTGAGTCTGGTGTCGGAATTCTCCCGAAAAGCCGGAAGCCGCCCGGATGAACCGGGCGGCTTCCTCTCCCTCTTTCGAGGGTCGGCGCGGGTTGACTCAGTCGGTCAGGCGGGCGCCGGTCTTGGTCGAGAACAGGTGCAGCTCGCCCTGGCGCGGCACGACGTGCAGCACGTCCCCGCGGGCCGGGACGGAGCGGCCGCCGACGCGGACCACCAGGTCCTTGTCCGCGCCGCCGACCTTCGCGGTGCCGTAGACGTAACCGTCGGCGCCGAGCTCCTCGACGACGTTCACGGTCACGGCCAGGCCGGCGTCGCCGTCGGCCGCACCCGCCAGGTCCAGGTGCTCGGGGCGCACGCCCACGGTCAGCGTGGTGTCGCCGTTGGCGGACGCCTCGGCGACCGCGTCCCGGGAGACCGGCACCACGGTGCCGCCGAACTGCACGCCGCCGTCGACCAGCGGCACCTCGATGAGGTTCATCGCGGGGGAGCCGATGAAGCCGGCCACGAAGAGGTTGGCGGGCTTGTCGTACATGTTGCGCGGGCTGTCGACCTGCTGCAGCAGACCGTCCTTGAGGACGGCCACGCGGTCGCCCATGGTCATGGCCTCGACCTGGTCGTGGGTCACGTAGACGGTGGTGATGCCGAGGCGGCGCTGCAGCGAGGCGATCTGGGTACGCGTCTGCACACGCAGCTTGGCGTCCAGGTTGGACAGCGGCTCGTCCATGAGGAACACCTGCGGCTCACGCACGATCGCGCGACCCATCGCGACACGCTGACGCTGACCGCCGGAGAGAGCCTTCGGCTTGCGGTCGAGGTACTCGGTGAGGTCGAGGATCTTCGCGGCCTCCTCCACCTTCTGGCGGATCTCGGCCTTGTTCACGCCCGCGATCTTCAGGGCGAAGCCCATGTTGTCGGCGACGGTCATGTGCGGGTACAGCGCGTAGTTCTGGAACACCATGGCGATGTTCCGGTCCTTGGGCGGGAGGTGCGTGACGTCGCGGTCACCGATCCGGATGGCGCCGGCGTTCACGTCCTCCAGGCCCGCCAGCATCCGCAGGCTGGTGGACTTGCCACAGCCGGAGGGACCGACCAGGACGAGGAACTCACCGTCCGCGATCTCCAGCTCCAGCGCGTCGACCGCGGGCTTCTCGCCGCCGGGGTACAGACGCGTGGCCTTGTCGAAAGTCACCGTAGGCATGGTGCTTCTCTCCTCTTCACCGGCAGGAACGTGCCGGACGATCCGTTGTAAAGGGGGTGTCCGATATGAACTTGTCGTCCCCACGTGCGATCGCGCTCACCCGCCGGAGCGGCACGATCGTGATGAGGTCTAGTCCACGCAAGGGGTGAACTCCGGGTGACGTTACCTGTCCGATGGTGTGCTTGTCAGCCCTCGGCCGAGCAAAAACCATCCGCCACCCACTCCACCCGCCCGGTACACTGCCAACCGCGCCTCCTTAGCTCAGCTGGCCAGAGCACCGCTCTTGTAAAGCGGGGGTCGTCGGTTCGAACCCGACAGGGGGCTCCATCCGCGAGTAATCGCGAGAACGTCAGAAGGGCCAGTTCGGAGGCGGTGTGCCTCTCGGACTGGCCCTTCGTCGTTGTTCGGAGGCTCAGGTTGTAGGTGCCGCCCAGCCGCCAGGTGCCGCTGTCCGACCCGACCGGGGGGTCGGAGGTCCCGAAGGGATCGAAGCCAGCAGAGCCACCACGCCCAGACAGCCGGTTCGACCACCGGATCTGGCCTGCTCCGATGAGCTCCGTTCCTTGCCCGGGCCGAAGTTCTCAAGCATCCGTCCCCCTGACTCGTCGTCACGCTTCGTCGCTGTGACCCGTGGGTTTGAGCCCTCCGCCAGAATGAGGCCGTGGAAATCGAGGGTTCACGTCCGGTCGCGCCGCGACTCCTCCTCGTCAGTCGTGTCGGGTGGTTCGTGCTGGAGCGCCCTGTGTTCGTCCCTGCCGGCTGCCGCTTCTGGAGCGAGTCGGATGCACTCGTCGTCCAGCGGCCCACCGGCGAGCAGCGCAGGTATCCGGGCAGGTTGGTTCGCTGAGTCGGGCCGGCCCTCTCAGGCGCCCTCGTGTGGTGCCTCCATCCCGGCTCAGGTGGGCCCCGACCGGGGTCGGGCAGCGTCGAGGTCCGAAGCATGAACGTGGCGCCACCCCATTCCCGCCCATCTCCGTCCGGAGACACGACGAGAAGAAGAGGTCCTCGAGTGGCTGGATTGCTAGAAGTGACCCGAGCAGAGACGGAGCCGGTGCTCGATTCCGGCCTGCTCGACGTGCTGCGGGAGGCTTCCGTGCGTACCGCGCGGAGTGGGCGGCCCGACGAGGAGGCTCTGCGGGCGGTGCGGGGTTCCGGGTTGCTGGGGCTGGTGGTGCCGGTCGAGTACGGCGGGGCCTTCGGAGGTCAACGCCGTGGTCGGGGAGGTCGCGCGGGTCGATCCGTCGACGGCGATCATTCTC
>NZ_QKYN01000022.1 GCF_003258295.1 Streptacidiphilus pinicola | reverse complement strand
GGATCCGGCAGCCCCTCCCCTTCCCCGACCGGCTGCCCGAGCCCCAGCCCGACCGGCACCGCTGCCTCGCCGAGCCCGTCGACCCCGGCAGCGCCTTCCCGCTCGGCGGGGTGATCACTGGATATAGTGCTGGCGTTTCGGGGGGAACGGTTGCCCCCGCCCCATCGCTGAGGAGACCGTCCCATGGAACCTGTCACGCTGATCACCGGTGGTTCGACAGGAATCGGCGCCGCCACCGCTCGTGCCCTGCTCAAGCAGGGCCACCGCGTGGCCGTCACCGGGCGCGGCGCGGAGAAGCTGGCGGCGTTCGCCGCCTCGGCCGCGGCGGGTGAGCGGTTGCTGACGATCACCGGTGACGCGAGTGACGAGCACGACGTGGCCGCCGCCGTGCGTCAGGTGGTGGACGTCTGGGGCCGGTTGGACAACGTCGTCGCCAACGCCGGGTACTCGCTGCCCGGGAACCTGGAGAGTCACGCCCCCGAGGACATGCGCGCGATGGTCCTCACCAACGTGCTGGGACCGGCCCTGCTGGTGCGCGAGACACTGCCGCAGCTGCGGGAGTCCAAGGGGCGCATTGTGTTCATCGGTTCGGTCGCCGGGGTGCGGCACACGCCGGGCAACCTGTACTCGGTGACCAAGTGGGCCGTGCACGCGCTCGCCGAGAACACGCGGCTGCTGGTCGGCAAGGACGGGGTCGGCGTGACCGTCGTCGCGCCCGGCGTCGTGGACACCCCGTTCTGGGACCAGCGCGGCGGCACGCCCGAGGCCGCGCCGGTGATGACGCCCGAGCACATCGCGGACACGATCGTCTTCGCGCTCAACCAGCCCGCGGGCGTGGACATCAACCAGATCACCATGCGGCCGAGCGGGCAGACCGGCTGACGGCGGTCCGTTCAGGGACGCGGTGGCGGATCGATCGGGAGGCGGACCTGGAAACGGGTGTCGCCGGGCACGGACCGCAGCCGCAGGTCGCCGCCGTGGCGGGTGACGACGATGCGCCAGGAGATGTCCAGGCCGAGGCCGGTGCCCTCGCCGACGGGTTTGGTGGTGAAGAACGGGTCGAAGACCCGGCTCTGGACCTCCTCGGGCACGCCGGGGCCGGTGTCGCGGAACTCGACGAGCGCGTGGGCGTCGTCGCGCGCGGTGCGCACGGTGAGGGTTCCGCCCTTGCCGGTGCTGCGCATGGCCCAGGCGGCGTTGTCGATCAGGTTCGTCCAGACCTGGTTCAGTTCGGCCGGGTAGCCGGGGATGTTCGGCAGGGTGCGGTCGTAGTCGCGGACGACGGTGATGTCCGGGGCGAGCTTCGCGGTGAGCAGCAGCAGGGTGCTGTCGAGCAGTTCGTGGAGGTCGGCGTTCTGGTAGGGGGCGCGGTCGAGTTGTGAGTACTCCTTGGCCGCGCCCACCAGGGCGGAGATGCGGCCGGTGGCGTCCTCGATCTCGCCGAGCAGGAGTTCGGCCTCCACGGTGCAGCCGAGCCAGTCGAGAGCCCGGCCGAGCATCTCGTCCGGCAGGGCCTGGGCGATCCGGTCCAGCCAGGCGGTGCCCAGGCCCGCCTGGACGAGGACCGGGGCGAGCTCCCAGGCGTCGGCGATCCCGCGGCTCTCCAGCCAGTCGCCGAGCTCGTCCTCCAGGTCCGCCGACTGGAGCGGGCTGAGCGCCGGAGCCTGGCCGATCTCACTGATCGTCATGTCCTGCAGGTCGTTCAGGTCCGTCAGTTCCTGGCCGCGGCGCGGGTCGGCCGCGAGTTCGCCGAACTCACGGCGCACCCGGGCGATGCGTTCGCGCAGCGAGGCGGTGGCGCGGACGGCGGCGGCCGCCGGGTTGTTGAGCTCGTGAGTGAGCCCCGCCGTCACCGAGCCGAGCGCGAGCAGCCGTTCGCGCTGGCCGACCGCCTCCTGGGTGTTCTTGAAGCCGAAGAACAGGCCTTCCAGCAGGTGCACGGCCATCGGGAACCAGTCCTGCATGAGCTGGGCGAAGGCCTGGGCCGGCAGCACGAAGAACCGTGAACGCTCGGTCACCCGCAGCGAGTTGTTGTAGAGCTGCGGCACCTGGTCGCCGAGGTAGGCCTGGAAGGCGCCGGCGTAGACGCCCGGGGCGGAGGTGCGGCTGACGTCCACCTCCTGCTCGCCGATCCGGCGCGAGAGGACCACGGTGCCCTCGAAGAGCACGTAGAAGCTGGTGGCCGGATCGCCCTCCCGGTAGACCGGTCCGGCGTCGAACCACTCGACGTGGCCGTCCCGGCACAGCTGGGTGAGCTGCTCCGGGGTCAGCTTCTCGAACAGGAACAGCTTGCGCAGTTCCTGCTCGTCGCAGAGCACCCAGCCGCCGCTCATGACTGCTCCAGGTAGCGGTGGGCGAGCATGACCGCCATCGCGCCCTCGCCGACGGCGGAGGCGACCCGCTTGGCGGACTCGGCGCGCACGTCCCCGGCCGCGAAGACGCCCGGGACGTTGGTCTCCAGGTGGTAGGGGGACCGGTCGAGCGCCCAGCCGGGTGGCGGGCTCCCGTCGGCGGTGAGGTCGGGGCCGGTCAGGACGAAGCCGTGCGCGTCCCGCAGCACGGTGCCGTCCAGCCAGTCGGTCAGCGGCTCGGCGCCGATGAAGACGTACATCCACTGAACGTCGACCGTCTCGCTCCGTCCGGTGGCCCGGTCGCGCAGGGTCAGCCCCTCCAGGTGCTCCTTGCCGTGGGCGGCCTCGACGACCGTCTCGGTGCGCACCGCGATGTTGGGGGCGTCCTGGACGCGCTGGAGCAGGTAGTAGGACATCGACGCGGACAGTTGCGAGGCCCGCACCAACAGGGTGACGCGCCGGGCGCTGCGGGACAGGAACATCGCGGCCTGGCCGGCCGAGTTCGCCCCGCCGACGATGTAGACCTCCTGGCCCGCGCAGGCCGCGGCCTCGGTCAGCGCCGAGCCGTAGAAGACCCCGCTCCCGGTCAGCTCGGCGGCGCCGGGCACGTCGAGCTGCCGGTAGGACACGCCCGTCGCCAGGATCACGGTGTGGGCGGAGACGGCGGAGCCGTCCGCGAAGCGCACGGTGCGGGCCGCGCCGTTGACCTCGAGGCCGGTGACCTTGCAGGCCGTGAGCAGTTCCGCGCCGAACTTGGTGGCCTGGCGACGTGCCCGGTCGGTCAGCTGGGCGCCGGAGACGCCGTCGGGGAAGCCGAGGTAGTTCTCGATGCGGGAGCTCTGTCCGGCCTGGCCGCCGGTGGCCTCGCGCTCGACCAGGACGGTGCGCAGGCCCTCCGAGGCCCCGTAGACGGCCGCGCCGAGGCCGGCCGGGCCGCCGCCGACGATGACCAGGTCGTAGAAGTCGGCCGCCGGCGTCGTCGACAGGCCGACGTGCGCCGCGAGGTCGCGTTCGGTGGGCTCCACCAGCGCGGTGCCGTCGGGGGTGACCACCAGCGGCAGCCGCAGCGCGTCCTTGCCGGCGGCGGCGAGCAGCCTGGCGCCCTCCGGTTCCTCGACCGAGTACCACCGGTAGGGCACCTGGTTGCGGGCGAGGAACTCCCGGATCTGCGAGGAGCGCGCCGACCAGCGGTGGCCGACGACCTTGGTGGTGTCCGCGACGCGTCCGTCGGTGGCCCGCCAGGACGCCAGCAGGTCGTCCACCACGGGGTACAGCTTCTCCTCGGGCGGTTCCCAGGGCTTGAGCAGGTAGTGGTCGAGGTCGACGACGTTGATGGCGTCGATGGCGGCATTGGTGTCGGCGTAGGCGGTGAGCAGCACCCGGCGGGCGCCGGGGTACAGGTCGAGGGCCTCTTCGAGGAACTCGATGCCGTTCATCTGCGGCATGCGGTAGTCGGCGAGGATCACCGCGACGGGTGTGCCGCGCAGCTTCAGCTCCCGCAGCGCCTCCAGCGCCGAGTCGCCGGACTCGGCGCGGACCACCCGGTACCGGTCGCCGTACCGGCGGCGCAGGTCCCGCGCCACGGCGCGGGAGACGGCGGGATCGTCGTCCACGGTCAAGATCACGGTCCGCACGGCGTCGGCGGCCTCTGCCATGGTTCACCACCTGAACGGTCGCAGGGCTCAGGGCAACAGCCCTTCCAGTCTGCGCGCCGGGACGCGGTCCGGCTCCCAGGCGTCGTGGCAGCAGCTCATCCGGCCGACCGCCCGTGAAGGTGTTCATCGCAGCGTTAGAGGCTGTTTGTGTCAGCTGTTAGATCCATGCTCTAACGTGCGGTGACCACCTGTCGTGGAAGGACATCGCCCATGAGCCGCGCCACCAAGATCTCCGCTGCCACCGTCGGACTGGCCGTTCTCGCGGTCACCGGCACCGCCGTCGCCGCCGCCAACCAGGGCGGCGGCCACAACGACTGGCCCTACGCCCACCACAGTGCCGCTACGTACACGCTGGCGGCGGTCGGTGACATCGCCTGCGAGCCCGACGACGCCGAGAACGCCGGCACGCCGACGTCGCTCAAGTGCGGCAGCCCCACGCTGGGCGGGATGAGCGCCGAGTTCGCGACCGCCAAGCAGGCCACGGACATGCACCCCGACGCGGTGGCGCTGCTCGGTGACGAGCAGTACCAGGTCGGCAAGCTGACGGACTTCCAGCAGTCCTTCGACCAGGCCTGGGGTGGCCTGAAGATGCTGGAGCGTCCGGCCCCGGGCAACCACGAGTACTACCCGTACGCCAAGAAGGGCGACAAGGAGGCCGGCCAGAACGGCACCGGGTACTTCGGCTACTTCAACGGCCACGACCAGTCCGGCGCGCCCACCAACCAGGGCCAGGCGGGCGACGACACGGCCGACAACCAGGGCTGGTACTCCTACAACCTGGGCAACTGGCACATCGTCTCGCTCAACGCCGAGTGCGACTCGGACGCGTTCAAGCACGACTGCTCGACCTCGGACGGCGGGCTGCTCGGCCAGGAGACGCACTGGCTGGCCAAGGACCTGGCCGCCAACGACCGCCCCTGCACCATCGCGTACTGGCACCAGCCGACGTTCAGCGCCACGACGGCCGCCACCGCGACGGTCCCCGCGTCCGCGCCGGGCGCCGGCGGCGTCGAGGGGGCGGCCGCCGACGCGTGGTGGAAGCTGCTGTACCAGAACCACGCGACGCTGATCCTCAACGGTCACGAGCACGCCTACGCGCGCCTGCGGCCGATGAACCCGGACGGGCAGTCGGACCCGGCGCACGGCATCCCGGAGTTCGTCATCGGCTCCGGCGGCGAGGCGCTGGACACGCTGGCGGGCACGCCGGGCGACTACGCCAACCCCAATGTGGTGACGGCGCAGGCCGGCGCGTTCGGCGTCATGAAGCTCACGCTCAAGCCGCACGGCTACAGCTGGGACTACAAGCCGGTCCTGGCCGGCCCCGGCTTCGACTCCTCGGCGCTGAACTACAGCGACTCCGGCAGCGCCCGCTGCAACTGACGCCCCGCGCGCTCAGCGCGACAGGCCACGGCCGGGCCCCGGGAACGCCGCTCGCGGACGTCCGGGGCCGACGCGGGTCACTCGTCGACGGCGACGCCGCCCCACTCCGCCGGTGCGACGTCGCGCAAGGTCTGTGAGAACTCCCAGTGGTGACCGCCGAGGTCCGCCACGGAGAAGGAGCGCTCGCCGTACGGGTACTCGGTCGGCTCCTGGAGCACGGTCGCCCCGGCGGCGCGGGCCCGCTCGAACAGGGCCCGCACGTCCTCGACCCGGACCTTGATCACGTGGGTCTCGGCGCCCGGACGCGGCGGCGTGCGCTCTCCGTGGACATCGGCGACGATCATCGCTCCGTCCGTCCCGATGCGCATCTGGGAGCGGTGGTCCTCGCCGATGCGCACCCGCTCGGCGAACCCGAACGCGGCCGTGAGCCAGGCCACCGCCGCGCGGACGTCCGGATACACCAGCACGGGGATCACCGTGCTGCTCGGGATGGAACGGTTGCTCAGCACGGCTCCACGGTAGTGGTCGCACCCGGACGCCGCCACGGTGCGGATCTCGGCGAAATTTCGACTGTGCTGCCGAAACTTGCCGCCGAATGCCGGCGGCGACCCTAGAGGCTGTCTGCCCGTGCGTCAACGACCGGGCGGCGGGGCGGTGCTGCTGCGCTCGACCAGGCTGGTGGCCAGGTCGACCCGGAGGGTGGCGGGCGGGGTGCCGCGGGCGAGGTCGATCACCATGCGCGTGGCCACCTCGGCCATCTCAGTGAGCGGCTGGCGCACCGTGGTGAGCGGCGGACCGACCCACCGGGCCACCGGCAGATCGTCGAAGCCCACCACGCTCAGGTCCTGCGGGATACGAAGGCCCGACTCCCGTGCGGCTTCGTACAGTCCGAGCGCCTGCAGGTCGTTGCCGGCGAACACCGCGGTGGGCCGGTCCGGGCGGCGCAGCAGCTCCAGGCCGGCCCGGTGGCCGGACTCGTGGTGGAAGTCGCCCTCAGGTACCAGGTCGGGATCGAAGGCGACGCCGGCCGTCTCCAGGGCGGCGCGGTAGCCGTCGATGCGGGCCCGGCTGCACATCATGCCGCGCGGTCCCGCGATCATGCCGATTCGCCGGTGGCCGAGGTCGAGCAGGTGGCGGGTGGCGGCCAGGCCGCCGTTCCAGTTGGTGGCGCCGACGGCCGGCACGTGCTCGCCCGGGTCGCCGGCCGGGTCCATCACCACGAACGGGATGTCACGGCTGGTCAGTTGCGCCTGCTGGGCCTCGTCCAGCCCGGACAGCACCAGCACCACGCCGGTGGGGCGCCGGGCGAGCACCCCCTCCATCCAGGACTGACCGAGGCTGAGCCGTCCGGACGACTCCGACAGAACGACGCTCATACCCTCCTCGCGCACCACGTTCTCGACGCCGCGGATGACCTCCATCGCCCAGGCGCTCTCCAGCTCGTGGAAGACCAGTTCGAGCAGCGGGCCGGTGGGCGTGCCGGTGCCGCGCCGGCGTTGGTAGCCGTGCTGGTGCAGCAGTTCCTCGACCCGCTCCCGGGTGGCGGGCGCGACGTCCGCCCGGCCGTTGAGGACCTTCGAAACAGTCGGCGCGGACACCCCTGCCTCGCGCGCGATTTCGGCGAGTGTCGCCGCTCTGTCCACGAGCTCCTCCAGTGCTGCCCCGAGTTGCGAAGTCGGCCGTCGGCGCGACCGTACGGGACGGATGCTAGCCGGTCGGACGGCCCGGCGGTACGTCCCTGATCCACAGCCGCCAAGCCCTTGACGGTGGTCCGTCCTCCCCCTAGATTCCCACAACATTCGGCAATCTCTTCGAAACAATCGAAGGAGCGGGCTCGCATGGATTCTCCTCCCGGCGCTCGGCGCAAGGGCGCATCCCCGAACAGATTCGCCGCCGTCGCGGCCACGACCGCGCTGGTGCTCGCCCTGGCCACGGCGTGCGGGTCCGGCGGCGGGTCGGCCTCCTCCGCCGGCTCCGGGACGATTCACGTCCTGGTCTACGGCGACGCCGGCAACACGGTCGAGCAGCAGATCGTCGACACCTTCAACCGGACCTCGAAGGTCAAGGCGGTGCTGGACACCATCCCCGGCGCCGACTACCAGTCCAAGCTCAACACGATCATCAACACCCCGCAGGCCCCGGACATCTTCTTCAACTGGGGTGGCGGCAGCATCGCGCCCTACGTCAAGGACGGCCTGCTGCTCCCCCTGGACGACATGATCGCCAAGGACCCGGCGCTCAAGTCCGACTTCCTCCCGTCGGTGTTCAACACAGCCGTGATCGACGGCAAGGCCTACGGCGTCCCGATGCGCGGCACCCAGCCCGTACTGCTCTTCGACAACAAGCAGGTCCTGGCCGACGCCGGCCTGAGCGCCCCGCAGACCTGGGACGACCTGATCAACGACGTCAAGGTCCTCAAGGCGAAGGGGGTGACGCCGATCGCGCTGGGCGGCGGCGACCAGTGGCCCACCCTCATGTGGTTCGAGTACGTCTTCGACCGCGTCGCCGGGCCGGGCCTGTTCCAGAAGGCCCTCTCCGGCGACAAGAGCGCCTGGGCGAGCCCGGACAGCGCCAAGGCCCTCGGCATGCTCAAGCAACTGGTCGACGCCGGCGCCTTCGGCAGCAACTTCGACTCGGTGAAGTTCACCGACGGCGGGTCACCGGCGCTGCTCGCGAAGGGCAAGGCCGCCTTCGAGCTGATGGGCTCCTGGGAGTACTCCACCCAGCAGTCGGGCAACCCCGACTTCGCCAAGAACGACCTCGGCTACAGCGCCTTCCCGTCCGTCGCCGGCGGCAAGGGCGACCCGAACGACGTGGTCGGCAACACCAACAACTTCTACTCCGTGCTGAAGAAGACCCAGCACCCCGACGCCGTGGCGGCCTTCCTCAAGCTCATGTACTCGGACGAGTTCGTGAAGGCCCAGCTGGCCATCGGCAACCTGCCCACCACCACGGGCACGGCGAACTTCCTGGCCGCCTCGGCCAGCCCGGCCTACTCGCAGTTCCAGTTCAACCTGGTCAAGGCGGCCCCCTCGTTCCAGCTGTCCTGGGACCAGGCCTATCCGCCGGCGGCGACCACACCGATCCACACGGCCGTCCAGGAGTTCTTCGACGGCAAGACCGACGCGAACGGCTTCATCCAGGCGATGCAGTCGCTGCCCAACTCCTGAGCGGACCACCGATGAGCGCTCTCTCCTTCGCCGCGGTCGCCGGCCGCCGGCGCACGGCGCGCCGCACCGCGGCCGGGGCGACCCGGCCGGGTTTCGGCTGGGCGATCCCCGCGACCGTCTTCTTCCTGCTGTTCGCCGTCCTGCCCCTGGTGCTGGTCGCCGTCCTGTCCTTCACCAGCTGGGACGGCATCACCGCGCCACACTTCAACGGGCTGGCGAACTGGACCAAGCTGCTGAACGACCCGGTGATGACGCAGAGCGTCTGGCTCACGCTGCTGCTCACCGCGCTCGGGGTCGTCACGCAGACGCCCGTCAGCATCCTGCTGGGTGTCTGGGCGGCCGGCCCGCAGCGCAACCGGGCCGTGCTGTCAGCGGTCTTCTTCGTCCCCCTGCTGCTCTCCGCGACCGCGGTCTCGGTGCTGTGGCGCGCCCTGCTGGACCCCAACTTCGGCCTCCCCGGCCAGCTGCCATGGCTGTTCGGCAACGGCAATCTGTTGGGCAGTCAGGCCGGCTCGATCGCGGTGCTGACCTTCGTCGGGATGTGGCAGTTCACGCCACTGCACGCGCTGCTCTACCAGGGCGGCACCCGGGCGATCCCCCAGGTGCTCTACCAGGCCGCGGCGATCGACGGGGCGGGCACGGTGCGGCAGTTCTTCCACATCACCTTGCCGCAGCTGCGCAACACCATGATCACCTCGGTGATCCTGATGGTGGTCGGGGGCCTGACCACCTTCGACACGGTGCTGATCCTCACCCAGGGCGGACCCGGCACCGACACCACCGTCAGCGCCTACTACATGTACCAACAGGGCTTCAAGGAGTTCGACTTCGGGGCCGGCTCGGCCGTCGCCCTGGTGCTGGTCGTCGTCGCCACCCTGGTCTCGCTCGCGGTGGTGCGGCTGTCCGGCTACGACAAGATGCGCAGCACGGCGGAGGGGATCTGATGCGGCAGCGTTCCCTCGCCCAACGTCCCAACGCCCAACGTCCCAACTACGGGGCCGGACTCGGCTCCCTGGTGTGGCTCGTGCTGGTCGGCGTGCCGCTCTACGTGCTGCTGATCTCGACCCTGCGCACCACCTCGAACTACTCCACCCAGGGCCCGCTGAGCTTTCCCTCGCAGCTGACCCTCGGCAACTACCTCAGCGCCTTCGACAACGGCTTCGGCCAGGACTTCCTCAACACCCTGATCGTCACCGCCGGCGTGGTCGGCATCGTGCTGCTGGCGGTGCCGCCGCTGGCCTACGCCATCGTGCGGGCCAGGGGCCGGACCATCAGCCTGGTGTTCCGCGTTTTCCTGCTGGGCCTCGCGGTTCCCGCGCAGGCGGTCATCGTGCCGATGTTCTACGTGATCAGTCAGGCCGGGCTCTACGACCACCTGATCGGCGTCATCCTGCCGACCGCCGCGTTCTCGATGCCGGTGTGCACGCTCGTGCTGACCGGCGCGATGCGCGACATCACCCCCGACCTCTACGAGGCGATGGCGATCGACGGGGCCTCCCCGTGGCGGGTCTTCCGGCAACTGGTGCTGCCGCTGTCGAAGGGCGGGCTCTCCTCCGTCGTCGTCTTCTCGGCCCTCCAGGCCTGGAACGGCTTCCTCTTCCCGCTGATCCTCACCCAGTCCGACTCGACCAAGGTGATCACCCTGGGCCTCTACAACTTCCAGACCGAACACGGCGTCGACGTCCCCGGCCTGCTCAGCGCCGTGGTCCTGTCGATGCTGCCCATCTTCGTCGTCTACCTGTTCGCCCGCCGTGCCCTGGTCCAGGGCCTGATGGGGGTCGGAGGAAAGTGACCGGCAACCTGAACCCCGCCCCCGGGACCGGGCTCGGCTCCGCCGTGTGGCGGGACACCTCCCTCGACCCCGGCACCCGGGCGGACGCCCTGATCGCGGCCATGACGCTGCGCGAGAAGACGGCCCAGCTCGTCGGCGTCTGGGTGGGCGCCTCCGACCAGGGCGACGAAGTCGCCCCGCACCAGCACGAGTTGGATGAGCCCCCGGACCTCGACGAGCTGCTGCCGCACGGCCTGGGCCAGTTGACCCGGCCCTTCGGCACCGCCCCCGTCGACGCCGCCGTCGGCGCCCTGTCGCTGGCCCGCTCACAGCAGCGCATCGCCGCCGCCAACCGGTTCGGCATACCGGCGATCGCCCACGAGGAATGCCTGGCCGGCTTCGCAGCCTGGGGCGCCACCGCCTACCCGGTCCCCCTGTCCTGGGGAGCGACGTTCAACCCCGCGCTGGTCCGCACGATGGCCGCCACCATCGGCGCCGACCTGCGGGCCGTCGGCGTCCACCAGGGCCTCGCCCCGGTCCTGGACGTGGTGCGCGACGCGCGCTGGGGGCGCGTCGAGGAGACCATCGGCGAGGACCCCTACCTGGTCGGCACCATCGGCACCGCCTACGTGCAGGGCCTGGAGTCCGCCGGGATCGTCGCCACCCTCAAGCACTTCGCCGGCTACTCCGCCTCGCGGGCCGGACGCAACCTCGCACCGGTCACCATGGGCCCGCGCGAGCGCGCCGACGTCATCCTTCCGCCCTTCGAGATGGCGGTGCGCGAGGGCCGCCCCCGCTCGGTCATGCACGCCTACACCGACACCGACGGCATCCCCTCGGCCGCCGACGAGGAGCTGCTGACGGGCCTGCTCCGGGACGCCTGGGGCTTCGAGGGCACCGTCGTCGCCGACTACTTCGGCATCGCCTTCCTCAAGTTGCTGCACGGCCTCGCCGGCACCTGGGCCGAGGCCGCGGGGCTCGCCCTCGCCGGCGGGGTGGATGTGGAGCTGCCGACGGTGCGGACCTTCGGCCGACCGCTGCTCGACGCGGTCGGGTCGGGGGCCGTCCCGGAGGCGCTGGTCGACCGCGCGCTGCGGCGGGTCCTGGTCCAGAAGGCACAGCTCGGCCTGCTCGACCCCGACTGGGACCCCCTTCCGCCGGCGCTGCGCACCGCCGACCTGGACGCGCCCGAGGCGCTGCGCGGCAGCATCGATCTGGACCGCCCGGCCAACCGGCGGCTGGCGCGCGAGTTGGCGGAGCAGGCGGTGGTGCTGCTGCGCAACGACGGCACGCTCCCGTTGCGCAGGCCCGCCCGAATCGCCCTGGTCGGCCCCAACGCTGACGCGCCGACGGCGGTGCTGGGCTGCTACGCCTTCCCCGTGCACGTCGGCGGGCAGCACCCGGACACCCCGATCGGCATCGAACTGCCCACGTTGCGGGACTGCTTGGAGGTCGAGTTCCCCGAGGCGGAGATCGTCGCGACGGCGGGCGCGACGATCGACGGCGACAGCACGGCGGACTTCGCACAGGCGGTCGCCTGCGCGCGCGGCGCCGACGTCGTGGTGCTGGCCCTGGGAGACCGGGCCGGTCTGTTCGGCCGTGGCACCAGCGGCGAGGGCTGCGACGCAGTGTCGCTGCAACTGCCGGGCGTGCAGCAACAGTTGCTCGACACCCTGCTCGACACGGGCACGCCGGTGGTGCTCGTCATGCTGGCAGGCCGCCCGTACGCGCTGGGACGGGCCGAGACGGAGGCGGCCGCGATCGTGCAGGCGTTCTTCCCCGGCGAGGCGGGCACCGAGGCGATCGCCGGTGTGCTCAGCGGCCGGGTGAACCCCTCCGGACGGCTGCCGGTCAGCGTTCCGCGCCAGAGCACCGTCCAGCCCTCCACGTATCTGGCCGCCCGGCTCGCGCAGGACGGCGAGGTCTCCAGCACCAGCACGAGCCCGGCCTACGGGTTCGGGCACGGGCTCGGCTACACCCGGTTCGCGTGGTCGTCGCTCGAGGTGGCGGTCGCCGAGACGGGCACCGACGGCTGTTTCCGGCTGGCCTTCGAGGTCCGCAACAGCGGCGAGCGCCCCGGCTGCGAGGTGGTGCAGTTCTACCTGCACGACCCGGTGGCCTCCGTGGTCCAGCCGGTGCAGCGCCTGGTCGGCTACCGGCGCCTCCCCCTGGACGCCGGGCAACGCTGCCGGGTGGTGCTGGAGCTGCCCGCGGATCTGGCCTCCTTCACCGGGCGCCGGGGCCGGCGCCTGGTCGAACCGGGCGAGCTGGAGTTGCGGATCTCCGCCAGCAGCACCGACCACCGGATGAGGGTGCCGCTGCTCCTTTCGGGCCCGGCCCGGGAGGTCGACCACACCCGCCGCCTGCATGCCGTCGTCACCGTCGAGCACCCCTGACGCCCGCGCCCGCGCCGGGCGGCTCCGGCGCGGGCGTGGAATGTACACGGCCAGGGCGGCCTCCCGTCGCGCATCGCCGCAGCTCGGTGACGTTCCGTCCGTTCCCGGCTCCGCGACGCCCTGACCGTACGCGCACAGCGACCGCACAATTCCCGCGTCATCGCTCCCCCACCCGACCACGGGAGGTCGCACATGCGACGCGGTCATCTGCGCGCCAGGCTGCTGGCGTTGCTCTCCTCGGCGGGCGCGCTCGCGCTCGTCGCCACCGGCGGCGGGGCGCTCGCCATGCCCACCGAGGCCAGTGCCGCCTCGGTGTCGTGCAGCGTCACCTACGTCGACACCAACGACTGGGGCTCCGGCTTCAGCGCCGGGATCACCATCAAGGACACCGGCACCACCGCCATCGACAACTGGGTGCTGACCTACTCCTACGCGGGCAACCAGACGCTGTCGAGCGGCTGGAACGGCACTTGGTCCCAGTCCGGCAAGAACGTCACGGTCACCGCGCCCGGCTACGCCGCGAGTATCGCGGCGGGCGCGAGCTACACCACGGACGCCAACTTCTCCTACTCGGGAGCCAACACCGCGCCGACGGTGTTCGCCGTCAACGGCACGGTCTGCGGCGGCGCGGACCAGCCGCCGACCGTCAGCGTCACCTCGCCCACGCCCGGGCAGGTCTTCCAGCCGGGCGCGACCGTGCCGCTGGCGGCAACCGCGGCCGACCAGGACGGGACGGTCAGCAAGGTCGACTACTACGCCAGCTCGGGCACCGGCTCCCAGACGCTCGTTGCCACCGCCACGGCCGCTCCGTGGACGGCGAGTTGGGCGAACGTCGCGGCGGGCACGTACTCGATCACCGCCGTGGCCACGGACAACGCGGGCCTGACCACGACCTCGGCACCGGTCGCGATCAACGTGACCGGTCCGAGCATCCTGGTCAACCCGAACACGCTGACCGTGCAGCAGGGTTCCAGCGGCACCTTCGGCGTGACGCTCTCCTCCGCGCCGTCCGCGAACGTGACGGTCGCGGTGGCACAGTCGGGCACCGACACGGACCTGAGCGCGTCGCCGACGACGCTGACGTTCACGCCGTCGAACTGGAACACGGCGCAGAACGTGACCGTCACCGCCGGAACGGCCGCGTCCCAGGCCGGCGGCACGGCGACGTTCACGGCGACCGCGACGGGCTACGGCTCGGCTTCGGTCACCGCGACCGAGTCGACCAAGGTCTCCGGATACGACCAGTACTTCCTGGACCTCTATTCGAAGATCAAGAACCCGAACAACGGCTACTTCAGCCCGCTCGGCATCCCCTACCACTCGGTGGAGACGCTGATCGTGGAGGCGCCGGACTACGGCCACGAGACGACCTCGGAGACCTACAGCTACTGGCTGTGGCTGGAGGCCGACTACGGGCGCGTGACCGGTGACTGGTCGGGCTTCAACAACGCCTGGACCAACCTCGAGACGTACATGATCCCGAGCCACGCCCAGCAGCCGGGTCAGTCCACCTACAACCCCGCCAAGCCCGCCACCTACGGCCCGGAGCTGCCGCAGCCGGACCAGTACCCGGTCAAGCTCAACTCCTCCGTACCCGTGGGCACCGACCCGCTGGCCGCCGAGCTCACCTCCACCTACGGCACCTCGGACATGTACTCGCCGGCTTGGATCATGGACACCGACAACAAGTACGGGTTCGGGACCTGCGAGGACGGCACCAGCAAGCCGAGCCTGATCAACTCCTACCAGCGCGGCCCGGAGGAGTCGGTCTGGGAGACGATCCCGCAGCCCGACTGCGACGTCTTCAAGTACGGCAACTCCAGCTCCGGCTTCCTCAGCCTCTTCAACGACGGCGGCGGCTCCTACGCCAAGCAGTACAAGTACACCGACGCCCCGGACGCCGATGCGCGCCTGGTGCAGGCCGCGTACTGGGCCGACACCTTCGCCAAGGCGCAGGGCAAGTCCTCGGTCATCAGCGGCACCCTGGCGAAGGCGTCCAAGCTGGGCGACTACCTGCGCTACGCGCTCTACGACAAGTACTTCAAGCAGGCGGGCAACTGCAACGGCTCGACGACCTGCCCGGCCGGCACCTCCAAGGCCAATGAGCAACTCGGCCTGCTGACGTGGTACTTCGCCTGGGGTGGCGCGGCGGACGGCTCCTGGTCGTGGCGCATCTCCGGCTCCACGGCGCACCAGGGCTACCAGAACCCGCTGGCCGCCTGGGCGTTGGCCAACGACCCCGACCTCACACCCAAGTCGCCGACGGCCGCGGCCGACTGGTCCGGGAGCCTGACCAAGCAGCTGCAGTTCTTCCGCTGGCTGCAGTCCAGCGAGGGCGCGATCGCGGGCGGCGCGACCAACAGCTGGGGCGGCAACTACGGCGACGTCTCCGCGCCGCCGGCCGGCGACCCGACCTTCTACGGCCTCTACTACGACTGGGAGCCGGAGTACCACGACCCGGCGAGCAACTCCTGGTTCGGCTTCCAGACCTGGGCGATGGAGCGGGTGGCGGAGTACTACTACGCCACCGGCGACGCCAATGCCAAGGTCGTGCTCGACAAATGGGTCAAGTGGGCGATGTCCGTCTCCACCGCCGACCCCACGACCGGCACGCTGACCACCCCCGGCACCCTCTCCTGGAGCGGCGCGCCGGACACCTGGAACGCGACCAGCCCCGGGGCCAACGCCTCGCTGCACGTCACCGCGAGCGGCAGCGCCACGGACCTGGGCGTGGCCGGCTCGCTGGCCAAGACCCTGACCTACTACGCCGCCAAGTCCGGGGACACCACGTCCCGCGACTTCGCGCAGCACATCCTGGACATCGTTCACAGCAAGTACTCCGACGCGCTGGGCTACTCCGCGCCGGAGACCCGCACCGACTACAGCCGCTTCACCCAGGCCTACAGCCCCACCACCCACGAGGGCCTCTACGTCCCTCCGGGCTGGACCGGCACCTACCCGGACGGCACGGTGCTGAGCTCGACGAACACCAACACCTTCCTGTCCATCCGGCAGTGGTACAAGAACGACCCGCAGTGGTCGAAGGTGCAGTCCTACCTGAACGGCGGGGCGGCCCCGGTCTTCAACTACCACCGCTTCTGGGCCGAGGCGGACATCGCCACGGCCTTCGACTCCTTCGCCCAGCTCTTCCCGACGATCACCCCAGGAGGCTGACCGTAAGGGGCGCGGGGCTCAGCTCCGCGCCCCGGCCCGGCTCAGGCCGACTGGCGGACCACCAGCTGTGTGTCCATCACAACCCGGCCCGGGACCGCGCCGCCGCCCACGAGCTCGGCGACGGCGCGGGCGCCCATCTCCTCGACCGGCTGACGCACGGTGGTGAGGCGTGGGGAGGTGCGGCGGGCCAGGGGGTCGTCGCCGAAGCCGATGAGGGCGATGTCGTCGGGGACGCGGACGCCGAGGCGGGTCAGGGCGCGCAGCGCGCCCGCGGCCATGGGGTCGGAGGCGGCGAACACCGCGTCGACGCGGGGGGAGCGTTCGAGGAGAAGCATCATGGCGTGGTCGCCGGAGGCGACGGTGAAGTCGCCGTGGGCGACGATCTCGCGGGCGGCGCCGGTCAGACGGACCGCGCGGCGGTAGCCGGTGAGGCGGTCGACGCCGACGCACATGTCCACCGGCCCGGCGATCGTGGCGATCCGACGGCGGCCGTGGACCTGGAGGTGACGGACCGCCTCGATCGCGCCGCCGACGTTGTCGGCGTCGACGAAGGGGACCTCCGCGCCTCCCGGCGGGCGGCCCATGGACACGACAGGCACGTCCGCCGCGCGCAGCAGGCGCGGCAGCGCGTCCTCGCCGCGCAGTCCGACGAGGATCACGCCGTCGACGTGGCCGCCGCGCAGGAAGCGCAGCAGGGAGGGGCGCGAGGTGTGCCGCAGCGCGGTCAGTACCAGCAGCTCGCGCTCGTACGGCACCAGCGCACGCTCCACCGCGACCAGCAGGCGGCTGTAGAAGAGGTCGGACTGGTAGTGCAGCATGTCCTCGCAGACCACCACGGCGACCGCACCGGTGTCGCGGGAGCCCGCCCGCGGCGCGCGGTGCCGGACGTAGCCGAGTTCGGCGACCGCCTCCTCCACGGCGGTCCGCGCCTCCCGGCTGACCCGGGTGGACCGGCTGAGCGCGCGGGACGCGGTGGCAGTGGACACGCCGGCGCGTGTGGCGACCTCGGCGAGCGTCGGCTTGGCGGTCACGGCCCTGTCTCCTCTGTTTGGACGCCGGACGGTGATTGGGAGCGCTCCCAACATGGAGCCAGGAACCCAAAAGGGCGTCAAGAGTTCGCGCTTTCTTCAACTCTTGAATGAACGTCAGATCCTGCCACCCTCCGTCCGGGTACGTGTCACCGGCTTCGAGGCGGTTCGACCGGCCGGCCAGAAACGCTGTTGACGCGCCATCCACGCGATCGGCTCGGCATTGAGCGCCGTTGGACGTGGAGCCGCCTGAGACGTCCATCAGCATGGAGCTGTTGGCGTTCGTCAGGGTGTGCACCGCGTTCGTCGGGATGCCGGAGTCGGGGGCCAGGTGCCCGCGCCGGTGTCCAGCAGGTAGCCGGTGCCGTCGGTGTCCTGGAAGAGGCCGATGTCGCGGCTCAGGTGAACGACGCGGTGGCCGCGGTGGCCTGCGCCGGTAGCAGGAGCGCTGCCAGGACGCCCAGCAGCGCGAGAAACCACGTGGTCCCGGCGTGCCGCCCGACGCGGCGGCTCTCCTTCGAGGACGGGCAGCCCCGGTTGGGCCGGCTTCAGCCGCAGGCCGCGCCGTTGAGGGCGAAGCTGCCGGGGGCCGGGTTGCCGCCCGAGTAGGAGGCGTTGAACCCGACGGTGGTGCTCGCGCCCGGTGCCAGCGCGCCGTTGTAGGAGAGGCTGGTCGCGGTCACGGTGCTGCCCGACTGGCTCCAGTTGGCGTTCCAGCCGCTGGTCAGCTGCTGGTTGCCGGGCCAGTTGAAGGAGAGCGTCCAGCCGTTCACCGGTGTGCTGCCGGTGTTGGAGAGGACCAGGGTGGCGGTGAAGCCGCCGCCCCAGTCGTTCACCGAGTAGCCGACCTTGCAGCTTCCGCCGGTCGCCGCGGCCGTGGTCACCGTGACGGTGCCGGAGCGGGCCGAGCGGTTGCCCGACGTGTCCTTGGCGTAGACGGCGAAGGTGTAGGCGGTGTTCGGCTGCAGGCCGCTCACCGTCGCGCTCGCGCTGGTCGGTGAGGCCACGACGGTCTCGGTGCTGCCGGACACCTGCACCACGTCGTAGCCCGCCAGGCCGGTGGAGCTGGTGGACGGGCTCCAGCTCAGGTTCACCGAGCCGCTGGTGAGCCCCGAGGCGGTGGGCGTGCCGGGGGTGGTCGGCGGGGTCACCGCGCTGCCCGGCTGCAGGGTGAAGAGCGCCGCACTGTAGGGCGCGACGGTCTGCGACCCGGCCGTGCCGGCACTCGCGGTGGTCAGCGCGGCCGTGGCGCCCGCCATCGTGGTCACGGTCGGGGTTCCCGAGGCGGGACTGAACCCCGCGTAGGAGAGGTTCACCTGGTAGCTGTTGGCCGGGTCGTCGTTCACCAGCAGGACCCGCAGCGAGCCGTCGCCGGCCTTCACCGAGTAGGCCTGCAGCAGGGACTGGCTGGAGCCGGCGGAGACCAGTGTGTCGCCCGGGTGGACGAACCGGCTGAGGAGCGTCATGCCGTTGTAGGCCGGGAAGGGAGTGTCGGCCGACGGTTCGCACAGCTGCGCGCCGGCGGCTGTGGCGCAGCTTCCGTCGGCGAGCATGCCGTAGTCGCCGTAGTTCGCCGAACCGTAGAGCGAGGATCCGTTGTCGCCCGTGGTCACCATGCCGTTGTGGATCTGCCACCAGTCCACACTGGAGACGCCGTTCGCGAGCCAGCCGAGGTAGTCCTGCGGCAGGAACAGCGCGTTGACCAGGCCGACGGTCTGCTTGCCGGGGTTGGACGAGACGGAGTTGGTCTCGGTCACCATGATCGGCACCGAGCTGCTCCCCGCGTACTGGCCGAGCTGTGCGTGCAGGGTGCCGACCATGGTGGGGATCTGCGCCGCGTCGGCGAGCAGGCCCGCGTCCGTCGGCCCGGGCGGGGTGACGCTGCTCGGGTTCTGCGGGTACCAGTGCACGTCCGCGAAGCCGATCTGACCGGCCAGCGCCGTCATCACGGTCTGGTTCCACGGCTGCGGGCTGCCCGCCGAGGTGGCGCCGTCCGGCCAGTTGCCGGGCGCGGTGAGCACCACGCCGACCTGGATGGTCGGGTCGACGGCTTTCATCGCGGCGATGTACGCCTTGACGTTCTGCGCGTACACCGCCGGGCCGCAGTTGCTCGGGTTCGTGCCGGCCGCGCAGTGCTTGTCGGTCTCCCAGTCGGCGCCGTAGGTCCCGTTGCCGTAGACCTCGTTGCCGATCTCCCAGTACTTGATGTGGTAGTTGTGCGTGATGTTGGCGTACCTCACCCAGTCGGCTGCCAGCTGCGCACCGGACTCGGCCGGGGTCTCGCTCGCGCCGATGGTGTCGCCGCTGCCGTAGTTGACCGTCACCATGCCCTGGGCGCCGGACTGCTGGAGCATGGTGGCGTACTGGTCGAAGTCGACGGCCTGGGTGCCGTTGGTGAGGTCGCTGTTGGTCTTCCAGTTGTAGCTGTCGGACGAGCTGCCGCCCGGGAAGCGCACCAACCCCACGCCTGCCTGCTTCAGCAGACCCGGAACGGCGGCGTCGGTCAGCTTGCTGTCGTAGACCGAGGCGTTGGTGCCGATCCCGGTGACGGGCACGGTGGCGAGGGACTGTGCGGCGTTCACGCTCACCGTCGCGGAGGTGGTGGCAGCGGCGGTGGGGACGGTGGTGGCGCCCGCGCTCGGTGCGGAGCTCCAGAGCGGCGCGGCCGCCAGGAGGGCCAGGGTGGCCAGGGACACGGGCAGGCGTAACGTGCGCGATGGGGCTCGCATGGGCTGGACCGGTTTCTCTCGGCGGGTGGGGTGCCGCCGGAGCATCGCGGGTGGTGGTGGGTCCGGACCGCCGACGGTGCCCCGAGAGTCGGCCGGTGCGTCGGCGGACGTCAACGGTGCCGCCTGCCATCGGCGCAGTTCGGCGGGCTCACCTGCGGTGATCGGGGAGGAAGCACGATGTAGCTTTCATCGTCCAGGCTCGGAGGAATATTGGCGTGCGCAAAGCCGAAGGCCGGGCGCAAGCTTGGGCGGTGGCAACCCTTGACGAAGAACTGATCGAGCTCCGCCGGGAGATCCACCGCCGCCCCGAACTCGCGGGCGAGGAGCGGGAGACGGCGGGTTTGGTCGCGGAGCAGCTGCGCGCGGCCGGGCTCGAGGTGACGACCGGCGTCGGCGGGCACGGAGTCGTCGCGGTGCTCGACGGGTCCGCCGACGGCCCGACGGTGGCGTACCGGGCGGACATGGACGCCGTCGACGCTCGGACCAATGTGCTGCCCTTCCGGACGACGGACGAAGCCTTCGACGAGGGCTTCGCCTCGCGCGTCCCTGGCGTCGCGCATCTGTGCGGGCACGACCTGCACACCGCGATCGGCGTCGGCATCGCCCGAACGCTGGCTCAGGAATCCGCGTCGGTGCGTGGACGGTTGGTGTTCGTCTTCCAGCCGGCCGAGGAGCCCTTGCAGGGCGCCCGCGCGATGCTGGCGACCGGCCTGGTGCAACGGCTCGCGCCGCGCGAGTTCTACTCGGTGCACTGCAGTCCGTACCCCTCCGGCAGGATCGGGGTGTCTCCGGGCTACGGCCTGCCCGGGCTCGACCACTTCCGGATCGTGCTGCCGGGCGGCGACGAAGCGGCCGCGGCCGCCCTCGCGGCCGAGGTGGCGAAGCTCGGCACCGTCGGGTTCCCGCAGAGCTTGGCCGACTACGACGCGGGCTTCCGTGCCCTGCTGGATCCCGAAACGGCCGCGTCCGTCCAGGAGTCCGTCTGTGTCGCCCAGTGGACCGCGCAGACCTCCGACGCGCGGCCCGTCCTGAACGGACTGTTGCGCATCTGGCCGCCGGAGCGGCATCCGGAGCTGCGCGAGCAGGTCAGTCGGCTCGCGGCCGCCGCAGGCGGGCACGTCGAGTTCACCGGCGATCCGTTCCCCGCCCTGGTGAACTCGCCGGAGCTCAGCAGGGCGGCCGGCCGGTACCTCAGCGCGGCGCTGGGGCCGGAGTCCGTCCTGTGGGCCCGGGCCTCCTGGCCCTTCAACTGCGAGGACTTCAGCCTGTTCCTCAACGAGGCCCCAGGCGCACAGTTCTACCTCGGCGTCGCGGACGCCGAGGCGGGGATGAACGGCGCGCCGCACACCCCCGACTTCGCCGCCGACGAGCGGGCGATCGGCCACGGTGTGCGGGCCATGACGGGTCTGCTGACGGACCGTCTGGGAGCCCTCCGCGCCGCAGGCGAGGTACCGGGCTCCGAGCCCTGGGACTCCACCCGCTGACCCACGGGCCGTCCTCGGGCTTGTCCGCGCGGCGCGGGTGTCGCCGCCGCCCGCTACGAGGTCGGCACGGGGGCATCCCCGGGCAGCAGACCTTCGGCGCGCAGCGAGTCCCACAGCTGCGCCGGGATGTCCACCTGGGCCATCTCGGCGGCGTCGCGGGCCTCGGCGGCGCTGCGCGCGCCGACCAGGACCCCTGCGACGGCCGGATGGCCGAGGGGGAACTGCACGGCCGCGGCCCGTAGCGGCACGCCCGCCTCGCCGCACAGGTCCTTGAGGCGCAGGGCCCGTTCCAGCAGAGCGGCGGGCGCGGGGGCGTAGTCGAAGGTGGCGGCAGGCGTCGGGTCCGCCAGCAGGCCGGAGTTGAAGACGCCGCCGACGACCACGGAGACGCCGCGCCGGTTGGCGTCGGGCAGCAGGGAGGTCAGCTCGACGGTCTGGCGGGGGCGCAGGTAGGGATGGCCGGGCAGACCGAGGGCCACACCGGCCGGAGTGCCGGTGTTGACCACGTCGCCGGGCTCCAGCACCAGATACTGGCTCAGACAGCGGACGACCTCGGCCACGTCGAAGATCATGCTCTTGGTGTGGCCCTCCTGCCGCAGCACGCCGTCCACCGACAGCCGCAGGCCGAGCGCCTGCGGGTCGTCGACCTCGTCCGCCGTGACCAGCCACGGGCCCAGCGGGTTGAACGTCTCGCAGGACTTGCCGAGGTCCCACTGGCCGGAGAACTCCAGCTGGAACTCCCGCTCGGACACGTCGTTGCTGATCGCGTACCCGGCGACGCAGGCCAGCGCCTCCTCGCGGGAGTCCAGGTAGCGGGCCCGCCGCCCGATCACGACCGCGAGCTCGACCTCCCAGTCCGTCTTGCGCGAGCCGCGCGGGATCAGCACCTCGTCGAACGGGCCGACCACCGTTCCGGGGTCCTTCATGAGGACCACGGGACGCTCCGGGATCGCCGCACCGATCTCCTCGGCGTGGTCACGGTAGTTGAGCCCGATACAGACCACCTTGCCCGGCCTGGCCACGGGGGCGCCGATCCGCCCTGCGCCGGCGGTAAGGGACAGTGCGCGGAGCAGGCTGCCCGCGACCGCTTCGCGCACCCGACGGATTCCGTCCGAGGCGAAGAACGCCGCGTCGATGTCGTCGGTGATGCCGTCGAGGCCGAGGTAGCGGGTGCGCCCGTCGGGGGTCGTGTCGAGCACGGCCGGCCGTTCGGCTCCGGGGGGACCGAGTCTCGAACCAGCAGTGGAACCTGGGCTGACGCAGACTGAGGTGTGGCCGACGGCGCGAGCCGTCGGCCACACCCTTCGAGCATGCCCACGTTCGTGACTCGAGGTCAGCCCTTACGGATCCCCTTCAGAGCGCGTCGACGGCGTCGACCTTCCAGCCCTGGGCGGTGCGCACCATCGTCATCCGGACACGGTTCTGGTCGAGGTGGGTACCGGTGATCGCGGTGCTGGTCGTGGTCTGGTTCACGAAGAGCAGAACCACCACCTGGTCGGGCGAGGCGGACACCACCGCGGCCGCCGCGTCGCCCCCGTTCGGAGGCGCCGCGACGGTGGCCTTGACGACGCCGTGGTACTGCGCAGCCGTGGGTCTGACCACGGTGGAGGTGGTCCGGGCGTACTGGAAGCGGAAGGCGCCGGTGAGGTAGCCGGACGCGGTGGCGAAGTCGGCGTCGAGGTGGCGGTAGTCGTAGGAGAAGATCACGGGCGCGGCGGTCCTGGCGGCTGCCACCGCCTCGTTGCGCGCCTGGTCGGTCCGCTCGGCGGCGCGGTACTGGAGGCCGAGCAGCACCGCGGTGACCAACGCCGCGATCAGGCCCGCGCAGAGACCGAGCGGGAGCAGGCGCGGGCCGCTGCGGGCACGGTCGCCGGACGGGGTCTCGGCCCTCGCGGCCGCGCCGGCCGCCCCTGGCTCCGCCCCGGTCGAGGTGGATTCGGTGGTCGCGGCCGTGTCGACCACGCCCGTGGTCCCTGCGGTGTCCGACGATGCGTCCGCGTCACCCCCGCCCAGCTTCCGCGCGGCGCGCTTCGCCGCCGCGCGTTCGGCTGCGGCCAGGCCGGCCGGGCGTGCCTGGCGGGAGCGAGTCGAGTCAGCACGTCCCCGGAGAGTCGATGGCGCCATGGTGATCGGTTCCTTCCGGTTCGGTTCAGCCGACGAACGACACGTCGGAGGTGAGCCAGCGGTCGCCGGTAAGGACCAGGTCGAGCTGGAGGCGGTAGTTGCGAACCTGGCCCGCGGGGGCGGCGGTGTTGGTGACCTTGCTGTCGGCGACCACCAGCACGCGGGCGAAGTCGCCGTCCGCGCGGACGATGCCCGCGTCCAGCACCTGGCCCTGGGAGACCGACTGGTTGGCTGTCACCAGGCTGCTCAGCTGCTTGGCCTGGGCCGCGAACTGGGTCTTGAAGTCCCCGGTGGCGCCGCTCAGCACGTTGTTGCTGTCCCGGTCGAAGTCCCGGTAGTCGACCGAGGTGAAGTTCAGCGCCTCCTGACGGGCGGCGCCGAGGATGTCCTGCTCGCGCAGGTCCTGCTGGTGGTGCCGGTGCACCTGGACACCGAGGTAGCCGGTCAGGGCGACCGCCAGGGTCAGGGCGCAGGCGAGGCCGATCGTCAGCGCCTTGCCCGACGGCAGCCGCATCGACACCACGCGGTGGGCCAGTCGGCGCACGCCGCTCAGACCATTCATGCCACTCATGCTGTTCATGACCGGGCTCCCGTCATCGGGCCGACGAGCATCCACTGCCACGATTCCTTTCCGAAGAGGCTCTGTTCGCCGCCGGTCGAGCCGATGTCGACCGGCTGTCCGTCCGGGCCGAGGGCGGCTCCGGTGAGGGGGTCGTAGCCGGTGTAGGCGCCGTACTGCGCCCCGGCCGCCGAGCCGCCCGGCGAGGGGGCGTTCTGCGCGCCGCGGACGTCGGTCGTGCTGCCGCGCGGCGCGGTGCAGCGGGCGTCGAGGTTGGCCTGGCGCTGCGAGGTGTCCTGGGGGACGCGGCGTGCGGTGTCGTAGCCCTGCGTACAGGGCGGTGGCGAGTCGGCGTTGAGGACGAGGCCGAAGTGGGCTGTGCCGTCTCCGGGTTCGACGGTGAAGCCGCCGGCGACCACCGCCGGGTAGGTGACCAGGATCTGCCGCAGCGCGGGCAGCCGGGCGACCTCGATCTGGCCGACCGTCACCAGGTTGTCCAGCAGGACCGCGAGGGTCGGCTGGTCGGAGCGGAGCAGGCCGTCGAGCTGCTGCGCCGCGGGGGTGCCGTTCTCGAGCACCTTGCGCAGGTCGGGGTCGCTGGTGCGGAGCTGGTCGGTGAGCAGCGCCAGGTCGTGGGAGAAGCTCTTGATCGAGGAGCCCTCGTCGATCTGGGTCTGCAGCACCGTGCGCGACTGGTCGATGAGCGCCGTGGTCTGCGGCAGCGCCGCCGAGGCGGATCCGACCAGGGCGTTGCCCGAGTCCACCAGCCGGGTCAGGTCCGGGCCGGAGCCGGCGAAGGCCTTGCCCAGCTCGTCGACCGTGATCTTCAGATCGCCCTTGTTCACCGACTGCACCAGCCGGTCGAGGCTGAGCATCAGCTGGGTGGTGGGGAGCGGGATGCGGGTGTCCGCGCGGTCGATGGTGCTGCCGTCGTGCAGCGTGGGTCCGCCGTCGCTGCGCGGCTGCAGGTCGACGTACTGCTCGCCGACCGCGGACCGGTCCGCGACGACCGCGACGGTGTCGGCCGGGATCGGCGGGCCGCCATCGATGTGGAGGTCGACCCGGACACCGTCCGCGCGCAGCTGCAATGTGCCGACCCGGCCTACCGGGACGCCCCGGTAGGTGACCTCGGCGCCGGTGTAGATGCCGCCGGAGTCGGCGAAGTCGGCCCGCACGGTGTAGCCGGGGTGCAGCAGCGGGTCGGCGAGGCCGACGTAGTTGGCGCCCACGTAGGCCACGCCGAGGGCCGTGATCGCCGCGAAGGCCGCCAGCTGGGTCCTCACCATCCTCGAGATCACTGGAACAACCCCCTGGTCATCAGGTCGGCGAGCGCCGGGTCGACGCCGTTGGCGGCACCCGGCCCGTCGCCCGAACCCGGCTGACCGCCGCCCGCGTAGGCGACGCCGCAGACGAGCGTGCAGGTCGAGGACGGCAGCACCGACGGCAGCGCGGAGGGCATGGCGGACGGCACGGGCACCGGCACTGGCGGAAGGGACGGAACGGGCAGGGAGGGAAGCGGTACCGGGAGGGACGGCGTGGGCACGGGCAGCCCGGGAGTCGGGGTGGTCGGTCCGCCGCCCGGCTGCTGACCTGTCGTCAGGTTGTGGTAGAGGTTGTAGAAGTCGAGGTCGGCCGTGGCGTCGAGGTTGACGTAGTCGCCCTTGACCGCGTTCACGACGTTGCGCGGGAACGGATAGGTGGTCAGCAGTTCCAGCGCGTTCGGCAGGTCCGTCCCGGCCTGGTTGAGCCGGGTCAGCACCGGCTGCAGCTGCTGCAGGTCGGCGACGGTGTTCGCGCTCGACGCCTGCACCACGTGGGTGCCGACGGTGCCGAGGTCCGAGAGGGCGGTCAGCATCCCGGTCAGCTTCCCGCGCTCGTCCGCGAGGACCTTCAGGGCACCGGGCATGGTGTCGACGGCCTGGGCGATGGCGGCGTGCTGCGCGTTGAGGGTGCGACTGAGCCGGTCGATGCCGTCCAGCGCGCGCACGATCTGCGCCCGCTGCTCGTCCAGGGCGCCGACGAAGGTGTCCAGTTGGGTGACCAGGTCCCGCACCCGTGATTCGCGGCCGCTCAGCGCGTCGTTCAACTCGACGGATATGGTGTGCAGCTGGGCCACGCCGCCGCCGTTGAGCAGCGCCGAGAGCGCGGAGAGCACCTCCTCGACCTCCGGGTCGCGGCCGGTGCGGGAGAGCGGAATCACGGCGCCGTCCCCCAGCCGGCCCGTGGGGGTCGTGGCGGCTGGCGGAACCAGTGCCACGTACTTCTCGCCGAGCAGGCTGGTCTGGCGGATCTCCGCCTCGGCGTTGGCGGGCAGTTGCACGGCGCCGTCGAGGCGGAGCCGCACCCGGGCGTGCCAGCCGTCGAGGGTGACCTTCTCGACGGCCCCCACGGTCACGTCGTTGACCTTCACCGCGGACTGCGGCACCAGGTCGAGGACGTCCTCGAACTCCGCGGTCACGTGGTAGGCGTGGTCGCCCTCCGCCGCGCCGCCGGGCAGCGGCACGTCGTAGAGCCCGTTGAACTGACAGCCGCTCAGCAGCAGTGCCGCGGCGCCGGCGAGGGCTGCTGCGCGCAGGGCCTTCCGGTGGTGGCTGCTCATGCCGCACCTCCCAGGATGCCGCCGAGGGTCTTGTCCACCGCTCCTGCCGACGGCAGGCCGGGGAGCGCCTGGCCTGTCAGCGAGTTGCCGAGCGGCAGCTTGGGGAGCGACCCGAAGAGGGAGCGCAGCGCCGTGCAGTCGGTCTGTTTGCCGATCGAGTCGAGCAGCGAGCACAGGTACAGCGCCGGGTCCTGTGTCTGCTCGGCGTTGTCGCGGGTGTCGAGGGTGCCGGCGGTGGGGTTGTAGGCGCGGTTGAGATCGGACAGCGCGGTGGGGGCCACGTCCAGGAACTCCGTGAGCGCGGACCGCTCCTTGACCAGGACGCCGGTGACGTCGCGCAGGCCCTTCAGGTCGGAGCCGAGCACACTCTTGTTGTCGCGGACGAAGCCCGCGATGTCGCCGAAGGCCACGGCCAGGTTCTTCAGCGCCGAGCCCAGGTTCTCCCGCTCGCCCGCCAACTGCGCGGAGACGCCCGCGAGGTTCTCGCTGAACTGGCGCACCTGCGTGTCGTCGGTCTCCAGTGCGGCGGTGAAGACCTGGAGTTGGCGCACCGTGCCGAACAGGTCCTGACGCCCGGAGGCGAGGGTGGTCAGGGCCGCGGAGAGGTCGTGGACGCTCTGGTGCAGCTTGTCGCCCTGCCCGTTCAGGTTGGCCGCCGAGACGCCGAGCAGGCGGGACAGCGAGCCGTCGGCGTTGGCGCCCTGGGGGCCGAGCGCGCCTGCGAGCATGTCCAGGCTGGAGTAGACGCGGTCCAGCTCCACCGGTACGGCGGTGCGGTCCAGCGGGATGACGGCGCCGTCGCCGAGCGTCGGCCCGCCGCGGTAGACGGGCAGCAGCTGCACGTAACGGTCGCTGACGACGGAGGAGTTGATGATGGCGGCCTTGGCCCCTGCCGGAACCTTGCGGCCCGCGTCGTACTCCAGCACCACCTGCACCCGGCTGCCTTGCGGCGTGATGCTGACGACCCGTCCGACCGGGATGCCCAGCACCCGGACGTCCGAGCCGGGGTAGATGCCGACAGTCCGGGTGAAGTACGCGGTCACACGGACGGTCCGCTGCTGTGGCCAGAAGGCCACCACGGCGCCCACGACCAGCGCGAGCACGCAGACGCACACGAGCGCGCGCCGCGAGCGGAAGCGGTGGAAGAAGCGGAACATCTTCAGGAGACGGCTCATCGGGTCGTGCTCCCTTGCGCGGAGACCGGGGCGGCGACGAGGTTCTGCACGTACGTGTCGAACCACCGGCCGTTGCCGAGGTTGTTGGCGAAGACGCGCACGAACGGGGCCAGCAGCCGGATGCTGTGGTCGAGGTTGTCCTGGTTGCGCTGCAGGACCGCGAGGACGTCCCCGAGGCGCGACAGCGCGGGGGTGATCTGCGTCTGGTTGTCCTGGACCAGGCCGGTCAGCTGGGCGGCCAGGGCCGCCGTGTTGACCAACAGGGTGTGGATCACGTCGCGGCGGCCCTGGATCTCGGTGAGCAGCGCGTTTCCGTCGTCGATCAGCGTGGTGAGCTGGGTGGAGCGGTCCGAGAGGACGGCGGTGACGCTGTCGGCGTGGGCGAGCAGGTCGCGCAGTGCGGAGTCGCGGCTGGAGACGGTCTGCGAGAGCCGGGAGATGCCCGCCAGGGAGGCCTTGACGTCGGTGGGCGAGTCCTTGAACGTGGCCGCCACGGTGTCGAGCGCGACGGCCAGTTGCCTGGTGTCGATCTGGTCGGTGGTGGTGGCCAGATCGCTGAAGGCCTGCACCACGTCGTAGGCGGAGACGGTGCGGTCCAGCGGGATCTCACGGCCGGCGGGCAGTTGCCCGGGGCCGGCGGGCTCCAGGGCGAGGTACTTGGCGCCGAGCACGGTCTTGATCTTGACGGCGGCGCCGGTCTGCGTGCCGAAGTCGACGCCGTCCTGGACCCGGAAGTCGATGCGCACGTGGTCGCCCTCCAGGTCCAGGCTCTGGACCTGCCCGACCTTCACCCCGGCGATCCGCACGTCGTCGCCGGGCTTGAGACCGCCCGCCTCCGAGAAGGCGGCGGCGTAGTCGGTGCCGCCGCCGATCAGCGGCAGGTCCTGCGCGTTGAAGGCGGCGGCCAGCATCGCGACGATCAGCCCGAGACCCACCGCGCCGATGACCAGCGGATTGCGTTCACGGAACGGGGTCACCGGCTGCACCTCGCCTGGTCCACGTGGAAGTCCGGGGTGATCACCTGCTGGGTCTTCGGCAGCACGATCCGGCCGTCGAAGTCGCAGAGGTAGAAGTTGAACCAGGAGCCGTAGGAGGCGGTGCCGATCACCGCGTTGAGCTTGCTGGGCAGGCGCTGCAGCACGCCCTGGACGGTCTGCTGGTTGTCCTTCAGCGTTCCGGCGAGCGTGGAGAGTTGTGCGATGTCGTCCTTGAGCGCGGGCCGGCCCTGGTCGAGCAGCCCGGCGGTGGCGCCGGCCAGGTCGCTGATGTTGCCGAGCGAGTCGCCGATCGCGACGCGGTCCGCCGCCAGGCCCGACACCAGCCGCTGCAGCTGGTCCAGCAGCTCGGAGAAGGCGCCACTGTGCTGGGTGAGCGCGGTCAGCACCCCGTTCAGGTTGTCGATGACCGAGCCGATCACCTGGTCGCGGTCGGCGAGGGTGGAGGTGAGCTGCGCGGTGTGGGCGAGCAGGCTGTCCACCGAGCCGCCCTCGCCCTGCAGGGTGGTGATCAGCTCGTAGGCAAGCTGGTTGACGTCGTTCGGGCTCAGGGCCGCGAAGAGGGGCTTGAAACCGTCGAACAGCGCGGTCAGGTCCAGCGCGGGCTGCGTGCGGGACAGCGGGATCTCGCCGCCGGGCGGCAGGGCGGCGCCGTCGCCGGTGCCCTCGGTCAGGGCCAGGTAGCGGGAGCCGACCAGGTTGCGGTAGCGGATCACCGCGTGGGTGCTGGTGAGCAGTGGCCGGTCGGAGGAGACGGTGAAGGTCACCTCGGCCAGGTCGCGGTCCTTGATCCGGACGTCGGTGACGCTCCCGACCTGGACGCCCGCCACGCGCACGTCGTCGTCCGGGATCAGGCCGGTGGCGTCGGTGAAGACCGCCGTGTAGGTGTGGGTGGGCGTGAACCGGATGTTGGCGATCGTCGCGGCGAGCAGCAGTGTCGCGAGTGTGGTCACGATGGCGAACAGGCTGAACTTGACGAGCGGTCCGGTGGTCTCGCGGGCTCTCACGACGCGCTCACCGCCGTTCCGCGCATGAGCGGGCCCATCAGCAGGGTGGCGACGGGCGGCACCTGATCGGCGGGCACGTCCATGACCGGCGCCAGCAGTGAGTTGACGACGTGCTGCTCGGCGGCCGTGCCGGCCAGTCCGGTGTTGGGGCCGGACGCGAGCGGGCTCGTGTTGTCGGCCGTCGTCCCGTCCTTGAGGTCGACGCCCGGCGCGGGCACCTGCGGGTCGGGCAGCCCGCGGCAGTTGGGCCCGGAGGTGTCCTCGTACGCGGGGTACTCGCCGGGGTGGTAGGCGGAGCGGGGCAGCACGACCTCCAACGTGATGTGCAGGTGACCGCCGCTGAACGTCTGCTCGTCGATCGGCTCGAACTTCACCAGGCCGCTGAGCAGGCACGGGTATTCGGGCGCGTAGGTGGCGAGCAGGCTCAGTGTGGGGCGGGAGACGCCGGCCAGGGTGATCAGCCGCTGCTGGTCCTCGTCCAGCACGCCGGTGGCGGTGTGGGCGAAGGTGGTGGTGCTGGTGAGGAACGCATCCAGCACGTCGCGCTTGTCCACCAGGGTCCGGCTGGTGGTGACGGTGTTCTGCAGGATCCGCAGCAGGTCCGGGGCGGCGTCGGCGTAGACGTCGGCGACCTGGGCGAGTGCGGTGATGTCCTGCTTGAGGGCGGGCAGGTGGGGGTTGAGCGCGGCGAAGTAGGTGTCGGCGCGCACCAGGTTGCCGCCGATGGCGTCGCCGCGGCCCTCCAGGGCGTCGGAGATCGCGGAGAGCGCGGCGTTGAGCTCGCCCGGCTGCAGCGTGCGCAGCAGCGGCAGCAGGTCGTTGAGTACGTGCTGCACCTCGGTACCAATGGTGGTGTGGTCCTGGGTGATGACGTCGCCGGCCCGGATGTGGCGGCCCGTCGTGCCGCCTGATCCTCCGCCGGCCGGGAGCACGAGGTTCACGTACTTCTCTCCGAACAGGGTCTTGGGCAGCAGTTGCGCGTCGACGTCGGCGGGGATGTCCTGGACGTCCTCGGGCTTGAGCGCGATGTCCACGGTGGCCCGCGTGCCGTCGGCGTGCACCCCGCGCACCTCGCCGACGATCAGGCCGCGCAGCTTGACGTCCGCATCGGGTTCCAGCTGGTTGCCGATGGAGTCCGCCTGCAGCCGGATCCCCACCACCGGGGTGAACGCCTGCTGGTAGACGGCGACGGACAGGCCCAGCAGCAGGCCGAGCACCAGCAGGAACACCACCCCGGAAAGCCGCAGCCGCAGGGCCGGACTCGTGGTCGTCTCGTTCATCTCCGTCCCCCTAGCCCGCGATCCGGACGGTCGTGGTGGCTCCCCAGATCGCCAGGCTGAGAAAGAAGTCGAGGATGTTGACGGCGACGATGGAGGTGCGCACCGCGCGTCCGACGGCCACGCCGACACCGGCCGGACCGCCCTTGGCGTGGTAGCCGTAGTAGCAGTGGATCAGGATGATCACGATCGCGAAGACGATGACCTTGCCGAAGGACCAGAGCACGTCCACGGGCGGCAGGTACTGGTGGAAGTAGTGGTCGTAGGTGCCGGTCGACTGGCCGTAGTAGTCGGTCGTGATGGTGCGCGCCGCCAGGTAGGAGGAGAGCAGCCCGATGACGTACAGGGGGATGACGGCGACGAAGCCCGCCAGCATCCGGGTGGTGACCAGGAAGGGCAGCGACGGGATGCCCATCACCTCCAGCGCGTCCACCTCCTCGCTGATCCGCATCGCGCCGAGCTGCGCGGTGAACCCGGCGCCGACGGTCGCGGACAGCGCCAGGGCGGAGACCAGCGGGGCGATCTCGCGGGTGTTGAAGTAGGCGGACAGGAAGGAGACGAAGTTGGAGGTGCCGAGCTGGTTGAGCGCGGCGTAGCCCTGCAGGCCGACCTCGGTGCCGGTGAAGAAAGTGAGGAAGGCCAGCACACCGACCGTCCCGCCGATCACCGCGAGGGCGCCGCGGCCGAGGCTCACCTCGGCGAGCAGCCGCAGCACCTCCTTCTTGTAGCGACGCACGGTGCGCGGGGTCCAGGCCAGCGACCGTGCGTAGAAGAGGAGTTGGCTGCCGAGCTGGTCAAGGGCGTGCAGCGGCGCCGCCAGTTTGCGAACGAGGATGCCCGGCATGTCCGTCACCCGCCCTTCTGCGGAACGATCTGGAAGTAGACCGCCGTCATCACGAAGTTGGTGACGAACAGCAGCATGAAGGTGATCACCACGGACTGGTTGACCGCGTCGCCGACGCCCTTCGGTCCGCCGCGCGCGTTCAGCCCTTTGTAGGCGGCCACGATCGCCGCGATCGCCCCGAAGACCAGCGCCTTCAGTTCGGCCGCGTACAGGTCCGGCAGCTGCGCGAGTGCGGTGAAGGAAGCCAGGTAGGCACCCGGAGTGCCGTGCTGCAGCACGACGTTGAAGAAGTAGCCGCCGGCCACGCCGACCACCGACACCAGACCGTTGAGCAGGACCGACACCGCCATGGTGGCGAGCACCCTGGGCACCACCAGGCGGTGCACCGGGTCGATGCCGAGCACCTCCATGGCGTCGATCTCCTCGCGGATCTTGCGCGCGCCGAGATCGGCGCAGATCGCCGAGCCGCCGGCCCCGGCGATCAGCAGCGCCGTCACGATCGGCGAGGCCTCGCGCAGCACGGCCAGCACGGACGCCGCGCCGGTGAACGACTGCGCGCCGAGCTGCCGGGTCAGCGAGCCGATCTGGAGCGAGATCACCGCCCCGAACGGAATGGAGACGAGCGCCGTGGGGAGGATCGTGACGCTGGCGACGAACCAGGCCTGCTGGATGAACTCGCGCGCCTGGAACGGCCGCCGGGGGACGGTCCGGAGCACGTCCAGGGCCAGCGCGAACAGGTTGCCGCAGTGCCGCAGGCCGTTCGTGGCCTTCGCGGTCAGCGCGGCGGTCGCGGACGGGCTCATCAGTCGACCTCCTCCGCTGCGTCGCGCGCGCTGCGGCGGCTGCGCGCGTGGTCGGCGACGCGCGCCCGGAGCGCGGCCATCTCCTCGCGTTCGGCGATCGCCTGCCAGCGCGGCGAACGCGTGATGCCGGGGCTCGGCAGCAGTCGCGGGACCACGCCCTCCCCCGAGGCACCCTTGCCACCCCGCGGGCCGGTGTGCCGGCCGGCGTCCAACTCGGCGAGCTCCTGCTCGACCTGGGCGGCGTCCTTCTCCTCCGCCATCCCGATCGGTCCTTGCATCCGGCCGTTGAGGAACTGCCCGACCACGGGCTCGTCACTGGTGAGCAGTTGCTCCCGCGGGCCGAACATGACCAGCTCACGGCGGAACAGCAGGCCGATGTTGTCGGGCACCTGCCGGGCGGACGCGATGTCATGGGTGACGATCAGGAACGTCGCGTCGATCTGCGCGTTGAGGTCGACGATCAACTGGTTCAGGTACGCCACACGCACCGGGTCGAGCCCGGAGTCGGGTTCGTCGAAGAGGATGATCTCCGGGTCGAGCACCAGCGCCCGCGCCAGCCCGGCGCGCTTGCGCATCCCGCCGGAGATCTCACCAGGCAGCTTGCCCTCCGCACCGATCAGTCCGACCATGTCCATCTTCTCCAGGACGATGCGCCTGATCTCGCTCTCCGGCTTGCGGGTGTGCTCACGCAGCGGAAAGGCGATGTTGTCGTACAGACTCATCGACCCGAACAGCGCACCGTCCTGGAACAGCACACCGAAGAGCTTGCGGATCTCGTAGAGCGCGTGCTCCCGCAGCCTGCTGACGTCCTGGCCCTGGATCAGCACCGAGCCGCGGTCCGGCCGCAGCAGACCGACCAGCGTCTTCAGGAAGACGGACTTGCCGGTGCCGGACGGCCCGAGCATCACCGATATCTCGCCGGCAGGCAGCGTCAGGGACACGTCCTGCCAGATGACCTGGTGCCCGAAGGACTTGGTCAAGCCCTCCACGCGGATCTCGACACCCAAAGGGGAGGCCCTCCTGGTCTGGGGCATGCACGGGAAGCAATTCGGCTCCGCTCACGGGCCGTGCCGGTGAAGAGATCACTGGCGGGCGCTGAGCACGAGGCCAGAACCTAAGGTGAGGGCGAGGTTCCGCTCCAGAGGGCGGTGGCGATTCTTCACAGAACCCAAACCGTCGTGACCTGCCGGTAACTTGTGCGACTTCGATGAGGCGCCTGTGGAGAGGCCGGGCCTCGGCGACCTCGCCCCGGGCCCTCCGGTCCTCGGCGAAGTTACTCACCGGTTGCAGGTCTGTTGACGGACCCGTGAAACTTTGTGCGGGGCATTGACCGTATTTCAACAAGTCTGCTTCGCTTCAGCCCGGCCGGCGTGCATCGCTCGCACGCTCCAGCCGACCCCTCAAGCACGTCTCCGGGACCGCCAGTTGGCGGTTCACTACGTGGCGTACCCACAGCACGGACCGCTCTGGAGACATGCGCCACCACCCGGAGACGGCCTCGCATGCAGAGAGGACCACTCGTCCATGGGCCACCCCCACCAGCGCCGCACCAGCCCCACACTCCTGACCGGACTCGCCTCGCTGACCCTGATCACCGCTACCGCGCTCGTCGTCGCGCAGTCCCCCGCGACGGCCGCGAGCGCCACCCCTCAGGCCAACCCGTACAGCCCGGAGTACCACCACGACTACCGGCACGGCGTGGTCGCCACCCTCGAAGGCAACCTCAAGATGAAGCGGTGGGCGAAGACCCACGCCGCCGCGGCCGCGACGGGCTCGGAGACGCTGTCCTACGGCGGCGGCATCGACGGCATCGGCGTCCAGAGCGGACACTCCAAGGTCTACCTGGTCTTCTACGGCACCCAGTGGGGAACCAAGACCACCGACTCGCACGGCAACGCCGCCTTCACCGGCGACCCCGACCACGCGGCCTCGGCGGCCCAGCAGATGTTCAAGGGCATCGGCACCAACGGCGAGAAGTGGTCGGCCGACCTGACCCAGTGGTGCGACGGCCACAACGTCTCAGCCGGCGCCACCAGTTGCCCGAGCAACGCCAACTTCATCCCCTACCAGGCAGGCGGCGTCCTGGCCGGCGTCTGGTACGACAACTCCGCGGCCTCCCCCAGCGCCGCCAGCGGGCACCAGCTGGGCGTGGAGGCCGTCAAGGCGGCCGGCCACTTCGGCAACACCACGGCCGCGTCCAACCGGGACGCCTACTACATCGTCCTCTCCCCGCACGGGACCGACCCGGACAACTACGAGAACCTGCTGACCGGCTTCTGCGCCTGGCACGACTACAACGGCGACTCCAGCCTCAGCGGCGGCGCGGTCACCTCGCCCTACGGCGACGTCGCGTTCTCCAACCAGCCCTACAACATGGACTTCTCCTTCCTGGGCCAGAGCGAGTGCGGCGTCGACTTCGTCAACTCCGGCTCGGCGGGGAAGCTCGACGGTTACACGATGACCCTCGGCCACGAGTGGCACGAGATGATGTCCGACCAGAACCCGGCCGGCGGCTGGACCAACCACACCGGCAGCACGTACAACGGCGAAGAGAACTCCGACGAGTGCGCGTGGATCGCCCCCGGCCAGCCCGGCGGCGCCGCGAACATCTCCTTCGGCTCGTACGGCAGTTACGCCGAGCAGGCCAGCTGGTCCAACGACACCAACAACTGCGCCATCTCCCACGCGATCCTGCACTGACCCCCCATCGGCATCGTCCCGGCAGTCGTCTGCCGGGACGATGCCGTGTCAGCAAGGACCGGGCGGGTTCGGCACCGGCCGGCCAACGCCACCCCCACACTCAGTCCTGCCTCGTCCGAATCGGGCGGGGACCGGTTCGACCAGCGAACGTGGCAAATCAGGTCGCCCACCGGGGGCGATCAGCGTTAACGTCCGCAAGTGATGACAGCAGACGACGTACTGGCCATCCTCGCCCTTCTGCGGCGCGCGGAGGTGGACATCTGGATCGGTGGCGGCTGGGGCATCGACGCCCTCGTCGGTGAGCAGACCCGCCAGCACCGCGACCTGGACCTGATGCACCGGATCGATCAGGAGCCAGAGGTGGTCGCGGCCCTCTCACGGGCCGGCTTCGCCGAGACCCTGGATTGGCGACCGGTACGGTTCGTGGTCACCGACCCCGGCGGTCGGGAGATCGATCTGCACCCGCTGCTCTTCGCCGCCGACGGGTCCGCGGTCCAGGCCTCGACCGACGCTGAGCACCCGTTCACCTATCCCGCCTCGTGCTTTGTCGCGGGAACGATCCAGGGGACCGCCGTCCCCTGCCTGTCGGCCGATCAGCAGGTCTACTTCCACCAGGGCTACGAACCGGTCGATCGCGACCGTCACGACATGGCGCAGCTCCGACAGGCCTTCGGCATCGCCACCCACTTCTGACCCGTGCTTCGGATCGGCGAGGCGGAAGGTGGAGCGGTGGTGCCGGGCCCGATCACCAGCCTGTTCCTCGTCTCCTACACGGTCGACGGCTGCCTCGGCAGTACCGGCCTGACGCTCGGCAGGTGACCGGCGGCCCGCTGGCGGCACCATCGCCCCTGCGGCCGGCAGACCGCGGGCGCGAGCTCCAACGCGTCGCTGGCATGGTGGTACATGCGCGGGTCCGGCTTGTTGCAGCCGAGCACCGCGGAGATCGCATACGCCTCGAAGAAGCGTGTCCGGCTCGTCACCGCGATCGCGAAAGGAGGCGGAGCACCCGTCACATAGCTGGGTCCGGGGCCTGGCGGGTGAATGCGCGCCGGTAGGCGGTGGGTGTGGTGTTGAGCGCTCGCCGGAAGTACAGGCGCAGGTTGGCGGCCGAGCCCAGGCCGCAGTCGCGCGCGACCAGGTCGATCGACTGGTCGGTGGTCTCCAGGAGTTCGCGGGCCAGGCCGAGCCGGGCGTTCACCAGCCACTGCAGTGGTGTCGTCCCCGTCTCCTCGGCGAACCGGCGCAGGAGGGAGCGTTCGGACATGCCGGCGTGGCGGGCGAGTTGGGGCACGGTGAGCGGTTGCGCGAGGCGTTCCAGAGCCCAGGCGCGGGTGTCGGCGAGGGACGTGTCGCCGGTCGTGGCAACGGGTGCGGGGACGTACTGGGCCTGGCCGCCCTCGCGGTGGGGCGCGGCGACGATGTTGCGGGCGATCTGATTGGCCACGACGGCGCCCAGGTCGCGGCGGACGATGTGCAGGCACAGGTCGATGCCGCAGCACACCCCGGCCGAAGTGAGAATGTCACCCTCGTCCACGTAGAGCACGTCGCGGTCCACGTGCACGGCGGGGTATCGGCGTTCGAGTTCGTCGGCGTACTGCCAGTGCGTGGTGGCGTGCAGCCCGTCGAGCAGTCCTGCGGCGGCCAGCGCGAAGGCGCCGGTGCAGATGGACACGACCCGCCTGCCCTCGTCGCGGGCCGTGGCCAGCGCGTCGAGCACCGCCGGCGGAACCGGCTGCGACTGCGGCTGCGGCTCGAATCCCAGGCCGAACCCCGGCACGATCACGGTCTCCGCCGAGCGCAGGGCGTCCAGTCCGCCGGTGGCAGCCAGCGTGAAACCGCCGCCCACAGAGACGGAACTGCTCGGTGCGCACACCGTCACCTGGTAGGCGGTCTCCGCTCGCGGGCCGAAGATCTGCAGCGGGATGGCCAGGTCGAGCGGGGCCATCCCGTCCAGCGCCAGCACTGCCACTCGGTGAACCGTCATGGCGGAATTCTACCGAAGACAGGCAATTCTGCCACTCGTGGGAGCCGGTCCGCACAGCCAGGCTTGAGGGCATGGCTGGAACAATCCCCCAACCCGCGCCCGAGTCGGCCGCCCATGCTCCGTCACCGGTGCACCTGGGCGCGCCCATGGACCTGCACGTGAATCCCGTCCCTGCCCTCGCAGAGACGCCGCGGCGACACGGCCGGGCTGCCGTTCCCGGGCGCGGGCCCGGCGTCGGCAGCCTGGTGCTGCTGGCCTTGATCGTCGTATCCCTCCTGGCCGCCTCCAGTGCTCCGACTCCGCTCTACGCGACCTACGCCCGCATGTGGCACTTCTCATCGATGACCACGACCGTGGTCTTCGGCGTCTACGCGATCGCGGTGCTGCTGTCCCTGCTGGTCTTCGGACGCGTGTCCGACCATCTCGGCCGGCGGCCGGTGCTGCTGGCCGCGCTCGTCCTGCAGATCGCCGCGATGACGGTACTCACCACCGCGGCAGGCCTGGACGCCCTGCTCCTCGGACGCGTCCTGCAAGGCCTGTCCACCGGCGGCGCCCTCGGCGCGCTGGGCGCGGCCATGCTGGACATCGACCGGCGCCGGGGCACTCTCGCCAACGCGGCCGTGCCAGGTATCGGCACCGGCACCGGCGCTCTGCTGTCCGGATGGCTGGTCCAGTGCGCGCCCGCCCCCACCCACCTGGTCTACCTGGTCCTCACCGCCGTGTTCGTCGCCCAGGGCGCGGCCCTGATCCGCATGCCGGAAACCGCGAGCCGCACCCCGGGTGTACGCGCCGCGCTGCGCCCCGAACTGGCCGTGCCGTCCGACCTGCGCGGCCCGGTCCTCGCGGCGGTGCCGATCCTGTTCGCCGTCTGGGCGCTCGCGGGCTTCTACGGCTCGCTTGGCCCGGCGCTGGTCCGCCACCTGTCCGGCTCCGCCTCGCCCGTGGTGGCCGGCCTCGGGCTGTTTCTGCTGGCGGTGACCGGGTCGCTGGCCGCCGTCGCACTCGACCGCACCGCACCGCGCACCGTGATGCTGCTGGGCATCGCGCTGCTGACGGCCGGGGCACTGGCGACCCTGGCCGCGGTCGACACGGGATCGACCCTCGGGTTCTTCGGCGGCACGACGGTTGCCGGTCTCGGTTTCGGCGCCGGGTACCAGGGCGGCATCCGCACCGTCGTCCCTCGCGCGGCACCGCACGACCGAGCCGGCCTGCTGTCCGTCCTGTTCGTCGTCTGCTACCTAGGCCTGGGAGCGCCCTCGGTCGGCGCCGGAGTGCTGATCGTCCACGGCGCTGGACTGGTCTCCACCGCCCGCGACTACACCCTGTTCATCCTCGTGCTCGCCGCCGCGGCCCTGACAGGACTGCTGTTGACGAACCGTACGGCGCGCCCCGCCAGAACCGGCCGGGCCCATTCGCACCGGTCTGATCCGCCCAACGGAACCCGCGAGACCGTGTGACCAGCACCGCCGCCACTCGGCACCCATTGGATGTGCGGAGCGCGTAGGACGGCTCGTCAGTTCTTGCCGAGGAGGCGCCAGATCTGGTTGGTCTTGGTGCTCAGGGTGCTGCCGGTGTCGCAGGTCCACTGGTGGATCAGCGCGTGCGGCGCGGTGGAGACGCCGGTGACGTCGACGCACTTGCCGCTGTGGGCGGCGACGAGCTGGTAGTCCTGGCTGTTGCCGAGCGCGGTGACCGCCCGGAGGGTGAACTGCTGGTTGGGCTGTCCACTGCAGGTCCACTGGATGACCGCCGCGCCGTCGGCGGTGGAGGCGCCAGAGACGTCCAGGCACAGGCCGCTGAGCTCGTTGACGACGGTGTAGGTGGCGGGCTTGCCGGCCACCGGCTTGAGGTCGAGCATCTGCTGGTAGCCGCCCTCGCAGTCGTACTGCTGGTACTGCGTACCGGCGCTGGTGGAGAGGTTGGCGTCGTCCAGGCACTGCCCGCTGTTCTCGCTGACGGCCACGGTGGAGACGGTGCCGTCGGACGGCGGCAGCAGGGTGACGGTGTAGCCGTCCTTGGCGTCGGTGTAGGGGATGGTCACCGAGGCGGCGTTGTCGCTGACCGTCAGGGTGGTGTCGGCGATCGTGACGGGGCCCTCGACCGCGGCGCCGTTGTTGTCGGGGACGCGCTGGACGACGGCGCGGACCTGGCCGTTCTGCACGACCGAAGTGGTGTTCAGGCCGGTGAGGTTGACGGTGACGTTGCCGGTGTTGCCGTCGGAGCCGAGCAGGATCTTGGCATTGCCGGCGGCGTTGTCCTTGGTGGCCAGGCCGTCGATGCCGTTGCCGGGGACGAGGTTGACGATGTTGCCGGTCTGGGAGCCGTAGTAGCGGTACGTGAACCACTCGCCGAGCGGCAGGTACTGCCCGGCGCTGTTCTTGGTCAGCAGGTTGGCCTCGTCGTCGTGGAGCCCGCTGCCGGAGCCCCAGTTGCCGCGCAGCCCGTCGGCTCCGGCGCGCTCCAGGCGGCCGATGAACCAGGCGCCGCCGCCGGGGTTCTGCTGCGACAGGGCCCCGTACTCGTTGATCTGGAACGGGCGGGTGGTGGTCAGACCGTGCGCGGCGAGCGTGGAGTCAGCGCTCGCGGCTCCGGGGACGGGATCGGCCGGCTCATCGTGCCAGCTGTAGATGTCGGGGGCGTCGTTGTTGGTCTTCACGTAGTCGAGGTAGGTGTTCCACCAGCCGTTGCCGGAGGTGGGCTGGCCGGCCATGCTGGGGCCGACGATGAGCTGGCCGGGGAAGTCCGCCCGGACCGCGCTGTAGAAGCGGGACCACATCTGCAGGTACTGGGTCTGCGTGCGCGCCCAGAAGCCGCTCCCGTCCGGCTCGTTCCACAGGTCCCACTCCACCGTCATGTGGTTGGCCTTGACGTCGGAGAAGAGTTGGTTCAGGAAGTTGTCGAAGGTGGTCCAGTCGCCGTTGTCGCCGGGGAAGGCCTGGTTGGTGGTGCCGTCGGCGCCCCACAGGTCGTGCGGGAGCAGGACGAAGGTGCCGCCGAGGGCGGCGGTGCGCTTGTACTGGGCGAGGGTGGCGGCCCAGCGGGTCTGGTAGTCGGCGAGGCTGGTGGCGTATCCGCCGTTGTTGAGCTGGGCGCCGCCGGCCCGCTCGAGGTGCCACTTGATGTCCTTGTAGAAGTGGTCCTGCGGCAGCGACCCGTCCGGGGTCATCCCGTAGAGGGTGCCGGAGGCGTGGTAGGTGGGGGCGCCTCCGGCGGTGGCGAAGTCGACCGTCACCGAGGTGTCGGCCGCGTGTGCGGGGGCTGCGGTGAGCGGTGCCGCGACGGCGGCGGCCAGGGCGCAGGCGAGTGCCGCGGCCTTTCGGGGCAGGTGCATGTCGGATCTCCTCCGGGTGGCAGGGATGGTGCGATGCGGGGTGGTGCGGCTCGGGGTTGTGATCGGCGGCTTAGCTCGGTGCGCTCGGTCCGTCAGTCGGCGGCGCGGCTGCGGCGGGCGGCCGCCTCCGCGAGCAGCAGGTAGGCGGCGGCGGTCCAGGTGTAGGCGCGGTCGCGCAGGCCTTCGCCGCTCAGCGCGTCGAAGTTCTCGGCGAAGCCCGACCGTTCGCACAGCGCGAGAAAGCGCGCGCTGATCTCGTCGGCCAGGGCGGTGTGTCCGGCGCGGCGCAGGCCGTCCTCGACGAGGACGGTGGCCGGGGCCCAGATGGGTCCGCGCCAGTAGCCGTCCTGCTGGTAGTGGGGCGAGTCGGGGTGTTCGGTGGCCAGCCCGAACGCGGTGAGATGAGCGCTGATCTGCTGGGAGAGCACCGCTCTCGCCTCGGGCGGAAGGTCGGCACCCAGCACGACCACCAGCAGGTGGAGCAGGCTCGCGGTGGCGCGCGGCTCACCGGTGTCCGCGCTCCGGGCGAGGAAGCGTTCGCCGTCCCAGAGCTCCGCGAACAGGGCCTGGTGCATGTCCGCCGCCGCTCGGCTCCACTCGACGGCCTCGTCGGGACGGCCCAGCTCGGCGGCCGTGGCCGCGAGTTCGCCCAGCTGGAGGGTCAGGAAGGCGGCCAGGTCGGGGCTGACGACGATCCGACCGGCGTCGAAAACGGTGGCGTTGTCCCAGCCGCTGTCGTTGCCGTGCTGGTAGTGCGCCAGCGCGCTGCCCGGTGCGCGCCGCAGCCGCAGCCAGAACCGGGTCCACGCGGCCAGGCTCCGGTAGATCAGCGAGAGTTCGCCCGACGACAGCGGTTCCGGAAGGCGCTCGCGCAGCAGGCGCAGTGTCCAGCCGTGGATGGGCGGCTTGACGAAGTTGTACAGGACCTCGGAGTGGGTGACGGAGTCCGGCAGGGCGCCGCTCTCGTCCTGGTGGTCGAAGGGCAGCAGGAACTGGTCCAGGGCGAGTTCGGGCGCACCCGCCGCGAGGGCGAGCGCGTTGAAGCAGTGGTCCCAGCTCCAGACCTTGTCCATCCAGTGCTTGGACATCAGCACGGCGGGCCGCCCGACCAGTCCGGCCGGACGGACGGTCGCGGACCACAGCACGTAGGCGGCCAGGTCCGCGGCCGGGGTCCCGGCGGTGCGCCAGGGCGCGATCGCGTCGACGAAGTCCGCGAACGCGGCGCCGGCGGAGGCGACGATCTTCTCGAAGGCGGCGGTCGAGGAGTACGGCTCCCGCGCGCTGTCCAGTTCCTCGATGGCGGCCTCCCACTCGCCGTCCAGCAGCACGCCCCGCTCCCCCTCCCCCAGCGCCTCGACCCCGGTGGCCTGAACCGCGCCGGTCAGCACCGTCAGCCGGTAGCGACGGCCGGTCTCGTAGGAGGTGAACGTGAACGCGCCGTCGACCGGGTCGCGGTAGAGGTACGTCCCGCTGAACGGCGTCAGCACGGGCGCCACGGCGGTGAGGCGCAGGCCGAGGCCGCGACCACGCAGCCGCAGCGTGTCCGGCGTCTCGTAGGCCAGGTCGATCCGGCCCGCCTCGGAGACCCAGCTCAACTGGCCCGGTGTGGCCTGCCAGTGGGCGCCGGCCGGCGGAGTGAGCCGCAGCACCGGGTGCATGCCGTTCTGGTGCGAGACCAGGTGCAGGTCCTCCGCGTAGGTGTGCTCCCCGATCACGGGTGAGATGTCGAACCAGGAGCCGTGGTGGCTGAACGGGATCTCGTGGAGGGAGAAGGCCGGGCCGCCGGAGGCGTCGGTCATCAGGGGTTACTCGCTTCTGTGATGGGGTGTCAGTCCTTGACGGCCCCGGCGGTCACGCCCGCGGCGACATAGCGCTGGGCGAGGACGAGGATGACGGCGGCGGGCAGCGAGGCGACCACGGCGGTGGCCATGATGGCGTTCCACTGCTGGTTGTTGTTGCCGATGTAGTGGTAGATGCCGAGGGTGATCGGCTCGTAGGCGCCGCCGCCGTCCAGGGTGCTGGCGAAGACGAAGTCGGACCACGCCCACAGGAACGCGAACAGCGAGACGGTGACCAGCGCGTTGCGGCTCATCGGAAGCACGATCGACCAGAAGGTCCGCAGCGGTCCGGCCCCGTCGGTGCGGGCCGCCTGGAGCAGCTCGCCGGGGATGCCGGACATGAACGCCGTGCAGATCAGCACCCCGAAGGGCACCGCGAGCGTCGAGTCGGCGACGATCAGTCCACCGATCGACTGGAGCATGCCGGCGCTGAGGTAGATGGCGTAGAAGCCCATCGCCATGATGATCCCGGGGATCATCTGGGCGACCAGCAGCACGAATCCGAGCACCCCGCCGCCGCGCGGGCGCAGCTTGGCCAGCGCGTGGCCGGCCGGAGCGGACAGGGCGACGGTCAGCGCGGCGGTGCCGACCGCGACGACCAGACTGGTGGCCAGGTACGGGAGCTGGTCGCGCAGGACGGCGCGGTAGCCCTCCAGCGTGCCGTGCAAAGGGAACCAGCTGGGCGGGGTCCGGCGCAGGTCCTGGTCGCGGGTGAAGGAGGCGTTGACCATCCAGTAGACCGGGAAGAGCATGAGCGCGGTGAGCACCAGACCGAGTGCGGTCTTCGCGCGGCGGGCGAGGTCGCGTCTCATGTCGCCTCCTGTTGCCGGCGCTGCAGGCGGATGTAGAGCAGGCCGAAGGCCAGGGCTATGACGACCAGCAGGTTGCCGACCGCCGCGCCCGGGCCGAACTGCGGGAGCGGGCTGCCGAAGCCCAACCGGTAGGACCAGGTCGCGAGTGTGGTCGAGGAGTCGCTCGGACCGCCCCTGGTCATGATCCAGATGATGTCGAAGACCTTGAGCGTGTAGATCAGGCCCAGCAGCAGGGTGATCGCCGAGACCGGACGCAGCAGCGGGAAGGTGATCCGCCAGAACCGCTGCCAGGCGCTCGCCCCGTCCACCGCTGCCGCCTCGTACAGGCCGGCCGGGATGGCCTGCAGGCCGCTGTAGAGCACGACCAGGTTGAACGGGATGCCGATCCAGATGTTCGCGATCACGACCGAGGCCAGCGACCACTGCGGCGAGGTGAGCCAGTCGACGGGCCCGACGCCGAACCAGTGCAGCACGGCGTTGACCACGCCCGAGTCGCTGTTGAGCATCCACGCCCAGGTGGACGCGGAGACGATCAGCGGCAGCAGCCACGGCACCAGGAACAGTGCCCGCAGCGTGGCGGAGAGCCGGAAGTTCTGGTTGAAGAAGACGGCCAGCGCCAGCCCGGCGGCGTACTGGACCAGCAGCGACAGCGCGGTGAACACCAGCGTGTGCACCAGGGCGGGGACGAACGTCGGGTCGGCGAAGACGGCACGGTAGTTGGCCAGGCCGCTGAACGGGGCGTCGCCCTGGACGAACGACCGCACCGTGTAGTCGCGCAGGCTCAGGTCCAGGTTGCGGTAGAGCGGGTAGGCGTAGAACAGCACCAGGTAGCTGACGACCGGGGCGAGGAACCCCCAGGCCGCCAACCGTTCGGGGGCTTTGGGGCGCCGGAGCGTGGACGGCGGGGACGCGGACCCCGCCGAGCCGGTCGCGCGGCGCCGCTGCGTCATGAGGACGGTCATGGCCGGTGCCTCACTGACCGGCGGCGCTCTGCGCGGCGGCGAGCGCGGCCTGTGGGGACTTCGAGCCGCTGAGGGTGTTCTGGACGGCTCCCCACAGCTGCTCGGAGATCTTGGGGTACTTGGTGCCGAGGTCGTCACTGGTGCGGCCCTTGGCGGCCTTGACGGCCTGGATCCACACCTGCAACTCGGGGTCGGTCGAAGCCTGCTGGCCCTGCACGGCGTCGGTGGCGCCGATGTAGGACAGCGTGGTGTCGGTGGCGACGGCGTTCGCGGCGCTGGTCAGGCAGGTGACGATCTTGTCCGAGACGGTGTACCGGCCGGTGTCCTTCTGCGCGGGCACGGTGACGAACTCACCGCCGGTCGGCGCCGGCGCGGTGCCGCCGGACTGGCCGGGGATCGGGATGATGCCGTAGTCGAAGCCCGCCTTCTTGGCGTTGGCGAGCTGCCACGTCCCGTTCTCGGCGAAGGCGAAGTCGCCGGTGGCGAACTCCTGCCAGCTGGTGGTCTGGGTGTTCTGCAGCACCGAGTTGGGTGCGTAGCCGTCCTTGAGCCAACCGTTCCAGAGCGAGAGCGCCGCTGTGGCCTGGGCGGAGTCCAGCTTCGTCAGCTGCGCGCCGGAGCCCCAGAACCAGGGCAGGAACTGGAAGCTGCCCTCCTCGGTGCCGATCGCGGAGAAGGTGATGCCCTTCTTGCCCGCGGCCTTCACCTTCGCCAGCGCGGCCGTGAGCGAGGCCCAGTCCTTGACCTGGGTGATGTCCACCCCGGCGGCCTTGAGGACCGCCTTGTTGTAGTACAGGCGAGCGTGTTGGCGCCGATCGGGATGCCGTACGTCTTGCCGCCCCCCTGGCCCGCGGCGAGCAGGTTGGGCTGGACGGCGGAGGTGTCGACCTTGTTGTCGGCGGTGGTGGTCAGCACCCCGGCGTCGGCCAGGGTGGACACGACGGGGTTGTCGACGATCAGCACGTCCGGTGAGGCGCCCTGCTGAGCGGCCAGCAGCGTCTTGTTCGTCAGGTCCGAGGTGTCGTAGGCGGTCCGCTTGACCGTCACTCCGGCCTGGGTGCCGCAGGTGTCCAGCAGCTTGGCCCAGGCGGAGCCGGCGTCGAACTGTGGGTACGGGTCCCAGACCGCGTAGGTGCCGGTGGAACCGGAGCTGGACGCGGTGGAGGCCGCGGGGGTGGAGCAGGCCGCGGCCGACGCGGCCACGACGACGGCGAGCGAGACGGCGGCCAGGCGGCGCGCGGATCTGGTCATGCGGAGTCGGTCCCTTCGACTGTCGAACCGGTTCGGCGAACCGGTTCGACTGGACCGTAAGGACGCCGAGGCCCACCGTCAAGAGGTTGGGCAGAACTGCTTCTTTACCGCCGTTGTCGGCCGGGCTATGCTCGACGAACCGGTTCGACCACGGTTCGACGACGGTTCGACCAGGGATCGACGACGCCAGAGCGGCAGGAGCACGATGAACATCGGGGAGATCGCACGCCGCGCCGGCGTGTCCCGCAGCACTGTCTCGTACGCGCTGACCGGCAAGCGTCCGGTCTCCGAGGCGACCCGGCGGCGGATCCAGGACGTCATCGACGAACTGGACTACAAGCCCAACGCCGCCGCCCGCGCCCTGGCCGAGGGCCGCACGCGCACCATCGGCCTGGTGATCCCCCCTGCCGCCGCCCGGCTGACGCACATGCAGCTCGACTTCGTCGCCGCCGTGGTCGAGGCCGCGGCCAAGGTCGACCTCGACGTGCTGCTGTCACCCTCCGGGGGGGACCACGACCGCTCCTTCGAGCGGATGATCTCCGGGCGCCGCGTCGACGGAGCCATCGTCATGGAGATCCGGGTCCAGGACGCCCGCGTCGAGCGACTTCTCGACGAGGAGTTGCCGTTCGTCGGCATCGGCCACACCGCCCGGGCCGACCGCATGTGCTGGATCGACGTCGACTACGCCACGCTCATCGGCCGCTGCGTGCACCACCTGGCGGACCTCGGGCACAGCGCCGTCGCGCTGGTCAACCGCTCGCCCGAGCTGGTCGCCTCCGGCTACGGGCCCGGGCTGCGCGCCGCGGAGGGGTTCGGCGCCGCTGTGGCCGAGCGCGGCATCGCCGGCTACGCGTACCTGTGCGGGGACGACGCCGCCTCCGGCCGTTCCGTCGTCGAGCGGATCCGTGCCGAGCACCCGGAGGTCACCGGCATCGCCACCCTCAACGAGGCCGCGCTGCCCGGCGTTCAGCACGGGCTGGAGGACGCCGGCCTGCGGGTGCCCCGGGACGTGTCCATCGTCGGTGTCGCCGCCGCCCAGTGGGCCCAGGACTTCCGCCCACCGCTGACGGCCGCCGACGTGCCGGCCCAACAGATGGGAGCGCAGGCCGTCGAACTGCTCGTCGAGCGGATCGCCGCACCCGACACCATCCCGCGCCACATCCTGCTGACCCCGCCCATCTCGCTGCGCTCCAGCTCCGCCCCCGCGCCGCGCTGACATCCGAGGAACCGCCCTTTCGCGATCTCTGCCTTCCCACGAGCAACCTTCCGCTCCCCCTGCGGCAACAAGGGAGCGGATCACGTTCGTTCGTCACGAAGGACTGAGAGATGAAGGCAATCCGCCAGGCCGCACGGCACCGTCGCAATAAGCTCGGGCTGATGGTGGGGACCCCGGTGGCGCTGATCGCCGCCGGTGGGCTCGTCTACGGCACAGCGTCCGGCGCGACCAGCGGGGGCGCGCCCGTCCCGGCGACCGCGGCGGTGAACCACGCGACGTCCGGCGTCGTGGCGGCAGTGGCCGCGATGCAGCCCGGCTGGAACCTGGGCAACAGCCTGGACGCCATCCCGGCCGAGACCTCGTGGGGCAACCCGGTGGTCGCCAAGGCGCAGCTGGACGCGATCCGCGCGCAGGGCTTCCGCAGCATCCGCATCCCCGTCACCTGGAGCGCCCACCAGGGCTCCGGCCCCGGCTGGGCGATCGACCCGGCCTACTTCGCCCGGATCAGGCAGGTGGTGAACTGGGCGCTGGCGGACGGTTTCTACGTGGTCCTCAACGTGCACCACGACTCCTGGCAGTGGATCTCCGCCATGCCCGCCGACCACGACGGCGTCCTGGCCCGCTACGACGCCACCTGGACGCAGATCGCCGCGCAGTTCCGCGACGAGTCCGACCACCTGGTTTTCGAGAGCGTCAACGAGCCCACCTTCACCGGTGCGTCGGACGCCCAGAAGACCGCCCTCCTCAACGAGCTGAACACCTCGTTCCACCGGATCGTGCGCGCGTCGGGCGGCGCGAACGCGACGCGCTTCCTGGTCCTGCCCACCGTCGTCGACACGCCGGACCAGTCGCTGATGAACGACCTGGCGACCACCATCGCCTCGCTGCACGACGACCGGATCATCGCGAGCCTGCACTACTACGGCTACTGGCCGTTCAGCTCGGACAACGCCGGCGTGGTCCGGTTCGACGCGACCGGCCTGCGGGATATGACCACCGTCTTCGCGCGTATCCACAACACGTTCGTCGCCAAGGGCATCCCCGCCATCCTCGGCGAGTACGGGCTGCTCAGCTACCCCGACATCAACCACCCGGACATCGTCGAACGGGGCGAGGCGCTGAAGTACTTCGAGGAGATCGGCCACCTGGAGCGGGTCAACGGCATCACCGGCTTCCTGTGGGACAACGGCGCCTACCTGAACCGCACCACCCTGCGGTGGCGGGACCCGGGCCTGTTCGCGGAGATCAAGGACGGCTGGACCACCCGTTCCGGCACCGCCTCCAGCGATCAGGTCTTCGTCCCGGCGTCGGGTCACGTCACCGCCCGCACCCTGATCCTCAACCCGAACGGCACCGCCTTCCGAGGCCTGTTCCAGGGCCACACCGCACTGGTCAAGGGCCGGGACTACACACTCTCCGGCAACCGCCTCACCCTCACCCCGGCCCTGCTCGCCCGGCTGACGGCGCACCACGGCTACGGCGTCGCCGCCACGCTGACGGCCCGGTTCTCGGCGGGGGCGCCGTGGCAGATCAACGTCATCTCCTCCGCGACCCCGGTCCTGTCCGGCGCCTCGGGCAGCACCAGCGGCCTCACCGTCCCGGCGCAGTTCCACGGTGACGTGCTGGCGACCATCGAGGCCCACTACGCCGACGGCAGCAACGCCGGCGCGAACAGCTGGACGCCGTTCCAGGGCTTCGACACCGACTTCGTCCCCGACTACGCGCACAACACCCTCGCCCTCACCCCCGACTTCTTCAAGGGGATCAAGGAGGGCGCGCAGGTCACTCTCACCGTCCGCTTCTGGAGCGGCGCGGCCGTCACGTACCACGTGACGGCGTGGGGCAACTCCGTCACCGGCAACGCCTCCTGAAACACCGCCGGCCCTGTGCGTCCCCACGCACAGGGCCGGCGGGCACGACCCGATCAGCGTCCGGCACCCGCGCCCGTGAACGTGAGCCGGTACGCACGGTCCGCCGCGAGGTGCAGCCGGAGCAGACCCGCCCCCGGGACGGGGGTGAGCGTGACCTCGGCGCCGCCCTCATCGGTGACGCTCGGGCGGCCCGCACGCTCGGGCAGGCTCAGTTCGACGCTCGTGTCCCGTACGGCGCGCAGTTCCGCTCGATGCAAGGCACCGTGACGCCAACTCAGGTCGAGGACCACGCCGCCTCGTGCGCGCAGCCCGCGTGCCTCGCCGTCCGGCCAGGACGGCGGGAGGGCGGGCAGCAGCCGCAGGATGCCGTTGTGGCTCTGCGCCAGCATCTCGGCGATTGCCGCGGTGATGCCGAAGTTGCCGTCGATCTGGAACAGCTGCGGCGGATGCAGGTCGAAGAGGTTGGGCGCGATGGAGGTCTCCAGCAGGCGTGCGACCGCGTGTCCGGCTAGCGGACCGTCGCCCAGCCGGGCGGCGAGTGCGGCCACCCAGGCCAGACTCCACCCCGTGCCGCCTCCGCCGTGCTGGAGGCGGCGGCCCAGCGCGTGGCGCGCGGGGGCCAGCAGGGTGTCGTCGCCGAGCGGGTCGACGGCGCTGCCCGGGTAGACGCCGTAGAGGTGGGAGAGGTGCCGATGGCCGGGGTCCTCCTCGGGGAGGTCCTCCCACCACTCCAGCAACCGCCCGTCCGCCCCGACGGCCGGTCGCCGGAGCCGCGCGCGGACGCCGGCCAGTTCTTCGGCGAACTCCTGGTCGATGCCGAGTTCGCGCGCGGCGGCGACGGTGTTGTCGAGCAGTTCGGCGGCGAGCCAGTAGTCCATGGTGCAGCCGGCGGAGACGGCGGCCAGGGTGTCGCCGTCGAGCCGGAAGTGGTGTTCGGGCGAGGTGGAGGGGCAGCTGACCAGGGTGCCGTCCGGGTCCTCGACCAGCAGGTGGGTGAGGAACCGGGCGGCCTCGCGCAGGACCGGGTAGGCGCGCTCGGCGAGGAAGGCACGGTCGCCGTGGAAGAGGTGGTGGTCCCACAGGTGGGCCGCCAGCCACGGCCCGGCCATCGGCCAGTTGGCCCAGACCGGGTCGCCCAGGACGGGGTTGGTGGCGCGCCAGACGTCGACGTTGTGGTGGCAGCACCAGCCGGGCGCGTCGTAGTAGGCCCGTGCGGTGTTCCGCCCGGACTCGGCGAGATCGGCGACGAGGTCGAAGAGCGGCTCGTGGCACTCGGCGAGGCCGGTGGTCTCGGCGGGCCAGTAGTTCATCTGGAGGTTGATGTTGGAGGTCCAGTCGCAGTTCCAGGGCGGAGCGACCTCGTTGTTCCAGATGCCCTGGAGGTTCGCGGGCTGGGTGCCGGGCCGCGAGGAGGCGATGAGCAGGTAGCGGCCGTAGGCGAAGAGCAGAGCCGCGAGGCCCGGATCGTCGGCGCCGCCGTTCGCGGCGACGATCCGCTCGTCCGTCGGCAGCTCGTCCGCCTCGGCCGGCCCGTGCAGGCGCAGCCCGGCCGCACCGAAGAGCCGCCGGTGGTCGGCCAGATGGGCGGCGCGCAGCGTGTCGAACTCCTGCGCCTGCGCCTCGTCCAGCCACCGGCGCGCCTCCGTGAGCGCCGCCTCGGGGCCCCCGGGTTTCTCCTGCCAGCCCCGGTACCCGGTGCCGACGGCCGTGAGGATGACCGCCTCGTCGGCGCCGGTGACCTCGATGCCGCCCGCGTCGGCGGTGATGCGGCCGTTCACGGCGTGGACCCGCAGCGCGGCGGCGAAGCCCGAGCCGGTGCCGGCTCGGTACGCGGTCGAGGCCTCCTGCCCGCGGGGAACGCGTGCCGGGGCGCGGCCCTGGATCGACAGGCCCGCGCCGTCGGGCCCGACGGTCACCTCCGCGCCGAGGTGGGGCGTGCTGAAGCCCGCGCGGAAGGACAGCGCGCCGGGCGTGTCCGCTGTCAGCCGCACCGCCAGCACGCCCGCCGGGGCGGAGACGAAGCTCTCGCGCCGGTAGCGCACCCCGCCCGCGGTGAACGAGACGGTGTGCACGGCCAGGTCGAGATCGAGAACCCGCCGGTAGTCCGTCACGTCGGTCATGTCCTCCGCGTCCGCCGCTCCGAGCGCGCCCACGGACGGGAAGGTCAGCAGCAGGGCCGCCAGCGGCTGGTACGCCTCGGTGTCGGGGCCCTGGTGGTGGGCGGCGGCGATCGCGTCGGCACGGGCGTAGTCGCGGTCGCGTAGCACCGCCTCCCGCAGCGCGGGCAGGTGGTCGGCGGCTCCGGCCCGGTCCCGGGGGCCGGGTCCGCCGGACCAGAGGGTGTCCGCGTTGAGTTCGATCCGCTCGGTGTGCACGCCGCCGTACACCAGCGCGCCCAGTCGGCCGTTGCCGAGCGGCAGCGCCTCCAGGAAAGCGTCGGCGGGGCCGCGGTACCAGAGCCGGTCGATGCAGGAGTGGTGGGAGTCCGTCAGCACGGTGTCATTCCGATCGTGAAGGTCGTCGGGACGGCCGCCAGGGTGTGCGGAGCCGGCAGCAGCGGACCGCACGCGGCGCTGCCGATGCAGTGGTGGTCGGCGTCCAGGCGGAGGTGGAGGTCCTACGCGCGCGGACGAAGGCGGCCCGCGCCGGGCGACGGGTCCTCGACGTACGCATGGGGTGAAACGGTGGACATCTGGCGGGTGACCCTTCCTGTTTCAGCGCTGCTCGTGGTTGAGCCGGCCCGAGGCGAATCCGTCAACCACGACGGGCGCCGCGCCGAAGCCCGCCCGCGCGACGGCGTCGACGAGGGAGGGCAGCCGGGCGGCCGCCTGCACGATCTCGATGTCGAGTTCGATGCGGACCGTGTCGCCGAGGTCGCGCACACGCAGTTGTCCGGATCTGAGCCCGGCGCTGTCGAGTGAGGCGCGCACGGCCGCCTCGGCGCGGTCGACGCGGGCCAGACGGTGGCCGGTGACGGGGATGCCGTAGCGGATCCGGCTGGCCAGGCACGGAGTGGCCGGTTTGTCCCAGGTGGGCAGGGACCACAGGCGGCTGACGGCGCGTACGTCCGTCTTGGTGAGCCCGCAGTCCCGCAGCGGGGTGCGGATGCCGCGCTCCTGTCCGGCGCGGATGCCCGGCCGGAAGGGGTCGGCCGCGTCGTCGGCGTTGGTGCCGGTCGCGACCTGCGCGAAGCCGTGCGCGTGGGCCAGCGCCGTGATCACGTCGAGCACCTCGGACTTGCAGAAGTAGCAGCGGTCCGGGCCGTTGGCGCGGTATCCGGGGCGGCTCAGTTCGTCGGTGCGGGGCGTCAGGTGCGCCACGCCCAGGGCGTCGGCGAGGGCGTGAGCGGCGGCGAGCTCGCCGGCGGCCAGGCTCTCGGAGACCGCCGTCACGGCGAGCACCCGGCCGGCTCCCAGCGCGCGGACGCCTGCGGCCAGCACGAGGGCGGAGTCGGTGCCGCCCGAGTAGGCGACGGCGAACGGCCCGATCTCGCGCACGGTCGACAGCAGCGCGGCGGCCTTCGCCTCGACCGCGTGCTCGCCCTCGGTCGGGCTGTTCATCGGGTTCCGCCTTCCGTCGTCGACGCGTTGGGGTGTTCCTGCTCGGCCAGGCTCCGGGCCCTGTCGGCGACGAGGCGCAACGGCAGGCCGAGTCGCCCGGCCACGGCCGCGGCGTCGTCGTGCTCCGCCTTGACGCCGAAGGGTCCGTACTTCACCCGGACCGGCAGCCCGTCGACCTCGACGCCGCTCGTCCGACGGGGTGCCGCGACGCGCGTCTGGGCGGTCTGCCGGACGCCGAGCGTGCCGGTCTCGGCCAGGATCAGCTCGCGGAGCCGACCGACGTCCTCCGGCCGGGCCAGGACGTGCAGCACCTGCGCGGGACGGCCCTTCTTCATCACGGCCGGCGTCGTCCAGGCGTCCAGCGCGCCTTCGGCGAGGGCGCGGGCGATCGTGTGGGCCAGGGTCTCGCCGGTGACGTCGTCGAGGTTGCTCTCCAGGGTCACGACGTCCTCCGTCGCGACGGCCGGACCGATCGGGCCGGGTGGGCCGGGCGGGCCGGGCGGAGACATCGGATGGCCGAGCGTGACGGACACGACGTTGGGGCGGTCGGCCAGTTCGCGCGTCCCCGCGCCGTATCCGGTGGCGGTCGGCGTCATCGGCGGCAGTGGGCCGTAGCGGGCTCCGGCCGCGCGCAGCAGGGCGGCGCCGGTCGGCGTGACGGTCTCCCCGCCGAGGTCGGTGCCGACCACGGCTGCGCCGCGCAGCAGCTCCAGGGTGGCGGGCGCCGGGCAGGGCAGCCGGCCGTGGGCCGCCGAGACGTGTCCGGTCCCGAGCGGCAGCGGCGCGCAGACCACGTCGGTCACGCCGAGGGCGTGGAGCGCGGCGGCGACGCCGACGATGTCCACCAGGGCGTCGTGGCCGCCGAGTTCGTGCAGGTGGACCTCGGCCGGATCGGTGCCGTGCAGGCGGCCTTCGGCGCGGGCGATCGCGGTGAGCGCCGCGATGCTCCACGCGGCCACCGGCTCCGGCCGCGCGCGAGCGGCCAACTCCAGCAGTTCGGCGGCGCGCCGCTCGGTGGCGGTGTCGGTCACCCGCACCCGCGCGCTCGTCGCGACGAGGCCGTGGGTGGTGACCCGCTCGGCGTCGAGTTCCCAGCCGGTGAGGCCGGTCGCGCCGATCGCGGCCCTGACCAGGTCCAGCGGCGCTCCCGCGTCCAGCAGGGCGCCCAGGAGCATGTCTCCGGCCAGGCCGGTGAAGGGGTTGATCCAGCAGATCATGTGCGCCGGCTCCTCGCCCAGGCGAGACGGTGGGCTGCCATGGCCGCGCCGAAGCCGGAGTCGATGTTGACGACGGTGATCCCGGCGGCGCAGGAGGCGTGCATGGCCAGCAGGGCGGTTACGCCGGCGAGCGACGCCCCGTAGCCGGTCGAGACCGGCACGGCGATCACCGGGCAGCCGACGAGGCCGCCGACGACGCTCGCGAGCGCGCCCTCCATTCCGGCGACGACGACCACCGCGTCGCTGTCGCGCAGCTGTTCCTGGACCCGGAGTACGCGCTGCAGGCCCGCGACTCCGACGTCGTTCACGGTCGTGACCGACAGGCCCACGGCCCGCGCCACGGCGGCGGCTTCCTGGGCGACCGGCCCGTCTGAGGTTCCGGCGGAGACAACGGTCAGCGCGAAGCCGTTCGGCGCGGCCGGACGCCAGACGAGCAGTCCGGCCGTGACGTCGTAGGACCCTCCGGGGACGTCGTCGAGGACGTCGGCCGCCGTCTCGGCGTCCACCCGGGAGACCAGCACCGGTCCGGCGTTGTGCTGCAGCAACTGTGCGGTGATGGCGCGGATCTGGGCGGGCGTCTTGCCGGGGCCGTAGACGACCTCGGGCAGTCCCTGGCGCTGCTCGCGGCCGACGTCCAGTTGGGCGAAGTCGAGATCGTGGACGCGGGTGGGGTGCATGTGGCTGTGCTCCTGGTGCAGTTGTTACGAGAAGAGTGAGCGGCCGAACGGCGGGCGCGGCAGGATCCTGGCGCGCGTCATCTCGCCGTGTCGGCGCCGTTCCGCAGGTAGGGGATCGTCATGGGCCCCTCCGGCAGGACACAGACCCGGGCGTCCGGGCCCGCCGCGGCCAGCGCCTCGGCCACGGTCGCCGAGATGTCGGCGGTCTGCTCCAGGTGCGCGGTGGCCAGCTCGGCGTCGCTGAGGTGGGAGGTGTGCATCACCACGCGGCACGAGGCCTGGATGCGGGCCTGGACCTGCACCTGCCACTGGTCGGGCACGGTCTGCGACCTGGCGCGGATGTCGGCGAGCAGCGCCTGCGGGGAGGGCGCCGAGGCCAACACCTCGCGGTAGGAGCCGTGGTCGGGGAAGCCGTCGCGGCACTCGGCCGCGCAGACGATCAGCCCGCCGGGCCGGACCACGGTGTGCGCTGCGGACATGCCCTTGACCGACTGGTAGAGGTTCTGGTCGAGCGGATGTCCGGCGTTGGTGGTGACGACCACGTCGAAGCGCTGGTCGACCGGGCACATCGCGATGCGGCGGGCGGCGGCGGTGGCCGCGGCGTGCATCGGCAGCAGGTCGCCGCCGAAGGCCGCCACGATGCGCTGCTCCCGGTTGAGGACGACGTCCAGGGCGAAGTCCACACCGGTGCCCTCGGCGATGGCCCGTACGTCGTCGTGGACGGGATTGCCGTGGGTGACGCCCCAGGTGGCCCGGGGGTCCGCGATGCGCTCGGCGTCGTGCAGGACCAGCACCGTCTCCAGTCCGGCGAGGCCCGGTGCCACCAGCTTGGGTCCGCCGGAGAAGCCGGCGAAGAAGTGCGGTTCGACGAAACCGGTGGTGATGCGGACGTCGGCCTCGACCCAGGCGCGGTTGAGCCGAACCGGGACGCCGTCGCCCCAGATCCCCATCCACGCGAGCCGGGTCGCGTCGCGGGCGTCGTGGTTGACGATCCGGATCCGGTCGACCACCTCGTCGCCGAACATGCGCCGCAGCTCGTCCGGGTCGTTACCCCGGTGGGTGCCGGTGGCGACGAGGACGACCACGTCCTCGGGGCGGACGATCCCGTCGAGCTCGGCGAGGACGGCCGGGATCATCAGGTGGCGCGGCTGCGGTCGGGTCCCGTCGCAGGCGGAGATGGCCACCGTCTGCCCCGGCCTGACCCGCTCCCGCAGCGGCGGCCCGGCGACCGGACGGCGCAGCGCCTCCCGCAGCACGGCGGACTCGTCGGCGGCGCCGGGGTGGTGCAGGGGCTCGACCACGGTCGTGACGGCCGGGTCGACGTCGATGTCGAGTCCGGTCTCGCCGTAGGCCAGGCGGACCTTCATGCCGGCTCCTCCTCGGCGCCCGGCGGCTTCGGTTCGCGCGGCAGCCCGTAGGCCCGGGCCGCCGTGCCGCCGAAGACCTGCGCCCGTTCGTACGGGTCAAGAGATGACGTCAACTCGTCGGCGGTGCTGACGACTTGCTCGTACGATGCGGCCACCAGGCAGACCGGCCAGTCCGAGCCGAACATGACCCGTTCGGGTCCGAAGGCGTCGAGGGCGGTCTCGGTGTAAGGGCGCAGGTCGGCGACGCTCCAGGCGGCGGGGTCGGCCTCCGTGACCAGCCCGGAGAGTTTGCAGAACACGTTGGGTTCGCGGGCCAGTTCGCGCAGCAGGGCGGCCCAGGGCTGGAGCGTGCCACGGGCGATCGGCGGCTTGGAGAGGTGGTCGAGGACGAACGTCTGCCCGGGCAGGGCGCGGACGGTGTCGATGGCGGCGGGCAGTTGGCGGGGCAGGGTGAGCAGGTCGTAGCCGAGTCCGGCGTCACCGACGGTGCGCAGTCCGCGCCGGACGTCGGGCCGGGAGAGCCAGGCCGGGTCGGGCTCGCCCTGGACCAGGTGGCGCACGCCGACGAGCAGTTCGCCGCCGGGGCCTCGGCGCAGTTCGGCCAGGGTGTCGGCGAGCTGCGGCGCGGTGAGGTCCGCCCAGCCGACGACGCCCGCAACCAGCGGTGAGGTGGCGGCGAGAACGAGGAACTCGCGGGTCTCGTCCAGGTCCGGCAGGACCTGCACCAGCACGGTGCCCTCGATCTCCGCCGCCCGGGCCTGCGGCGCCAGGTCGGCGAGGCCGAAGTCGCGCCGGATGGGCGCCAACTCCGGTACGTCGAGCCAGGACTGCGGACGGCGGGTCAACTGCCAGATGTGGTGGTGCGCGTCGATTCTCACCCGCGACGCTCCTCGGTCGGCGTGTGGTGGGTCGCTAGGAGTTCAGGCAGAACGGGGTGGGTCCAAGGCGGGCTCGGAGGCGTCGGCGGGGAGGGCTGCTCCCTCGGCCAGGTGCTCACGCAGCCAGCGCTCGGTGGTGTCGACGTGGAGCAGCGCCGCAGCCTGGGCCAGGGCAGAGTCGTGGGCTCGGAGAGCCTGGTGGATGGCCTCGTGCTCGGCGATGGTCCGGTCGGCCGCGTCGGCGTCGACGTGCCCGCGCCAGATCCGTGCGTGCAGCGTGCGACCGGAGATGTGCTCCAGCAGGGTGGCCAGGGTCTCGTTGCCGGTGGCGCGGATCACGGCGCGGTGGAAGGCGGCGTCGTGGTGGTTCAAGCGCTCGACGTCGTCCCGCGCCGCGCGCATGGCGGACAGGTGGTGCTCCACCTCCGCGAGGGCGTCGTCGGTGATGCGCGCCGCGGCCACACCGGTGGCGGCCGGTTCGAGGAGCCTGCGCACCTCCGTCAGCTCCAGGACGGTGTCCCCCTGCAGCAGTTCGACGGCGCCGCCCAGGCCCTCCAGCAGCAGGCCGGGCTCCAGGCTGGTCACGTAGGTGCCGTCGCCTCGCCGGATCTCCAGGACCCGGGCGACCACGAGCGTCTTGACGGCCTCGCGCATCATGTTCCGCGACAGCCCGAGCTCGGCGGCGAGCTCCTGCTCCGGGGGCAGCTTGGACCCCGGGGGAAGCTCACCGTCCCTGATCATCCGGCGGATACGGGCGATGGCCTTGTCGGTCAGTGACACGGCCACAACCTAACAGGAGATCCCATGTCTACGGAAGACATTGGATCGCCTGTCATCTGACCAAGCCATGCCAGCCTGTCAAAAAACCTTATTCACCTGGGACTTTCAAACTTCCACTGCGCGACCCCTGGACGCCGACAGCCGCTCCTCCTATAAATCCATCCCATGTATCCAGGCAAGGCAAAAGAGGCGCCGTGACCGAAGTGATCACCGCCGTCGAGGCCGCCGACATCAGGTTCCCGACCTCCCGTCAGCTGGACGGCTCCGACGCGCTGAACCCCGAACCCGACTACTCCGCCGCCTACGTGACGATCCGTACGAGCACCGGCCAGGCCGGCCACGGGCTGGCGTTCACCGTCGGGCGCGGCAACGAGGTGGAGGTCGCGGCGGTGCGGGCGCTCGCCCCACTCGTCGTGGGCCTGCCGGTGGACGAGGTGCTGGGCGACCTCGGCGGGTTCTCCCGCCGGCTCGTCGGCGACAGCCAACTGCGCTGGCTGGGACCGGCGAAGGGCGCGATCCACATGGCGGCCGCCGCGATCGTGAACGCCGTCTGGGACCTGTACGGCCGCCGCGAGGGCAAGCCGGTCTGGGAGCTCCTCAGCGACCTGACGCCCGAACAACTCGTCGACCTGGTCGACTTCCGGTACCTGGAGGACGCCCTCACCCGCGACGAGGCACTGGACATCCTGCGCCGCGCCGAGCCCGGCCGGGCCGAACGCAGGCAGCGCCTGCTCACGGAGGGCTACCCGGCCTACACCACCTCCCCCGGCTGGCTCGGCTACACCGACGAGAAGCTCGTCCGGCTCGCGAAGCAGGCCGTCGCCGACGGCTTCACCCAGATCAAGCTGAAGGTCGGCGCGGATCCGGCCGACGACCTGCGCCGCGTCGCCCTGGCCCGCCAGGCGGTCGGCCCTGACATCCGGATCGCCGTCGACGCCAACCAGGCCTGGGGCGTGCGGCAGGCGATCGACTGGATGGCCCCGCTCGCGGCGCACGACGTGTACTGGATCGAGGAGCCGACCTCCCCCGACGACATCCTCGGCCACGCGGCGATCCGGCGCGCGGTCGCACCCGTCAAGGTCGCCACCGGCGAGCACTGCCACAACCAGGTGATGTTCAAGCAGCTGCTCCAGGCCCAGGCGCTCGACGTGCTGCAGCTGGACGCGAGCCGCACCGCCGGCGTCACCGAGAACGTCGCGATCCTGCTGCTGGCCGCCAAGTTCGGCGTGCCGGTCTGCCCGCACGCGGGCGGCGTCGGGCTGTGCGAGATGGTGCAGCACCTGGCGATGTTCGACTACGTGGCCGTCAGCGGCACGACCGAGGACCGGGTCGTCGAGTACGTCGACCACCTGCATGAGCACTTCACCGCCCCGGTACGGATCCGCGAGGGACGCTACCTGGCGCCCACCGCCCCCGGCATCGGCGCCGAACTCCACCCTGCCTCCGCCGCCGAGCACCGCTACCCCGACGGCCCCGTCTGGCGCGAGGAGCACCCCGCATGAGCGACCTGGAGTTCGACGGCCTGACCGCCGTCGTCACCGGAGGGGCCTCGGGCATCGGGCTCGCCACCGCCCAACTGCTGACCGCGCGCGGCGCTCGCGTCGCATGTCTGGACCTCAACCCGCAGGACGTTCCCGAGCCGATGGTCAGGGCCCACGTCGACGTCGCGGACGAGGAGTCCGTCCGCGCCGGGGTGACCTGGGCCGCCGAACTCCTCGGTGGCGTGGACATCCTGGTCAACAACGCCGGGATCGGCGCCCAGGGTGGCATCGAGGACAACCCGGACCACGAATGGCGCCAGGTCCTGGAGGTGAACGTCCTCGGCGTGGTCAGAACGACCCGCGCCGTCCTACCCTACCTGCGGCGGTCGGCCGCCCCGGCGATCGTCAACACCTGCTCCGTCGCCGCCACCGCCGGGCTGCCCGACCGCGTGCTCTACTCGGCCTCGAAGGGCGCCGTGCTCGCGATGACCCGCGCGATGGCCGCCGACCTCGTCGCCGACGGCATCCGCGTCACCTGTGTCAACCCCGGTACGGTCGCCACCCCCTGGGTCGACCGGCTGCTCGGCCGGGCCGACGATCCGGCCGACGAACGCGCCGCGCTCAGGGCCCGTCAGCCCCTCGGGCGACTGGTCACCCCCGACGAGGTGGCCGCCGCCATCGCCTACCTCGCCAGCCCGCTCGCGGGCGCGACCACCGGCACCGACCTGGCCGTCGACGGAGGCATGGACGGCCTCCGCCTGCGCCCTCCCCGTCCCAGCTGAGCCACCCTCCACCACCCTCGTATCCCTTGGGCAGGCCACCATGAAGCTCAGACACCTCACCGTACGTGCCGCCGCTCTCCTCGCCCTCGCCCCGCTCGCCGGCTGCGCGAGCACGACATCCGCCGGCGGCGGTGCCGGGGCCCAGGTCGTCGGCGTCGACTACCCCCGGTCCGACACCGACTTCTGGAACTCCTACATCCAGTACACACCGCAGTACGCCAAGCAGCTCGGCCTGAGCCTGAAAACCACCAACTCGCAGAATGACGTCGCCAAGCTCGCCGCGAACGTCCAGACCTTCGTGGCCGAGGACGTGAAAGGCGTCGCCATGGCGCCCCAGGACACGGCCGCCATCGCGCCGACCCTGGCCCAGCTCAACGCCAAGAAGATCCCCGTGGTCACCGTCGACACCCGCCCGGACACCGGCGACGTCTACATGGTGGTCCGCGCCGACAACCGCGCCTACGGGCAGAAGGCGTGCGAGTTCCTCGGCACCAAGCTCGGCGGCAAGGGCTCGGTGGTCATGCTGGAGGGCGACCTCGCCTCCATCAACGGCCGCGACCGCACCGAGGCGTTCAACGCCTGCATGAAGCAGAACTTCCCCTCCGTCACCGTCTACGGCGAGGCCACCAACTGGGACGCGGCGACCGCGGCCCAGAAGCTGCAGACCGACCTGACGGCGCATCCGGACGTCAAGGGCGTCTACATGCAGTCCAGCTTCGCCCTTGCGGGCACCCTCCAGGTCCTCCAGCAGAAGGGGCTGCTGGCCGGCCCCAAGGATCCGAAGCACGTGTTCGTGGTCTCCAACGACGGCATCCCGGAGGAGCTGAAGGACATCGCCGCCGGGAAGATCGACGCCACGGTCTCGCAGCCCGCCGACCTCTACGCGAAGTACGCCCTGTACTACCTGCAGTCCGCGATCGCGGGGAAGGTGTTCAAGCCCGGCCCGACCGACCACGGCAGCCAGATCGTGCAGGTCCGGCCCGGTCTGCTGGAGGACCAGCTCTCCGCCCCGCTGGTCACCGCCGACGGCGGGACGTACGGCGGCATCACCTCCCTGACGAGCACGGACTCCTCCCTGTGGGGCAACCACCTCGGCTGACCGGAAGGCGGTGCGTGAAATGGGCAGCACGACCCCGCCCGTCGCCGAGGCGACGGCGGTCACCAAGCGGTTCGGGTCGACGGTGGCCCTGCGCGACGCGCACCTCACCGTCCTGGCCGGGGAGACCCACGCCCTGGTCGGCCGCAACGGCGCCGGCAAGTCCACGCTGGTCTCGATCCTGACCGGCCTGCAGGCACCCGACGAGGGAACGGTCACGTTCGGCGGCGAGCCGGCGCCCCGCGTCGCCGACCGGGACGCCTGGAGACGCCGGGTCGCCTGCGTCTACCAGAAGTCGACGATCATTCCCGAGCTCACCGTGGCGGAGAACCTCTTCCTGAACCGTCACGCGCACGCCCGCGGCGGCCTGATCAGCTGGCGTACCGTCCGGCGCCAAGCCCGCGAGCTGCTGGAGACCTGGTCGGTCGACGTGGACGTCAGCACCCCGGCCGCCGAACTCTCGGTCGAGCAACGCCAGTTCGTGGAGATCGCCCGCGCCCTCTCCTTCGGTGCGCGGTTCATCGTGCTGGACGAGCCCACCGCCCAGCTCGACGGCGCGGCGATCAACCGGCTCTTCGACCGGATCAGGGAACTCCAGCAGCAGGGCGTCACCTTCCTGTTCATCAGCCACCACCTGCAGGAGATCTACGACCTCTGCGACACGGTGACGGTCTTCCGGGACGCCCGGCACATCCTCACCTCCCGGGTCGACGACCTGCCGCGGACGGAGCTGGTAGCCGCGATGACGGGCGATGCGGACCGCGGAGCGGCACCGGGTGGGCGGCCCCGTCCGGCCCGGACCGACGGCACGGCGGAGGTCCTGTCGGTGGCGGGCCTCTCCGCCACCGGCGGGTACCAGGACGTGTCGTTCGCCGTGAGTGCCGGCGAGATCGTGGGCCTGGCGGGCGCGGCGAGCAGCGGCCGGACCGAACTGGCCGAGACCGTGGTCGGGTTGCGGGCGGCCGACGCCGGTGAGGTGCGCATCGGCGGGCGACGGCCGCGCCCCGGCAGTGTCCCGGCCGCGCTGGCGGCCGGGGTCGGCTTCGTACCCCAGGACCGCCACCACCAGGGCTATGTGCCGGAGATGTCCATCGCGGACAACGGCACGCTCACCGTCCCGGAGCGGTTGGGCCCCCGCGGCCTCATCGACGGCCGCCGCCGGGACGCCCTCGCCCACACCATGATCGACAACCTGGCCATCAAGACCCCTGGGCCCGGTCAGCACGTCTCCGGCCTCTCCGGCGGCAACCAGCAGAAGGTCGTCATGGCCCGCGCCCTGGCCAACGACCCCGGACTGCTGGTGCTGATCAACCCCACCGCGGGTGTGGACGTGCGCTCCAAGGAGTTCCTGCTCGGCAAGGTCGAGGAGACCGCCGACCGCGGCACCGCCGTGCTGGTCGCCTCCGACGAACTGGACGACTTACGGCTGTGCGACCGGGTCCTGGTCTTCTTCCAGGGCCGGATCGTCGGCGAGATGCAACGCGGCTGGCACGACCACGCCCTGGTGGCCGCCATGGAAGGAATGGATCTCCGTGTCTGAGACCACCGAGACCACCACCACGACAACCGTTCCGAGCGCACCGGCCGGCGCCCGCCCGGTGCGCCGGATCGCCGTGGCGCGGCTGCGGGACCTGGCGCTCATCCCCGCGATCGTGGTGATCGCGATCGTCGGACAGCTCGTCAACCCGGTGTTCCTGCAGACCGACAACCTCGTCAACGTCCTGCAGACCATGTCCGAGATGGCCGTCCTGGTGCTGGCGGAGACGCTGGTCCTGATCGTCAAGAAGATGGACCTCTCGCTCGAGTCCACCGTCGGTCTCGCGCCCGGCATCGCCGCCTGGCTCACCGTCCCGGCCGGGGCGGGCCACGGGCTCGGCCTGCTTCCCGGCGCCTGGGCCGTCCCGGTCACCTTGGCCGTGGGCCTGGTGGTCGGCGCCGTCAACGCCCTGTTCATCATCCGCTTCGGACTGAACGGCTTCATCGTGACCCTGGGCATGCTGATCGTTCTGCGCGGCCTGCTCACCGGCATTTCGAGCGGCCAGACCTTCTTCAACCTGCCCGGCTCGATGCTCTATCTCGGCACCACCGAGTGGCTCGGCGTCCCCGCCTCGGTGTGGATCTGCCTGCTGCTGTTCGCTGCCGGGATCGTCGTCCTGGGCTTCACCAGCTTCGGCCGCTCCCTGTACGCCATCGGCGGCAACATCGACGCGGCCAAGGCCGCCGGCATCCGGACCGACCGGGTGCTGTGGACGGTGATGGTGACCGCCGGCCTGCTGGCCGCGCTCAGCGGCCTGATGCTCTCCGGACGCCTCGCCTCGGTCGCCTCCGCGCAGGGCAACGGCGACATCTTCACCGTCTTCGCCGCGGCGGTCATCGGCGGCATCAGCCTCAACGGCGGCAAGGGCAGCATGTTCGGGGCCTTCACCGGCATCCTGCTGCTCTTCCTGATCCAGAACGTGCTCACCCTGGGCGGCGTCCCGGCCCAGTGGATCGGCGCCCTCAACGGCGCGATCATCCTGGTCGCCCTGGTCATCTCCCGCATCACCGGCGGCAAGGCGCAGGACTGACCTTCCCGCAGCACCAACGTCCCCGAGCACCGACGTCCTGGAACACCGACTTCCTGGAGCACCACCCGGCACCCACCCCGTGTCCGGCCCGAGCCGAAGGAGTACCTGTCATGGATATGCCCAACGTTCCGTTAGGGAGACGGCGCTTCCTGGTCGCCGCCGCCCTCACCGCCGGCGCCACCGCACTGCCCGCCGTGTTCACCGCCAGGGCGTCCGCGGCGGCGCCAGTGCCACCCGGCGTCACCCTGCCCCGACGCGGCATCTGGGACAGCGCCTCCGCCAGCAGTTGGACGGACGGCTTCGTCAGCGGCAACGGGGAGTTCGGCGCCGTCTTCCACGGGGCGCCGACGCTGGAGAAGGTCATCCTCACCTGCCACCACTTCGTCCTGCCCAACGGCACCCGGGACCTCCAGCCCCCCGTCGTCGCAGCCCAGCTCGCCACCTCCCGCAGCCAGGCGCTCGCCGGGAACTACGCCCAGGCCGCCGCCACCCTGGACCACGGCTGGCAGCTGCGGTGGACGCAGACCTTCCACCCCAGCCACGAACTGCAGATCAGCACCCCGGGTATGACCACCGCGGACAACTACGCGCGGACCACCGACTTCCAGACCGGCGAGGTCGGCGCCACCTGGAGCGACAGCAGCGGCACCTGGCTGCGCCACGGCTTCGTCTCCCGCGCCGACAAGGTCGTCGTCCACGAGCTCCTGCCCGCCTCCGGCCAGACCCTCAGCGCCACCCTCAGCGTCAACACCGCGCTCGACGGCGTCCCCGGCAGCGTCGCCTTCACCACCACCGCCACCGTCGCCAACGGCGACGGCTACCTCGACCTGCGCGGGATCTACCCCGCCGGCGGCGCCTACGGGTTCGAGGGAACCACCCGCATCGTGCCCATCGGCGGCTCGGTCACCGCGAACGGGCAGACCGTCACCGTCTCCGGCGCAAGCAGGTTGCTGCTGCTCAGCATGCTGGGGCGTTACGAGAACGCCACCGACTGGAACGCCCACCCCCTGCAGACGGCGCTCGCCCGGCTCACCGCGGACTACGCGACCCTCCTCACCCGCCACAGCCCGCTGCACGCGGCGATGTTCAACCGGTCCAGCATCGACCTCGACGTCCCGGCCGCCGACCGCGCGCTCGCCACCAGCGACCTGATCGCCCGGCAGAACGCCAACCGCGGCGCTGTCGACGTCGCCCTGCTGGAGCGGATGTACGACTCCGGCCGGTACGTCTTCGTCTCCTCGTGCGGTGTCCTGCCACCGCGGCTCACCGGACTGTGGACGGGCACCTGGAGCGGGTCCTGGGCCGACGACTTCACCACCGACGCCAACGTCAACCTGCAGGTCGCCGGGGGCAACATCCTCGACCTCAGCGACGCCATGCAGGGGTACTTCGACCTCGTCCTCGGCCAGCTCCCCGACTGGCAGACCAACGCCCGCAACATCTACGGCTGCCGTGGCTACCTCGCCCCCACCCGCACCGACGGCGAGTACGGGCACATGCTCCACTTCGACAGCGGGGGCTTCCCCGGCGAGGCCTGGACCGGCGGCGCCGACTGGCTGCTGTGGCCGCTGCTGGAGTACTACCAGGTCACCGGCGACAGCACCTTCCTGCAGAACAAGCTCGGCCCGGCCCTGATGACCCTCGCCCTGTTCTACGAGGACTTCCTCACCACCACCGACAAAAACGGCAAGGCCGTGTTCGTCCCCTCCTTCTCCCCCGAGAACCAGCCCGCCGGCACCGGCCAGTCCTACGCCGTCAACGCCACCGTCGACATCGCCGCCGCCAGACACGCCCTCCAGGCCGCCATCGACGCCGCCGACACCCTCGGCGTCGAACAGGGCAGCAGCCAGGGCGTCCAGCGCTGGACCGCCCTGCTGGCCCGACTCCCCGCCTACACGGTCAACAGCGACCACGCCCTCGCCGAATGGTCCTGGCCGGGCCTGACCGACCACTACGACCACCGCCACATCTCCCACCTCTACGGCGCCTGGCCCCTGCACGAGATCAACCCCGAGGACAACCCCGCACTCGTCCAACCCGCCCTGCGCGCCCTGGACCTGCGCGGCGACGAGAACCTCGCCGGCCACGGCAGCCTGCACCGCGCCCTGGCCCGCGCCCGCCTCAAGGACGGCACCGGCGTCTACACCGACCTGCTGAAGATCCTCGGCAACGACATGGTCTTCCGCGGGATGATCACCTCCCACTACCCCGACCTCAGCGTCTACAACTGCGACGTCGCCAACACCCTCCCGGCCGTACTCGCCGAGGCGTTGGTCTACACCCGGCCCGGAATCCTGGAACTCCTCCCCGCGCTGCCCTACCAGCTCGCCAAGGGCGCCATCAACGGGATCCGCGGCCGCAACCGCGTCCACATCCAGTCCCTCACCTGGGACACCACCGTCCCCACGGCGACGGTGACCCTCACCTCGGACATCGACCAGACGCTCACCGTGATCTGCCGCCGGGGCATCAACGCCGTCACCAGTAGCGCCCCGGTCACCTCCTCCCCCCTCGGCGCGGACGCGCGCCGGGTGACGCTCACCGCCGGCACCGGCATAACCCTCACGCTCAGCTTGGGGCCGTCCACGCTCTTCCGCGTCGTCAACCGGCGCAGCGGCCTGGTCCTCGACGCGAGCGGGGCGTCCACGGCCGACGGCGGCGGCCTCATCCAGTGGTCGTGGTCCGGCGGACCCAACCAGCAGTGGCGGCAGGAGACCAACGCGGACGGCTCCTTCCGGCTCCGCAACGTCAACAGCGGTCTCGTCCTGGACAGCCCCGGCGGCTCCGGCGAGGGCACCCAACTGGACCAGTGGACCGACAGCGGCAGCGACAACCAGTGGTGGAAGCTCGCCCCCACGAGCGGCGGCTACGGCCGGCTCGTCAACGTCCGCACCGGCTGGTGCGCCGACGCCCAGAACGGCTCCACCGCGGCGGGCACCCCGATCATCCAGTGGGCGGCCAACGGCGGTTCCAACCAGGAATGGCAGCTCGTCGCTCTGTGATCCCCTCCCGCCACCGAACTCAGCACTGATCGAACTGGAGGAACCACGATGCCGGAACCCCTATCCCGCCGGGCGGTGCTCGCCGGTATGGCGGCCATGACCGCGGCCGCCGCGATCGGCCCCGTCGCCCTGGCGACGCCCGCGTTCGCCGCCACGGCCGACCCCCTACCCCTGCCGCCCCTGCGGATCCCGCAGTCCGACCTCGGCGTCGAACAGCAGCCGGACTCCGGGATCCAGTGGCTGCAGGACGCCAAGCTGGGCATGTTCATCCACTGGGGCGTGTACGCGGGCCCGGCCAAGGGCGAGTGGTACATGCACAACGCGGCCATCACCCCCGCCGACTACCAGCTGTACGTCACCGACGCCACCAGTGAGCAGTTCACCGCGGACGCCTACGACCCGTCGGCCTGGGTGCAGCTGGCCAAGGACTTCGGCGCCGGGTACGTCACGCTGACCACGCGTCACCACGACGGCTTCGCGCTGTGGCCGCTCAACCACCCCAACAGCTGGAACTCCGGTCAGGCGCCGCTCAGCCGCGACTTCGTGAAGGAGTACGTGGCGGCGGTGCGGGCGGCCGGGCTGCGGGTCGGCCTCTACTACTCGCCGATCGACTGGCGCTACCCCGGCTACTACGACGTGTACGGCACCAACTGCGCGCCCAACCCCTGGAACTACACCACCGACCCCGCGCACAAGGAGAACGCGCGGATCATGAAGACCGAGGTGTACGAGTCCGTCAAGGAGCTCGTCACCCAGTACGGCGTGATCGACGACCTGTGGTGGGACGGCGGCTGGATCGCGGAGCAGGGCACCGACGCCGACGCCGCCTTCTTCTGGGAGCCCGGCCAGTACCGGGACACCGCCAACCAGTGGCCGGTGGACGCGGTCTACGGCGACACCGACAGCAGCGGCAACCCGTTGGGTCTGATGGGCGTGGTCCGCAAGCACCAGCCCGGCATCGTCGCCACCTCACGCTCCGGCTGGATGGGCGACTACGCCAGCGACGAGGGCGGTTCGGTGCCGAGCGGGGCGATCCGCACCGGTCAGCTCGTCGAGAAGGTCTTCACCGTCGACGGCACCTGGGGCTACAACGCCACCGCCACCGTGATGAGCTACGGCACCGCCATGGACATCCTGGTCAACTGCTGGATCCGGAACATGACCGCGATGGTCAACGTCGGTCCGGACCGGCACGGCACGGTCTCCGCCCCGCAGGCGGCCCTGCTACGGCAGATCGGCGCCTTCATGACCGACTGCGGCCAGTCGATCTACAAGACCCGCGGCGGCCCGTGGAACCCGGTCGACGGCCAGTACGGCTTCACCTACCTGGGCGACACCTTCTACGTCCACCTGCTGCCCGGGTACAGCGGCACCTCCTTCACCACCCCGCCGATCGGTGACGCACAGGTCACGCGCGTCTTCGACGTCCGCTCCGGCGCCGCTCTGACGTACTCGACCGGCAGCGACGGCCGGGTCACCATCAACGGCATCGACCGCACCGCCCACCCCGAGGACAGCGTCGTCGGCGTCTCCCTGGACCGCTCCGTGCAGCCGGCCGACATCGCCGTCGGCAGCACGGCGACGGCCGACAGCGTCGAGGCGTCCAAGGGCAACGTCGCCGCGAACGCGGTGGACGGGAACACCGCGACGCGCTGGTGCGCGAACGACGGCAACACGGGGCACTGGCTCACCGTCGACCTCGGCTCGACCCGCTCGCTGACCGGCACCCGGATCGCCTGGGAAATGGACAAGACCAACTACCGGTACCGGATCGACGCGTCCACCGACAACCGCTCCTGGACCACGCTCGTCGACAACACCGCCACCACCGCGACCAGCCAGGTGCAGGCGGCCGCCTTCCGGGCCCAGGCACGGTTCGTACGCGTCACCGTCACCGGGCTGCCGTCCGGCGTGTGGGCCTCCATCCGCAGCCTGGAGCTCTACGACCGGCCGTTCTCGGCGGTCTCGGGCCCGTTCAAGCTGGTCAACCGCAACAGCGGCAAGGTGCTGGACGTCAACGGCTCCTCGACCGCCGACGGCGCCGCGGTCATCCAGTGGCCCTGGAGCGGCGGGTCCAACCAGCAGTGGAACCTGGTGTCGAACGTGGACGGGTCCTCCCGGCTCGTCAACGGCCACAGCGGCCTGCTGCTGGAGAGCCCCGGCGGTTCCGCCCAAGGCGCGAGCCTGGACCAGTGGACCGACACGGGCAGCGACAACCAGTGGTGGCAGCTGGTCCCCTCGACCACCAGCGGGTACTACCGGCTCGTCAACAGCCGTACCGGCTGGTGCGCGGACGTCGCGAACGCCTCGACCGCCGACGGCACCCAGATCATCCAGTGGCCCTCGACCGGCGGCGCCAACCAGGACTGGCAGCTCGTCGCGCTCTGAACACCGGCTCCCGGGAGGGGCCGCTCGGTGCCACGGCCGCCCCTCCCACACCTGCCCGGGCCGGCCATGTCCGTGTGTGACCATGGTGCCCATGTCGATCATCGCAACCGTCGCGGTCCTGCTTCTCGCCGCCCTGCACGCCTACATCCTGGTCCTGGAGATGTTCCTGTGGACCGGACCGAGGGCGCGCGCCGCCTTCGGGACCACGGCCGAGTTCGCCGCCGCGACGAAGGCCCTCGCGGGCAACCAGGGGCTGTACAACGGCTTCCTCGCCGCCGGCCTGGTGTGGGGTGCGGTGGCCTCCGACCCGGTGGGTTTCCAGGCGAAGGTGTTCTTCCTGGTGTGCGTGGCCGTGGCCGGCGCGTACGGTGCGGCCACGGCCAGCCGGAAGATCCTGTTCGTGCAGACCGTTCCCGCCCTGATCGCGCTCGCCCTGGTGCTCGCGGCCCACTGAGCGCGCCGGCGCCCATCATCGAACCGGTTCGAATGCACCGTGTCGTAAGCCTTGACGGGGCTTCAGCACCTACTCGATAGTGAGGGCCGCAACGCCCCCAGGGGCCGGCCATCACCGTGGATTTCGCCATGGGCTCGGCACCCGCAAAATTGTTAGCGCTAACATTCGGGAGTCCGCGCGTGTTGCCTGCCCTGTGCGCTTCTCACCCCACGCTGAGGCGACTACTCGCCTTCCTCGCCACCCTCGCGCTCGCCATGACCGGACTCCTCGCGCTGAGCGGCCCGTCACAGGCCGCCACGCAGGAGCCCTGCGACATCTACGCGGCCGGCGGCACCCCGTGCGTCGCCGCCCACAGCACCACCCGCGCCCTCTACGCCGCCTACGACGGCGTGCTCTACCAGGTGCAGCGCGCCTCGGACAGCGCCGTCAAGGACATCGGAGTGCTCTCCCCCGGAGGCGTCGCGGACGCCGCGGCTCAGGACGCCTTCTGCGCGGGCGCCGTCTGCACCATCACCCGCGTCTACGACCAGTCCGGTCACGGCAACACCCTGCTCTACCAAGGGCCGGGCGGAACCGGCGGCGCCGACACCGCGGCCACCGCGACCTCGGAGGCGGTGACGGTCAACGGCCAGAAGGCGTACGCGCTCTATGTCAACCCCGGCAACAGCTACTGGGTCGACGGCTCCTCCTCCGGCGTGCCCACCGGCAGCTCGCCGGAGGGCGAGTACATGGTCACCAGCGGCACCCACACCGACAACGCCTGCTGCTTCGACTACGGCAACACCGAGACGAACCACAGGGCCGACGGCAACGGCGCGATGGACGCGATCAACTTCGGCACGGAGTGCTGGTTCGGCGGTTGCGGCGGATCCGGTCCGTGGGTCCAGGCCGACCTCGAGAACGGCCTGTTCTCCGGGGGCAGCGCGCAGTGGAACCCGAGCCAGGTCGCGGAGACCAGCCACTTCGTCACGGCGATGCTCAAGAACAACGGGACGACCCAGATGGCGCTCAAGGCCGCCGACGCGCGGTCCGGGAGCCTGACCACGCTCTACAGCGGAGCGCTGCCCAGCGGCTACGACCCGATGGCCAAGCAGGGGGCCATCATCCTCGGCAGCGGCGGCGACTGCTGCCAGACGAACCACAACGCCAGCGCGGGCACCTTCTACGAGGGTGCCGTCACCAAGGGCTATCCCTCCGACGCGACGGACGCGGCGGTCCAGGCCGACATCGCCGCGGCGGGTTACGCCACGACGGCCACGCCGTTCACCCCGGGGGCGAGGATCTCGCTCCGGGCCACCACCTCCTGCTGCACCTCGGACTACCTGCAGCACGACGCCGGTGACGACAAGGTCGTGATCGCGGCGGTGACCTCGGCCAGTTCGTCGACCGCCAGGGCCGCCGCGACCTGGCTCGTCGAGCCCGGCCTGGCCGACGGCAACTGTCTCTCCTTCGAGTCGGCCGACCAACCCGGCCGCTACCTCCGGCACTACGCCTTCGAGCTCTACCTGCAGGCCACCGACGGAACCACGCAGTTCGCCGACGACGCCACCTTCTGCCCGCATCCCGGCAACAGCGGCACCGGCTACTCCCTCCAGTCCTTCGACTACCCGAGCAAGTACCTGCGCCACTACGACTTCACCGCCTACGTCGCGGGCGACGGCGGCACCAACGCCTGGGACACGACCGCGTTGTGGGCCCAGGACACCAGCTGGCTGGTCGCCTCCCCCTGGAGCTGACGAGCAGCCCCTCCGAGAACCGCGCCTCACACCCCACCCTGTGAAGGAGTTCCTCCTGATGAAGCGACCGTGGATCCACCGCGTCAGACGCGCCCTCCTCGCGGCCGGCACCACCGCCGTGCTCGCGGGCGGCCTGCTCACCGCCACGGCCACCACCTCGCAGGCCGCCACCCAGGAGCCGTGCGACATCTACGCGGCGGGCGGCACCCCGTGCGTCGCGGCGCACAGCACCACCCGCGCCCTGTACGGGGCCTACAACGGCCCGCTGTACCAGGTGAAGCGCGCCTCCGACGGAGCAACGAAGGACATCGGCCTGCTCAGCGTCGGCGGCTACGCCGACGCCGCCGCGCAGGACTCCTTCTGCGCCGGGACCAGCTGCGTCATCACCGTCATCTACGACCAGTCCGGCAAGGGCAACAACCTCACCCAGGCGCTCAAGGGCTACTGGCCCGGCCCGGCCGCCGGCGGGAACGACAACCTGGCGAATGCCTTCGAGGCGCCGGTCAGCGTCGGCGGTCACGAGGCCTACGGGGTCTACGTGGCCCCCGGCACCGGCTACCGGAACAACCACACCTCGGGCATCGCGACGGGCGACCAGCCGGAGGGCGAGTACGGGGTCCTGGACGGCACGCACTACAACGGCGGCTGCTGCTTCGACTACGGGAACGCCGAGACCAGCAGCACCGACACCGGCAACGGCCATATGGAGGCCATCTACTTCGGCAACAGCAAGACCTGGGGTTACGGCAGCGGCAACGGGCCCTGGATCATGACCGACCAGGAGAACGGCCTCTTCTCCGGCGTCAACGCCCGCTACAACGCCAACGATCCGAGCGTCAACGACCGGTTCCTGACCGCCGTCGCCAAGGGCGGCCCGAACCTGTGGGCCATCCGCGCCGGCAACGCGCAGTCGGGCGGCCTGTCCACCTACTACAGCGGCGTGCGCCCCAACGTCTCCGGTTACAACCCGATGCACAAGGAGGGCGCGATCATCCTCGGCATCGGCGGCGACAACAGCAACGGATCGGCCGGCACCTTCTACGAGGGCGTCATGACCTCCGGTTACCCCTCCGACGCCACCGAGAACGCCGTCCAGGCCAACATCACCGCCGCCGGCTACAGCAGCGCCTCGACGAGCACCGGCTCGCTGACGCCCGGTTCGCGCGTGTCCCTGCAGGCCACCACGGCGTGCTGCACCTCCGACTACCTCCGCCACGACGACGCGGACACCAAGGTCGTCATCTCGGCTGTCAACTCCGCGAGTTCGGCCACCGAGAAGGCCGACGCCAGCTGGATCGTCCGAGCCGGGCTGGCCGACAGCTCCTGCCTGTCCTTCGAGTCCGCCAACAACCCCGGGCAGTTCCTGCGCCACTACGCCTTCGAGCTCTACCTGAACACCGACGACGGCGGCAGCACCTTCGCCCAGGACGCCACCTTCTGCCCCACCCCGGGCAACAGCGGGGTCGGCCACTCCTTCCAGTCCGTCAACTACGCGACGAAGTACCTCCGCCACTACGACTACACGGTGTATGTGGCGAGCGACGGCGGCTCCAACGCCTGGGACTCCGCGTCCTCGTGGAGCCAGGACACCAGCTGGCTCACCGCCTCTCCCTGGGGCTGACCGTGAGGGTGCCTGGTCCCGGGGGTGTGTCCGGGGCCAGGCACCGTGTGGGTGTCGGGTGGGTCAGCCGAGGGTCCATTTCTGGTTGCTCTGGCCGCTGCAGGTCCACAGTTGGACCAGGGCGCCGTCGGCGGTGGAGGCGCCGGTGACGTCCAGGCACAGGCCCGACTGAACCCCGGTCACCGAGCCGTCACTGTTCAGGCGCCACTGCTGGTTGGCCTGGCCGTTGCACGGCCACTCCACGGCCTTCGTGCCGTTGGTGGTGCCCTGCCCGTACGCGTCCAGGCACAAGGTGGTCCCGGAGTCCGTCACGGTCAGCTGACCGGCCGCGGTGTGGGTCCAGGTCTGGTTCGCGCCACCCCAGCAGCTGTAGATCTGCACCTGCGTCCCCGCCGTCGTCGAGGCGTTCGGCACATCCAGGCACTTGCCCGCACCCACCGCATGCAACTCACCCGTGGTCCCACCGCCACCGCCGGTCCCGGAGCTGCCGCCGAGAGCGGAGAGGGCAGCGGAGTAGGCCGGCTTGGGCTGGTCGTTGCCGTCGTACATGGTGGCGGCGCCGTACCCCGGGAAGGTGCCGGGGATCCAGGAGTGCGCGTCGTCCACGCCCCACTGGCTCACGCCCACACAGCGGGATACGGCCAGGCAGTCCTGCACCACCGCGCCGAAGTCGGTGGCCTGCTGCTGGAGGGAGCCGCTGGTGGTGGGCAGCTGGATCCGGTCGTCGAGCTCGGTGACGGCCACGTCCAGGCCCAGGTTCGCGAACCGCTGGAGGTTGGCCTGCATGTCCGAGGGGATCTGGCCGACGATGAAGTGGCTCTCGAAGCCGATGCCGCCCAGCGGCACACCTTGGGCGAGCAGCGACTGCGCCAGGCTGTAGAGGGCGTTGCTCTTCGCGTTCTCGCCCTCGATGTTGTAGTCGTTGATGTAGAGCTTCGCGCCCGGGTCTGCGGCGTGCGCCGTACGCAGCGCGTCGGCGAGGTAGCCGGAGCCCATCGCCTGGTAGAAGACGTCCTGGCGCAGCGAACCGTCGTCGTTGAACGGCTCGTTGATCACGTCCCAGGAGTAGACCTTGCCCTTGTAGTGGGTGGCCTCGGTGGTGATGTGGGACTCCATGACGGACTGCACCTGGTTGAGCGGCAGGCTCGAGACCCAGGAGGGGAGTTGGCTGTGCCACACCAGGTTGTGGCCGCGCACCCGCATGCCGTTGGCCTGGGCGTACTGCACGATCTGGTCGCCGGGGGCGAAGTTGTACGAGCCGTTGGACGGCTCGGTGGTGTCCCACTTCATCTCGTTGCCCGGGGTCACCATGTCGAACTGGGCGCCGGCGATGGAAGTTTCGCCGCTGACGCCGAGGTCGCCGTCGGTCAGGGCGGTGCCGAAGTAGTGGCCGCCCGACTCCGCGGCCGCCTTCAGCGTGCTGCCGGACGCCACGGCCGGGCTCGTCGCGGCCAGCATGCCGACCGCGACGGCGAGCACCAGGGTCGGCGCGACGGCCCGCGCAGGGTGTAATCCGGTGCGGATCCTGCCGAGAAGCATGGTGGACCTCCTGCATGTGTGGGTGGGGGAACGGCATGCCCCGCGACGCTCCGCGCGGATGTGGCGCGAGAGCGATGACGGCGGACTCCAGCCGCCGGTTCGGGGAACGGGAGCAGCGACACGGCAGCCGTCCGGCAACGGTGCTCGGTGAGCTTGTCCCGCCGCCAAGTAACTCGGAGCCGCCGCGAGCCGTCAAGACGCGGCGGAAACTTTCGTAGAAGTTTCGGAAACCACTGGCCCGACCAAGGCCCGATCAACAAGTCTCTCCGTGCATGTACTTGACACGGCGTCCGGTCAGGCTGCACCGTCTCCCCCCAGAGCATCCCACCCATCCTGCAGCCCGGCAGCTCAGGACGGAACAGGATGTTAGCGCTAACAACCACCAAGTTGCGCTACTTAGGGAGTATTTGCATGAGCAAATTCCGCCTCTGGCGGCTGCTTCGGACGGGCGCCCTGGCCCGCACGGGCGCTGCCGCGGCCATCGTGCTCGGCGCACTCGTCACGACGGGCGCCACCACCGGCCCGGCACAGGCGGCCGCCCAGGGACCCTGCGACATCTACGCCGCGGCCGGTACCCCGTGCGTCGCGGCGCACAGCAGCACCCGCGCCCTGTACGGGGCCTACAACGGCTCGCTGTATCAGGTGAAGCGCGCCTCGGACGGGGCAACCAAGGACATCGGCCTGCTGAGCGCCGGCGGCTACGCCGACGCCGCCGCCCAGGACTCCTTCTGCGCCGGGACCAGCTGCGTCATCACCGTCATCTACGACCAGTCCGGCAAGGGCAACAACCTCACCGACGCCCCGGCGGGCGGCGCGGCCGGCGGCCCGGACAACCTCGCGAACGCGACCGCCGCGCCCGTCTCGGTCGGCGGGCACGAGGCCTACGGCGTCTACGTCGCCCCCGGCACCGGCTACCGCGACGACTCCACCAACGGCATCGCCACCGGCGACCAGCCCGAGGGCGAGTACGCGATCTTCGACGGCAGTCACTACAACGGCGGCTGCTGCTTCGACTACGGCAACGCCGAGACCACCAACCACGACGACGGCAACGGCACCATGGAGGCCATCTACTTCGGCAACATCAAGGTCTGGGGCTACGGCAGCGGCAACGGGCCGTGGGTGATGGCCGACCAGGAGAACGGCCTGTTCTCCGGCGTGAACGCCGGCTACAACGCCAACGACCCCAGCATCAACGACCGCTTCGTCACCGCCATCGTCAAGGGCGAGCCCAACCAGTGGGCGATCCGCTCCGGCAACGCCCAGTCGGGCGGCCTGTCGACCGACTACAGCGGCCCGCGCCCCAACGTGTCCGGCTACAACCCGATGCACAAGGAGGGCGCGATCATCCTCGGCATCGGCGGCGACAACAGCAACGGCGCCACCGGCACCTTCTACGAGGGCGTCATGACCTCCGGCTACCCCTCCGACGCCACCGAGAACGCCGTCCAGGCCAACATCACCGCCGCCGGCTACAGCACGAGCACCACCGGAAGCACCACGGGTGAGTTGCATGCGGTGGGTGCGGGCAAGTGCCTGGACGTGCCGAACGCCTCGACGACGGCGGGGACGCAGGTGCAGATCTACAGCTGCTGGGGTGGCGCGAACCAGACCTGGACCCACACCGCGGCCGGTCAGCTGACCGTGACGGACTCCGGGACCACCTTGTGCCTGGACGCGTACGGGCAGGGCACCACCAACGGCACGAAGGCCGTGGAATGGCCCTGCAACGGCCAGGCCAACCAGCAGTGGCGCCTGAACAGCGACGGCTCGGTGACCGGGGTCCAGTCGGGCCTGTGCCTGGACGTCAACGGAGCCTCAACCGCCGACGGCGCCCTGGTCCAACTGTGGACCTGCAGCGGCCAGAGCAACCAGAAATGGACCCTCGGCTGACCCACCCGACACCCACACGGTGCCTGGCCCCGGACACACCCCCGGGACCAGGCACCCTCACCGCACCCAGGACCGCACCCGTACCCGCACCCAGTCGAGGCACCCTGCGCGTCACCGTCCTGGACGGGCACGCGATGGTCGTGGTCGAGCATGATTGACCGTGCGGGCGCGACGCGTCGTCCGCCCCGTCAGGAGGTCCGATGGCATCCGTGCCCCGCTGTTCGCCGTCCGCGCAGGACACCGACGCGCGCGGAGTCGTCGCCTTCCTCGACGCGATCGACGGCGTGGCCGGGATCGAGCCGCACAGCGTCATGCTGCTGCGGCACGGCTACGTGATCGCGGAGGGATGGTGGGCCCCCTACGCTCCGCAGGGGGTGCAGCAGCTCTACTCGCTGGGGAAGTTGTTCACCGCCACGGCGGTCGGCCTCGCCCGGGCGGAGGGGCGGCTGGACCTCGACGCCCCGGTCGTCTCGTACTTTCCGGAGTTGGCCGCGGAGATCACGGACCCACGCAGCCGGTCCATCCTGGTCCGGCACATCGCGTCCATGTCCGCCGGTCACACCACCGAGCAGTGGTTCCGGGCCCTGGCCACCGATCCGGCCGAGCCGGTGCGCGGCTTCCTGCTGGAGCCGCCGGACGGGACTCCGGGCGTCACCTTCGCCTACAGCCAGTCCACCACCTACACCCTGGCCGCGATCGTCCAGCGGGTGACGGGGCAGACACTGACGGAGTTCCTGCGGCCCCGACTGTTCGAGCCGTTGGGGATCGGTGAGGCGTTCTGGCTCCCTTACCCGGCGGGGCGGGAGGCGGGCTTCGCCGGCCTGCACACCACCACGGAGGCCGTGGCCCGGCTCGGTCAGCTGTATCTGCAGGGCGGAGTCTGGGAGGGACGGCAGCTGCTGGCGCCGGAGTGGGTCGCCGCCGCGACCCGCGCCCAGGTCGACAACAGCGGAACCGGCGCGACACCGGACTGGACGCAGGGGTACGGCTTCCAGTTCTGGATGTCCCGGCACGGCTACCGCGGTGACGGGGCCTTCGGCCAGTTCTGCGTCGTCCTGCCCGAACAGGACGCCGTCCTGGCCCTGACCGCCGAGACCGAGAACATGCAGGGCGTACTCGACGCGGCGTGGGCCCACCTCCTCCCCGCGCTCGGGGACGGGGGCACGGGCTCCGCCACAGCTGACGCGCTGCTGCAACGCAGGCTGACGGGACTTCAGTTGCCGTTCCCCGAAGGCGACGCGGTGCCGCGCGGCGAGTTCACCGCCGCCCGCTCGGCCCTCCCCCTGCTGGAGCGGATCACCCTCGCCCCGACGGAGCTGACGCTGTACGAGAAGCACGGCGCCACCACGACTCTGCGCCTCCATGCAGGCTCCTGGCCGGTGACCGGACACATCGCGGCGCGGGCGACAAGGACGAGCCCGGACACCGTGGTCGCCCACCTCCAGCTCGTCCGGAGCGCGCACAAGCTCCGCCTCACCTGCGACCTGCGCACCGGCACCTTCGACGCCGAGTGGCGGACCGTACCGCTGATGACCCGCCCGGAGACCCCGCTGGCCGCCCACGCGTACCCCACCCACCCGAACTTCCCCTGAGGCCCTGCCCTGCCCGGCGGGGGCAGGCACAGGGGCGGGCTCGGTGGGACAGCCCTGCTCGGTGGAGCGAACGAGCAGTTCGTTGACGGCCACGTGGCGGGGG
>NZ_QKYN01000162.1 GCF_003258295.1 Streptacidiphilus pinicola | reverse complement strand
GTCGGACTCGCTCGGCGCCGGGGCGTATCCCGATGGGGTGTGGCAGATCGAGCTCGCGCCGTTGGACGATCCGCGTGGGGTCGTGGACGCGGCGGTGGGCGCGCTCGGGCTGCGGGCCACCCACCTCGGGCTGGGGATGTCGGACTCGCTCGGCGCCGGGGCGGGGGCGGACGGGGACGGCCCGCTCGCGCGGCTGCTGGAGTTCTGCGGGCCGCGCACGCTCCTCGTCGTGCTGGACAACTGCGAGCACCTGGTGCAGGCCGCCGCCGAGCTCGCCGCGCGGCTCGTCGCCGCGTGCCCGGGGGTCACCGTGCTGGCGACCAGCCGCGAGCCGCTGGGCGTGCCGGGGGAGTTGGTGCGTCCGCTGGAACCGCTGCCGGAGCCGACCGCGCTGCGGCTGCTCGCCGAGCGCGGCGCGGCCGCGCGGCCGGGCTTCGACCCGGCCGACCCCGCGCAGGACCCGGAGGCCTGCGCGGAGATCTGCCGGCGTCTCGACGGCCTGCCGCTCGCGATCGAGCTGGCGGCAGCCAGACTCCGGGCCATGACGCCACGTCAGCTCGCGGACCGGCTGGACCGCCGCTTCACGCTGCTGACCGGCGGCAACCGCACGGACCTGCCGCGCCAGCAGACGCTGCGCGCGGTCGTGGACTGGAGCTGGGAGCTGCTGGAGAAGTCCGAGCGGACGCTGCTCGCCCGGCTCTCGGTCTTCGCCGGCGGCTGGACCCTGGACGCCGCCGAGGCGATCTGCGCCGACGGGGACGACCGGGACGACCTCCCCGCGGAGGACGTCGCGCCGTGCCTGCTCTCGCTTGTCGACAAGTCGCTGATCCAGGCCGACCTGACCGCGGACGCGCCCGAGCCGCGCTACCGCATGCTGGAGACCATCCACGAGTACGCCACCGAGCGGCTGCGCGAGACCGACGACCCGGCCGCGCCCGCGCTCGCGCACCTGCGCTGGTTCCGCGAACTGGCCCGCACCACCGACCCGCTGCTGCGCGCGGCGGACCAACTCGACGCGCTGCGTCTGCTCGACACCGAGCACGACAACCTGCGCGCCGCGCTGCGGCGCGCCGTCGAGGCCGGTGAGGAGCAGGAGGCGCTCAGCCTGCTCTGCAACCTCGGCTGGTACTGGATGCTGCGCAACCAGCGTGACGAGGCCCGCAACTGGACGCGGGCGGTGCGCGCGCTCATCCCCGGCGACCCGCTCGACGTGCCGGCGGTGCCGATCGCGCAGGGGCCCTGCGACCTGCCGCCGCCGTGGCCCGGGCCGGTGCTGGAGGAGGCGCGCCGGGTCGCGACCATGGGGGTCTGCCTCACCGCCGAGGGCGCCTTCGGCGGTGAGCCGGAGGAGGAGGTGCGGCGGCTCGGCGCCCGCCTCGTCGAGGTCTACCGCCCCGAACTGCCGCAGTCCGCACGGTTGCCCGCGCTGCAGCGCGTCTACGTCGTGATGTTCACGGGCCTGTTGGACCAGCTGCAGGAGGTGGCCGACGGACTGGTCGACGGCTGCCGCCGGTTCGGCCGTCCCTGGGAGCTGGCCTGTGCGCTGCAGGTCCGCGCCAAGCTGCTCAACGACCGTCCGGATGTCCGCGAGCAGGCGGCGCGGGACGCGTCCGAGAGCCTGGAGCTGTTCACCGGGATCGGCGACCGCTGGGGTCGCGCCGAGGCCATCTCCGGTCTGGCCGAGATCGCCAACTTCAGCGGCGACTTCGCCGAGGGCGTGCGCTGCTGCCGGGAGGCGATGGCCCTCGCCAAGGAGCTCGGCGCCGACCAGGAGCAGCCCATCCTGCGGGTCCGCCTCGGTGACGCGCTGCTCGGCCTCGGCCGGGTCGAGGAAGGCGAGGCGGAACTGCTGGGCGGCATCGAGGACGCCCGCGCCTACGGCGTGGTCGGCCAGGGTGCGGGCATGTTCGGCAGCATGCTGCTGGCCGGCCTCCGGATGCGGCAGCAGCGCCTCGACGAGGCGCGGGAGCTGCTCGAGAACCTGCTGACCGGACCCTTCGGGGAGGGTGTCGGCAGCCTGCTCACCGGCCTGGTCCAGGGCCTGCTCGGGGGCGTCGACGCGATGGACGGCCGGCCCGAGCAGGGCCTGCGCCGGATCCGCGCGGGACTGCGGGAGATGCGCATCCACCCGCTGGTCCCGTTCACGGCGGAACAGTTGCCGCTCGTCCTCGTCCCCTCCCTGACCGGCACGCTCTGGCGCTGCGCGAAGGCGGGAGTCGTCCCCGAGGAGCGGCCGGCGGAGACGGCGGTGACGCTGCTCGGCGCCTACGACCATCTGCAGAGCCGCTCCGCCAGGCACCACCTCGACCTGCAGGCCTTCGAGGAGACCTCGGCCGGCCTGCGCGCCCTCCTCGGCGACGCGTCCTACGACGCGGCCTACCGGGCGGGCGCGGCGCTGGACGTGAGGTCCGCGATCGCCCTGATGGACGGGGAGTAGGCGAGGCCGGGCCGTCAGGTGCGCTTGCGGAACCTGGCCACCGCGAGCGGGGCGAAGACCACGGTCAGCCCCACCGACCAGGCGAGCACCAGCAGGGCGGAGTGCAGCACCGGGCCGCCGTTGATCAGGGCGCGGCTGGAGTCCGCGAGCGCGGAGAGCGGGTTGACCTTGGTGAAGCCCTGCAGCCAGCCCGGCATCGAGTGGACCGGGGCGAAGATCGAGCTGCCGAACTGCAGCGGCATGATGACCATCATCCCGACGCCCTGCACCGCCTGAGGGTTCTTCATCGTCATGCCGAGCAGCATCGAGACCCAGACCACGCCCGTGCCGAAGGCCAACGCCAGCCCCAGCGTGGCCAGCACGTTCAGCGGGCCGGTGTGGATGCGCAGGCCCAGACACATCGCGAAGGCGACCAGGATCACCAGCGAGACCGCCGCCCGGCAGCTCTCCGCCAGCAGCTTGGCCACCAGCACCGACGAGCGGGCGATCGGCATGGTGCGGAACCGGTCCATGACGCCGGTGGTGAAGTCCACGTTGAGGCCGGTGCCGACGGCCATCGCCAGGCTCAGGCCGATCTGCCCGAACATGCCGGGGATCATGTACTGGATGTAGTTGTGCGAGTTGCCTGCCACCGCGCCGCCGAAGACGTAGACGAAGAGCACGGTGAAGAGGATCGGCATCAGCAGGGCGTCGAGCAGCGACTCCGGATCGGCCTTCAGCCGCATCAGGTTGCGGCGGGTGAGGGCGCCGATGTGGTGGAGGGTGGCGCGCAGGCTGGTCCGCTGGTCGAGGTCGCGCGCGGGCGCGAGGTCGGTGGCGAGCGCGGGTGCGGCGGCGTAACCGGTCATGCGACGGACTCCAGACGGGCTGCGGTGTCGGCTGCGGGGGCGGCGGCGGTGCCCGCGGGGGTGGGGACGGGCTGGTCGCCCGTGATGGCCAGGAAGACCTCGTCCAGGCTGGGCAGCCTGGTCTCCAGCGCGGCGATGCCCAGGCCGGAGGAGCCGAGGGCGGCCACGACGGCCGTCAGCTGGGCCTCGTCCCCGGCGGGGACACAGAGCCGTCCCTCGCCGTCGGGGACGCCGGCCAGGCCGTGGTCGGCCAGGGCGCGGATCATGGCGTCGAGCTGCTCGGCGCGGGCCGGACGGATCGTCAGGGTCTGCTGGCCGACCTGCCGTTTGAGGGTCTCCACGCTGCCCGCGGCGATCACCCGGCCGCGGTCGATCACGGTGAGTTCGGCGGCGAGCTGCTCCGCCTCCTCCATGTACTGCGTGGTGAGCAGCACCGTGGAACCCTCGTCGACCATGCCGCGCACCTCGGCCCAGACCTCGTTGCGGGTGCGCGGGTCGAGACCGGTCGTAGGCTCGTCGAGGAAGAGCACGCGCGGACGGCCGATCATCGAGGCGGCCAGGTCGAGGCGGCGGCGCATGCCGCCGGAGTAGGTCTTGGTCGGGCGGCGCGCGGCCTCGGTGAGGGAGAAGCGCTCCAGCAGCTCCTCGGCACGGCGGCGGGCGCCCTTGGCGCTCAGGTCGAGCAGCCGGCCGATCAGGTAGAGGTTCTCGTAGCCGGAGAGGAGTTCGTCGACGGAGGCGTACTGCCCCGTCAGGCCGATCGCGCGGCGCAGCCGGTAGGGCTGGCGGTCCACGTCGCAGCCGGAGACGACGGCGTGGCCGGCGTCGGCGCGGATCAGGGTGGACAGGATGCGGACGAGCGTGGTCTTGCCGGCGCCGTTCGGCCCGAGCACGCCCATCACGGTGCCCTCGGCGACGTCGAGGTCGACGCCGTCGAGGGCCTTCGTCTCGCCGTAGTGCTTGACCAGTCCGCGCACCTGCACGGCCGCGGCGGTGTCCTTCGGGTTCGTCCTCGGTTCCATGCCGAGGACTCTCGCGCGGCGCGCCGACAGGCCGCCGTCACGGCTCCGTCAGCGCACCGTCACCGCACCGGGCGTCCGCCGGGCGGTTCCGCGAGCGTCAGTGGAACGAGTGCTCCTCGGCCGGGAAGGCGCCGCTGCGGACCTCGTCCATGTACTCGGCCGCGGCGCGGCCCAGCTCGGCGCGCAGGTCGGCGTACTTCTTGACGAACTTGGGCACCCGGCCGGCCGTCATGCCGGACATGTCCGTCCACACCAGCACCTGGGCGTCGCAGCCGACGCCCGCGCCGATGCCGACGGTCGGGACGTGCAGCTCGTGGGTGACCTGGGCGGCCAGCTCGGCCGGAACGGCCTCCAGCACCACGGAGAAGGCGCCCGCGGACTGGACGGTCTTCGCGTCGCGCAGCAGCTGGTGCGCCGCCTCGTCGCCGCGGCCCTGGACCGGGTAGCCGCCCAGCGCGTGCACGGACTGCGGGGTCAGGCCCAGGTGGGCCATGACCGGGACGCCGGCCTGGACCAGCATCTCGATGGCCGGTGCGGAGCGCTCGCCGCCCTCCAGCTTGACCGCGTGGACGCCCGCCTCCTTCATCAGCCGGACCGCGTTGCGCAGCGCCTGCGCCGGGGACTCCTGGTAGCTGCCGAAGGGGAGGTCGGCGACGACGAGCGCCCGCTTGGTGCCGCGGACGACCGCGGCGGACAGCATCGCGATCTCGTCCATGGTGACCGGCACGGTGGTGTCGTAGCCGAGGTGGCAGTTGCCCATCGAGTCGCCGACGAGCAGCACCGGGATGCCGGCCTCGTCGAAGACGCCGGCGGTCATCGCGTCGTAGGCGGTGAGCATGGCCCAGCGCTCGCCGCGGGCCTTGGCGGCGGCCAGGTCGCGCACGGTGACGCGGCGCGAGGTGACGCCGCCGTAGAGGGAGGGGGTGGAGGGAGCTTGGGCAGGCGGAAGCGAACCGTTCTGCATGACGTGTCTCCTGTGTCGTGGTCTCGTGGCGCCGTACGGCGTCCCCGGATCACGTCCATGCTGGCACGCGCCTGTGACAGAGGGAAAGGGCAGCGCGCGGCCCGGCATGGTTGCGCAGATCACGTTTCCGCGCGGCGGGAGGGCGCGCGGGTCTCAATTTCGATACGAGACGTTCTCGTATCGAAATTGGGGGTACGCTGCCCGCATGACGACGACTGCCCCTGCCGCCGCCCCGCCGCGGGTGCCCGAGGCGATACACAAGCGCCGCTGGGCGATCCTCACCGTTCTGGTCTTCAGCCTGCTCGTGGTGGTGCTGGACAACTCGATCCTCAACGTCGCGATGAAGACGATCGCCTCGCCGAAGCCCACCGGCCTGGGCGCCACCCAGAGCCAGCTGGAGTGGGCGATCAACTCGTACACGCTGGTCTTCGTGGGCCTGCTCTTCACCGCCGGCCTGCTCGGCGACCGGCTGGGCCGCAAGAAGGTGCTGCTCTTCGGCATGGTCGTGTTCGGCGCCGGCTCGCTGCTGTGCTCGATGGCGGCCAGCCCGGCCGAGCTGATCGCCTTCCGTGCCGTGATGGGCTTCGGCGGCGCCTTCGTGCTGCCGGCCACGCTGGCGATCATCATGAACGTCTTCGAGCGCGAGGAGCACCCGAAGGCCATCGGCATCTGGTCCGGCGCGGTCGGCCTGGCCATCGCGATCGGCCCGATCGCGGGCGGCCTGCTGCTGGCGCACTTCTGGTGGGGCTCGGTCTTCCTGGTCAACGTCCCCATCGTGGTGGCCGCGCTGATCGGCATGGTCGTGCTGGTGCCGGACTCGCGGGACCCGAAGCCCGGCAGGCTCGACCCGCTCGGCGTGCTGCTCTCCATGGTCGGCCTGGTGGCCCTGATCTACGGGATCATCAAGGGCGGTCAGGACGCGGACTTCGGCGTCACCGAGAGCTGGGTGCCGATCGTCGGTGGCCTGGTGGTCCTGATCGCGTTCGTGCTCTACCAGAAGCGCGCCGCCCACCCGGTGCTGACCATCTCCTGGTTCCGCAACCGGCACTTCTCCGCCTCGGTCGTCGCCATCGGGCTCGCGTTCTTCGCGCTGATGGGCGTCACCTTCTTCGGCGTCTTCTACATCCAGAGCGTCCGCGGCTACAGCCCGCTCCAGGCCGGTCTGCTGCTGCTGCCGCTGGCGGTCGCGCAGCTGGTCTTCTCGCCGCGGGCCCGGTTCGTGGTGGACCGCTTCGGGGTCAAGTTCACCGTCGCGCTCGGCATGCTGCTGATCGCGGGCTCGTTCGTCGGCTTCACGACCCTGGGCCGCACCACCGGCATCTGGGTGCTGGAAGTCATCGCCTTCGTCCAGGGCGCCGGCATGGCCCTGGTGATGCCGCCGGCGTCGGTCACCATCATGTCCAGCCTGCCGCGCGAGAAGGCGGGCTCCGGCTCCGCGGTCAACAACACGTTCCGTCAGGTCGGCGGTTCGCTGGGCGTCGCGGTGCTGGGCGCGTTGCTGTCCACGGCGTACCGCAGCGGCATCAGCGGTCACCTGGGTCAGCTGCCGGCCGCGCTGCGCGGCCCGGCGGGCGAGTCGATCGAGGGCACCCTCGGCATCGCCGCGCAGCCGCAGTTCCACGCCGCCGCCCTGGTCGACCCGGCCAAGGACGCCTTCGTCCACGCCATGCACGTGACGGCGCTGGGCGCCGCGGGTGCGGCGGCGCTCGGCCTGATCGTCGCCGTGGCCTTCCTGCCCAGCAAGGCCGCCGCGTACGGCGGCGCGACGGCGCCGCGGGCCTCGGCCGACGACGCTGTGGCTGAAAAGGCGGCTGGAGAGGCGCAGGTGGCGGCGGACGCTACCGGAGCTCCGAGCGAGTGAGGGAGGATGGGGCGGTGAGCAGCCATGCCGGCGAAGCCGTGGACAGCGAGTTCGAGAACCTGATCGGCCACGAGCTCGGTCGGCAGCGCGCCACCGCCCCAGCCGGCCCGCCCGAGGCGGCCGCCGCGCCACCTCCGGCCAAGCGGGGTCGGCCGCGCAGTGAGGCCGTCGAGGCCTCGATCGTCGAGGGCATGCTCCGGCTGATGGCCGAGGGCTCCAGCCTGGCCGGCCTCAGTGTCGAGGCGATCGCCGCCGAGGCGGGCGTCGGCAAGGCGACGATCTACCGCCGCTGGCCCGACAAGGACGCGATGCTGCTGCACCTGCTCCAGCAGCTGGAGTCCAAGCTCGACCCGATCTGCGAGCGGGCCACGCTGCGCGAGACGCTCATCGCGGCCGTCGACAGCATCCGGGTGAACGCGGTGAACCGCCGCTCCGGCAGCAACCTCGCCATGATCGGCGCCGAGATCCGGGCCATCCCGGATCTCTACGCCCGCTACCACGAGGCCGTCATCGAGCCCCGTCGCCGGGCGCTGCGCGAACTCGTCCGCGCGGCCCAGCTCCGCGGCGAGCTGCGCGACGACATCGACGCGGACCTGCTCGGCGAGCTGGTCGTCGGCCCGATGCTCTCCCGCGCGGTGCTCCACCCCGACGCGTCCATCGAGGACCCGTCCCTCGCGGCCACGATCGTCGACGCCGTCCTGCAGGGCGTGGCCGTCAGGCCCGGCGGCCCGGAGACCGGCCTCTCATCGAACACTCACCCGGTTCACAGCAACGCCGACGGAACCTGAGTTCGGGGAGGCGGCGTCTCCTCACCCATAGGCTGAGTCCCGGCAAAGGGGACCGATCAGGGCAAAGGTGAGGAACGGCGCATGCTTCGCGGTCTTCGGGGACACCACTGGCGCGGCCGGGACCGCAAGGGCCGTTCCACCTGGCACCGTGGCTGGATCCTCGCCGCGCTCGCGCTGCTGTTGGCCGGGGTGCTCGCGTTGCACCGCCAGATCCCCGACACCCTCGGCAACTTCGGCAGCCTCATCGAGACCTTCCTGCCGTGGTTTGGCCTCGCCGTCCCGGTGCTGCTGGTCCTGGCCCTGCTGCGCCGCTCGGCGACCGCGCTCGTCGCGCTGGTGGTGCCGGCGGTCATCTGGGCGGTCCTCTTCGGCCCGCTGCTGCCGGACAAGAGCGGCGGCTCCTACGACTTCACCGCCGTCCAGCACAACATCAGCGCGGACAACACCTCCGTGGCGAGCACGATGCAGACGCTGATGCGGGCCGACCCCGACGTCATCTCCATGGAGGAGATCACGGGACCGGCGCTCCCGGTCATCGAGCAGCAGCTCGACGGCACCTACCGCTACCACGTCGTCGAGGGTACGGTCGGCCTCTGGTCCAAGTACCCGCTCACCGCCACCGGCCCCGTCGACATCAAGATCGGCTGGACCCGCGCGCTGCGGGCCACCGTGCAGACGCCGCACGGCGACGTGGCGGTCTACGTCGCCCACATGCCGTCCGTCCGCGTCCACTTCGACGGCGGGTTCACGGCCAACCAACGCAATCACAGCGCGGAGGCGCTGGGCGAGGCGATCAGCCGCGAGCAGCTGAAGCGGGTGCTGCTCCTGGGCGACATGAACGGCACCATGAACGACCGCGCGCTCGCCCCCATCACCATGCAGCTGCGCTCCGCGCAGGGCAGCGCGGGCGCCGGCTTCGGCTTCTCCTGGCCGGCGGCCTTCCCCTCCACCCGCATCGACCAGATCATGTCCCGCGGCATCACGCCGACGGCCGCCTGGACCCTCCCGCAGACAGGCAGCGACCACCTGCCGATCGGTGCGCACTTCCAGCTCTAGGGGCGTTGCACCACCCAGGGGAGGTCACCTCTCGCGCCAGCGGTTGGTGATGGGCTGGCGGCGGTCGCGGCCGAAGTTGCGGACGCTGATCTTGGTGCCCGGCGGGTACTGCCGGCGCTTGTACTCCGCCGTGTCCACCAGGCGCAGCACCCGCTCGACCAGCGCCGCGTCGAAGCCCTCGGCGACGATCTGGGCGCGGCCCAGGTCGCGTTCCACATAGGCGGTCAGGACCGCGTCGAGGAGGTCGTAGTCCGGGAGGGAGTCCGTGTCGACCTGGCCGGGGCGCAGCTCAGCGGACGGGGGCTTGGTGATGGTGTGCTCCGGGATCGGCGGGGTCTCGCCGCGCTCCTCCGCGATCTCGTTGCGCCAGCGGGCCAGCCGGAAGACCAGCGTCTTGTAGACGTCCTTGATCGGGCCGAAGGCGCCGACGGAGTCGCCGTAGAGAGTGGAGTAGCCGACCGCCAGTTCGCTCTTGTTGCCGGGGGCCAGGACGATGTGGCCCTCCTGGTTGGAGACGGACATCAGCAGCGTGCCGCGCAGGCGCGACTGCAGGTTCTCCTCCGCGAGGCCGGTCAGCTTGAGCGCGTCCATGTAGGCGTCGAACATCGGGGCGATGGAGACCGTGCGGAAGTTGAGGCCCGTCCGCCGCGCGAGCTCCGCCGCGTCGTCGCGGGAGTGCTCGGAGGAGTAGGCGCTCGGCATCGAGACGCCGTGGACGTTCTCGGGGCCGATCGCGTCGACCGCGATGGCCGCGACGAGCGCGGAGTCGATGCCGCCGGAGAGGCCGATGAGCACCGACCGGAAGCCGTTCTTGCGCACGTAGGCGCGGACGCCGCACACCAGCGCGGCGTAGATCTCCTCCAGCTCGGCCAGCGGTGCGGCCTCGCCCGGGACGATCGGCTCCTCAGGGGCCGGGAGCGGTTCCTCGGAGATGACGGTGCGCCTGATCTCCAGGCCGTCGGCGACGATGCGGGTCCCGCCGTCCACGGGGGCGGTCGCGGCCGGGAGGTCGAGGTCGAGGAGCAGGCAGCCCTCCTCGAACTGCGGGGCCCGCGCCAGCACCGTGCCGTCGGCCTGGACCACGACGGACTGGCCGTCGAAGACCAGCTCGTCCTGGCCGCCGACCAGGTTCAGGTAGGCGAGGGTGCAGCCGGCCTCCGCCGCGCGCTTGCGGACGAGGGCGAGCCGCTCGTCGCCGCGTCGCGCCTCGTAGGGGGAGGCGTTGACGACCAGCAGCAGACCGGCGTCGGCCTGGCGTGCGGCCTGGACCCGGCCGCCGTCCTGCCAGATGTCCTCGCAGATGGCGAGCGCGACGTCGACACCGTGCAGGCGGACCACGGGCAGGGTGTCGCCGGGGACGAAATAGCGGAACTCGTCGAAGGTGCCGTAGTTCGGCAGGTGGTGCTTGGCCATCCGGGTGAGCACCTCACCCTTGTGGAGCACCGCGGCGCAGTTCTGCGGGGAGCCGGCCGGCAGGCCGAGTCGCGGGGTGTCCTGGAGCGACTTGCCCAGGTAGCCGACGACGACGGGGACCTCGCCGAGCCCCTCCGTCTCCAGCCGCTTCGCGAGCGCGACCAGCGCCGAGCGGGAGGCCTCGATGAAGGACGGGCGCAGCGCCAGATCCTCGATCGGGTAGCCGTTGAGCGCGAGTTCGGGGAAGGCCACCAGGTGGGCGCCCTGCTCGACGGCGTGCCGGGTCCAGCTGACGATCAGCGCGGCGTTGCCGTCGATGTCGCCGACAACGCTGTCGATCTGGTTCAACGCGAGGCGCAGGCTAGGCATGCCTCCAGAGTAATCGTCTTATCGACGAAATGGGCGGGCAGCCCCCGGACTGGCGGTGGGTTCGTGGGCGGCACTCTTTCGGCCCCGTTTCCTTGCGCGCCTCGACCAGGCATGCGGCTAATGAGATAGATGCTCTGATCTGACCGAGATATAGCTGTATTGACGGTATGTCCGAAATAAAGGTACGTTCGGGCTCCGAGTGAGGGTGCGGGCACGTACGAATGCCCGCAAGAGGGGATGGACCACGTGGACCAGCCGGCCGAGCGACAGGTCACCGCCCCCTGGGCGGTCCGCCGACCGCCCCGCTCCGACGCGGAACTGAGGGAACGTCCGGCCCGGGGCGTCCTGCCCGGCTGGGCGGCGCTGCTCGCGATCCTCGCCGCCGCCCCCCTCGCCCTGCTGGTGCAGGCCCGCCGCGCGACGGGCCTGCCGGCCTGGGTGCCGGGCGGTCAGGCCCTGCACGCCGGCGGGCCGGTGATCCCGGAACGGCCGGCCGTCGCCTTGCTCGCGCTCTGCGGCGCGGTCGTGGTCGTCGCCTTCTTCGGGCTGATGGCCAACCCGCTCGGCACCGCCCGCGTGCTCAGCCGCTGGGGCGGCTACCGCGGCACGGTCCGCCGCTCCGGGCTGCTGTGGGTGAACCCGCTGCTCAAGCGCCGTGCGATCGACGTGCGGATCCGGCACTGGCGCAGTGAGCCGATCGCGGCGACCGACCGCGAGGGCTCGCCGATCACGGCCGAGCTGATCATCGTCTGGCAGGTCAAGGACACCGCGCGGGCCCGCTTCTCCGTCGACGACCACGGCAAGCACCTGGCGATGAGCGCCGAGTCCGTCTTCGCCCGCACCGTCTCCACGCTGCCGTGCGACAGCTTCGCCCAGCCCGGTCCGTCCCTGCGCGACGGCCAGTGGCTCGGCGGCGAGCTGACCCGGCTGCTGGGCGCCGAGATGGCGCCGGTGGGTGTGGCTGTCTACTCCGTCCAGGCCGTCGGCCTCGGCTACCGCCCCGACTTCGCCGACAGCATGCGGCGACGCCGGATCGCCGAGCTGGACGCCGGCACCCGCGACGTCATCGTCGGCGACGCGGTCGAAACCGCGGCGCTGACGCTGCGCCAGCTGGAGCGCAGCGAGGGGATCACGCTCGACGACACCTTCCGCGCGGAGCTGACCCGAGACCTGGTCACGGCCTTCCTGTCGGTGCGGGTGTCGCCCCCCGCAGCGGGCGCGGGCGCGGGTGTGGGCGTGGGCGTGGTGGGCGCGGGGTTCGCGGCGGACGGCTCCGCCGACGCGTCCGCCACCGGACCGGACCGGCCCTCCGGGCCCGCTGCGGTCTCGGCGGCTGCCGCCGCCGTGGGGCGCCCCGCGCCCGGCTCCGCCGCCGCCCTCCCGGACGCGACCGCCGCCTGGGGGCGTCCGGCGCCGGGCTCCGTGACCGTGGTGCCGCTCGCTGGGCAGCCGGACGAGGCCGGCCGCCTGTCCGTCCCGCACCGCTCCGCGACCGCGCTCTCCTCGCGCGGGCGCCTGCGTTTCGGCCGGTCCCGCGTCGTGACGCGGGGCGCGGGCGAGCAAGACCTGTCCGCGACGAAGACGGCTCCGCCCGCGCCCCGGCAGGAGCCCGCCGCAGACCTTCCGTGACCCGGCAGCCACCTCCGCAGCATCCGAACCACCGAGGAACGGAGACCGTCCGCGATGACCGTGTTCGCCGAGCTGGACAGCACCGACTGCACCTGCGCCTACTGCCACCCGCGCCGCGGCGGCGGGTCACCGGGCGGCTCCGCCCGCGACCGGCGCCCGCGGAGCACCGCCGGTCCGCTGGTCCGGGCCGCCGCGACCACCGCGATGCTCGCGGTCGGCGGCGGGGTGGCGCTCATAGCCGCGCCCGCGGCGAGCGCCGAGACGGCGCCCGCGCACGCGGGCTGGGACGGGCAGCGCTACTGGTTCCGCTCGAACGGCGAGTGGCGCTGGACCACCCACTACGACATCTACCTGCGTCACACCGGCGGCGGCGCCGGCGCCGGCACGAGCACGACCGGCGGAGCCATCCGCCAGGGCTGGGACGGGCAGCGGTACTGGTTCCGCAGGAACGGGGAGTGGCGCTGGACCAGCCACTACGACGTGTACCTCCGCAACAGCGGCGGCGCTTCGGCCGGGTCCGCGTCGACCGCGGGCGGCATCAGCTGGGGCTGGGACGGCCGCCGGTACTGGTTCCGCAAGAACGGCGCGTGGCGCTGGACCACGCACTACGACATCTACCTCAAGTACGCCGGTCACGCGCACCCCACGCCAGGACCCGGTCCCGGCGATCCGGGCCCCGCGCCCACGCCCGGCCCGGGCAAGCCCCCGACCGGCCACGGCGCGGCCAACATCGAGGCGGCGATCGCCTTCGCCGAGGCGCAGCTCGGCAAGCCGTAC
>NZ_QKYN01000280.1 GCF_003258295.1 Streptacidiphilus pinicola | reverse complement strand
CCACCCCGGCGCCGTGCCCGTACGCGAGCGACATGACGCTGCTCGACTCGGTCCGCGTCCCGGTGGAGCCGCTGTGGGGCAAGCGGCACTTCGACATGGCGTCCCTGGACCACGCGATGTGGTTCCACCGCCCGTTCCGCGCCGACGAATGGCTGCTCTACCAGCAGGAGTCCCCGGTCGCGGTCGGCGCGCGAGGCCTCGCGCGCGGACAGATCTTCGACCGCAACGGGTGCCTGGTGGTGTCGGTGATGCAGGAGGGCCTCTTCCGCCGCGTCGACTGATCTGGCCTTCCTCCTCGGTGGGCTCCCTCCCCCGTCCGGCCCGCACAGCCGGATGGGGGAAGATGACTCGTGCCCATAGAACAGCAGTCCGATCACGCCGCGTCTCCCAGCCCCTCCGCCGGCCCCACCACGTCGCCGCTCCGCCCTTTGAGCCGGCTGGGCCGTGCCGTCCGCGGGTCGCTCGCCGACATCACGCCGCTGCGCGAGCACCCGCACTACCGGCGGCTCTGGTTCGGGCAGGCGGTCTCGAGCATCGGACAGCAGATGACGGCGCTGGCCGTCTCCGTCCAGGTCTACGCGCTGACGCACTCAGCGCTGGCCACCGGCCTGATCGGTCTCTGCTCGCTGCTGCCGCTGGTCGCCTTCGGCCTCTACGGCGGCGCGATCGCCGACCGTGTCGACCGCCGCAAGCTCGGCCTCGCCGGCGCGAGCGGCGCGGCCGTCCTCTCCGCGGTCCTGGCCGTCCAGGCGCTGCTGGGCCTGCACACGGTCGGCCTGCTCTACGGCATCGTCGCCCTCCAGGCGGTCTGCTTCGCGATCAACGCCCCGGCCCGCGCGTCGATGATCCCCCGCCTCGTCCCGGCCGAGCAGCTCCCGGCGGCGAACGCGCTGGGCAGCCTCAGCATGAACCTGGGCCTGACCGTCGGACCGATGGTCGGCGGCCTGTTCATCGGCCTGTGGAGTTTCCAGGCGGCCTACCTCGTGGACGCCGTGGCGTTCGGCGCCTCCCTCTACGCGATGTGGCGCCTGCCCGCGATGCACCCGGAGGCGTCCAGCAGCGGCAAGCGCGTCTCCGTCCTGGAGGGCCTGCGCTTCCTGCGTGACCGGCCCAACCTGCGGATGACCTTCATGGCTGACATCGCCGCCATGGTCTTCGGCATGCCCCGCGCCCTCTTCCCCGCCCTCGCCGCCACCCTCTACGGCGGCGAGGGCGGGGAAGAGG
>NZ_QKYN01000161.1 GCF_003258295.1 Streptacidiphilus pinicola | reverse complement strand
GCGTGCCGAGCTCGGCACGCTCCTCGGCTCCATACACGCCGAGCTCGGCCGCGGCGGTGAGCGGGAGCGGACCGGGGGCGGCGCCGTCCACGAAGGGGAAGAGCGCGTAGCGGCGGCCCCGGAGCAGGACCAGCGTGCGGCCGTCCTCGGCCGCGACGGGGGGCACGGTGGGGAGGCCCGCCGCGGCCAGCGCGGCGATCGTGCGGTGCTGGGCGGCGATCGCGCCGCTGGAGGCGTGGCCCGCGTCGTCGAGGTACTGCTTGAGGACCCAGCGGCGGCCGTCCTCCGCGTCGATCCGCCAGACCCGGTTCAGCAGCCCGTGCGCGGTGCGCTCCACGGCCACGGGCGCGTCCACGCCGAAGCGTTCCAGCACCGTGTTCACCCGGGCCCGGGAGGCGGCGGGAACGGCTGATAACCGACTTGTCAGCGTGAGTGTCTGGCCCTGCGTCACGCGGCAGATGCTACTGCCGGGACGTGAGCGGCAGCCCGTGCTGATCTTCTGTGACCGTTAACCCTCCGTCGCGTGCATCTTCGCGACATACGCGGCGGCCTGCGTGCGCCGTTCCATGCCCAGTTTTGCCAGCAGGCTGGAGACGTAGTTCTTGACGGTCTTCTCCGCCAGGTGCAGCTCGGCCCCGATCTGCCGGTTGGTCATGCCCTCGCCGATCAGGTCGAGGATCTTCCGCTCCTGCTTCGTCAACCCGGAGAGGCGCTCGTCCTCCTTCTGGCCGCCGTCACGCAGCCGCTCCAGGACGCGGGCGGTGGCGACCGGGTCGAGCAGGGACTTTCCGGCCGCGACGTCACGGACGGCGGAGAGCAGGTCCGTGCCCCGGATGGCCTTGAGGACGTATCCGCTCGCCCCGGCCATGATCGCGTCGAAGAGCGCCTCGTCGTCCGGGAAGGAGGTGAGCATGAGGCACTTGACCTCGGGCAGCTGCGAGCGGATCTCCCGGCAGACCTCGACGCCGCTGCCGTCGGGGAGGCGGACGTCCAGCACGGCGACGTCCGGACGGGTGGCGGGGATGCGGACCAGTGCCTCGGCCGCGGTGCCGGCCTCGCCGACGACCTCGATGTCCGACTCGAGCGACAGCAGCTCGTGGACGCCGCGGCGCACCACTTCGTGGTCATCGAGTAGGAAAACGCGGATTTGTCCCGATTCGCTCATGGGGACAGCCTCGCACACGGGTCGCGAACAGGTCGGGCGGGGGCGAAGGTTTGTCCGGTTTTGTGGGTGAGGATGGTAGTTGGACGTCCTAGCACAGAAGAAATTGGGTCTTCCCCTGGGTAACGTTCTCGAAGAGGATCAGGGCACACCTATCCGCCGATCCGCAGTCGTCGCCCACCCGAAGCGAGGACGCACGGAGCAGGCGACCGGACCGGTTGCCGGCAACCCCGGATGGCCGGCAATACCGAGGAGTGAACGTGACCGTCGAGAGCACGGCGGGGACGGCGACCGCTGCCGTCCCGGAGCTGGTGCAGCTGCTCACCCCGGAAGGGGAGCGAGTGGAGCATCCGCGCTTCTCCCTGGAGACGACTCCGGAGGAGCTGCGCTCCATCTATCGTGACCTGGTCCTTGTACGCCGCTTCGACGGCGAGGCGACCTCGCTGCAGCGCCAGGGCGAGCTGGGCCTGTGGGCCTCCCTGCTGGGTCAGGAGGCCGCCCAGGTGGGCTCGGGACGCGCACAGCGTCCGGGCGACTGGGCCTTCCCCACCTATCGGGAGCACGGCGTCGCCTGGTGCAAGGGCGTCGACCCGCTGAACCTGCTCGGCATGTTCCGGGGTGTGAACCACGGCGGCTGGGATCCGTACGAGAAGAACTTCCAGCTGTACACCATCGTCATCGGCTCGCAGACGCTGCACGCGACGGGCTACGCGATGGGCATCACCAAGGACGGCACCGACGACGCCGTGGTCGCCTACTTCGGCGACGGCGCGTCCAGCCAGGGCGACGTCAACGAGGCCTTCACCTTCGCCTCGGTCTACAACGCCCCCGTGGTCTTCTTCTGCCAGAACAACCAGTGGGCCATCTCCGAGCCCACCGAGCGGCAGACCCGCGTCCCGCTCTACCAGCGCGCCGCCGGCTTCGGCTTCCCCGGCGTCCGTGTGGACGGCAACGACGTGCTGGCCTGCCTCGCGGTCACCCGCTGGGCGCTCGAGCGCGCCCGCGCCGGCGAGGGCCCGACGCTGATCGAGGCCTTCACCTACCGCATGGGCGCCCACACCACCTCCGACGACCCGACCCGCTACCGGATCGCGAACGAGTTGGAGGAGTGGAAGCTCAAGGACCCGATCGAGCGGGTCAAGGCCTACCTGGTCCGCGAGGGCTGGGCGGACCAGGAGTTCTTCGACGCCGTCGACGCCGAGAGCGAGCAGCTGGCCCGCCGCGTGCGTGAGGGCGTCCGCAACATGCCCGACCCGGACCCGAGCGCGATCTTCGAGAACGTCTACGCCGAGGGGCACGCGCTCGTGGACGAGGAGCGCGAGGAGTACGTGGCATACGCGGCGAGCTTCGACGGCTCCGAAGAGGTTGGGGAGGGCCGCTGAGATGGCCGCTGAAAAGTACTCGATGGTGAAGGCCCTCAACGAGGCGCTGCGGCGCTCGCTGGAGGCCGACCCGAAGACCCTCGTCATGGGCGAGGACGTGGGCCGCCTCGGCGGCGTCTTCCGCGTGACCGACGGCCTGCACAAGGACTTCGGCGACGCCCGGATCATCGACACCCCGCTGGCCGAGTCCGGCATCATGGGCACCGCGATCGGCCTGGCCCTGCGCGGCTACCGCCCGGTGGTGGAGATCCAGTTCGACGGCTTCGTCTACCCGGCCTTCGACCAGATCGTCACCCAGCTGGCCAAGATGCACGCCCGTGCGCTCGGCCACGTCAAGCTGCCGATCACCGTGCGCATCCCGTTCGGCGGCGGCATCGGCGCCGTCGAGCACCACAGCGAGTCGCACGAGACCTACTTCGCCCACACGGCCGGCCTGAAGGTCGTCTCCCCGTCGAACCCGGTGGACGCGCACTGGATGCTGCGCCAGGCGATCGCCTCGGACGACCCGGTGATCTTCCTGGAGCCGAAGCGCCGCTACTGGGACAAGGGCGTCGTGGACCCGCTGGGCGAGGCCGCGCTCCCGCTGCACGCCGCGCGCGTCGCGCGTGCCGGCAAGGACCTGACCCTGGTCGCCTACGGCCCGATGGTCAAGGTCTGCCTGGAGGCGGCCGAGGCCGCCGCCGAGGACGGCCACCAGATCGAGGTCGTCGACCTGCGCTCGCTCTCCCCGGTCGACTTCGACACCCTCGAGGCCTCCGTCAAGCGCACCGGCCGCGCCGTGATCGTGCACGAGGCGCCGGTCTTCCTGGGCATGGGTGCGGAGCTGGCCGCGCGGATCACCGAGCGCTGCTTCTACTCCCTGGAGGCCCCGGTGCTGCGGGTGGGCGGCTACTTCGCCCCGTACCCGCCGTCCCGGGTGGAGGAGACGTACCTGCCGGACCTCGACCGGGTGCTCGACGCCGTCGACCGCGCCCTCGCCTTCTGACGGGGGTTGGAGAGCACGATGAGCACTGCTGTTTCGAACGTCCGCCAGTTCAAGATGCCGGACGTCGGCGAGGGCCTCACCGAGGCCGAGATTCTCAAGTGGTACGTCCAGCCGGGTGACACCGTCACCGACGGCCAGATCGTCTGCGAGGTCGAGACGGCCAAGGCCGCCGTCGAGCTGCCGATCCCCTTCGACGGGGTGGTGCAGGAGCTGTTCTTCAGCGAGGGCACGACGGTCGACGTCGGCATGGCGATCATCAGCGTCGCCGTCGCGGGCGGCGCCCCGGCCGAGGAGGCCGCGGCTCCCGCCGCTGCCGCCGCGTCGGCCGAGGAGCCGGAGCCCGAGCGGCGCGAGGTGCTGGTCGGCTACGGCCCGCGCTCGGGCTCGTCCCGCCGCCGTGCCCGGAAGCCCGCCGCGGCGCCCGCGCCGACGGTGGTGCAGTCCGGCGGCGAGGCGACGTACTACGCCCCGGCCCCGGCCCCGGCCGCCGCGCCCGCGCCGGCCGCTCCCGAGGCTCCGGCACTGGCCGCGCGCGCGGCCCCGGTCTCGGGCGAGCGTCCGCTGGCCAAGCCGCCGGTGCGGAAGCTGGCCAAGGACCTCGGCGTGGACCTCGCCGTGATCACCCCGACCGGCCCGCACGGCACGGTCACCCGCGAGGACGTGCACGCGCACGTCGCCGCGACGACCGCGCCCGCCGCGTCCGCTCCGGTCGCGGCCCCGGTGGCCGAGGCCGCCGTCCCGGCGGCGCCGGTCGTGTCCGCGGACGGTGACACCCGCGTCCCGATCAAGGGCGTGCGCAAGGCGACGGCGGCGGCGATGGTCGCCTCGGCGTTCACCGCCCCGCACGTGACGGAGTGGGTCCAGGTGGACGTCACCCGCACGATGCGGCTGGTCGCCAAGCTCAAGGAGACCGGCGAGCTGGGTGCGGGCGTCCGCGTCGGCCCGCTGCTGCTGGTCGCCAAGGCCCTGTTGATCGCGATCCGGCGCCACCCGGAGGTCAACGCCAGCTGGGACGAGGCCAACCAGGAGATCGTCTACAAGCGCTCGGTCAACCTCGGCATCGCCGCGGCGACGCCGCGCGGCCTGATCGTGCCGAACATCAAGGACGCGGGCAGCATGACGCTGCCCGACCTGGCCCAGGCGCTGACCGGTCTGATCGAGGTGGCCCGCGAGGGCAAGACCTCGCCGGCCGCGATGCAGGGCGGCACGGTGACCATCACCAACGTCGGCGTCTTCGGCGTCGACTCGGGCACCCCGATCCTGAACCCGGGCGAGGCCGCGATCCTGGCGTTCGGTCAGGTCCGGGAGCTGCCCTGGGTGCACAAGGGCCGGGTGGTCCCGCGTCTGGTGACGACGCTGGCGCTCTCCTTCGACCACCGGATGGTCGACGGCGAGCTGGGCTCCAAGGTCCTCGCCGACACGGCGGCGATCCTGGCGGACCCGAAGAAGCTGATCAGCTGGCAGTAGCCGGACTGCCGAGGGAGCCCGGGGTCGCCGTTCGCGGCCCCGGGCTCCTTTCGCTGTGGAATGTCCCTTTTGACCGAATGGCTCAACATCTGTTGCCCAGCACGCTCGTTCTGTCTTGAGTGAAGCTTTCTGCCGCTCTGCTGCTGTTGCTCGCACTCCTTTTCGGCGCCACTCCCGCGTCCGCGTCCGAGGCGCGCGTCGTGGACACGGTCGACCTCGTCGACAACGGCCCGGCCGCCAACCGGATCAGCATCGTCCTGGTGGGCGACGGCTACACCTCCGACGAACTGCCGCAGTTCCGCGCGCAGGCGGCGGCGACCTGGCGGGCGCTCGGCTCCGTCGAACCCTTCCGGAGCTACGCGCGCCTCTTCGACGTCCGCCGGGTCGACCTGGTCTCCCCGCACTCCGGCATCGGCGACGGCTCTCCGCTCGGCATGCACTTCGACTGCGGCGGCACGCCGCGCCTGCTCTGCGCCGACGACGCGGCCGTCTCGCACTGGGTCGGCCCGGCCGCCGGACCCCGCTACGTGATCGCGCTCGCCCACTCGACACAGTACGGCGGCGCGGGCGGTCCGGGCGTCACCACACTGGCGGCGGGCTCGCCGGACGCGGCCCGCATCATCGAGCACGAGATGGGACACACCGTGGGCGGCCTCGGTGACGAGTACGACGCCGCGCCGGGCGACAACGCCGACTTCCCGAACCTGTCCACCCAGGGCGCCGACGCGATGACCACGGCGCACGCGAAGTGGTGGCGCTGGCTGGGCGCCGCCGACCCCACCGGCGGCGTGGTCGGCGCGTACCGGAGCGCCAACGGCCTCTACCGGCCCACCCAGGACTCGATCATGCGGACCCTCGGCGGCGTCTACAACCTCCCCTGCCGGGAGGCGATCATCGAGTCCTTCTACCGGCAGCTCCGGCTCGTGGACGACGCCGAACCCGCGCCGCAGGCCGGGCCGGTGCCGCTGGGCCGGACGCTGCGCCTCGACACGCTGCCGCTCGCCGGCGACGGCGCCCGACTCTCCGTCAGCTGGACCGTGGACGGGCGCCCGGTGCCGTCGGGCGCGCTGCGGGACGGGGGTGGCGCGCTGGACACCGGTGCGCTGGGCGTGGGGGCGAATGCGCGGGCGACCGTCCGAGCCGTCGTCACCGACCGGACGCCGTGGGTCAGGGACGAGGCGTTCCGCCAGGCGCGGATGAGCGGCCGGGCCGAGTGGCTGGTGGGCCGGGTGTGACGCGGGGTTCAGAGGAAATCCACAGGTCACGGCCTGCTAACGGGAGCCGGTCACACCTCGGGCGGACGGGCAGTCATATGAGAGTGTGTAAAGACAAATAGGCAAAGGGTGGGGAGTTCCACGGTGGGCGAGCGCAGACGGCGCCGTTTCGGAGGGATCAAGGCGGGCGTCGCGGCGCTGTTCGCCGCGGGCGTGCTGGGGGCCGTGTTCGTGCCCTCCGCGCTGGCGGAGATCAACGGACCGAGCGGCACCGCCACGGCCGGCGCCCAGGCGTCCGCGCTGCCGGGCGGCTCGATGGCGGCCTCGCCGCGCATGGCCGCCGCCGCCCCGAGCACCTGGAACGCCTCCTCCGCCGCCAAGTTCTGGACGCCGGCCCGCCTGGCCGCCGCCACCTCGGTCGACGCGCCGGCGAAGTCGACCACGTCGGTGGGCGCCCACGCGACGACCGGCAGCACGATCGCCCACGCGAGCCACTTCACGGGCGCCTCGAGCACCGGCATCATCGTCTACGCCTCGCAGGACCTGACCACGCACTACTGCACCGCCAGCGTCGTGGACAGCACCCACGGCAACCTGATCATCATGGCCGCCCACTGCAACCCGGGCAGCTGGATGGCCTACGTGCCGAAGTACCAGCACGGCGCCGCGCAGCAGCCCTACGGGATCTGGGCCGTCACCAAGGTCTTCAAGGACTCCCACTACTCCGGCATCGGTTCCGGCAGCGACTACGACTACGCCTTCGCGCAGGTCGCCGACAACAGCAAGGGCCAGACGGTCCAGAGCGTCACCGGCGGCAACTGGCTGAGCCACCCCTCGACGTACAGCATGTACGTCACCGCGCTCGGCTACCCGAAGATCAGCGCCGATTCCGCGGACGAGGCGATCCGCTGCCACCCGAGCTACCCGACCAGCCACCTCTCCGGCTACCGGCAGATGGTGCTGTACTGCACCGGCTTCTACGGCGGCACCTCCGGCGGCCCGTGGCTGCTGGGCTTCAACGGCAACACCGGCTACCTCGTCGGCATCACCGGCGGCCTGGACACCGGCGGCCCCAACAGCTGGACCAGCTACAGCCCGTTCTTCGACAGTCGGGTCTTCACCCTGTTCAACTGGGCCGAGACCCACTAGTTGCTGCCTGCATCGTTCACAGGGCGGACACCAGGCAGGGCAATTCGTCATACCAATTAGGATGACGGCACCATGCCTGTCGATCCCGCCACCAGCGCCGCCGAGACTCCCCTCGCCCCTGCCCAGGTGCGGCGGGAGCCGCCGGGCGGCAGGGGCGCGTGGCTGGCCTGGGGCATCGGCGTCACGGTCTACGTCCTCGCGGTCGTCCACCGCACCAGCCTCGGCGTCGCCGGGGTGGACGCGGCGGCGCGGTTCGGCATCAACGCCTCCGCGCTGTCCACCTTCTCCATCCTGCAGGTCCTGGTCTACGCCGGGATGCAGATCCCGGTCGGCCTGCTGGTCGACCGTCATGGCCCGCGCCGGATCCTCAGCGCGGGCCTCGTACTGCTCACCGCAGGCCAGCTCGGTTTCGCGCTCGCGACCTCCTTCACCCCGGCGCTGCTCGCGCGCGGCGTGCTCGGCTGCGGCGACGCGATGACGTTCGTCAGCGTGCTGCGGATCGGCTCGCGCTGGTTCCCGCTCTTCCGCAACCCCTTCATCGCCCAGCTGACCGGCCTGGTCGGCACGATCGGCAACCTCGTCTCGACGATGGTGCTCTCCCAGGTCCTGCACAGCGCCGGCTGGACGGCGACCTTCGGCACCACCGCGCTGCTCGGCTTCGGCGTGCTGGCGCTCGTCGTCCTGGTCCTGCGTGAGACGCCGGACAGCGCGCGGCGCGAGCCGCTGTTCGTGCGCCGGGGCGCACGCGTCCCCGACGCCCCGCCGCCCGCCCCCGGCTTCTCGCTGCGCGACCAGATCCGCTCGTCCTGGCGGGAGCCCGGTACACGGCTGGGCATGTGGGTCCACTTCACCACGGCGTTCCCGGCCTCAAGTTTCCTGCTGCTGTGGGGCATGCCGTTCCTCATGTCCGGCCAGCACCTGTCGCGCGCCCTCGCCGGCGCGCTGCTCAGCCTGGTGATCGTCGCCGGCATGGGCTTCGCGGTCCTCTTCGGCCAGCTGATGTCCCGCCGACCGTCCTGGCGGACACCGACCGTCTTCGCCGTCGTCGCCACCACGGGCGGGGTCTGGGCCGCGGTCCTGACCTGGCCGTCGGCCGGCCACGTCCCGATGTGGCTGCTGATCGCCCTGGCGGTCGTCATGGGCAGCAACGGGCCCGCGTCCCTCATCGGCCTCGACTACGCCCGCCCGGTCAACCCGCCGGAGCGGGTCGGGACGGCCTCCGGCATCGTCAACATGGGCGGCTTCATCGCCGCGGTCCTGGCCCTCTTCCTGATCGGCCTCGTCCTGGACCTCAACACCCCAGGCGGCGGCACCGACTACACCGCCTCCGGCTTCCGCGCGGCCTTCGCCATGCTCTACCTGCCGATGGCCTTCGGCCTCCTCCAGATCCTCCGCCTCCGCAAGCGCGCGCTCGCGCGCGAGCGCGAGATCATCGGGACGTCGGTTCCTCGCGCACGCTCCCGCCGGTAGGTGCACCTACCCAGGGGCGCGAGCCGGTTGCCGGCGTCCCCGCGCCCCTGAGGTGGTCAGGGCGTGACGGCGAAGTTGTCCAGGATGCGGTGGCCAAGGGACTCGTCGCCCTCGAGTTTCGCCTCCGCGGCGTGCGCGGGGACGCGGCCGCAGGCGAGGCGGGAGAAGGTCTCCCAGTCCATGCTGAGGCGGACCGAGGGGACCAACAGCACCTCGCCGTCCACCCGGCCGCGGCCGTCGACGTCCACGTGGACCGTGCGCATGAACTCCTGCTCGCCGTGGACGTCGAAGACCGCCGTGGAGCCCGACGGGGCGCCGGCCAGTTTGGCCACGGCGCGCGGGAGCATCTCGATCAGGTAGTCGCGCGTGATCGCGGCCGCCGGGGAGTCCAGGTTGCCGGGGCGGGCCAGGGCCCGCCGGATGTCCTGCTCGTGGGTCCACACGTCGAAGACGCGCGTGCGCAGCAGCTGGTGGTAGGGGACGTCCCGGCTGTAGGGGCCCATCGGCCAGCGGACCTCGTCCAGCGGCTCGTACCGGGTGCTCCGCAGGGCACGGCCCCGGCGGATCACGGTGTACTCAAGCTCCGAGGCCATCTCCACCGCGGTGTGGCAGCGCCGCTTGTCCACCGGCACCTCGCAGTGGCGGCTGAACTCGTCCACGACGTGCCGCAGATCGCGTGGCAGCGTGTGGATGGGGCGTGGATCGCCCAGGAGTTCGGACTCCATGGCGATGATGTGCGAGACGACGTCCCGCACGGACCACCCCGGGCATTCGGTGGGTCGGTTCCACGCTCCCTCGGGGAGCGGGGCGACCAGCTCGGATATGGCCTCGATGGACTGGGTCCAAGCATCGGCGTACGCCTGGACGGTCTGCTTGTCGGTCACGTTCACGACCCCTCGGCGGAGCAGCCAACTGCGCTATCGGCACGTTACGCTGCCTGGAGTGCCCAGGCAGCGCTTTCCGGTGTCGATCGTAGGGCTCTTGACGAAACGGGTGGTACCGTGCGCGCTTCTCTTGTCCAGATCGATGTCAACGAGCGCGAGTCGGCGGACGAACGCCGGGCCCGGATCGCGGAGTTGGTCCGCGCCCAGCGCGGGGTCGCCGACCTCGTGGTGCTGCCGGAGCTGTGGCCGCTGGGCGGCTTCGCCTACGAGGCGTGGGCGGACGGCGCGGAGTCGTTGGAGGGCCCCACCGCCGAGGTGATGTCCGCGGCCGCCCGCGACGCGGGCGTCTGGCTGCACGCCGGCTCGATCGTGGAGCGCGACCCGGAGGGGCCGCTCTGCAACACCTCGCTGCTCTTCGCGCCCGACGGCGAGCTGCACGCCTGGTACCGCAAGATCCACCGCTTCGGCTTCGACAGCGGCGAGGCCGCGTTGATGGCGGCGGGCCAGGAGCTCTGCGTGGTGGACACGCCCTTCGGGCGGATGGGCCTGGCGACCTGTTACGACCTGCGTTTCCCTGAGCTGTTCCGGGCGGTGCTCGACCAGGGCGCGGAGCTCTTCGTCCTCCCCTCGGCCTGGCCGGCCCGCCGCGCCGGCCACTGGTCCCTGCTGGCCCGCGCCCGCGCGGTGGAGGAGCAGGCGCTGGTCTTCGCCTGCAACACCGCGGGCACCCACGGGGGCGTCCCGCAGGCGGGTCTCAGCGTCGTGGTGGACCCGTGGGGCACGGTCCTCGGCGAGGCGAACGGCGGTGAGTCCGGCAGTACGGAGGAGGTGCTGACGGTCGAGTTCGACCCGGCGGTCGTCGCGCGAACCCGCGCCGAGTTCCCGGTGCTGCGGGACCGTCAGAAGTGGTGAGTCAGTGGCCGGAAACGGTAAACGTGCGAGTGGCAGGAAGATGTCACCGATGCCCGTGGTGGCAGATCTGGTGATGGCTCCGTAAAGCGACCATGATGACGCGCGCTCATACCCCATTTTGGTTGGCCCGCGACCAACTATGCGGTAATTATGATGAGTGCCTGACAAAACAGCGTCGACAACGACGCCTCTCCCCTCACAGGCGCGCTCATCGCTGTGGCGCGACAGGGACTTCCTGCTGCTCTGGAGCGGCGGGGCGGCAAGCGACCTCGGCTCGGCCGTGTCAACTCTGCTCATCCCGCTGATGGCTGTCCAGAACCTGGGTGCGACCACCTTCCAGATCGCCATGCTCAGCCTGGCCCGCAGACTTCCGGCGGCGCTGTTCACGCTTCCGGCCGGCGTCGTGGTCGATCGGGTCCGCAAGCGCAGGCTGATGATCTGGTGTCAGATTCTGTGTGCGCTGGCCATGGGATCCGTGCCGGCCGTGGCTTTCTTCGGACACGTACACCTTTGGCAGCTCTACCTGGTCACGGCTCTGGTCGGGAGCGTCACCGTTTTCTACAGCATCGCCAATATCAGCTATCTCCCCAGCGTGCTGACGCGCGAACAGCTCGTGGACGGTAACGCGAAACTCAACTCCACCGAGACGGCCTCCGATGCGGCCGGACCGGCTCTGGGTGCCCTGTTGGCCGGTGTACTCACGGCGGCGCGGGCTGTCGCGGTCGACTCCGTCTCCTACGTGATCGCGACTGCCACCCTACTGCTGATGCGCACCCCGGACGCCGGATCCGAAGCGGACCGGGCCAAGGCCGTTCCGGTCAGCTTCCGTGCGGCCATGACGGAGGGCCTGCGCTACGCCTGGGGCAATCCGGTGCTGCGTGCCATCACCTGCTGCACCGCGACCGCCAACCTCGGCATCATCGCCATCGGCAGCCTGGAGGTCGTCTACCTGGTGCGCGGCCTGCATACGTCCGCTCCCGTGGCCGGTGTGGTGCTCGGCACCGGAGTGCTGGGCGGCTTCGCAGGCAGCCTGGTCGCACGCCCCGTGACCGCCAGGGTGGGCAACGCACGGGTGATGTGGCTGGCGTTGATCGTCTGTGCTCCGTTCGCGCTGCTGATGCCGCTGGCCTCTTCCGGTTTCGGGCTGATCCTCTACTCGCTCGGCTGGGCAGTCTTCAATGCCGGCGGCGCCGTCTATCAGACCGCGCAGATGGCCTACCGCCAGTCGATCATCCCGAAGGAGCTGCTCGGTCGCGTCAACGCCGGCATCCGTTGGGTGGTGTGGAGCACGATGCCGCTGGGGGCACTCCTGGGCGGCGTGCTCGGCGCTTGGCTCGGCCTGCACACCGCACTGTGGGTTGCCGCGTGCTGCCTCGCCGCCACCGGCCCTTGGCTGCTGGCCTCGCCGCTGCGCCGGTGGCGGGACATCCCGGAGACCTAGGACGGCCGGGTCCGGTCGCGCTGCTCGGGCCGCGGGCCGCGCTTGGTGCGGATGAGGGCGAGGAGTTCGCGAGCAGGGCCTTTGGGCTTCGCGCCCATGGGCCAGACCGCCCGAAGGGGTCGTTCCAGGTCGAGGCCGGTGACCGGAACGGCCACCAGGCGGCCTGCGGCCAGGTCGTCGGCCACGGCGAGTTCACTCAGCACGGCCGGGCCGGCTCCCGTGGTCGCCGCGGCTTTCAGGGCGGTCGTCGACGCGAGTGTGAGCAACGGTTCGGCGAGGCCACCCGCGGACGCGAGTGCCGCGTCCAACACCTCGCGGGTGCCACTGCCCTGCTCCCGCAGGACCAGCCGCGTCGCGGCGACCTCCGAGGGCGGCACAGGCGCCCGGCGGCGCGCCCAGCGGTGGGTGGGGGCGACCACGAGCACCAGCCGGTCCCTCGCGATCACTGTGGTGTCCAGCCCGGACGGGATCCGCATGCCCTCGACGAAGCCGAGGTCCGCCTCGCCGTCCAGGACCTGGGCGGCGACCTCGGTGGAGTTCGCGGCGCGCAGCGTCACGGCGGTGCCGGGGAGCGCGGCGTGCAGGGCCAGCAGCCAGCCCGGCATCAGGTACTCGGCGACGGTCAGGCTCGCGGACACCCGCAGGCGGGCGTCACGGCGCTCCCGTAGCGCGGCGATCCCGGCGTCGAGCGCCTGGGCGGCGCTGACCACCTGCGCCGCCCACTCGGCGACGAGCGCGCCCGCTTCCGTGGGCCGCGATCCTCGCGGTGAGCGCTCCAGGAGGGTGACGCCGATCTGACGCTCCATCGCCGCGATGCGTGCCGAGGCGGCGGGCTGGGTGATCCCGACCTCCGCGGCGGCGCGGCCAAGACTGCCCAGTCGCACGACCGCGAGCAGCAGCTCCAGCCCGCCGAGCTCGGGCACGTGGGAGGAGAGGGGCGCCGGGGACGAGCTCATAGATCCAGCTTATGCCCCGATCGAAGATTGGTCCCTACCGGCACGAACGGCGCGGACCGAGGCTGGAGACATGGCTACCACCGTGCTCCCCACCCCGCTCACCAGGCGGTTCACCGACCACCCCGTCATCGAGGCCGCCGGCCGCTTCGGGCCGAACTGGTACGCGGCCGTGATGGGCACGGCGATCGTCGCCAACGGCGCGCACGTCCTGCCCGGCGGAGTGCCGGCGCAGTTCGCGGAGGTGTTCTGGGCGCTGGGCTTCGCCGGGCTGCTGGCGCTGGGCGGGATCCGGCTGGCGGGCCGGCTGCACCACGCCCGGGTCCGTCCGCTGGACGACCCGTCCGTCGCCGTCTTCCTGGGCTGCCCGCCGATGGCGCTGCTGGCCGTCGGCTTCGGCGCGCTGGGCGCGGGCGAGCCGCTGCTGGGTGCGGGGAACGCGGTGGCCCTGGACGCCGTGCTGTGGACCCTGGGGACCCTCTACGGGCTCTGGGCGGCCGGGACGGTGATGTTCAAGCTCGTGACGCACTACGACGTCGCCCGCGCCGACGCCGCGCCCACCTGGCTGCTGCCCGTGGTCGCGCCGATGGTCTCCGCCGCGCTCGGGCCGGCGCTGATCCCCCATCTGCCGGCCGGGCAGCCGCAGCAGACGATGCTGCTGGCGTGTGTGGCCATGTTCGGCCTGAGCCTGATCTCGGTGCTGGTGCTGCTGCCGTCGCTCTTCGCCCGGCTCGCCCACGAGGGTCCGCTGCCGCCCGCCCTGATCCCCACGCTCTTCCTGGTGCTGGGCCCGCTCGGGCAGTCCGTGACCGCCGCGACCCAGTTCGCGGCTCACGGCCCGGCCGTCTTCGGCGGCTTCGCCCTGCTCTACGGCGTGCCGGTGTTCGGCTTCGCGCTGCTGTGGCTGGCGGTCGCGGGCGCGGCGACGGTGCGCGGACTGCGCAAGGGCATGCCGTTCGCGATGACCTGGTGGGCCTACACCTTCCCGGTCGGCACCTGCGTCACCGGCGCGGCCGGCCTCTACGCCCGCACCGGGCTGGCCGCGTTCGCGGTGATCTCGGTGGCGCTGTTCGGGCTGCTGGTGTCGGCCTGGGCCGTGGCGGCGGTGCGCACGGCCCGTTCCCTGCCGGCCTTCGTGCGGAGCTGAACGCGCCGAGGGGTCAGGACGCCTCGGGGTAGGTAACCGAGGTGTCGGCCCAGTCGAGCGCGGTGATGATGGTGTGGCGCAGCTGGGAGTCGGTCCAGGAGGTGTCGAACTCCAGCGGCAGCACCGGGGAGACCTCCTCCAGCGTGGAGATCATCGGGCTGTGGGCGACGGCCTTGTCGACGAGCAGCACGACCGGCTTGCGCAGCGCGGTGGCCCAGCCCAGTTCCATGCCGACCCCGGCGGACAGCGGCGAGCCGACGTAGGCGATCGCCAGGTCGGCCGACTGCATCGCGCGGAACGCGGAGGGGACCCGGAGACCGACGCCCACACCGCGGGTGGTCCACACGTCGTCGTGGTGCGTGCTGAAGACGCTCACGCCGGCGTCGAGCAGGGCCTCGCGCAGGGCGGATATCCGACCGCGCAGCGCCAGACTGAAGACGCCGTCGGCAGGACCGGTGAGGCGCAGAGACGGGGCGGCGAGGAAGACGCGCATGGTGCGGCGTGCGTCTGCCGCGAGTTCCGCGTCGGACAGCTCGGTCATCACGATGGGCTCCATCGACATGGTTGACCGCACAACGACAACTCCCGTACGTTGCGGGATGGGTGTCGGTCGGTCATACGGGGGATCAGGTGCCGGCGCCGGCGACCCTTGGGGGGATGCTTCGATGGTGCTGGGGAGAACACGTGAGCGTCCAGCGGCGCCCGGTGACATCAAACTGCCGCGCGGTGGCACGAGAGGGCGTCAGCCTTCCAGACCCTCGCGCTTGAGCAGCCCGAGCTGAGCAGCCCGCACTCCGGCCTCGAATCTGCTCTCGGCGCCGAGCTCCTGCATCAGGGCGGCGATGTGCCGGCGGCAGGTGCGCACCGACATCCCGAGTCTGCGAGCCACCACCTCGTCCTTGAGGCCCTGCGCCAGGAGTTCCAGCACCGACCGCTTGAGGTCGTCGGACGCGTTCTGGTAACCGGGACCCTCGTCGATGAACGGCGTGGAGGTGATCCAGAACTGCTCGAAGAGCGCGCACAGGAAAGAGATGAGCACCGGCTCGCGGACGACGAGGGCTCCCGGCTTCTGGTCCGGGTGGGTTCTCTTCGGAATGAACGCGATCTCGCGGTCGACGATGAAGAGAATGTCGGGCAGTTGGTCGGCCGTGCGAATCTCCGCTCCCGCCTCGACCATTGCGCTCACGTACGACCGCATGCTCAGCTGGGTGCGGGTGGTGTGTTGGTAGATCATCCGGAAGCGGACACCGCGCCGCGCGATCGTCAGGTCGAGCGGGAGGGAACTCTCCAGCTGGTCGGGGTTGCGTCGACCGCCCGGTTGTACGGTCATGAAGTCACGGGTGCACTTGGAGACGGCATTGTTGATCATCAGCTGGACCTCGGCGGGGTCCGCGACGATCTCCAGACCGCCGGGCACAGGCCCTGATACGGTCCGACCGAGATAGGCGGGCATCAGCTGCAAAAGGCGTTCCCGCGTGGTGTCCACGGCCGACCGTGCGGCGCGGATGGCGTCCTCGAACGGCTCGGCCAGCTTGGCGGCGGCGAACTCCGGGCTCACCGGTCGAAGGCGTGAGTCGCCGTTCGGTTCCGACTGAAGCAGGAAGTGGGCGACCAGTTCGTCGCGACACTTGGCGAGGCCTTCCTTGTCCAGGCCGGTCACCTCGGCGGCGCTGTCCCAGATGAACTCCCCGTCCACCAGGGCGCGCCGGTAGACGGTGACTGCTTCTGCGGTCAGAGCAGTGGGCAGTTGCGGGCTCGTCATCGGAGTTTTGCCTGCCTTATCCGGTTTCATCCTGTGGCCACTTCAGGTCTGGTCACTTGTTGCCACTATCGAACACTGACTCGTGCCAGATCCGTACCCCATTGTGGTGGATGGTCGCCCTCCGGTCGGCGGCTGACCACCACTGGATCGCTTCCTGCATACTTCGCTGTTCGATCCCCTAGAGAGAGGGAAGGCTCAATGCGCACATCGCACCGTATGTTGTGGAGGGCCGCTCTCGCTGGAGGAGTTGCCGTCGTGGCACTGCTCATGACCTCCGGCCCGGCTCCCGCTGACAGCTCGTGGGGTGCCGGCCACTCCATCGCGGTCGCCGCACAGCGCTGAATCTCCCCGGTCGATCCTCCTCGACGACCGGGGTCTGCAGAAAACCGAGGGACCGTGCCTCCCCGGACACGGTCCCTCGGTTTCGCATGCCCATCGGGCGCTCGGCTCGGACCGGCCTCAGCGCGAGCCGTCCGGACGGGGCTTGGGGCGCCAGACGACCAGGGCGGAGCTCTGCTGGTACGGGACCAGGTCGCGGCGGTAGGAGGCGTGGACCGCGGCGGCGGCCGCCTCCGCGGCGCCCTGGAGTTCGGCGACGCGGGCCTGGAGCGCGGTGACCTGGTTCTCCAGCTCGATGATGCGCTTGATGCCCGCCAGGTTGATGCCCTCCTCCTGGGAGAGGCGCTGGACCTCGCGCAGCTGCTCGATGTCCCGGGCCGAGTACCGCCGGCCGCGGCCGGCCGTGCGGTCGGGGGAGACGAGGCCGAGGCGGTCGTACTGACGCAGGGTCTGCGGGTGCAGCCCGCTCAGCTCAGCCGCGACGGAGATGACGTAGACCGGGGTGTACTCCGTCAGCTGGTAGGCCACCCTGCGGGGGCCGCCGCCCGGACCGTCCGTCATGCCTGCCATCTCACGCCTCCTCCGCTGCCTTGAACAACGCCGCCCGCGGGTCCTCCGCGGAGGTCGCGTCGCGGTACTTCTCCAGAGCCGCCTTGGCCTCCCCCTCCGTCTTCGGAGGGACCGCCACCTCGACCGTCACCAGCAGGTCTCCACGCGTGCCGTCCTTGCGCACCGCGCCCTTGCCGCGGGCCCGCATGGTCAGGCCGTTGGACGTGCCGGCGGGGAGCTTCATGGTGACCGGCGAACCGCCGAGCGTCGGCACCTTGATGGTGCCGCCCAACGCCGCCTCGGGGAAGGAGACCGGCACGGTCACCGTCAGATTGTCACCGCGCCGGCCGAAGACCGGGTGCGGGGTGACGTGGACCGTGACGTACAGGTCGCCCGCGGGGCCGCCGCGTTCGCCCTGCGCGCCCTTGCCCTTGAGCCGAATGCGCTGGTCCTCGCCGACGCCGGCGGGGATACGGACCTGCATCGTCCGGGCGGACGTCGCGCGGCCGCTGCCGTGGCAGACCTCGCACGGGTCGTCGACCAGCAGGCCGCGGCCCTTGCAGTCCCGGCAGGGCTCGCTGAGCGCGAAGTTGCCCTGGCCGCGGCTGACGTAGCCGGTGCCGACGCAGGTGGGACAGACGCGCGGGGTGGTGCCCGCCTTCGCGCCGGTGCCCGCGCAGGCCTTGCACGCGGCCTGACTGGTCATCCGGATCGGGACCGTCGCGCCCTCGACCGCCTCGACGAAGCTCAGCGTGACCGCAGACTCCACGTCCGCGCCGCGCCGCGGCTGCGTGGTGGTGCCCCGGCCGCGGCCGCCGAAGAGGCCGCCGAACAGGTCGCCCACGCCGCCGCCGAAGCCGCCGCCCTGAGAGGTCTGGCCGGCGCTGCCGCCGAAGAGGTCGCCCAGGTCGAAGTTGAAACCGCCGCCCGCGCCACCGGGGCGGAAACCGCCGTTGGCGAAGAGGGCGCGCGCCTCGTCGTAGTCCTTGCGGCGCTTGGGGTCCGACAGGACGTCATTCGCCTCGGAGATCTCCTTGAAGCGCTCCTCGGCGGCCTTGTCGCCCTTGTTGGCGTCCGGGTGGTTCTCCCGGGCCAGCTTGCGGTAGGCCTTCTTGATCTCAGCGGTGGAGGCGTCCTTGGGCACGCCCAGGATCTTGTAGTAGTCCTTCTCCACGTAGTCCTTGCCGCTCAACGCGCTCCCTCCTCACCACTGCTGATCGTGATCGTACGACCAGGGGCCGGCCGCGAGGCCCGCTCCTGCGTGCTCGCGGTCGGCCCCGGTCGGTTACTTCTCGGCGGCACTCTCGTCCTTGGAGCCCTTGGCGCTCTTCGCACCCTTGGCGTCCTCGGAGTCGTCTGCCGTTGCGTCCTTCTCCTCCTTGGCACCCTCCGGGACGGAGGAGCCGCCCGGCTCCGGCTCGGCGACGGCCACCCGCGCGGGGCGGATGATCCGGTCGCCGATCTTGTACCCAGGCTGGAGGATCTGCACGCAGGTCGTCTCCTCGACGTCCGGCGAGTAGCTGTGCATCAGTGCTTCGTGCAGCTGGGGGTCGAAGACCTCCCCCTGCTTGCCGAACTGCTGCAGGCCCAGCTTGGCGACGACCGTCTCCAGCGACTCGCCGACGGACTTGAAGCCACCCGTCAGCTCGTCGTGGTCGCGGGCGCGGCCGATGTCGTCGAGCACCGGGAGGAGGTTCTCCAGGATCGCCGCGACGGCGATCTCACGGACCGTCACCCGGTCGCGCTCGACGCGCTTGCGGTAGTTCTGGTACTCCGCCTGGAGCCGCTGCAGGTCAGCGGTGCGCTCGGCCAGCTGCTTGCGCAGGTCGGCGACGGACTCGGTGCCCGCCTCCGTCTCCTCCGCCGCGGCCGCGGCCGCGGCGGGCTTGGTGCCCGCCGCGCCGCGACCCTTGGCGGCCTTGCCGGAAGCGGCGCCGGGCTCCTCAGCAGTGCCCCGCGTCTCTTCCGTCACTTGGCACCGCCCTCGCGCTTCTCGTCGTCGACGATCTCGGCGTCCACGACGTCGTCCTCGACGTGGGCGTCGGCGTGCGGCGCGTCCTGCGGGCCGCCGGCCGCGGCCGAAGCCTCGCCGGCCTGGGCGTAGAGCGCCTGGCCGAGCTTCTGGGAGACGGTGGACAGCTTCTCGGAGGCCTCGCGGATGGCCGCGCTGTCCTCACCCTTCAGCTTGTCCTTCAGGTCGACGACGGCCGCGTTGACCTCGTCCTTGATGTCGCCGGGGACCTTGTCCTCGTTGTCCTTGATGAACTTCTCGGTCGTGTAGACGAGCTGCTCGGCGGTGTTGCGGGTCTCCGCGGACTCGCGGCGACGGTGGTCGTCCTCCGCGAACTGCTCGGCCTCGCGCATCATCCGCTCGATGTCCTCCTTGGGGAGGGCCGAGCCGCCGGTGACGGCCATGCGCTGCTCCTTGCCGGTACCGAGGTCCTTGGCGGAGACGTGCATGATGCCGTTGGCGTCGATGTCGAAGGTGACCTCGATCTGCGGGACGCCGCGCGGCGCCGGCGGCAGACCGGTCAGCTCGAACATGCCGAGCTTCTTGTTGTACGCCGCGATCTCGCGCTCGCCCTGGTAGACCTGGATCTGCACGGACGGCTGGTTGTCCTCGGCCGTGGTGAAGATCTCGGAGCGCTTGGTCGGGATCGTGGTGTTGCGCTCGATCAGCTTGGTCATGATGCCGCCCTTGGTCTCGATGCCGAGGGACAGCGGGGTGACGTCGAGCAGCAGGACGTCCTTGACCTCGCCCTTGAGGACACCGGCCTGGAGGGACGCGCCGATGGCGACGACCTCGTCCGGGTTGACGCCCTTGTTGGGCTCCTTGCCGCCGGTCAGCTCGCGGACGAGCTCGGCGACGGCCGGCATACGGGTGGAGCCACCGACCATGACCACGTGGTCGATCTCGGACAGCGCGATGCCGGCGTCCTTGATGACGTTGTGGAACGGGGTCTTGCAGCGGTCCAGCAGGTCCGAGGTCAGCTGCTGGAACTGGGAGCGGGAGAGCTTCTCGTCCAGGTGCAGCGGGCCCTCGGCGGAGGCCGTGATGTAGGGCAGGTTGATCGTGGTCTCGCTGGAGGAGGAGAGCTCGATCTTGGCCTTCTCGGCCGCCTCGCGCAGACGCTGCAGCGCCATCTTGTCCTTGGACAGGTCGACGCCGTGGCCGTTCTGGAACTGCTTGACCAGGTGGTCGACGACGCGCTGGTCCCAGTCGTCACCACCGAGGTGGTTGTCACCGTTGGTCGCCTTGACCTCGACGACGCCGTCGCCGATCTCCAGCAGCGACACGTCGAAGGTGCCACCACCGAGGTCGAAGACCAGAATGGTCTGGTCGTCCTTGTCGAGACCGTAGGCCAGGGCGGCGGCGGTCGGCTCGTTGACGATGCGCAGGACGTTGAGGCCCGCGATCTCACCGGCCTCCTTCGTCGCCTGACGCTCGGAGTCGTTGAAGTAGGCCGGCACGGTGATGACCGCGTCGGTGACCTTCTCGCCCAGGTAGGACTCGGCGTCGCGCTTCAGCTTCTGCAGCACGAAGGCCGAGATCTGCTGCGGCGTGAAGTCCTTGCCGTCGAGGTTGATCTTCCAGTCGGTGCCCATGTGGCGCTTCACGGACCGGATGGTGCGGTCAACGTTGGTGACCGCCTGTCGCTTGGCGACCTCGCCGACGAGAACCTCGCCGTTCTTCGCGAAGGCGACGACGGACGGTGTGGTCCGGGCGCCCTCGGCGTTGGTGATGACGGTGGGCTCACCGCCTTCGAGGACGCTGACGACAGAGTTCGTCGTACCGAGGTCGATTCCGACCGCACGAGCCATCGTGGAACCCTCCAAGAGAGGAAGTTGAGCTGAACAGACTCAAGAGTGCCCGAAGCCTCGGCGTTCGTCAACAGACATGAGCGAGGCTGGCTCAACTTTATGTCGCCCCTACGCCGCATGGGCGGTGGTGCGCTATGTCACCTCTGGTTCGACTGGGGATTGGGTACGTGAATCGCTACGCTCAGCTTGAACTGAGATAAGTTACTGCTGGGTAGTTGTCGCTCCGTGGTCCTTTGAGGAGCCCGCATGCAAATCGCCGCGATCATCGTGTCGCTGGTCCTGGCCGTGGTCGGCGTGGCGCTCTTCGCGCGCGCGTTCCTTGTGATCTACGGCTTCGTCCGGCTCGGTCAGAACGTGCCCGCCGGCTCGCGCACCAACGACTGGAAGGACCGCACGGTCACCGTCGCCCGCGAGTTCTTCGGTCACACGCGCATGAACAAGTGGGGCATCGTCGGCTTCGCCCACTGGTTCGTGGCGGTCGGCTTCTTCACGCTGTTCCTGACCATCGTCAACGCCTTCGGTCAGCTCTTCCAGGCCGACTGGCTGCTGCCGGTCATCGGGGACTGGCAGATCTACGGCGCGTTCGTCGACTTCATCGGCGTGATGACGACGCTGGGCATCCTGACGCTGATCGTGATCCGGCAGCTGAGCCACCCGCGCCGTCCGGGCCGCAAGTCCCGGTTCGCGGGCTCCAACTTCGGCCAGGCGTACTTCGTCGAGACCGTCATCCTGATCATCGGCCTCTGCATCTACACCCTCCACTCCCTGGAGGGTGCGCTGCACCACGTGGACCACTACCAGGCCGAGTACTTCCTCACCTACCCGCTGGTCGCCGCGCTCAAGGGCCTCAGCGTCTCCACGCTGCAGAACCTGACCTACCTCTTCGCGATGATCAAGATCGCGACCTCCTTCATCTGGATGATCACGGTCTCGCTCAAGACCGACATGGGCGTGGCCTGGCACCGCTTCCTCGCCTTCCCGAACATCTGGTTCAAGCGCAACGCCAAGGGCGAGGTCGCGCTCGGCGCGCTGCTGCCGATGCACTCCGGTGGTCAGCCGATCGACTTCGAGGACCCGGCGGACGACGCCGTCTTCGGTGTCTCCCAGGTCGAGGAGTTCTCCTGGAAGGGCATCCTCGACTTCTCCACCTGCACCGAGTGCGGTCGCTGCCAGTCGCAGTGCCCGGCCTGGAACACCGGCAAGCCGCTGTCGCCCAAGCTGCTGATCATGAGCCTGCGGGACCACGCCTACAACAAGGCCCCGTACCTGCTCGCCGGCGAGGACAAGTCCGACGTCCCGGCCGCCGCCGCTGCCGAGGCCGAGCGCCCGCTGATCGGCACCGCCGAAGAGGGCGGCGTCATCGACCCGGACGTGCTGTGGTCCTGCACCACCTGCGGCGCCTGCGTCGAGCAGTGCCCGGTGGACATCGAGCACATCGACCACATCGTCGACATGCGCCGCTACCAGGTGATGATCGAGAGCAACTTCCCGACCGAGGCCGGGACGATGCTCAAGAACCTGGAGAACAAGGGCAACCCGTGGGGTCTGGCCACCAAGGCACGCCTGGACTGGGTCAAGGAGCTCAAGAAGGAGACCGGCATCGAGGTGCCGATCATCGGTGAGGACATCGAGCCCGCCGAGGTCGAGTACCTGTACTGGGTCGGCTGCGCCGGCGCCCTCGAGGACCGGGCCAAGAAGACCACCAAGGCCTTCGCCGAGCTGCTGCACACCGCGGGCGTCAAGTTCGCGATCCTCGGCAAGGAGGAGACCTGCACCGGTGACTCCCCGCGCCGCCTGGGCAACGAGTTCCTGTTCCAGATGCTCGGCGCGCAGAACGTCGAGACGCTGAACGCGGCCCTGGAGGATGCTCCGGTCAAGCGGATCGTCGCCACCTGCCCGCACTGCTTCAACACCCTCGCCAACGAGTACCCGCAGCTGGGCGGCCACTTCGAGGTCATCCACCACACCCAGCTGCTGCAGCACCTGATCGACGAGGGCAAGCTGCTGCCGGTCAACCCGGTCGAGGGTCTGATCACCTACCACGACCCGTGCTACCTGGGCCGCCACAACAAGGTCTACACGCCGCCGCGCGAGATCATCGAGAAGGTCCCCGGGCTCCGCAACGAGGAGATGCACCGCCACAAGGAGCGGGGCTTCTGCTGCGGCGCCGGTGGCGCGCGGATGTGGATGGAGGAGCGGATCGGCAAGCGCATCAACACCGAGCGCGTGGACGAGGCGCTGTCGCTCAACCCCGACATCGTCTCCACCGCCTGCCCGTTCTGCCTGGTGATGCTCTCCGACTCGGTCAACGGCAAGAAGAACGAGGGCGCGGCCAAGGAGTCGCTGCGCGTCGTGGACGTCGCCCAGCTGCTGCTGGAGTCGGTCAAGGCCGACCCGGCCGCGCCGGAGGCCCCGGCCGAGGAGCCGGAGCCGGTCTCGTCCTGAGCCTGCGCCTGAACGCCCCGACGGCCCACCGGATCCCGGGATCTGGTGGGCCGTCAGCGTTTGGCAGCCCTGGCCGGCGGCGTGGCCGCCGTGGCTCCCTCGGCGTCCGCCACGGCCGGCGCCACCACCGGCGCCGCACAGCGGTGGCCCGACCGTTCCGGGCCACCCGAACCGAGCTCGCCGACGCCACCGGACACCTGCGGCTGACCGTCAGCGGCCCGAAGGGCGCCATCGCGCACATCAAGGGCGGCTGGGTGCTGAACACGCACCCGGGCGCCTACGCCACCGCCCAGTCGGCCACGGCGGCGGTGAACATCAAGCACGCCTTCACCGTCTCCGCGTGCACCCCGGCGGTCCGGCGCTGTGGAGCTTCAAGGTCGACGGCCAGGTGGGCGGTCAGTACACCGCCTACGCCCCGGCCCGGTTCCACGCGTCGAACACCTGGGCGCTGCTGACCGGCATCTGGAACCCGACCGCCCACCGCGCGTACCTCTACGTCGATGGCGTCCTGGCGGCCTCGCACTACGCGCCGAACGTCACCACCAACCCCGGCGGCCTGGTGCTCGGCGTCTCACGTGACGGCCAGCGCGCGGCCAACACCTGGGACAACCCGTGGAGCGGCCTGATCGGCCACGTCCAGGTGTGGAACCAGGCGCTGACCCCGGCTCAGATCGCGGAGATCAAGAAGTACGGCGGCCCGCGCCGGGTCCGCGCCGCGCACGCGTGGCTGGTCGCCTGACCGGCCGCCGTCCTGGTGTTCGGGGAGGGTGGTTAGGCTCGCCCGCATGAGTTACGGCGGCTACCAACCTCCCTCCCCGATCCGTCCACCCGAGCCGGACTGGAACGCGCTCGCGGACCGGCACGACGAGGAGCAGCGCCGCAACCGGGTGCGTCTGATCGGCGCGATCGGCGGGGCGTTCCTGCTGGGCGCGGTGGCCGGTGGGGTCGGCATGAAGGTCGTGGACGGCGGTGGCGGCAACACGCCCGCCGCGTCGTCCTCGCCGGCGCCGACCGGCGCCTCCAGCTCGGCGGCGGCATCGCCCTCGGCGTCGGCGAGCGCCTCCCCCGCCTCGGCCGTCCTCGCCGACTCCGTCGGCGGGGTGTCGCTGACGTACGGGAGCGGTGCGCAGGTGCGTCCCGGCAACGGCAGCAAGGTGCTCTGGCTGGACGGCTCCGCGAACGGCTACGCGTCCGCCCCGGGACCTGTGGTGGACACCGCCCACGGTTTCACCGTCTCCGCCTGGGTGCTGTTGAAGCAGCCCCAGGGCGGGTCCATCGCGGTCAGTCAGGGCGACGGCGGCTACTACGCCTTCGCACTCGGCCGCGACTACTGGCCCGGCCACCACGGCTGGGTCTTCAAGGTCCAGACGCGGGCCGGGAATTCCGACTCCTACGTGCGCGCCGCCGACAGCAGCGGCGAGGCGAAGCTCGACACCTGGGTCCACCTGACCGGCAGCTACGACGCGGTCCACCACAGCGTCGCCCTCTACGTGGACGGCAAGCTCGCGGGGACCAGCCCCGCGGCGGGCATCTGGCAGAACGGCGGCGCGCTGCAGCTGGGCCGGACCCGCTACCGGAACGGCTGGACGGACAGCTGGGACGGCGCCGTCGCGCACGTCCAGATCTGGACCAGGACGCTGACCGCGGCCCAGGTGGCGGGCGCCGTCCACGACAGGTCGGGCGTGGCCCCGGCGCACTCCTGGTTGGTGAGCTAGGACGCTCCGGGAGATCGTTCCGCACGTGTCACAGCTCTGTTCCGGGTGATCACAAGATCGTTCGAGGGTGGCACGGGCGGGTACCGTCGGGTTGTGCGTCTACGAGGAATGAAGTTCGGCGGGGGAGCGCGGGGGCAGCAGGCCGAGCAGGTCACGGCTCCGCGCCCGGTCGCGGTCGACCCGGCCGACGAGCCCGGTCACACCCGCGCGTTCACCGTGCCGGAGATGCCCGCCGCGGGCTACGACGGCTACGGCCCGTACGGTCAGGCGGGTCGCGGCGGCGGCTACGGCGAGGGTGACGACCGGGACGAGCACGTCGCCGTCTACCGGGCGGGCCAGCCTCACCCGCAGGTCGGCTCCGAGCGGCTGCCGTGGCGCGAGCTGCTGCGCGGCATCCTGCGGCAGCCCACGCGCACCTTCGCGCAGATGCGCACCCACCACGCCTGGGGCCCGGCGCTGGTCGTCTCCGCGGTCTACGGCTTGGTGGCCGGCCTGGCCTTCGGCAGCACCAGCGACCAGGTGATGCACTCGACCTTCGCCATCGCCCTCACCATCCTGCTGAGCAGCGCCGCCGGCTTCGTGCTGTGCGGGCTGATGCTCGGCTCGGTCACCCACGCCCTGGCCCGCCGCCTCGGCGGCGACGGCGCCTACGCGCCGACCGTCACCCTGGCCATGCTGATCTCCTGGCTGACGGACGCGCCGCGTCTGGTGCTGGCCCTGTTCCTGCCGGCGGGCAACGCGGTGGTGCAGACGCTGGGCTGGGCGACCTGGGCGCTGTGCGCCTGGCTGCTGGCCGCGATGGTGCGGCAGTTGCACGACCTGCCGTGGGGCAAGGCACTGACGGCCGGCGCGCTGCAGCTGATCATGCTGCTGGTGCTGATCAAGCTGCCGACCCTGGGCTGAGCCCGCGCTGCCCGGTTTGTTGTTCAATGGTCGGCAGACCCTCGATCGTTCGATCGCACGGCGGCGACCCCGACCGTGTCGTTCCGACCGTGCCCACCCGACCGTGCAACGGAGCCCGCTCATGACCGCGCCGTCCCTTCCCGCCGTCTCCACCCAGGTGACCTTCCCCGCCGGAGGCGTCGCGGACCGGTCCGCGGTCGTGGCCTGTCTGCCGCTGCCCGACGGCCGCCACGGCGTCGTCGTCGAGCGCACGCCGTTCCACCCGCTCGACCACACCTGGCCCGACCAGCCCGCCGACACCGGCACGCTGGGCGGCCGGGCCGTGCTCGACTGCGTCACCGGCGCCGTCGGCCCCGAGGGCGAGTTCGCGCTCGGCGCGGACATCCCCGTGCGGCGCGGCGACGCCGAGTGGGCCTGGCTGGTCGTCCACGTGGTCGCCGAGCCGGTCGCGGTGGGCGAGGAGGTCGAGCTGCTCGTCGACGCCGACCGCCGGGCGGCGCTGAGCGCCTCCCACACCGGCTGCCACCTGCTGGCGCTGGCCCTCAACGCGGCGCTGGCGTCGCGCTGGCGCAAGGACCCGGGCCGCGCCGACTCGCACGGCAACCCGGACTTCGACTCGCTCGCGATGGACACCTCGCGGATGGACGCCGCCGCGAGCTACGACGTCTACCGGATCGGCAAGTCGCTGCGGAAGAAGGGCTTCACGGCCGACGGCCTGGCCGAGGACCTCCCGGCGATCACCGACGCCGTCAACGCCCGCCTGGCCGCCTGGGTCGCCGCGGACTCCGCGGTCCGCATCGAGGCCCCGGGCCCCGAGCTCACCGCGCGCCGCGAGTGGCACGCGGAGCTGCCCGAGGGCCACGCCTCGATCTTCTGCGGCGGCACCCACCTGCACCACCTCGGCGAGCTGGCCGCGCTCGGCGCGGAACTGCGCCTGTCCGAGGACGGCAGCGAGCTGACCGTCACCACCACGCCGAAGCGCGCCTAGGTTGTCCTAGATCTTGGTCCGGTGGAAGTTCAGGTAGGACCGGGAAGGCGTCGGACCACGCTGGCCGAGGTAGCGCGAACCGTAGCGCTCGGACCCGTACGGGAACTCGGCCGGCGAGGTCAGCCGGAACATGCACAACTGGCCGATCTTCATGCCCGGGTAGAGCTTGATCGGCAGCGTGGCGACGTTCGACAGCTCCAACGTCACGTGGCCGCTGAACCCGGGGTCGATGAAGCCGGCGGTGGAGTGCGTCAGCAGGCCGAGCCGGCCGAGGCTGGACTTGCCCTCCAGACGGGAGGCGATGTCCGTCGGCAGGGTCACCACCTCGTAGGTGGAGGCCAGCGCGAACTCACCCGGGTGCAGGATGAACGGGTCGTCCCCGTCCGGCTCGACGAGCCGGGTCAGGTCGGGCTGCTCGACCGCCGGGTCGATGTGGGGGTACTTGTGGTTCTCGAAGACCCGGAAGAACCGGTCGAGACGCACGTCGATGCTGGACGGCTGGATCATCTCCGGGTCGAACGGGTCGATGACCACGCGACCGGACTCGATCTCGCTCCGGATGTCCTTGTCTGAGAGCAGCACGGGTCGAGACTACGTGCATGGCAGGACCCCCGCCCAATCCGGCGCGGGGGTCCGTCCACTTCCACCCTGCGTGTGCGTGATCGCTACGCGAGGCTCGGTCACTCTTTTCCGCGCTACGCGAGGCTCGGTCACTCTTTTTCCGCGCTACGCGAGGAAGTCTGCAGCCTCCCGCCGCAGCGCCCGCGTGATCTGCTCCGTCGACAGCACCGCCAGATCCGCGGGCACGGCGCTGCGCAGCCGTGCGCACTGAGGACACCGCATCAGTCGGCCTGGGCCGATCCGTGCGGGTCGCAGATTCTGAAGCGGGAAACTCCCGGTGCTGAACAGGTGCCCTTCGGCACAACGGACGACAGTGCGCTCCATTGCATCCTCTCCCCAACGCCGTAGGCCAGCCCTGCCACATTAGGGGATCTTCCGGACATACCGCCCACAGGCTCGCCGACCCCGGCCCTGACTCCTACCCCGGCCATCCGCGCGTCACAGTACGCCCACGCCGCACGGGCACACCACCGCTGCACGTGAGGCGCACGATGGGGTAGAGTGAGAATGGATCGACCGTCTCTGACGGGTGATCAGGCGGGCGTAGTTTAATGGTAGAACATGAGCTTCCCAAGCTTAGAGCGCGAGTTCGATTCTCGTCGCCCGCTCCACAGGTAAAGGCCCAGGTCAGGGACATGATCCCCACCCTGGGCCTTCGTCGTTCCCAGGCTCCTGGCGCCCTTGGCCGGCCACTCGTGAGGCGTACGGGTCGTTCGTGTGTGCGGGCGGATAGACTCCCCGGCGAACCGGAAGTTCCCTGGGGGTTTTCTCTTGCGCACCACCCGTGCAGCCCTGCTCGCGCTGCTGCTCGTGCTCTGCGCGGCCGGTTGTGGGGAGTCCGCGGACGGGGTGGGGCGGGGGGCGCCCGGGAGTTGGGTCAGGCCGACGGGGCGGGCCAGTGCGGCGCCGACGCCGAACGTGCCAACCACGACGCAGTTGCTGAACCCCGACGGGGACTACTTCGGGGTGAGCACCGTCGGTTCGCCGCAGCCGCAGGAGACGGCGAGTGTCGTGGCCGCGGCCGGGCAGCATCCGACGATCCTGGAGTACTTCCGCAACTGGACCGAGCCGTTCGATCCCGACGCGGTGCGCGAGAGTTGGGACGAGGGCGCGGTGCCGCTGCTGACCTGGGAGCCCGCGTCGCAGTCGAAGGCGACGGACCAGCCCGAGTACGCGCTGAAGCGGATCGCGAACGGCTCGTTCGACAGCTACATCACCCAGTACGCCCTCGCCGTGAAAGCGGTCGGACTGCCCGTCATCATCCGCTTCGCGCACGAGATGAACGGCAACTGGTACCCCTGGTCGGAGCAGAACAGCGGGAACGCGCCGGGCGACTTCGTGAAGGCCTGGCGCCACGCGCACGACGTGTTCGCCAACGCCGGGGTCACCAACGCGATCTGGCTGTGGAGCCCGAACACGGTGCGGGGCACGCCGGAGCAGTCGGTGGAGCCGTACTTCCCGGGCGTGGACTACGTGGACATGGTCGGCGTCGACGCTTACGGCTTCGGGGAGAAGACCGCGGGCGAGGTGCTGGACCCGACGGTGGTGCAGCTGTTGCAGCTCACCCGGAAGCCGATCCTGATCGCCGAGACCGGGGCCCAGCCGGGCGCCGAGCAGCCCGGGTGGACGGCCAGTCTGTTCAGCTGGCTGCACCGGCATCCGCAGGTGATCGGCTTCGTCTGGTTCCAGCACAGCGTCGCCGAAGGCGCCTGGCACGACTACCGGTTCACCGTCGACCCGGCCACCCAGACCGCGTTCCGGTCGGGGCTGGCCGGACTGACGCTGCGTCGTTGGCCGGTGGCCTCGGTGCTGCCGCCCTCACCCACCGCGAGCGGCTGAGAACGGCAGCACGGCCCACCGTGGCTCAGTGCTTGGCCTTGGTGTGGGGCTTCTTCACCGGCAGCGACGGCGTGGCCGGCGGGCGGCGCTCCAGCAGCACCACGCGCAGCTGACCGACGAAGCGCTGCTCGGACACCACCTTGAACTGCTGCGTCAGCACCATCTGCTGCTTGGTCGGCAGCCCGTCGTAGAAGGACGCGGTGGTCGACGTCGAGATCAGCCAGATCCGCTGGACGCCGGCCGCGCAGGTCGACGGCACCACGCACGGCTTGCCCTCGTAGGTGCCCGAGTCGGCCGGGGACTCCGCCAGGAACACGTCCTTGGGCTGCAGGCTCGACCCGCGCATGTTGTAGGCCATGGTGCGGATCGGCACGCCGCGGGTGCCCGCGAAGGCGATCCCGTCGCCGGGCCGCTGCTGACCGAGCAGCCAGCCGGCCGCGCTCTGGAAGTCGGGCTGACCCGCCAGCGGGTTGGCCCGGACCGTGCGCTGGTCCGGCAGGGAGACCGCGACGAGCGCCGCGACCACGGCGACGCCCGCGACCAACTGCCGTACGGCCACCCCCTTGCGGCGCGGACCGAGCAGCCCGGCCAGGCCGCAGATGCCGACGGCGCCGAGCAGCGCCCAGGCCGGCAGCGTGAAGAGCAGGTACCGCGGCAGGAACAGGTTCAGCATCGAGCGCGACGCGAACAGCAGCACCGGGGGCACCAGCGTCCAGGTCAGCAGCACGAACGCGTACCGCCGCGCGAAGAACAGGCCCAGCAGCGCCGCGCCGACGACGACGTACATGCCCTGCGTGGACTGGAAGAACTGGCCCGGGAACTGCGGCAGGCTCTTCAGGTCCGTGGAGATCCAGGAGACCTGCGCGGACTGGGTGTGCCCGAGCAGCGCGATCAGCAGCACCGGGACGGCGCAGAAGCCGACCACCGCCGCCCACGCGCCCCAGCGCTTCCTGGCCACCACCAGCACCAGCACCAGGTGCGCCGCCAGGACCAGCGCCGCGACCAGATGGAACATGCCGGTGAACGGCAGCGAGAGGGCGTAGCCGCCCCAGCGGTCGGCGCGCGGGTCGTCGAGGGCGCGGTAGAGCAGCAGCGTCGCCGCCAGCACCGCGAGCACGGTGAGGGCGTAGGGACGCGCCTCCTGCCCGTAGCGGCTGGTGACCGGGAGCATCGCGAAGAGCAGACCGGCGACCAGGCCCACCCGGGCGTTGAACATCCGGCGGCCGAGCAGTCCGAGCAGTCCCGCCGACAGGCACATGGCCGCCAGCGAGGGCACCCGCAGCGCCACCGCGGAGGTGCCGGCGACGGAGACCCACAGGTGCATCAGCGCGTAGTACGGCGCCAGCACGATGTCGATGTTGCCGAGCAGGTGCAGCAGTTGGGACCAGGAGAGGGTGGCCGCCCACCAGGACGCCGACTCGTCCTGCCAGAGCTGACGCTGCCCCAGCTGGTAGCCGGCGACCACGAGGGTGACCACCGAGGGCACCAGCAGCAGCGCCGCGGTGCGCAGCGCGCGGGCGCCGCGGCCGGCGCCCTCCTCCTCGGCGTGGTCCTCCTCGAACGGGTCTGCCTGCGGCTCCGCCTCGGTGACGGGGTAGCGGGGCTCCTCGTCCGGGTGCGTCCACATGTACTGCTCGTCGTCGTCGGCGCCGGCGCCGCCCGCAGCCTCCTCCTGGAGCAGCGTGGCGCCGCCGCGGTCCGGCTCGGCGGCGGCGTAGTGGCCGTGCTGGCCGTTCTCGCCGTATCCGCCGTACTCGGGCAGCGGTTGGGGGCGGTACGGCTGCGGCTCGGGGCGCTGCTGCTGGTGCGGGATCGGGTTCTGCGGGTCCGGCTCGGGGCGGGAGCGGGTGAACCAGCCGGACTCGTCGCCGTCTGGGCCGGGCTCGGGGGTCATGGGGTGCTCCCGCTCGAAGGTTCGGTGACGCCGAGCCCGGTCACCAGCGGCGCCGTGCTGATGCCGGTCTGGAACGCGTCCTGGCTCTGGGCGTCGCCGTCGAAACGCCAGTCCGCGAGGGCCCCGGTGGTCTTGGTCTTCTCGGTCCACACGAAGCCGACGATGTCGTGGTTCTGCTCGAGCCACGGGAAGAAGGAGCGCACCCAGGAGACCTTGTCCTTGTCGGGCTGCGCGCCGGTCTCGGTGATCAGCATCGGCTTCTTGGTCAACGTCCGGACCTGACGCAGCGTCGGGTCGAAAGTGTCCGCGGGGCTGGCCTCGCGGACACCGTAGCCGGTCAGGCCGACCCAGTCGACGTAGGCGTCCCCGGGGTAGAGGGTGCTGAGCTTGGTGTGCGGCACCGGGCGGACGATGTTCGGGCTCCACACCCAGATGACGTTGGTGGCCCCGGCCTTCTGGAAGAGGTCGTGGACGTGCCGCCAGGCGGCGACGTACTGGCCGGCCTTGTTGCCGTTGGCCTTCTCCGACCACGGGTACCAGGTGCCGTTCATCTCGTGCGCGAAGCGCAGCGCGACCGGCCACTTGGCGGCGGCGACGCCCTGGGCGAACGCGGTGATGTAGGAGTCGAAGGAGCCGTCGATGATGTTGGCCAGCCGGTACTTGGGCTGGTTCGTCTGGTCCGCCGGGGTCTGGCCGCCGCCGAGGTTGTTCTCCTGGCCGCCCGCCCAGGGCTCCCAGGAGATCACCGGCAGGGTGCCGTGGTCGTAGGCGGAGGTGATCATGGCGGGCCGGAAGTCCTGGGTCCAGTTGACGAAGAACTCCGTCATGGTCGGGCGCACCCCGCCGGCCGCGGCGGCCACCTCGGAGACCTCACCGGAGCTGTAGGGCGCGCCGGGGGTGGCCGCGCCGAAGTAGACGCCCTTCGGGTCCAGGAAGAGCGACTTGTCCGGAACGGTGGCGGCCGGCTTCTTCTTGCCGCCACTGCCGAGACCCGAGAGCAGGCCGGGGGCGCTGGGCGCGACGCCCAGGCCGGCGAAGGGCGCCCCCTGGGCCTTGGACTGGACGGCGGCGTAGACCCCGTAGCTGATCGTGCTGAGCAGCAGCACGTTGACGACCATCCAGACCCGCAGCCGGATCCCGCTGCCGCGGTTCCACCAGTGCAGGCGGCGGACCCGTCGTTGGTCCGACCTAGACACTCATCATCACCGAACCCGCCAGCATCATGGCTCCGATCAGATAGGGCACGAGAACGAGCGGGCTGCGGCTCTTCTCACCGGCGAAGCTGTCCTTCCGGGTGCCCCAACTCGCGTTGTGCGCGCAGCGGAAGAAACCGAGCAGCCGCACCGGGAGCAGCAGCAGGGTGTTGATGATCATGAATGTGGGCAGGAACAGCAGGTCCTGCGGCCGGTAGGCGAAGTGGCGCCCGAACCGGATGGCGATGGACAGCAGCGACATCACCGCGGCCAGCACGATCACCAGCACCAGGGACCGGGTCGGATCACCGGGCAGCGGCAGCGCGTTGTAGATGCCGGGGCGCGCCTGGTGGAACGCGGCCGCCACCCAGGAGCCGAAGGTGCCGAGCAGCACGAACGGCACGGCGATGTCCGTCAGGTAGAAGAGGCAGAGCATCTTCGCGTTCCGCAGCATCCAGGGCAGCATGCGCAGGGTGTTGTACTGCGAGCCGCGGGCCCAGCGGTACTGCTGCTTGGCGAGCTTGGTGAGCTGCAGCGGCGCGTCGGTGTAGACCAGGGACGTGGACTGGTAGACCGTCCGATATCCGCGCTTCAACGTGTAGTTGGTCAGCGTCCGGTCGTCGCTCACCTCGAGGAAGACGCCGAGGAACTTCTCGGAGAGGAAGTCGTCGAGGCAGTCGAAGAGAATGCTGCTGCGAAAGGCGATGGTGCGGCCGGGCAGGCAGCCGACGGTGCCGAGCACGCTCATGGCCGGCATCGAGTACTGGCAGCGGACGCTCTCCAGCCAGTCCGCCCAGCGGGTCAGCACGGCGCGGCTCGGCTCGAGTATGCGCTGACGGGTGGTCACGCCGCCGACCTCGGGATCGCGGAACGGCTTGATCAACTCGCTGAGCGTGTTGTCGGTCCAGATGGTGTCGGAATCCACCAGCACGGCTATCTCGCCGGAGGACTCCTCCAGGCCGATCTTCAACGCGTTGCGCTTGCCCGGGATTTCGGTCCACACCCAGTGGATGCCGATATCCGCGCAGATCTTCTCCAGCACAGGGTTGCGGCGTCCGTTGATGACCACGATGATCTCGGTCGGCCGCTGCACCATGATGCGCCGCAGCACGTCGCGGAAGAGCTCCTCCGGTTCGTCGACCACCGGGATGATCACCGACGTGGTGGCGGTCCACGGCCGCTTCCAGGGCTTGTACCGACGGGCCAGGGCGATCCTGACGACCCAGAGGAACCAGATCAGTGCCATGAACACGGCAAACGGATAGACCGACCCGTCGGTCCACCACCTGCCGAGTTCGAGCAGGAAGGCCAGCATGTCCACCCGTTCTTGCCTGCGGCTCACCGCATCGATCCAAAAGGGCCGCGAAGCGGCAGCAACAGAGATGGTATGACGGTGACGCATGTCAAATCTGGACAAATCCGTGCAGACCAAAAGGCCTTCGACGAACTGTTATGCATCGGTGATGAATGAATAAGGCATGATTTTGTAAGGAACTTGGTGGGAGGGGACATCTCCTCGAGTTCCGTCCGACGGTGGATTGCTCCCCGGGCACCCCCTTCCAGGCCGGCATCGGTCAGACTCGTCCTGGCACCGAACGTCATCGATGGAGGAACCGCCATGTCCGAAGCCTCGTCAGGCTCTGCCTCTCCGCCGGATCCGCGGCTCTACCCGCAGCAGCAGCAGCCGGTGCCGCCGCAGCCTGCTCCCCAGGCTCAACCCCAGCCCCAGCAGCCCCAGCCGCAGCAGTACCAGCAGCCCACACCGCAGCAGCAGATACCTCAGCAGCAGCAGCAGTACCCCGCGCCCGGTTACGGCTACCCGCAGCAGCCCCAGCAGCCCCAGCAGCCCCAGCAGGCCCAGCAGGCCCAGCAGGCTCAGCAGCCCCCGGTGCAGCAGCAGATGTACGCGCAGCAGCCCACGCAGCCCGCGTCCGCGTTCGGCGGCGGCCCTGGCGGGCCTGGCGGCGGCTCGCAGGAGCCCGACTGGGCGAGCATGGCCGACGACTACGAGCGCACGGGCAAGCGCAAGCGCACCGTCGTCATCTCCGCCGCGCTGGTCGCGGGCCTGGCCGTGATCGGGGGTGTGGTCTGGTTCGGGCTCTCCGGCTCCAAGAACCACACGAACGCCGGGCCCTCCACCACGCCGACGCCCGTCGCCTCCACGAGCAGTGCTCCGGCCTCGCCCTCCGCCTCGCCCTCGGCCACGCACACCCCGCCGCTGGCGCCCGCCGACGTCTTCGCCAAGACGACGCTGACCGCGGACGGCAAGACCTTCACCCGCACCGCGGACGACAACAACGACACGTGCTGGAAGGCCAGCATGGACGGTCTCGGCTCGGTGCTCACCAAGAACGGCTGCGCCCAGGTGCTGCGCGGCACCTACAACAACGGCAACCACGCGGTCACCGTCGCGGTGGTGGTCTTCCACAGCAAGGCCGACGCCCAGGCCGCCGCGAGCGCCTTCACCGGCAAGGTGACCCCGCTCTACGGCGGCAACGTCGACTCGTTCTGCGTCGGCAAGGCCGGCTGCCAGGTGACGCACGCGGTGAGCGACCGCTTCCTGTACGTCTCGGAGTCCGGGCTGACGGGTGCCTCGGCCAGCAAGCCTGACGCGCTGTCCGGTGCGGCCGGGCACGCCGCCGAGAGCTACGTGCTCAGCTCGCTGCTGAAGATCGAGCAGAACAGCTGAGCCGCCGCCGGCCCGGTCACGGGCGGCCGAGCGAGCGCACGCTCCAGCCGGCCGCCCGCCAGGCCGCCACGTCGAGCACGTTGCGGCCGTCGATCAGCCGCGGCGTCTGCACGACCCCGGCCACGGCCCGCGGGTCCAGGGCGCGGAACTCGGCCCACTCGGTCAGGTGGACCACCAGCTCCGCGTCCTGGGCGGCCTCCAGCGCGCCGGTGGCGTAGTCGAGTTCCGGGTGCAGCTTGCGGGCGTTGTCCATCGCCTTGGGGTCGTAGACGCTCACCAGCGCGCCGCGGCGACGCAGCCGGGAGGCGACGTCCAGCGCGGGTGAGTCGCGGATGTCGTCCGACTCGGGCTTGAACGCCGCACCCCAGACGGCCACCCGGCGTCCGGTGAGGTCGCCCCCGCACAGCTCCTCCGCGAGCGCCGGCACCCGCTCGCGCCGGCGCAGGTTGATCGCGTCGACCTCGCCCAGGAAGGCCAGGGCCGGACCGACACCCAACTCCTCGGCCCGCGCCCGGAACGCGCGGATGTCCTTGGGCAGGCAGCCGCCGCCGAAGCCCACGCCCGCGCCCAGGAACCGGCCGCCGATGCGCTCGTCGTAGGAGAGCGCGCGGGAGAGCTGGGTGACGTCCGCGTCGCTCGCCTCGCAGACCTCGGCCATCGCGTTGATGAAGGAGATCTTGGTGGCCAGGAAGGCGTTGGCGGCGGTCTTCACCAACTCGGCGGTGGGGAAGTCGGTCACCACGGCGGGCACGCCCTCGGCGAGCGGCGTCGCGTAGACCTCGCGCAGTACGGCCTCGGTCTCCGGCGCGGCCGGGTCGATGCCGAAGACCAGCCGGTCCGGGTGCAGGGTGTCCGCCACCGCGTAGCCCTCGCGCAGGAATTCGGGGTTCCAGGCGAGCCGGGCCGCGGCGCCGGCCGGGGCCAGTTCGGCGATCCGGGCGGCGAGACGCGCGGCGGTGCCGACCGGGACGGTGGACTTGCCGACGATGAGCGCCGGGCGTGTCAGGAACGGCGCGAGGGTCTCCACGACGGCGTCGACGTAGCGCAGGTCCGCGCCGTTGCCGTCGGCGCGCTGCGGGGTGCCGACACAGGAGAAGTGCACGTCGGCGAAGTCCGCCGCCTCCTGGTAGGAGGTGGAGAACCGCAGGCGGCCGGAGGCCACGTGCTTGGCCACCAGCTCGTCCAGGCCCGGCTCGTAGAAGGGGAGTCGGCCGGAGCGGAGCGCGGCGATCCGGTCCGGTTCGACGTCGACGCCGAGGACCTCGTGCCCGAGTTCCGCCATGCACGCCGCGTGCGTGGCCCCGAGATAGCCGGTGCCGATCACCGTGAGCCGCATACGCGCACGTCCTCCACAGCTCGTTAGGCGTTCCATATGAGTTCGGTGAGCCTAGTCGACTGTCCTGTGTACGCGGCAGTGGGGTGGGACGCCCTGACGTCGTCGCCCTTGACATCCCTCAGGAACAGAATGGTAGCTTCTCCATATCGTTCATGGCTCGAATGATTATGGGGGAGATTCAATGAACACACGACTGGTCGTCAGCGCCCTTGCGGCGCTGAGGCTCGTGCGATGAGCGCCGGGACCGTTCTCGGTGGAGTGAGCGCCACGCTCGCCTTCCTGCTCGAACTCGCCGTCTATGGCTGCGCCGGGTACTGGGGCCTGACCCGGAGTGCGCTCGCCCGGCCGCTGCGGATCCTGCTCGCCGTCGGCGCCCTGGTGCTGCTGGTCGTGGTCTGGGCGCTGTTCGGCGCGCCCAGCGCGGCGTACCCGCTGCACGGCGTCGGCCGCGCGGCGCTGGAGCTCGTCTGGTTCGGCACGGGCGCCGCCGCCCTGTTCGCCGCGGGGCGGCGACGCGCGGGCTGCTGGTACCTCGCGGCCTGGGCGCTGTCCACCGTCCTGGAACTGACCGTGCGTTGATCGCGTTGCCGGAGTCCGCCGCGCTGTTGGTGATCTGCGCCACAGCGGCCATTCGCACCGAGCGCGGCTGACGGCGCGACGGCCGGGGCCTGACAGTGCGACGGCCTGGAGCTGACACCGGGACGACGCGGAACTGACGAGGTGACCTCCGGAAACGGAACGCACAGGTGCACCACGTCGCGGGGTTGCAACCCCCGGTCGGGGGGTGGTGCCCGACGGGATCGGTGAGGCAGCATCGTCCGCACTGTTGCGGCAGTGCCGCGCCCGGGGGGGTGGGGGTGACATGTATTCAGACTTTTCCCCCGGTGCTCGCGTGCACGCCATTGTGAGCCTGAGGAGAACCATGGGTCGTTCCAGCGCGCGTGCGCGTTCCCTCCGAGCTGCTGCCGCGGTCACCGCGGGCGCAGCCGCCCTGTTCGCCTTCACCGCCGGTGCGCCCGGCACCGCCGTCGCCTCCGGGGCGACCGCGTCGGCCGCGCTGCCCAAGCCGGTCCCGGCCTCGGCCGGTCATTTCCTCGCCTCCGGCATGAGCTCGGTCCTGCCGACCAGCGCCTGCCTGGCGAGCAAGCTCCACATCCGTTGCTACACCCCGACGCAGTACCGCAAGGCCTACAACCTGGCCCCGCTCTACAAGGCCGGCATCACCGGCAAGGGCCGCACCATCGTCATCGTCGACTCCTTCGGGTCGCCGACGATCCAGAAGGACCTGAACACCTTCGACAAGACCTTCGGCCTGCCGAACACCTCCGTGCAGGTGAAGAAGTGGGGCAACGTCCCGACCTTCACCGGCACCCCGGACCAGCTCGGCTGGGCCGGCGAGACCACGCTGGACGTCGAGTACGCCCACGCGATAGCCCCCGGCGCCAAGATCGTCCTGATAGAGACCGGTGTCTCCGAGACCGAAGGCACCACCGGCTTCCCGGAGATGATGTCCGCCGAGAAGTGGGCGATCGACCACCACATCGGCGACGTGATCTCGCAGAGCTTCGGCGCCACCGAGAACACCTTCCCCGACTACGGCAAGGGTGCGAAGTCCATCCAGGACCTGCGCTATGCATTCCATGACGCGCTCGCCAAGAAGGTGACCGTGCTCGGTGCCTCCGGCGACAACGGCGCCACCGACTCCACCAGCACCACCGGGCTCTACCCGTACAAGGTCAACTCCTGGCCGTCCTCCGACCCGATGGTCACCTCCGTCGGCGGCACCCAGCTGACGCTGGACGACAACGGCAACCGCCTCAAGGCCGACATGGTGTGGAACGACGGCTACGGCGCGGGCGGCGGCGGCAAGTCCGGCGTCTTCGCCCGTCCGCCCTTCCAGAAGGGCGTCGCCAAGGTGACCGGCGCCACCCGTGGCACCCCGGACATCAGCATGACCGCGGCGGTCAACGGCGCGGCCTGGGTCTACCAGACCTTCGACCCGAACAAGGCGAACGACGGCTGGGGCCTGGTCGGCGGCACCAGCGAGGCCACCCCGATCTTCTCCGGCATCGTCGCGATGGCGGACCAGAAGGCGGGCCACGACCTCGGCCTGATCAACCCGAAGCTGTACCTGATGGGTGAGACCGGCGCCGCCCGCCACGGCATCGTGGACGTGACCACCGGCAACAACTCCTTCGGCAAGGTCAACGGCTACACCGCCGCCAAGGGCTACGACCTGGCCAGCGGCTGGGGCACGATCAACGGCCCGGCCTTCGTCGACGCGCTGGCGCGCGGCTGACGGCTGACCGCTTGAGCTGACGGGGCGCGAGGGTGACCGTCCACCCCTCGCGCCCCGTCCTTTTGCCGTCCACGACCACGGCCCCCGCGCCCAGCGCGCGGACCCGCCGCGCGTCCTCCGCGCTCCGCGAGGTACCGACGGCCTCGTGCCCCGCGTCCCGCAGCAGTGGCACCAACCGCCGCCCGATGGCCCCGCCCGCCCCGGCCAGAAAGATCTTCATGCCCGCCACTCCATGAGCCTCCGCCCGGGAGCCCTGCGCGATGGCGCAGACTGGGGGCCATGGGAGCGATCACCAACTGGTTGGCCGGCCTGTCCGGGCCCGTCGTGTACGCGGTCGTGGGCGCGCTCGTCTTCCTCGAGGACGCGATCTTCATCGGCTTCGTCCTCCCGGGCGAGACCGCCGCCGTCCTCGGTGGTGTGCTGGCCAACCAGGGGCACGTCTCCTACTGGGCCGTCGCGCTGGTGGTCGTCGTCGCCGCCATCGCGGGTGACAGCGTCGGCTACGAGATCGGCCACCACTTCGGGGGCCGGATCCTGGGGATCCGGCCGCTGCGCCGGCACCAGGACCGGCTCGGGGCGGCGCAGGAGATGATCCGGGACCGCGGCGCCGCCGCCGTCTTCTTCGGCCGGTTCATCGCCTTCTTCCGTGCGGTCATGCCCGCCCTCGCCGGCATCTCCAAGATGCCCTACCGCAGGTTCCTGCTGTTCAACGCGTTGGGCGGGATCACCTGGGGGATCGGCTTCACGCTGCTGGGGTACCTGGCCGGACAGGCCTACCAGCGGGTGGAGAAGCAGGCCGGCCAGATCGCCGCCGTGGTAATCGCGGTGATCGTGATCGCCGTGGTCGGTGTCTGGGCCTGGCGGCGCCACAAGCGCCAGGGGTAGGGGCCGCGGGCCGGGCTTATCGTGGTAGCTGAGGGGGACGTCCGGCGGCCCGGGAGGCCAGGATGACCACGCGGCACCACTACCACCTCGACATCGACGGCCACTCGGTCTCGCTCGACCTGCGCACCGGGTTCACCTGGCGCACCGAGGACCTCCTGCTCCTCGTCGACGGGAAGGAGGTCGGCTACCACCACCAGCGCGGCACCGGCACGACGGTGCTGGAGGCGGAGCTGCCCGGCGAGCCGCCGACGCCCATCAGCGTGCGGGTCGACCACCCCCACCACGGCGGCCACCGCCCGCACACGCCCGTCTGCACGCTGCTGACCGAGGGCCGGAAACTGCCGATGCCGGAGAGCGTGCCCGCGTAGGGCGTCGGCTCGCCTCCCGCCAACAAGGCGTCAAGAACCGGCAGCCGAGCGCTAAGAGAGCGTTAGGACGCGTCGGCGCGCTCGCGTTCCCCAGCAGAGTGATCCCCGAGGCCGACAGGCCGGAGACGGGGAGAAGGCTCGGCGGGGATGACGACGGTGGGGGAACGGGTCGCAGTGCCGGAGCGCGCACAAGGGGAGCGCTCCTCGGGGGAGGGGCCGGAGCCGGGGCCTCCCACGCGGCCACGGTGGGGGAGGGTCCGCGCCGGGACGCGGCTGAGCGTGCCCGCGCGCCTGCGCTGGGCGAGCGCGCTGTGCGCGGTGCTCGCGCTGGCGCTGGGCGGGGTGCTCTACGCGACGACCACGGGGGCGCGGGACACCTGGGACCAGATCACCCGGCACGAGGCGCCGCAGGTCACCGACGCCGGCGCGCTCTACCAGGCGCTGACCGACCTGGACGCGCAGGCCGCGAACCAGCTGATGTTCGGCGACGACCTCAGACTGACGACGAACCTCGCCACCGCCCGGCAGCAGTACGCCACCGACCGGACCGACGCCGACAGGGACCTGCAGCAGGCCACGCTGGACGCCTCCGGCAACGCCGCCGCACAGACCGCGCTCGCCGCGATCCTCGACGGCATGGGCCGCTACCAGGACCTGGCGGCCCGCGCGCTGGAGCTGGACTCCCACGCGAACGCGACCGCCGGTCACCCGGACCCCGCCGCCCTCGCCGACTACCGCCAGGCCACCGACCTGATGCGGCAGCAGCTGCTGCCCGCGGCACACTCGCTGGTGCAGGCCAACGACCAGGCCTTCGAGCAGAGTTACGGCGACGAGCGGCGCGGCCTGGACACGGCCGGACTCTGGTTCGCGCTGCTCGGCGGCGGGCTGCTGGTGGCCGTGGTCGGTACGCAGATCTGGCTCGCGGTGCGGTTCCGACGCGTCGTCAGTCCCGCGTTGGCGGCCGCCGGCGTGCTGGTCGTCGTGCTGCTCTCCACGGCCGGCTCGTTCCTCGGCGGCGAGGGCCAGGACCTCTCCACCGCCCGCAAGGACGCGTACGACTCCGTCGTCGCGCTGACCCAGGCCCGCGCGATCGTCGCCGACTCGAACGCGGCGGAGAGCCGCTACGTCCTCGACGTCGGCCGGCGGGCCCAGTACCAGGCGGACTTCGTCACCGACACCGACCAGGTCCTCTCCCTGGACGGCGCGGGGCTCGACACCTACGACAGCGCGTTGGCCACCGCGGTGGCGCGGCTGAAGGAGAACCCCTCGGACGTCGGCTTCGGCGGTGAGTACGGCAGGGAGTTCCGCAACATCACCTTCCCCGGCGAGCGCGAGGCGGCGACGCACACCCTGCTGGCCTTCCAGGCGTACCAGGTCGACGACCGCAAGATCCGCGCGCTGGTCACCTCGGGCCGGCTGGAGGATGCGATCGCCTACTGCACCAGCCTCGCTCCCGGCGGCTCGAACGCGGACTTCGACGCCCACGACACCGCCCTGCAGTCGTTGATCGGCATCAACGAGAAGGCCTACGCCGCCGCCTCCGCGACCGGCGCGCACCGCGCGGACTCGGCGCTGTGGCTGCAACTGGGCTGTGTGGCGGGCGTCCTGGCCCTGGTGGGCCTGGGCGCCGCGCCGCGGCTGCGCGAGTTCCGCTGATCCGCGGGTGGCGTCCCGCTCAGTGGGCCAGGGCCACGCCGCGGTTCGGGGTGTGGTGGTAGAAGCCCAGGCGGGTCAGCAGACCGGGGCGCTCCGCCGGGGCGAAGACCTGGTCCGTGGGGGCGGTGGCCGTGGCGGTGACGGCCTCGGCCAGGGACTCCGCGCGGACGGTGACGGGACGGACCGCGGCGGGCAGCTGCTCGGCGGCGAGGGTCTCGGTGACGACCTCGTCGAGCTTCGCGCAGGCGCGGCGTTCCCAGGCGTGGGCCAGCTCGGGGCAGGGGCGGGCACGGTAGAGCAGCTCGCCGCCGGAGGGGGACCAGGCGAGGACCGGGACCAGCTCCGCGCCCTGGCGGCGGGCCTCCGCCGCGGCCCGGCGCAGCTGCGCGCGGCCCTTCGCGGAGTCGCGGACACCGACGATGACACGGGCGGTCACTGCTGCGGTGGCGGTCTCGGACATGACGTATCGGTTCTTTCCGTGATTCCCAGGCCCCGATGGCCTCGGTGCCTTCACATTAGCAAGTGATCCGGAGTTTTCGCATCCGTTTTAACGGGATCAATGCGCTGCTCACCTCAGGATCGACGGATCGATACCCGTCGGGCGGCGTCAAGATTGCGTATGGGGAGCGGTGGGGACCGACAAGGTGCCGTCAAAGCGGTCCGGCGCCCGGCCGGTGTGCAGTTGGGTGGGATGCCGGACGGGGGTGGCGAGGAGGCACGGCACGATGGCGGGAAGCACCGGTTCGGGCCGGGGAAGGCTGAAGGTCTTCCTCGGGTCGGCGCCGGGAGTCGGCAAGACCTACAAGATGCTGGACGAGGCCCACCGCAGGGCGGAACGCGGCCAGGACGTCGTCGTCGGGTTCGTGGAGTGCCACGGGCGCCGGCACACCGAGGAGCGGGTCGCCGGCCTGGAGGTGCTGCCGCGCTCCGAGCGCGCGTACCGCGGCAGCCGCTTCGACGAACTGGACGTCGACGCCGTACTGGCCCGGCGGCCCGAGGTCGCGCTCGTGGACGAGCTCGCCCACAGCAACATCCCCGGCGGGCGCCATGGCAAGCGCTGGCAGGACGTCCAGGAGCTGCTCGACGCCGGCGTCGACGTGTTGACCACCGTCAACGTCCAGCATCTCGAATCGCTCAACGACGTGGTTCAGAAGATCACCGGCGTGCCGCAGCGGGAGACCGTGCCCGACGAGGTGGTTCGCCGGGCCGACCAGATCGAGCTGGTCGACATGGCCCCGGAGGGCCTGCGCCGGCGCCTGGCGCACGGCAACGTCTACGGCGCGGAGAAGGTCGACGCCGCGCTGTCGAACTACTTTCGCGTCGGAAACCTGACCGCGCTGCGCGAGCTCGCGCTGCTCTGGCTGGCCGGACGCGTCGACGAGGGCCTGCGTCGCTACCGGGCCGAGCACGAGATCCACAAGGTCTGGGAGACCCGCGAGACCGTCGTCGTCGCGCTGACCGGCGGGCCCGAGGGCGCGACGCTGATCCGCCGCGCCGCACGGATTGCGGACCGGGCCGGCAACGGGGCGCTGCTGGCCGTGCACGTCGCGCGCAGCGACGGGCTCGCCGACGCCGACCCGGCCGCGCTCGCCGCGCAGCGGCGGCTGGTGGAGTCGCTCGGGGGCAGCTACCACTCCGTCGTCGGCGACGACGTGCCGAGCGCGCTGCTCGACTTCGCCCGCGCCGCCAACGCCACCCAACTGGTGCTCGGCACCAGCCGCCGCGGCCTGCTGCGCCGCGCGCTCACCGGCGGCCGCGGCATCGGCGAGACGACGATCGAGCTCTCCGGCGACATCGACGTCCACATGGTCACCCACGAGTCCTCCGGCCGCGGGCGCCACCTGACCGAGCGGCTCGGCGGCGCACAGGCCGCCCGCCACGGCCGGTCGGCGACCCGCCGCTGGGCCGGGCTGGCCTGCGCCGTCGTGCTGCCCTTCGTGCTGACCGCGATCCTGTGCCGGACCAGGGACACCATCAACCTGACCAGTGAGACGCTCCTCTTCCTCGCCCTGGTCGTCGGCATCTCGACGCTCGGCGGGCTGGTCTCCGCGCTGGTGGCCTCGGTCGCGGCGTCGGTGCTACTGAACTACTACTTCATCCCGCCCATCCACCAGTTCACCATCGCCGAGCCCAACAACGTGCTGGCGCTGGTGGTCTTCGCGCTGGTGGGCCTGGTCGTGGCGGGGATCGTCGACACGGCGACCAAACTCGCCGGGCGGGCGGCGCGTGCCACCGCCGAGGCCGAGACGCTCTCCGCGCTCGCCGGCAGCGTGCTCCGCGGCGACCAGGCCGTGCCCGCCCTGCTCGCCCGGCTGCGGGAGACCTTCGCGCTGAACAGCGTCGACCTGGTGGAAACGGTGGTGGAGCCCGAGGAGTTGGCGGACCAGCCGGGCGCGGAGGTGGTGCCCGTCGGCGGCAGCGCCTCGCTCGTGCTGCGCGGCCGCCCGCTGCCCGCCGCCGACCGGCGCGTGCTCGCGGCCTTCGCCGCACACGTCGCCGTCGCCCTGGAGCGGGCCCGGCTGGCGGAGGCCGCCGCCGAGATCGAGCCGGTCAAGGCTGCCGACCGGCTGCGCACCGCGCTGCTCGCCGCCGTCAGCCACGACCTGCGCACCCCGCTCGCCGTCGCCCTCGCCTCGGTCTCCTCGCTGCGCAGCGACGACGTCGAGTTCAGCCCCGAGGACCAGCGCGAGCTGCTCGGCACCGCCGAGGTCTCGCTGGAGCGGCTGACCCGGCTGGTGGAGAACCTGCTCGACATGTCCCGGCTCCAGGCGGGCGCGCTCTCACTGCAGTTGCACCCGAACGCGCTGGAGGACGTGGTCGCGACGGCGCTCGACTCGCTCGGCTCCGGCGCCGCCGAGGCGGAGGTCCCCGTGACGACCCGAGGCCTGGCCGACGTCCCGGACGTGCTGGTGGACGGGCCGCTGCTGGAGCGCGTCGTCGCCAACCTCGTCGGAAACGCGCTGCGACACGCCTCCGGCCGCCCGGTGCTGGTCAGCGCGAGCGCCCTGGGCGAGCGGGTCGAACTGCGGGTCGTCGACCGCGGACCGGGCCTGCCCGAGCAGGACCGCGAGCACATGTTCCAGCCGTTCCAGCGGCTCGGCGACACCGACAACGCGACGGGCGTCGGCCTCGGCCTGGCGCTCGCCCGCGGCCTCACCGAGGCGATGGGCGGCACCCTGCGGCCCGAGGACACCCCCGGTGGCGGCCTGACCATGGTGCTGTCGCTGCCCTCCGCACCGACGGAGGAGACACCGGACGATGCGGACGAGAGGGAGGAGGAGCCCGCGTGAGCCGGATCCTCGTCGTCGACGACGAACCCCAGATGCTCAAGGCCCTGCAGATCAACCTGCGGGCCCGCCACTACGAGGTGGCCACCGCGTCCGACGGGCGCCGCGCGCTCCACGAGGCCACCCGGAATCCCCCCGACGCCGTCATCCTGGACCTCGGCCTGCCCGAGCTCGACGGTATGGAGGTGCTGCGCTCCCTGCGGGCCTGGACCTCCGCCCCCGTCATCGTGCTGTCAGGCCGTGCCGACTCCGGCGAGAAGGTCGCCGCGCTCGACGCCGGGGCCGACGACTACGTCACCAAGCCCTTCGCGATGAACGAACTCCTGGCCCGGCTGCGGGCGGCGCTGCGCCGCCCGACCAGCGAGGAGCCCTCGTCGGGACCGCTGCGGATCGGCGACCACCTGGTCGACCTCGACCGCTGCGTGGTGACCCCGGCGGTCGACGGGGTCGCGGACGTACGGCTGACGCCGACCGAGTGGCGGATCCTGACCGTGCTGCTGCAGCACCCCGGCCGCCTGGTGACCGGGCGTCACATCCTGCAGCAGGTCTGGGGGCCGGGACACGAGGGCAGCACCAACTACCTGCGCGTCTACTTCGCCGGCCTGCGCCGCAAGCTGGAGCCGGACACGGCGCACCCGCGCCACCTGGTGACCGAGCCGGGCATGGGCTACCGCTTCGAGCCGTGAGTTCGAGCCGTGAGATTGAACGGCGGCTGGACGGCGCGTGAGGTCCTGGGGACCGCGCGGACGCAATCGGGTCACAGTCGGTCACCGGGCCTCCGGAGGCCGGTTCGGGCCTGGTGGCGCCGCCTAGACTCCCGCCGGAAGACGCGATGCCTGCGAGGACGAGGGACCTGCGGATGCGGGAAGTCACAAGACGCGGCCTGCTGCGTGGGGTGGGTCGAGCCGCCGCCGCGACCGCGGGAGTGGCCGCCGGGGCGGCCGGGCTGTCGAGCCTGGCCGGGTGCTCCGAGAACGACGGCGGCGGGGCCGGGAACGGCTCGGCGACGGCCCGGCCGGCCGACGTGCGCACCGGCAACCCGATCACCCGCGAGAACCGCGAGGCCGGCAGCCGGGGCTGGATGTCCGCCGACCGCGGCGCGACGCCCGTCACCGACGACCTGAGCCAGATCAAGGCCTTCGCCGACACCACCAGCGTCACCCACGGCGAGCAGATCGCCTTCCACGTCGCCACCGCCGCCCCGCAGTCCTACACCGTCGCCGTCTACCGGATGGGCCACTACGGCGGCGCGGGCGGGCGGCTGCTGACGACCAGTCCCAAGCAGCGGGGTCAGCAACAGCCGGCACCGGAGGTGGACGGGCCGAACGGCACGGTCCGGACGAGCTGGCAGCCCAGTTGGTCGCTGGAGATCCCGCGCGACTGGGTCAGCGGCCTCTACCTCGCCTCCTTCACCACCGAGCGCGGCGAGCGCACCGCCGTGCCGTTCGCGGTCCGCGACGACAGCCGGGCCAGTACGTTCCTGGTGGTGCTGCCGTTCAACACCTACCAGGCCTACAACCAGTACCCGTTCGACGGCACGCTGGGCCGCAGCCTCTACTACGGTTTCCTGCCCTCCGCCACGGACCCTGCGGCCGGGGCCAAGGCGCCCGACGGCCACACCTACCCCGCCGAGCCGGTGGCGCGCCAGCGGTACGTCCGGCACTACCCGCAGCGCTCCCGGGCCGTCAGCTTCCGACGCCCCTACCAGCACGACGGCATGCCCGCCGAGTTCGCTCTCGACCTGGCCTTCGTCTCCTGGGCCGAGCGCGAGGGCTGGGACGTCACCTACGCCACCAACCTCGACCTGCACGAGGGCCGTGTCGTGCCGAGCCGGCACCAGGCGCTGCTCTTCAGCGGCCACGACGAGTACTGGTCGCAGGAGATGCGGCAGACCGTCGAGCAGGGCGTGGCCGGGGGCCTCTCGCTGGCGACCTTCGCCGCCAACGACTGCTACTGGAAGGTGCGGATCGACCGGGACCCCACCGGCTTCCCGCTGATGACCTGCTACAAGACCGACCCCGACCCGATCCACGACCCCACCGGCCCGACCACGTTCTGGCGCCGTGCCGCCCCGAACGGCGCGCTGGCCGAGCAGCGGCTGCTCGGCGGCCAGTACACCGGAGCGGTCGTCGGCACGTTCCCGCTGACGGTCAGCACCGCCACGCACTGGTTCTGGCAGGGCACCGACCTGATCGACGGCGACTTCCTCCCCGACCTGGTCAGTGGCGAGGCCGACGGCCAACAGCGCGGGGTGCCGCTGCCCGCGGCGAGCGAGCACCTGCTGCTCTCCGACTCCCAGTTCCGCGCGGCCGGCCGCAGCCGGATGCAGCAGCAGAACACCACGCTCTACCGCGCCACGGCCGGCGGGTGGGTCTTCAACGCCGGCACCTTCGGCTGGGCGCTGGCGCTGGGCGGCGGACCGAAGCTGGAGATCCCGCAGGCGCAGATCGCGACACGGAACCTCGTCACCCGCCTGAAGGCCTGACGTCCCCTGCGCTTCACCGGGAAGCCGTACGGTCGGCGCATGAACGCACGCGTCCAACCCACGGCCCAGGTCGACCCGACGGCCGAGCTCGGTGACGGCACCACCGTCTGGGAGCTCGCCCAGATCCGCGAGCAGGCCCGCCTCGGCACCGGCTGCGTGATCGGCCGCGGCGCGTACGTCGGCCCCGGCGTCCGCATCGGCAACAACGTGAAACTCCAGAACCACGCCCTGGTCTACGAGCCGGCCGAGCTGGCCGACGGCGTCTTCGTCGGCCCCGCGGTCGTCCTCACCAACGACCACTACCCACGTTCCGTGGACCCCGAGGGCAAGCTGAAGCGCGGCGGCGACTGGGAGCCGGTCGGCGTCGTCGTCGCCGAGGGCGCGTCCCTGGGCGCCCGCTCGGTGTGCGTCGCCCCCGTCCGGGTGGGTCGCTGGTCCCTGGTCGCCGCCGGCGCGGTGGTGACGCGGGACGTCCCGGACTTCGCCCTGGTCGCGGGGGTCCCGGCGCGGCGCATCGGCTGGGTGGGCCGCGCGGGCGTCCGTCTGGAGCAGGACGCCGCGACGGGGGAGTGGGTCTGCCCCCAGACGGACTCGCGCTACGCCGAGCGTGACGGATCACTTTTCGAGCTCTGAGGTAGCTGCACTCCCCAGGGGCGCGAGGAACTGCGCGAGAAACCCCCCCTGCGCGGATGGCCCTGTTCGATGAGGACCATCCGCACGCCGGTGGCTTGTCGCGCAGAGCCTCGCGCCCCTGGGTGGGCTACTGCAGGAAGCTCGACAGCGCCGCGGCCGTCCTGCGGCCGTCGTGGTGCTCGCGGACGAAGGCCAGGGACTCCGCGCCGATTCGCGCGCCCGCCTCGCGGTCGTCCAGGAGGGACTCCACCGCTTCGCGCAGCGTCGCGCTCGTCGCGTTGACGATGGGGAGGGGGCCGGTGACCGCTTCGACCTCGTCGGAGATGTAGCAGAGGACCGGGCGGCCGGCCGCCATCGCCTCGCAGGAGAACGTGCCGTAGGCGCCGATGGCGAACTGGTCGACCACGATGTCGGCAGACCTGATGCGGCGGCGGACCTCCTCCCACGGGACGCCCTCCAGGAGTTGGAAGTCGATGGCGCCCTGGTCGTGCAACGACTCCAGCACCGGGAGGATCCGGCCGCTGCCCTTCGTCCACCGCTTCGACGGGGCGTGGACCACGACGGGGCGCTTGCGCTCCAGCACGGGCGCGTCGCTCGACCACGCGTCGACGTCGACGACCAGCGGGGCCCACGTCGCCCACGGCAGATCGATCAACAGGTCGGGGGTGGTGACGTACACGGGCAGGCCGCTGTCCGCCGCCGTGCGGCGGTTGCGTTCCGCGATCGCGGTCATCGCCGCGACCTGCTCGGCGGGGGCGTCGAGAAAGAGGGACTCGGCGTGGCGCTCCAGGTGACGACCTGGATGGCGGATCTCGCTGCCGTGGGCCAGCAGCGCGACCTTGAGGCCCGCCGACCGCAGCGCGGGGAGGTCCGCGCCGATGTGGTCGCCGTTCAGGAAGCCCAGCACGGGACGGAACGCGTCGGTGAGGAGGTGGGTGTAGCGGCCGGAGAGGATCCGGCGGACCTGCTCGACCTGCACATCGACGGAGCCCAGACGGGAGTTGTCGAGGTAGGCGTCGGCGGGGTAGCCGAAGCCCGTCGCGCTGCTGGCCATGACGACCTCGCAGGAGACGTCCTCGCGCTCGCGGCTGACTGCCGAGGCGAACGCGGCCAGCTGGCCCGCGTAGTTGGCGATGCCCAGGCCGAGGCGCACGTCGCCCGACGCGTCCAGGGACCGCCAGCGGTTGACCGCCGAGGCGCCGTCCTCGCTCTGCGCGGGGCGCTGCACCTGCTCGGTGACGGTCCACGGCACGTCGGGGCGGGGGGCCTCCGGGCCGGTCCCGGCGAGGCGGCGGTACAGGTCGAGCAGCGTGCCGGTCTGGGCCTCCCAGGAGAGTTCGGCCAGCAGCGGCTCGGTGATCCGCTCGGCGAGGGCGTCGCGTGCGGCGACGGCCTTGGCCGCGGCCTCGGCGAAGGAGACGGCGTCGCCGGCGGTGAAGACCTCACCGATGCCGTGCTCCTCGGTGAACGCGCGGACCGTCTTCACGTCGCTGGCCAGCACCGGCAGGCCGGCGTGGAGGTACTCGGCCATCTTCGTCGGCAGCGACAGCTCACAGTTGGGCGTGCGCCGGAACGGGATCAGGCCGAGGTCCGCGGAGGCGATGTAGTCCGCCACGGCGTGCTGCGGCACGTACGGCAGGACGTGCACGCGGTCGGCCGCGCCGACCTCCGCCGCCTGGTCCAGCAGCACCTGGACGAAGGGATTCTGGCGGTTCGTCACCAGGGCCAGGTGCACCTCGGGGAGCGCGCCGAGCCCGGCGACCACCGTCTCCAGCCCGCGCTGGCGGTCCACCCAGCCCGCGTAGACCAGCAGCGGGACGCTTTCGTCGAGCCCGCACAGGGCGCGCACGCCGGTGCCGGGCGCGTCCACGCCGACCGCCTCGCGCACGGGGGTGTTGGCGACGACGAGCGGAGTCTCCCGCAGGCCGTGAGCCTCGCGCAGCAGCCCGGCGATCTCGGGGGAGACGGTGACGACGGCGTCGGCGCGGCCGATGAACTCCGTCTCCAGCGCGGGGTACGCGGCCTGGCGCAGCGGGTTGCCCCACTCGACGCCGGCCACGTACTCGTGCGAGTCGTAGAGCCAGGAGCAGCGGTGGCCGGCGGCCCACAGACGGGCGGCGCTGTGGGCGGCCGGGACCAGCATGGTGACGTCGTTGGCGTGGATGACGTGCGGGCGGAACTCCTCGATGGCCGGGCCGAAGGCCAGGTCCAGGTCGAGCAGTTCGGGCCAGTCCAGGCGCCACTCGCCGACCGGGACGGTCGGGTCCGGCTGCTGCCGGCCCTCCCAGCGGAAGGCCCAGTTGCGGGCGCGGTACACGGTCCGGCGGGCCCGCAGCGCGGCCTTGAGCGTGTTGCGGCGCACGGAGGCGCGGCCCTCGCGTTCCAGCGTGCCGACCTCGGCGCTCAGCGCGCGGTCCCAGGTGCGGTGCGCGGCCTGGTAGCGCTTGAGCGCGTCGACGTCGTCGAGCCGGAAGCGGGTGACCAGGCTGCGCGGCCCGCGGGCGCGGTCGTGGGCGACCTGGCGGCGCACGTTGTGCCAGACCGGGACGCGGACCACCTCGATCGGGCCCATCCAGGAGCGCTCCACCCGGCCGCTGCGGCTGCGGCCGAGCAGCAGGACCCGCCAGCCGTCCCGGGCGGCGGCGATCGCCGTCTTCTGCACCCGGGAGTCGCCGGTGATGCCGTTGCCGACGATGACCGCCAGCCGGGGCCGGTCGTCGAGGTCGAGCCGCTCGTCGGGGTCCGCCAGGTCGGCCGCCTGGTCCTGCTGCTGCTCCGCGTTCACGGCGGTCGCGCCCTTCTCTGGATGGTTCTGCGGGGCGGGGGTTCAGCCGCCGATGACGACGCGGCGCACGCCCTGCCAGCGCGCCGGGTCGGTGGTGCGGCGGCCGTCGACCAGGGCCCGGACGCCGGGCAGGTCGGCGGAGCCGAGCGCCTGGTACTCGGGGTGGTCCGCCTGGACCACGGCCGCCGTCACCGGCTCGCCGCGGTGCGGCGGCAGGCCGAGCGCGACCAGTTCGGAGTCGGTGTAGAGCGGGTCGCTGACGTAGGGGATCGCCCCGCGCTCGCGCAGCGCCGCGACCGTCGGGAAGACGCCCGAGAACGCGGTCTCCTTGACGCCGCCGCGGTAGGCCGCGCCGAGCACCAGCACGTGCGCGTCCTTCAGTTCGCCGTAGGCCTCGGCCAGCAGGTCGACGGCGTAGGCCGGCATCTCCGTGTTGGCCGCGCGGGCGGAGGCCACGACGGTCGCCTCCGGGTCGTTCCACAGGTACAGGCGCGGGTAGACCGGGATGCAGTGGCCGCCGACGGCGATGCCGGGCGTGTGGATGTGGCTGTACGGCTGGCTGTTGCAGGCCGCGATGACCTGCGCGATGTCCACGCCGACCCGGTCGGCGAAGCGCGCGAACTGGTTGGCCAGGCCGATGTTGACGTCCCGGTAGGTGGTCTCGGCGAGCTTGGCCAGCTCCGCGGCCTCGGCGGTGCCGAGGTCCCAGACGCCGTTGGGGCGCGGCAGTTCGGGGCGCTCGTCGAAGTCCAGCGCGGCCTCGTAGAAGGCGCGTCCGGCCGCGGCGGAGGCGGCGTCGATGCCGCCGATCAGCTTGGGGTAGCGGCGCAGGTCGGCGAAGACCCGGCCGGTGAGCACCCGTTCGGGGCTGAAGACCAGGTGGAAGTCGCGGCCCGCGGTCAGGCCCGAGCCGCGCTCCAGCAGCGGCGCCCAGCGGTCCCGGGTGGTGCCGACCGGCAGCGTCGTCTCGTAGCAGACCAGGGTGCCGGGCTGCAGTCCGGCGGCGACGGCCTCGGTGGCGGCGTCGAGGTGGGAGAAGTCCGGCGTGCCCTCGCCGTCGACGAAGAGCGGGACGACCAGCACCACGACGTCGCTGCCGGCCACGGCGGCGGCCGTGTCCGTGGTGGCGGTCAGCAGACCGGCGGAGACGGCCTGCTTGAGGCGCAGGTCCAGCTCGGCCTCGCCCGGGAACGGCTCGGTCCCGGCGTTGACCTGCTCCACGACGGCCGGGTTCACGTCCGCGCCGACGACCTGGTGGCCCTTGCTCGCGAACTGCACCGCCAACGGCAGGCCGATCTTGCCGAGGGCGACTACGCAGACGTTCACGTCTTTCCTTCCTGGGCGGCGCGAGGGGTGGGGCGCAGCCGTCGTTTCAGCGAGCGGACCAGGCTCAGCGCGGCGACCGAGAGCTGCAACTCGCCCTCGGCGCCGACGGTCGCGGAGACCCGGAAGAGATGGGGGCCGCGCCAGGCGCGCAGCTTGACCGGTGCGTCGCACCCGACGGGACCGAGCTCGTGGGTGCGGCTCCCCGTCGCGGCCCGGCCGTGCAGGCGCAGCCGCAGCGACCAGGGGCCGGACGCCGCGCCGAGGTGGGTCTGCCGCAGCAGCAGCCCGAGCGGGACGCGCGCGGTCACCGTGGTCCCGCCGTCGGGGGCGGGCGCGTAGGAGACCAGCGCCGGATGGGCGATGAACTGCTCGCCCACGGCCGAGGCGCCGCTGGGCCGGAAGGTCTCCGCCCAGAGCCGGGCGACCGGCCCGCCGTAGCCCGGCAGCGGGCTGTGCGCGGTGACGGTCAGGCAGGGGCGGCGGCGCGCGTCCAGCGCGAGGGCGGCCGTCAGGCCGTCGAGGCGGGTCAGCGAGGCGTCGGTGGCGAAGAACCGCTCGTCGAGGCCGAGTCGGGCGTCGCCGAGGGCCGGGTGGTCCAGCAGGGCGCGCTCGCCGCGGATCAGCAGCGGCAGCCGCGGGTGCCGCTGTTCGAAGCGGAGCGCCTCCAGCAGCGCGTCCACCTCGCCCGCGCGGGCCAGCAGCAGCCGGATCCGGGCGGCGGTCGGCACCTTCAGCAGCAGCTCGTCGGTGGCGTGTTCGCGCACCAGCGCGCCCACCCGCGCCGTGATCCGCTCCTGCGCCTCCCGGTCCAGCTCCAGCAGCGCCGGGCCGAGGATGTCCGCGAGCTCGCCCTCCAGGTGGCGCCGGTGCACGCGGTCGCGGACCTCGGGGGACTCGGCGAGCCGGCCGGTCAGGGCCATGATCCGCTCGGTGCCGAGCAACCGCGGCTCCGGTCCGCCCCGGTAGGTGATGTTGTCGGCGTTGTAGCGGCGCACCGCGTAGTAGTAGTCGTAGTCGTTCAGGATCGACGCCCGGCCCGCGGCGAACAGGGCGGCCAGCGTGAAGGGTTGGTCGCTGAGGACGGGCAGGTCCTCGTCGTAGCGCAGCGCGAGCCGCTCGATCAGCGAGCGGCGGAACAGTTTGGTGTTCGACAGTGCCCAGGCCAGCGCGGAGTTGCCGAGCGTGGCGTCGTGCCGCTGCCGCTCGAACGCGGCCTTCGGCACCCAGCGGCCGTTCAGGCCGACCATCCGGCCCGCGACGACGTCGGTGCCGTGCGCGTCGGCGGCGGCGACCAGGCGCTCCAGCGCCTCCGGGCCGAGGTGGTCGTCGGCGCCGAGGAAGAACACGAAGCGCCCGCGGGCGAGATCCAGCGCCCGATTGCTCGGCGCCGCCGGGCCACCGGAGTTGGCCTGGTGCACGACGTCGACCAACCCGGGGTGCTCGGCCGCGAACGCGTCCAGCACCGCACCGCTGCCGTCGGTCGAGCCGTCGTCGACGGTGACGATCTGCATCCGCGCGGTGCCGAGCGTCTGCGCGAGCAGCGACTCCAGGCAGGTCGTCAGGTAGGGCATGGTGTTGTACACCGCGACGATCACGGTGACATCCGGCTGCGCGGCCCGCGCCGGCCCGGACTGCGCGGGCACAGCGGCCTCTGCCTGCGCCCCGGCCACACGGGCCGCCCCACCCGCGCCCGCGCCGTGCCCCGCGGTCGCGGGCACCTGGGCGGGTTTCACCGGGGTCATGGGCACGGCCTCGGCGCTCGGCCGCGCCGTCGCGGCCTCGTGGGGCGCCTCGGCCGCCTCCGCGGCCGTCGACGGCCGCGG
>NZ_QKYN01000160.1 GCF_003258295.1 Streptacidiphilus pinicola | reverse complement strand
CTAAGCTGATTAGAGACGCTGCGCGATCACCGCCCACGCGTCAGGTCTCGCAGTCGATCAATTGACCCAAACTCCTTCAGGCGAAGGCCACATTCTGGCGGAAGGCGAAGACCCGGTCGGGGTCGTAGTGGCGCGCCACCGCCTTCAGGCGGTTGAGGTTGCCGCCGTAGTATGCGTGGCCCCAGTCGGGCAGGCTCGCGTCGATGTAGTTGACGTACGCGCCGGTCGCGCCCAGTCGGGCAAGGCCGTCGCGGATCTCGTCGACCGTGTGGGTCGTCGCGCGTCGGCCGGACGGAGTCGCGCTCGCGTAGACCTGGGCGCTCGCGAGGGACGAGCGGTGCGGGAACGCCGTAGCGTCGGGGCGGAGCTGGGAGACCGCGCCGCCCAGGGAGTCAAGGAGAAGGTCGACACCCCGGCGCCCGGTCATCAGGTCCGTGATCCGGCCGGCGTCGAGCGGGTGCGGGCCGAGCATCCGCGAGGCCGCGACGAAGGACTCGCGCGGGAGCCGGCCGCCCTCGGAGACCGGGTGGCACTGCGAGAGGGTGTCGTTGGAGCAGCCGGCCATGTAGCTCATCGCCGCCAGGTAGCTCTTCGGCGCCACATTTCGCCTGGTAGGCCGCACACCCGCGGCGGCAACCAGCCGGTCCAGCAGCCGGCTCGCGCGGTCCTGGCCGCCGACATAGCAGCCGACCAGGCGTGCTGACGGCGGGTTGCCGCCGGCGACCTGGCAGCTCGCCCACATCTCGAACGGCGCGCGGGCGATCCACTCCTGCCAGGCGCCGATGACTGAGGCGGCCGAGCCCCTGGGGAAGCCGAGCGAGAAGACCGTCAGCCCGGGGGCCGGCTCGGTCTTGAACGAGAACTGCGTCACCACGCCGAAGTTGCCACCGCCACCGCCACGCAGCGCCCAGTACAGGTCGGGCTCCGAGCCGGGCGAGGCGGTGCGCAGGCGTCCGTCGGCGGTGACCACTTCGGCCGAGACCAGTCGGTCGCAGGTCAGGCCGTACTTGCGGGCCAGCACACCGATCCCGCCGCCGAGGGTGAGTCCGCTGACGCCGACGGTCGGGCAGGATCCGGCCGGCAGCAGCCGGCCGGCGTGGGCCAGGGCCGTGTAGACCTCGATCAGCCGGGCGCCGGCGCCCACCACGGCGGTGCCGTCGGGGCGAACGTGGACCTGGGACATCAAGCGCAGGTCGATGACCAGGCCGCCGTTCGGGACGCTGTAGCCGAGGTAGCTATGACCGCCGCTGCGGGCGGCGATCGGGATGCCGTGGCCGCGGGCGACGTCGAGGCAGGCCTGGACGTCGGCCGCGGAGGTACACCGGGCCACGGCGGCGGGCCGCTGACCGTCGTTCAGTTGGTTGAAGCCCAGGCGGTAGCCGGAGTAGCCAGGGTCGCCCGGCAGCACCAGCCGGCTGCCCAGCCGCTTGCGCAGCGCCCGCCAGTCGGGCGGGAGGTGCGCCCCGATGTGAGCGCGCGCCGGCCACGCGTCGACCGACACCGCAGAGCCGGCGCCGTTCAGTCCCGCGCGATCCTGTGCCGCCGCCCGCTGAGTGCCCGCCAGCACCGCCGCCCCGCCCACGCCCAGCGCGGTCAGAAGGCTCCGTCGATCGACCGTCATGCGTCTGCTCCTCTCAGCGGGTCGGCGCGTCGTGCGGCCGACTGCGCCCTGATCCGTACCCGAGGACGCGCCTCCGGCGCGCCGGGTTCCCCGGTCCGACCCTCGTTCGGCCCATGACCTTCTCTGTGGCACCGCAACGGGTTCCGGCCTCCGGTCCCGGCTTGACGTGCGCCGCCTGTCAGCCGCGTCGAATGGCGGTGTCACCGGACACGGAGGTGTCGCAAGCCGCTGATAAGGGCACGAGCAGCGCCGGGCGGACGGAACATCGGATTTGCCGAGCGAAGATCCGGCATCCCTGACAGATTGGTACACAGACCTACGGCGTCATCCATCCATGACCTCTTGAGCCACCAGGAGTTGACTTGATGTCATCACCGCTCCAGCGCACGCTGATCCTGCTCAAGCCCGACGCCGTGGGTCGTGGCCTGATAGGCGAGATCATCTCGCGGATCGAGCGCAAGGCGAACTGGCACATCGCGGCCATGGACCTGCGCACACTGGACGTCGCCACCTTGGAGCGGCACTACGCCGAGCACGTCGGCAAGCCGTTCTTCGGGTCGTTGGTGGCGTTCATGTCCTCCGGCCCCTCGGTGGCCGTGATCGTCGAGGGCGAGCACGTCATCGAGGGCGTGCGTCTGCTCGCGGGGAGGACGAACCCCCTGGAGGCCGGGCCGGGGACCGTGCGCGGGGACTTCGCCAGCGTCACCCAGGAGAACCTGATCCACGCCTCCGACTCCGAGGAGTCCGCCGAGCGCGAGATCGGGATCTTCTTCCCGTCCGCCGTCCGGAGGGACGCCCGCGTCCCAGCGGTGTCCGCGGACTGATCGTCCGTCACCACGGCCCGATCTGGACGCGTGGGCGACGGCCGGCGTCAGCCGCGCACGTGCAGCCCGAAGCCCGTGCGGCCGGCGGGTTCCAGGCCGTCCCTCAGCTGCAGCGAGGGGATGTCGTAGTCGCCGAAGTTCTGCCGCCGGAACGCGATCGGCTCGGTCGACTCCAGCGTGAGCAGCCTCTGCCGCCAGGCCTTGGCGACGTCCGGGTAGTCCTCGCCCGTCATCCGGTCGGTGCCGTACAGGACGAACGGCGGCAGCACCTCCAGGCCCGGGTAGTGGAGGATGCCGTGCTGGAACGGGAACAGCAGGTCGTCGATGGGTCCGTTGATCCCGCGTGCGGTGTAGTGCGACTCCGGGCCGCCGACGGTCAGCGACAGCAGGGCACGCCTGCCGGCGAGGGTGCCTTCGCCGAAGCGCTCGCCGTACTTGGTGTCGCTGTGCTCGCCGACGCCGTAGGCGAAGCGGTACGTGAACACCCGGTCCACCCAGCCCTTGAGGATGGCGGGCATCGTGTACCACCACAGCGGGAACTGGAAGATGACGGTGTCGGCCCACAGCAGCTTCTCCTGCTCGGCAAGGACGTCCGCGGTGAGCGTCCCGGCGTCGAAGGCCCGGCCGGAGTCCAGGACGACCTTCAGTGGGCTGGAGGCCGCCGGGCCGTAGTCCGCGGCGTCCACGACCGCCTTCCAGTTCATCGCGTACAGGTCGCTCACCCGCACGTCGTGCCCGGCGGCTTCCAAGGTCGCGACCGCCAGGTCCTTCAGTGAGCTGTTGAGCGACTGCGGCTCCGGGTGGGCGTGGACGATCAGCGTCTTCACGGGGGCTCCTTCGCATCGGATCGATGCCCCCGATCCTGGACGCCACCCCGCCCGGTGTTCAGGGGCGCCGCTTCCGTCGGACGGGACTTCCTGGTACCGACAGGACCACCCTCACGGGCCCACCGCGACCGACCCGAAGCCATACTGACGACATGGACGATCTCGCGGGATTCCTGCGGACCCGGCGCGCCCGGGTCGATCCGGCGGTCGTCGGCATCCCCACGGACAGCCGCCGCCGGGTCGAAGGGCTGCGCCGCGAAGAGGTCGCGCACCTGTCGGGCGTCAGCGTCGACTACTACGTACGCCTGGAGCAGGGCCGCGCAACCCAGCCCTCCGAGCAGGTCCTCGACGCGCTCGCCCGTGTGCTCGACCTCGACGAGACCGAGCGCGGGCACCTCTACCGCCTCGCCCGCCAGCGGCGTCGGCGCGGGAAGGCTCCGGGCGGACGGGTCCGCCCGGAGCTGCTGCGTGTCCTCGAACTGGTCACCGACGCACCGGCGATGCTCATGAACCACCGCCTGGACGTACTGGCGGGGAACCGGCTCGCCGGGCTCCTCCTCGGCGGCCCGATGCCGGGCCTGAACACCGCCCGGCACATCTTCCTCGAGGAGGCCGAGCGCGGCCTCTACGCGGACTGGGAGAGCTGCACCCGCGACGTGGTGGGGCACCTGCGCCTGGCCGCCGGCCGGTACCCGGAGGACCCGCGACTGGCCTCGCTCATCGGCGAGTTGGCGATGGGAAGCGAGCGCTTCCGCCGCCTCTGGGCCCGCGCGGACGTGCGCGCCCGCACCCACGGACGCAAGGCCTACCGGCACCCCCTGGTCGGACTGCTGGAGCTGCACCAGGAGAACTTCGCGCTGCCGAACGAGCCGGGAATCGAGCTGCTGGTGCTCTCCGCGGCCCCCGGCAGCCCCGCCGAGGACGGGCTGCGCCTGCTCGCGGGCCTCGGCGCCGACCCGGGGCATCCCTCACCCGTCGACAAGGAGCCGGCCGCGTCAGGCGACCGGCCCCCGGACACACAGGTCAGGCGGTGATCCAGTCGCTGGTGGCGATGACGGGCTTGACGCCCTCACGGTGGATCGTGCCCTCGATCAGGCCGTACATCCGGTCCGCCGCGTAGTAGACCTCGTTGTCGTTCTTCAGCCCGAACGGGTCGAGGTCGACCAGGAAGTGATGCTTGTTCGGCAGGTTGAGCCGGACCTCGTTCACCTCCGGCCGGTTGTCCATGACCCGCCCGGCCATCGCGAAGAGCGTCTGCTGCAGGGAGTAGCTGTAGGTCTCGGCAAACGCTTCGAGCAGGTGCCGCTTGGACTCCTCGTAGGAGCGGTTCCAGTCGAAGTCCTCCCGGCCCGTCGCGGCGGCCGAGTGGGCCCAGCGGGCGGTGACCTTCGTGGCCAGGATCCGGTCGTGCGCTTCCTTCAGCGTCGTGTACCTGTCCTTGATGTAGCCGTGGAACTCGGAGTTGGTGGAGTTCAGCACGGTCAGCTCCTTCAGACCGGAGATGACCTGGAGGGCGCCGGTGTCGCCGCTGTAGGTGACCTGGGCGGTGCGGATCTCCTGGCCCTTGCGGACGAAGGAGTGCTGCTGCTCTCGCCCGGCGACCGGGATCCGGTCCCAGGCGTACTCCTCGACCCGGATCTGCGCCTCGTGGATCACCGGCTGCGAGGTGACGAAGTGCTTGGCGAGCAGGATGCCGAAGGCCTCGGCGGACGCGACGCCGTGCTCCTTCGCGAAGGCGTAGACGGTGTTCTTGGTGGTGTCGGTGGGCAGGCAGTTGCTGTTGTCGCCGCTGTAGTGGACCTCGCCGAACTCGCCGCGCAGCGCGACGGAGACGTTGAGGTCGGTGATGTCGTGCCAGCCGCCGTTGTTGCCGCGTCGGGTGATCTTCACGATGCGGTTCTCGGCCTTGCCGTACTGGTTCTGGTCCAGGACGTACGCGCTCACGCGTGGTACTCCGCTCTTCATGGTGGATGTGTGTCTCCACCACCGCGGAGCCCGGACGCGCCATAGCGGCGGACGGTGGCGTGCGGACCCACAAGGGGGTGGAGGGTGATCCCACACGCCCGGCGTCCAGCGCCCGAGCCACAAGGGGGCGCTCCCCGCCGTCCGGCCCCGGGTCACAGGGGCCGCTCCGGGACTGATGCTCATCCCGGTCCATTTGGAGGTCGCGGACACTCAAGCACACCTGCGGTGCCACGCGCCAGAGGGTGTTCATGCAGTCGCCGGGCGCGAGGAGCACTCATCAGGCAGGCTACGGGCATGAGATCTCGCACGGGTGGCATGTGGTGGGGAACGACGGTCGAGGCGCCGGACCCCAGCGGTCTGGCGACGTTCTACGCGGAGCTCCTCGGGTGGCCCGTCGTTCACGAGGAGCCGGGAACAGCCGTCGTCGCCTCCTCCCCGCAGGGGCCGTTCCTGGTGTTCCAGCAGGCGGACGGCTACCGTGCGCCGGTCTGGCCTCCGGTCGACGGGCAGCAGCGCCCGATGATGCACTTCGACTGCCAGGTCGGGGACCTGGACTCGGCCGTTGCCGAGGCGGCGGCCTTGGGGGCCACTGTCGCGGACCACCAGCCCCAGGAGAACGTCCGGGTGCTGTTCGACCCCGCCGGACATCCCTTCTGTCTCTGCTTCGAGCAGGGATGACCGGTCGGGTCTGAGCTGATCAGGTGGTTCACCGGGCGCGACCGGCCTGCCACGGCCCCCTACGCGCTGGGCAACGTGCTGCTCACCCTCTGGGAATCGGTGATCGTCCTGCCCACCCGCTGACGCCACGGTCGGCCGCCGCCTGGGCCGGCGTGACGGCGTTGAGGGACCGGGCGCTGCCCGCCGGGGTGGCGGGGCAGCGCCCGGTCGGGTCGGGGGCGTCAGGCGTTGGTGCGGACCGCGTGCACGGCGGCGCCGATCGCGTCGCGCAGCGGTGTGGTGGGGCGGCCGATGAGGCGGGCCAGGTCGCCGCCGGCGGTGTGGAGTTCACCGCGGCCGAGGCCCTGGTCGGCGTCGGCGAGGATCTCGGCGACGACCTGCGGGAGGCCGTTGGCGGTCAGCGCCCGGGCGTGGTCGGCCTCCGGGACGTCGGTGTAGCGGACCTGGGTGCCGGACCGCTCGGTGATCTCGGCGGCAAGCTCGGTGAGGGTGAATGCCTCGTCGCCGCCCAGCTCGTATGCCTGGCCGGCGTGGCCGTCCGTGGCGAGGACCGCCGCGGCCGCAGCGGCGTAGTCCGCGCGCGGGGCGGCGCTGACGCGGCCCTCGCCCGCGCTGCCGAGCAGGGTGCCGTACTGGAGGACGGGGGCGAGGTGGTCGGTGTAGTTCTCCACGTACCAGCTGTTGCGCAGCAGCGTGAACGGCACGCCGCTGTCGCGGAGCAGGGCCTCGGTGGCCTGGTGGTCCTGGGCCAGGAGCATGGTGCTGGTGTCGGCGTTGACGATGCTGGTGTAGGCGATGAGCTCGACGCCGGCGTCGCGCGCGGCCTCGATCGCGTTGCGGTGCTGCTGGACGCGCACGCCCGGCTCGCTGCCGGAGACCAGCAGGACGCGGCGGGCACCGTCGAACGCCGCGCGCAGGCTCGCCGGGTCGTCGTAGTCGGCGACGCGCAGCTGGACGCCTCGGTCGGCGAGGTCCTTCAGTCGGCCGAGGTCGCGCCCGGTGGCAACGATGTCGGCGGCGGGCACGCCGCGGTCGAGGAGGTTCTCGACGACCAGGCGGCCGAGCTGTCCGGTGGCGGCGGTGACGACGAGTGTCATGGGAGTGGGCTCCTTGTCGACGGGTCGATCGGTTGCCTCGGTCAACAGCGCCCCGCGCCCGTACCGTTCCCATGCGGTGGTACGCACTTTGAAGTATGGTACTGACGTGGAGGAAAGTATCGAGGCCAAGGGGCTTGCCCGAGGGAATCTCTCGGCGAATGTCTTCGAGCCGAACTGCCCGAGCCGGCTGCTGCTGGACCACGTCACCAGCCGCTGGGGCGTGCTGGTCCTGGTCGCGCTCTCGAACGGCACGATGCGCTGGGGCGAGGTCCGCCGCTGGGTGAAGGGCATCACCGAGAAGATGCTGGCCAGCACCCTGCGCACGCTGGAGTCGGACGGCCTGGTGCTGCGGGAGGTCCATCCGGTGGTCCCGCCCCGAGTGGACTACAGCCTCACCGAGCGCGGTCGGGAAGTGGTCGCGCTGCTGCTCCCGCTGGTGGAGTGGGTGACGGTCCACACGGCGGCGGAGACCGAGGCCTGGGCCGCAGCCGGGACCGCGGCCGAAGAATCGACGGGCTGACGGAACGAGCCGGCCGGTCCACGGGGGCGCGCGCTTCGATCCCGGCCCGACGGCACCGTTACCCTGCGCGGATGGACGAGGAACTGCCACCGGTCGACGCCCGCGAGCTCTTCGAGGCGCTACGGGAACACGAGGGCCCAGACGTCTTCGGGGCGGTGGGTCGGTGCCGCCGCACCGCCCGAGGACGCCTCGGTTTGAACTGACCCCGCCTCAGTTCACCGACTGGTTCCAGGTGACCGGGTAGGTGGGCACGATCTTGCCGCTGCAGTTCTTCACGTACACCGCCGGGCGGGCGCCCAGGTAGGTGATGGTGACGCGGGTGTAGCGGTACTCGCCCGGGTGCCCCTTGACCGCCGCGCTGCCGTACAGCTCGACCACGACCGGACCGTTGAGGATGTGTCCGCTCGCGCAGTTGGGGATGCAGTCCTTCCACCACGCGGTCCCGGAGGCGCTGGCGAGCTGCGGCGTCCAGCTCGTCCAGTGCAGGCCCTTGAGGCCGAGACCGTAGTCCGCGCAGGCCAGCACGATGGTCCCCGGCTCGACCTGCGCGTGGCCGCAGTCGGTCACCACGTAGCGCGGAGCGGCGGCCCGCGCCGTGGCGGCCGCCGGCGTCGTCTTCGCGTGCGAGGCGGTCGCCGCGGTCGCCGCGTCGGCGGCGCCGAACAGGCCCACGGACAGGCCGATCGCGGCCGCGGCCCCCGCAGCGGCCGTCCTGACGGTCCTGGAGTGTCTCCAACTCGTTTTCATAGATGCCCCCCGGCACAATTTCTGCACATACTGACAACGCCTCAGACGCCCTCCGTACGCCTCCGGTTGCGCCGGCGCCGACCGGATGTCAGCCCGTGAGCCCGACCCCCGCGGAGCGCTGCGCGCACTGTGGGAGGGGCATCCGCTGATCCTCCTGATCCTCCGCCCTGGCGATTCAGGTTTTCGTCAAGCCCGGCACCCAGCCCAGTACCACACCATGGCGACTGCCCCCTCAAGCCCCGCTACAGTCCGACTGGAGTGCCGTATGCCCAACCTCAGCGACGCGGGTACCCTCACCGCCCGCGTCCTCACGTCCCTGATCTTCGTCGGCGCAGGCCTCACCCAGGCCACCGACCCGCACGAGCCTCTTCACATGATCACCCACCGCGGGCTCCCCCTCGCCCACGTGCTCTACGTCGCGTCCACCGCCGTGCTGCTCGGCGGCGCGCTGTCGCTGCTCGTGGGCTGGCGCACCCGGTGGGGCTCGATCGCCCTGCTGCTGTTCATCGTGCCGGCCACCTTCCTGTTCCACCTGCACTCCGACCAGGCCGACATCGAACTGTTCACCCGCGACCTGGCCATCGCCGGCGGACTCATCCTGCTGATCCAGCACGGCCCCGGCCGCCTCAGCCTCGACGCCCGCGCCCAGCGCCGACGCCTCACCCTCCCGGAGCCCGGGACCAGATCCGCCGCCGTGGCGGCCACGGGCGGAGCGACGGCACAGCCGTGGCGCGACGCGCCCGCGGTGGAGGCCGCCCTCGTCCCCGCCCGCCGGGACACCGTCGGGGCTGGTCACCAGGGGGCGTGAGCCCTTCCGGCGGTCGGCCGGACCGGGTGCGACGTCGACGACGCCGTCGCACTCGGTCCGGCTGCTAGGTTGGCCGCCACTCGACCGAGAGGTGCCTCCATGCCGGCCCGCCCCCGCGTCCTGTTCGTGACGGACCTCGCCTACCAGGCCCGGGGCCGGCGCTACTGCGACGAGGACATCTTCCTGACCTCGCGCCTGCGCGCGCACTTCGACCTCGCGCTGTGCCATCCGCTGGACGCCGCCGCGCTCATGGACGCCTTCGACGCGGTGGTGGTCCGCAACAGCGGCCCGGTGCTGCACTACCAGGCGGAGTACGAGGCGTTCCGCCGAGAGGCCGCCGCACGCGGGACGCGGGTCTACAACCCGCTGACCGGCCGTGGCGACATGGCGGGCAAGCAGTACCTGCTGGACCTCACCGCCGCCGGCTACCCGGTCATCCCGACCGTCGACCGGCCCCAGGAGCTGGGCCGCCTGCCCGAGGCGGCCGAGTACGTGGTCAAGCCGAAGGTCGGCGCCGACTCCATAGGGCTGCGCATCCTCCCGCTCGAGCACCTCGGCGAGCTCACCTACGGCGACATCCTGGTCCAGCCGCGCGTCGACTTCCGCTACGAGGTGTCCTTCTACTTCGTCGACGACACCTGCCAGTACGCCCTCCACGCCCCCGACCCCGATCGGCGCTGGGCCTTGGAGCCCTACGAGCCGACCGCCGCCGACCTCGACTTCGCCCGCCGCTTCGTCGACTGGAACGGCCTCGGCCACGGCATCCAGCGCGTCGACGCCTGCCGCACCCAGGAGGGCGACCTGCTGCTGGTCGAACTCGAGGACCTCAATCCCTACCTCTCCCTCGACCTCCTCCCGGACCCCACCCGCGAGGCCTTCGTCACCGCGATGACCACCTCGCTGCACCGCTTCCTCGGAGCGCCCGGCTGAATCTCCTGGCAGGCGCGGGGGCGTGACGGCGGCACCGTCACGCCCCCGCTCGGGTCACTGCAGGGCGAACTTCTGGGCGCCGGAGCCGTTGCAGGTCCAGATCTGGAGCCGGGTCCCGTTGGCGGTGTTACCGCTCGGGTCGTCCAGGCACAGGCCCGACTGCGGGTTCAACAGCGAACCGTCCGACTGCTGCACCCACTTCTGGCCACCCACCCCGTTGCAGTCCCACAACTCCACCGGCGTGCCCGCCGCCGTGCCGTCGCCGTTGATGTCCAGGCAACGGCCCAGCGTCTCCAGCGAGTTGTCGGCGTTGTGGAACCAGTGCTGGTCGACCGCGTAGGACTGGCAGCCCCACAGGTCGACGGCGGTGCCGTCGGCGCCGGTGTCGTCGCCGAGGACGTCGACGCACTGGCCTCCGGGGCCGATCACGGGGGCGCCGCCGTTCACGGTGAACTTCTGTGCGCCGGAGCCGTTGCAGGTCCAGATCTGCAGCCGGGTCCCGTTGACCGTGTTACCGCTCGGGTCGTCGAGACAGAGGCCCGACTGCGGGTTCAACAGCGAACCGTCCGACTGCTGCACCCACTTCTGGCCGCCCACACCGTTGCAGTCCCACAACTCCACCGGGGTGCCCGCCGCCGTGCCGTCGCCGTTGATGTCCAGGCAACGGCTGATCGTGCTGAGGGAGCCGTCGGCGTTGTGGGTCCAGTGCTGGTCCTCGGCGTAGGACTGGCAGTTCCACAACTGGACCGCCGTGCCGTCAGCGCCGGTGTCGTCGCCCGCCACGTCGACGCACTGGCCGCCGGGGCCGGCGACGGTGCCCTGCGGGCCGTTGGGCACGTCGGTCTCCCCTGCGTAGCCGACGGAGACGATGTTCGCCTGGACGGCGTTCTCGGTGGCGTCGGTCGGGAAGCCGGAGACCATGACGCCCTCGAAGAAGGTGCCACGGTTCCAGTTGCTGTTGTCGCCGCCGGTGCCCAGGATGATGCCGCCCTCCTGGTGCATCGGCATGTAGCCGCCGCGGGTGGGCAGGGAACCGTCCCACCACGTGGACAGGCCGCCCGACTGGGAGTTGCCGCCCTTGAGGGCGTAGGTGGTCTGGCCGTTGTCCTTCAGCATCGCGGTGACGTAGGTGCTGCTGTTGCCGGCGTTGGCGGTGTTGGAGCCGTTGTCGCCCTGGAACATGCCGTTCTCCATGTCCGCCTCGACCCACGGGCCGGAACCGGTGCACGGCGGGAAGTAGCAGGTGGTGGCGAGGCTGACGGCATCCATGTGGCCGTTGCCGGTGTCGGCCGGGGTGCTCTCGGCGTTGCCGTAGTCGAAGCAGCAGGCAGAGTTGACGTGGGTGCCGCTGGCGACCATGTAGGCGCCCTCGGCCTGGCCGTTGACCGCGACGCCGGACGCCGCGCCGGTGTAGCGGTAGCCGACGCCGGGCGAGATCCACACGCCGTAGACCTTGTGGCCGCCCGCGGTGACGGCGATCTCGCTCGCGTCGGCGCCCCGGTCCGCGCCCATGCCGGAGGTGCCGGACGGGCCGGGCGTCAGGTTGTTGCCGCGTCCGGTCTGGTCGTAGATCTCGGTGATCCGGCAGCTGCTGCCGGCGCAGAAGGTGTCCTGCTGACCGGCGTTGGCATAGCCGCCGGTCGCGAGCAGGCCGATGTCGGCGGTGGCGCCGTCGGAGGTCCGGGTCACCCGGTAGAGCGGCCCGTCGTAGGAGGAGAACAGGGCGCGGACGGTGCTGTGCGCGGCGACGCAGGGGGTGCCGCCGGCGGCGTAGAGGTCGCAGGGCAGCGAGCCGGCCGCGTGACCGACGGCGGGCAGGCCGACGAGCGCGGCGACGACGAGGGCGAGCGCGCCGACGGCCGAGCGGACGGCGCGCACGAGGTGCCGCAACGGTCCGGCGGAACCGGGGGGTGTGAGCTTGCTGGACATGGTGGCTCCTGGGGTGGAGTGGAGCAAGGGCCTGTCTTACGGATCAGGTCGGATCAGCACGCGGCGTCAGGGTGCGTGCATCGCAAGGCGGAGGTGGGGGCACCTCCCGGCCGAAGGCTGGGGGAGCGTGCCCTGACGCCGCGGGCCCGGCCTGATCCGTAAGACAGGCCCTCGCAGTGTCGTGTCGGGGGACCTTGCTGGACCGGGTGCGTGGGGCGTGCGGAGATGCGGGCGCGCCGGTGGCGCGCGTGCTCCCCTCAGCGGCGTCGGTCTGCCGCACGACTGACGGCAGATCACGGATGACCTTGTATTCTCACGTTGTAGTCGCGGCGCAGGTGCCGGCCTCGCTCCCTCGCGCACGGTCGGCGGAAGGTGGGGGTGCAGGCATGTCCGTGCCGACCGAGGGCCCGGCGGCCCCACGTCTGAAGGACGTGGCCGAGTTGGCCCAGGTGTCCGTCAAGACCGTGTCCAACGTGGTCAACGGGACGACGCCGGTGACCGAGGCGACGCGGGAGCGGGTCCAGCGCGCCATCGACATTCTGGGCTACCAGCCGAACGTGACGGCCCGTCGGCTGCGGACCGGCCGCAGCGGCGTGATCGCGCTGGCCTTTCCCGAGCTGCCCTCGCCGTACTTCGCCGAGCTCGCCGTCGAGGTGATCGCGGCGGCCCGGCGGGTCGGCATCACCGTGCTGATGGACGACACGGGTGGCGATCCGGCGGCGGAGCTGCGTATCGCCTCCGGTCTGGGCGATCCGATGATCGACGGGGTGATCCTGAGCCCGCTCGGCCTGGACCAGGCGACGCTGCTTTCGCGGTCGCGCGAGATCCCGCTGGTCCTGCTCGGCGAGGCCGACCTCGGGCCGGTCGCGGACCGGGTGCACATCGACAACGTGGCGGGCGCCCGCGCGGTGACCCGGCACCTGATCGACGAGGGCTACCGCCGTATCGCCGCGATCGGCTGGCAGGACCCCTCCCCGCGGGCCACGGCGGAGCAGCGCCTCGCGGGGTTCCGGTCGGCGCTGGAGGAGGCGGGCCTGACGGTCGATCAGGCGCTGCTGCCGCCGGTGCGCGCGTATTTCCGTCCCGACGGCGCCTCGGCGATGCGGCGGCTGCTGAAGCTGCCGGAGCGCCCCGACGCGGTCTTCTGCTTCAACGACCTGCTGGCGCTCGGCGCCCTGCGGGCCGCGCACGAGGCGGGGCTGCGGGTGCCGGAGGACATCGCGATCGTCGGCTTCGACGACGTGGAGGAGGCGGAGTACGCGATCCCCTCGCTCACCACCGTGGCGCCCGACAAGCGGCACATCGCGGAGCTGGCGGTGCGCTGCCTGATGGAGCGGATCGAGCGGCGCTACGACGGCCCGAGCCGGCTGATCACCCCGGGGTTCCGGGTCGTGGTGCGTGAGAGCAGCACCGGCAGGCGCTGAGCCACCGTCAGCCGCCGGACGGGCCAGGGGGCGGCCGGTCATGCTTGCCCCCGGCCGTCCTCGGGCGCGGTGCCGGACAGGTGGGGGAAGCGGAACTCGGTGGTGCTGCGGCGGACGGCGCCAGGGCGCAGTACCGGGTCGGGGAAGTCGGGCCGGTTGGGGGCGTCGGGGAACTGCTGGGTCTCCAGGCACAGGGCGGCGTGCCGTTCGTGCCGTTTGCCGTCCGGTCCGCGCAGCGAGCCGTCCAGGGCGTTGCCGGTGTAGACCTGCAGGCCGGGCTCGGTCGTCCAGACCTCCATCCGGCGTCCGCTGCCCGGCTCGTGCAGGCGGGCGGCGCGGCGCAGGACGCCAACCCGCGCTGGCGGCAGGACGAAGCAGTGGTCATAGCCCCCGGCTGCCACGAGCTGCGGATGGACCTCGTCGATGCGCTCGCCGAGCTCGTGCGGCGTGCGGAAGTCGAAGGGCGTGCCCGCCGTCGGCGCGGGCACGCCGAGCGGGATCGCCTCGGCGTCCACGGGGAGGTAGGCGTCGGCGTCCACGGCGAGGCGGTGGGCCAGGACGTCGCCGCGGCCGCCGCCGTCGAGGCCGAGGTGGAAGTAGGCGTGGTAGGTGAGGTTGACCGGGGTGGCCCGGTCGGTGCGGGCGGTCAGCTCCAGGCGCAGGGTGCCGTGGCGGTCGAGGGTGTAGTCGGCGGTGACGTCGAGGGTGCCGGGGAAGCCCATGTCGCCGTCGCGACTGCGCAGACTGAGCCGTAACCCGGCCGTGGGGCCGGGCAGCGGGACGGCCCGCCACAGGCGCCGGTGGAAGCCGTCCGGGCCGCCGTGCAGGGCGTGGCCCCGGTCGTTGACCGGCACCTGGTGGGTGCGGCCGTCGAGCGTGAAGCGGCCGTGGGCGAGGCGGTTGGCGTAACGGCCGACGAGGGCGCCCAGGTAGGCGGTGTCCGCCCGGTACGCGGCGAGGTCGGCGAGGCCGAGCACCACGGTCTCGGCGCGCCCCGAGCGGTCGGGGACCTCCAGGCGGTGCAGGACTCCCCCGTACTCCAGCACCTCGGCGCGGACCCCGCTCCCGGAGTCGAGCGTCCAGCGGGCGACGGGGGCGCCGTCGGGCAGGGTGCCGAACGGGGCTCGGGTCAGGCGGGGCTGCGGCATGGGGGTCCTTCAGTCGTGGGCGGTCGCGCGGCCGGTGGTGGACTCGCGGACGACGAGGGTGTGCCCGGGCAGGATGCGGCGCGGCACGAAGGGGGCCCGTGCGGGGGCGGCCTCGATGCGGGTGATCAGGCAGTCGACGGCCAGCCGGGCGATGGCCGCCTTGTCGGGTGCGACCGTGGTCAGCGAGACGCCGGCGTAGCGGCCGTCCTCGATGTCGTCGAAGCCGACCACGGCCACGTCCTGGGGGACGCGCAGCCCGCGTTCGGCCAGGACCCGCAGGGCGCCCAGCGCGACGAGGTCGTTGTAGGCGAAGACGGCGTCGGGCGGTTCGGAAAGGGCCAGCAGCCGGGTCATCGCGGCGGCGCCGTCGGCCCGGTCGTAGCCGTCGGTGGCGACGACGAGGTCGTCGCTCGGGGTGCCGCCGGCGCGCAGGATCTCCTCGCGCCAGCCGCGCAGCCGCAGGTGGGCGGGCTGCCGCAGGCTCTCCCTGCGGGCGCCGACGAAGGCGATCCGACGCCGCCCCAGGTCGATGAGGTGACGCACCGCCAGGCGGGCGGCGGCCACGTTGTCGATGGCGATGTGGTCGTAGGGGGCGTCGTACTCGCGCTCGCCGAGGAGCACCAGCGGCGGGCCGTCGGGGCGGCGCAACAGGTCCTCGTTCTCCAGTTGGATCGGGCTGAGGATCAGACCGTCGATCAGGTGGGAGCGGAAGCCCCGCGAGACGAGTGTCTCGTTGGCCCGCAGCCCGGCGGTGTGGTCGAGCAGCACGGTGTGGCCGTGGTGGGCCGCGGCGTCGATGACGGCCGCGGCCAGGTCCGCGAAGTAGGGGTTGCCCAGTTCGGGCACGGCCAGGGCGATGATCCCGCTGCGGCCGGTGCGCAGGTGGCGCGCGGTGGCGTTGGGGCGGTAGCCCAGCTCGTCGATGGCGCGCTGCACGCGTTCCCTGGTTCCGGGTCTGATGTGGGGGTAGTTGTTGACGACGTTGGAGACGGTCTTGGCCGACACTCCGGCGCGCAACGCGACGTCCTTGAGGCTCACGCCCACGGCTTGGTTCCCTCGACTCGGAGACGACCTGGTCGGTTGGCCGGTGGCGGCCGCGGCACCCCCTGCGGGTTCACTCCTCCTGGCGGCTCCGGTTCAGCAGCGCCTGGGCGAGCACGACCAGCGCCAGGAAGGCGCCGTTGACGGTGTCGGTGAAGGCGGAGCCGTACTGCGAGGCGTACTGGTCGATCAGGTTGTGGATCACAGCCAGCAGCAGCACCCCGCTGACGGTCCCGCCGACCGAGCCGCGCCCGCCGGTCAGCAGCGTGCCGCCGATGACGACGGAGGCGATGGCGGTCAGTTCGTAGCCGACGCCGATGGTGGTCACCCCCGAGCCGAGCCGGGAGCTGCCGAGTGCCCCGGCCGCGGCGGCGAGGGTCGCGGAGAGCACGTAGACGAGCAGCTTGGTGCGGGCGACGGGCAGGCCCATCAGCCGGGCCGCGTGCTCGTTGCCGCCGATGGCCGTCAGGTCGGCGCCGAACCTGGTGCGCGTCAGCAGCACCGTGCCGAGTCCGAAGAGGGCGGCCACCAGCAGGACCGGCGTCCAGGTGCCGGCGCCGAGGCTGCGGAAGGCGGAGCCGGGTGGCACCAGGTAGGTGGTGGCGCCCTCGTTGGTGACCAGTTGCAGCAGGCCCCGGGCGCCCAGGAGTCCGGCGAGCGTGACGATGAACGGGGCCATGCCGGCACGGGCGACGAGCAGGCCCTGGACGGTTCCCCACGCCGCGCCGACGGCGAGCGGCAGCGCGACGGCCAGCCAGGTGCCGTGCGTCTGGGCGCCGTACGCGGCGAGCACACCGCCCAGCGCGTACACGGAGCCGACGGACAGGTCGATGCCGCCGGTGATGATCACGAAGGTCATGCCGAGCGCGAGCAGCCACACGAAGGCGTTGTTGCCGAGGATGGCACTGATGTTGGACCAGGTCGGGAAGGTGGCCGAGACCACCGAGGCGACGGCGGCGACGAGCACCAGCACGACCAGCGCGCCGCGGCGCTGCACCTGCGCGGCGATCCGCTCGCGCCGCTCACGTGCGGTGGCGGCGGGCCCGCGGGCGGGCCGACGGGGTTCCGGTTCCTGGTCCGGTACGGCGGAGGTCAGGACGGTGGGACTCATCGGGTACCACGCTCCTGGGAGGCGTACACGGCGAGGCAGATGATGGCGGCCTCGACGATCTGGGTGACGGAGGTGTGCACGTTGTGCTGGGTCAGCACGGCGCTGATCAGCTGCATGAACAGCGCCCCGGCGACGGTGCCCAGCACCCGCACCCGGCCGCCGGTCAGCGGGGTGCCGCCGACGACGACGGCGGTGATGGCGTCGAGCTCCATGTTCAGGCCCTGGTTGGCCGGGTCCGCCTCGGCGCCGTGACCGACGATCAGCGCGCCCGCGAGGGCGGCCAGCACGCCGGAGAGCAGGTAGACGGTGATCAGCACCCGCCGCACCGGCAGCCCGGCGAGGCGGCTCGCGCGCCGGTTGTCGCCGACGGCCACGAGTTGGCGTCCGAAGGTGGTGCGGTGCACCAGCACGCCCGTCAGCGCCACGCAGGCGGCCGCGATCCAGGCCATCAGCGGGACGCCGGCGAAGCCGTCGGCGCCGAGGGAGAGCAGCCCGGCGTCGGTGACGGGCTTGGCGGAGTCGCCGTTGACCAGCTCCGCGAGACCGCGGACCCCGATCATCAGGGCGAGGGTGGCGACGATGGGCTGCACCTTGGTGAACGCGATCATCGCGCCGGCCGCCAGCCCGCTGACCGCCCCGAGGGCGAGCGCGACCAGCAGCGCCACCGGCAGCCCCCAGCCGACATAGAGCGGGATGACGGCGGCGGACAGGGCGATCACGGCGCCGACGGAGAGGTCGATGCCCTCGGTGCCGATGACCAGCGCCATGCCGAGTGCCACCAGCAGCGTCGGGGCGACCTGGAAGAGCTGGATGCGCAGGTTCCCGGCCGACAGGAAGCCGGTGTCGAGCGCGACGGAGACCACGAACAGCACGGCGAGGGCGGCGTAGACGCCGTACTGCTGGAGGAGGCGGCTGCGGTCGCGGTCGCGGACGACGTCCGCGAGCCCGAGGGCGGTCATGGGGCGGTGCCTTCCTGGTCGTCGGAGGGGGTGGGCTCGGGGGCGTCGGCCGTGGCCCGCGGCGGGTCCGGGTGGTGGGAGAGGGCCGCGAGCAGGCCGTCCTCGGTCACCTGCTCCCCCGTCAGTTCGCCGACGACCGAGCCCTCCTTGAGCACGACCACCCGGTCCGAGCCCTCGATCAGCTCCTCAGGGTCGGAGGAGATGAGCAGCACTCCGGAGCCGTCCGCGGCCC
>NZ_QKYN01000159.1 GCF_003258295.1 Streptacidiphilus pinicola | reverse complement strand
GCTCCGTCCGTGGCCGGACGGGGTCGGGTGGGCCGGGTGACCGGCGACGTGGGCAGCCGGGCTGCCGCCCGGGTGGGCGACGTTGTGGGTGGCCGGCGTGCCGGCCGTGTGCGGCACGGCGGCATGGCCGGACGCGGACGGCGACGGCGAGGCGGAGCCCGACGCGGACGGGGTCGGAGTGGGCGTGGGAGTCGGGGCCTCGGGCGTGGGCAGCGGGCTCGGCGCGGCCGGGAGGTGGCTGGGGTCGCCCAGGACCTTGCCGCTGTCGGTGAGGAAGGCGGGGTTGCCCGCGGGCACCATGCCGAGCTGCCGCGCCCGCGCGGCCAGCGCGTCCGGCGCGGACCAGCCGTCGATCTGCTGCTGCAGGCCCTGCTGTTCGTTCGTCAGCTGCGTCGTCTGCCGCTGCAGCTTCTGCACGGTGAACGAGCCCTGGCTCAGCGCCGTGTTCAGCGTCAGCAGCGCGACCAGGCCCACGGCCAGCAGCACCATCACCAGGGCCGCGAACGGCCCGCGCCCGGCCCGGCGGCCCGGCCCCGGCTTCGGCCCCGGCCTCAGTCCCAGAGCCGTCCGGGCCCCGCCCGGCCGGTCCACGCCCCTCCCGACAGCCACCTGCCCGCTCCCCTCAGCTCGACCTCAGCGACGCCCGACCTCAGCGACCCGCCCGCTCGCGGATCCGCTCCGCGGCCCGCATCCGGACCGGCTTGGCGCGGCGGTTCTCCGCGACCTCCTCCTCGGTCGGCAGCTCCGCTCCGCGGGTCAGCAGCTTGAACCGCGGCTGGTGCTCCTCGGGGACGACAGGCAGTCCGGGCGGAGCGGTGGAGGCCGCCCCCTCCGCGAGGAAGCCCTTGACGAGCTTGTCCTCCAGCGAGTGGTAGGAGAGCACGACGATCCGCCCGCCGACCGCCAGCGCGTCGAGCGACGCCGGGATGGCCCGTTCCAGCACCGCCAGCTCCCCGTTGACCTCGATCCGCAGGGCCTGGAAGGTGCGCTTGGCGGGGTTGCCGCCGGTCCTGCGCGTCGCCGCGGGGATCGCGTTGCGCACCAACTCCACGAGACGCGCGCTGGTGGTGAACGGTTCCTTCTCCCGCTCCCGCAGGATGACGGAGGCGATCTTCCCGGCGAAGCGCTCCTCGCCGTAGACCTTGAGGATCCGGGCGAGCTCGCCGTGCGAGTAGGTGTTGAGCACCTCCGCCGCGCTGATCCCGACGGTCTGGTCCATCCGCATGTCCAGCGGCGCGTCCTGCGCGTAGGCGAAGCCCCGGTCGGCCTCGTCCAGCTGCATGCTGGAGACCCCGAGGTCGAACAGGACGCCCTGGACGCGCTCGACACCGAGCCGGTCCAGCACCTCGGGGATCTCGTCGTAGACGGCGTGCACGAGGCTCGCCCGGTCGCCGAAGGGAGCGAGCCGCTCACCCGCAAGGCGCAGCGCGGAGGGGTCGCGGTCGACGGCGATCAGCCGGGCCTCGGGGAAGGTGCGCAGCAGCGCCTCGCTGTGGCCGCCGAGGCCGAGCGTCGCGTCGACGACGACGGAGCCGGGCTCGGCCAGCGCCGGGGCCAGCACCTCCAGGGTGCGCCGGAGCAGTACCGGGACGTGCTTCGCGTTGTCCGCGGCGGAGCTCATCGGGGGCCTCTCTACTGTGGCCCGCACCGTCTGGTCCCCGCCCGCTCGCCCTGTGGGGTCGGTGCCCTCGGGCGCGGGTCCCTCTGGCGCCGGGGAAGGGGCGTCAGCGGGCGGCCTCGCGCGGGGCCGAGCGGGTGGAGGCCGGAAGGTACGGGCCCTCGTTCACGTGCACGCTGTCGATCATGGTGGAGCGTCCCTGCCGACACTCCCTCGACGTCGCGTCACTCTACTCCACGGCACCCCCCGGTCAATCAATCGCCACGGACCGCGCCACCTCCGGGTGACCGGGAAACCGCTGGTCAGCGACGACGGGTCGACACTCGGGGGCGCGCGGCCCCGCCGGGCGCGCCCCCTCCCCGGCGCGGGTCTCGCTCACGGGTCGTCCGAGCGCGCCGTGAGGCACGTGCACTGCGTCACAGCGCCCCGTTTCGCCGCATTCCCACCCTTCCCCAGCAGCGAATTCGCACTACGGTCATATGTATGACCACGACGCCCCGCACGGACGAGTCGATCATCGACAGCTTCGTCGCCCGCAACCGCGACTACGCCGAGCGCTACCGGGACGGCGGGATGGACGCCCGCCCGGTCCAGCGCGTCGCTGTCGTGGCCTGCATGGACGCACGCCTCGACGTGCACGCGGCGCTGGGCCTGGAGCTCGGCGACTGCCACATCATCCGCAACGCGGGCGGCGTCGTCACCGACGACACCATCCGCTCCCTGACCGTCAGCCAGCGTGCGCTCGGCACCCGCTCGATCGCCCTGATCCACCACACCGGCTGCGGTCTGCTCAACCTCACCGAGGACTTCCGGGTGGAGCTGGAGCAGGAGGTGGGCATCCGCCCCTCCTGGGCACTCGAGTCCTTCACCGACCTGGACCAGGACGTGCGCCAGTCCATGGCCCGGGTCCGCACCTCCCCGTTCCTGCTCCACCACGACGACATCCGTGGCTTCGTCTTCGACGTCACCACCGGCCTGCTGCGCGAGGTGGCCCCCTGAGCCCATGATCTTTACGGCAAATCGGCCCTAGTCAGCCAGTCGAGTGACGCAAACGCGGCGCACAGGGAACAATGCCTTCGAGCGGGCCCGCCCACGGGACTTGAGCAGGTCCGCCCAACGGGGATCCCGCGGCCGCAGGCCGCCGGGTGGACGGACGGGCCGAGGAGCTGCCGGGTGACGACCTACGACAACCGCTTCGACGATCTCAGCAGAGTCGACCGGCACGGGCCGGACGGACAGCACCCCCCGCAGCCCGCCGCTGCGGGCGCGGGCCTCGCCGAGCTCGACGCGGTCGTGGGGCGCATCCGCGCCTCCGTGGAGAGCGTGCTGGAGGGCAAGCCCGAGGCGGTCCACCTGGCCCTGACGGTGCTGCTCGCCGAGGGCCACCTGCTGATCGAGGACGTGCCCGGCGTCGGCAAGACCATGCTGGCCAAGGCGCTGGCGCGGTCCATCGACTGCACCGTGCGGCGCATCCAGTTCACCCCCGACCTGCTGCCCTCCGACATCACCGGCACCAACGTCTTCGACCAGAACCGGCGCGAGTTCGAGTTCAAGGCGGGCGCGATCTTCGCGCAGATCGTGGTCGGCGACGAGATCAACCGCGCCTCGCCGAAGACCCAGTCCGCGCTGCTGGAGTCGATGGAGGAGAAGCAGGTCACCGTCGACGGCGTCAGTTACGCGCTGCCCGCGCCGTTCATGGTGGTGGCCACGCAGAACCCCATCGAGATGGAGGGCACCTACCCCCTCCCCGAGGCCCAGCGCGACCGCTTCATGGCCCGGATCTCCATCGGCTACCCGAGCGCCGACGCCGAGCTGCAGATGCTGGACGTGCACGGCGGCGCCGACCCGCTGACCCAGCTGCAGCCGGTCGCGCACACCGACGACGTGCTGAAGTTGATCGATGTGGTCCGCAAGGTCCACGTGGCCGACGACCTGCGCCGCTACGCGGTCTCCCTGGTCTCCGCCACCCGCAACAGCTCCGAGCTGCGGCTCGGCGCCTCGCCCCGCGCGACGCTCCACCTGCTGCGCGCCGCCCGCGCCACCGCTGCGCTGGACGGGCGCGCGTACGTCATCCCCGACGACCTGCAGCGGCTCGCCGTCCCGGTGCTGGCGCACCGCGTGCTGCCGACCGCGGAGACCCAGCTCGGCCGCCGCACCGCCGAGGACGTGGTGCGCGACCTGGTCCGCGCCGTGCCGATCCCCCAGCTCGCCGCGAGGGGGCGCTGAGCCGTGCCGCCGAGCGCCGCACCGTCGCGCGAGAGGCGTGAACCCGGCACCGTTCGGCTGGCGCTGCACGGACTGACCACCCGCGGCCGCTGCTTCCTGGCGGCCGGGCTGACCGCGGTCTTCTGCGCCTACCTGCTCGGACAGTTCGCGCTGCTGCAGGTGGGCCTGCTGCTGACCGCGCTGCCGCTCGGCAGCGTCGCCATGCTGGTGCGCACCCGCTACCGGGTGGCCAGCGGACGGTCGCTGGCGCCCGCGCGCACGCCCGCCGGACAGGAGGCCCGGGTCAGCCTGCGCGTCGACAACGTCTCCCGGGTGCGCACCGGGCTGCTGATGCTGGAGGACCGGGTGCCCTACGTGCTCGGTCCGCGTCCGCGCTTCGTGCTGGACCGGATCGAGCCGCGCGGCTACCGCGAGGTCTCCTACCGGGTCCGCTCCGACCTGCGCGGCCGCTATCCGCTCGGGCCGCTGCAGCTGCGGCTCGGCGACCCGTTCGGCCTGTGCGAGCTGACCCGCTCGTTCACCGCCGCGGACCTGCTCACCGTCGTGCCGCAGGTGCAGGCGCTGCCGTCGGTCAAGGTGCTCGGCGAGTGGTCCGGCTTCGGCGACAGCCAGGCCCGCGCGGTCGCGCTGGCCGGCGAGGACGACGTGGTGCCGCGCGAGTACCGGCACGGCGACGACCTGCGCCGGGTGCACTGGCGCTCCACCGCCAAGTACGGCGAGCTGATGGTGCGCCGGGAGGAGCAGCCGCTGCGCCACCACGCCACGGTGCTGCTGGACACCCGTGACCGCGGGCACCGCGGCGCCGGCCCGGCCTCGTCCTTCGAATGGGCCGTCAGCGCGGCCGCCTCGGTCGCGCTGCACCTGTTGGACCGCGGCTACGAGGTGCGGCTGCTGACCGACACCGGCGAGCAGACCACCGCCTCCGGCTCGCCCGCCTCGGCTGGCGCCGGCACCGTCGGCGGAGGCGAGGCGGCCGGCCTGATGCTGGACCGGCTCGCCGTGGTCGACCTCTCCGACGGCCGGGGGCTCTCCCGCGCGGAGGACGTGCTGCGCCTGGGCGGCGAGGGCCTCCTCGTCGCGATCCTGGGCGCGCTGGACGACGAGCAGCTGGCGGAGCTCTCCCGGCTGCGCCGCCGCACCGGCTCGGCCGTGGCGCTGCTGCTCGACACCGAGAGCTGGACCCTGCTGCGCGGCCTCGGCGGCGGCACCGACACCGGCAACGGCGGCACCGCCGAGGGCACGGACGGCGAGCACGCCGACGCGGGCCCGGAGCAGGACGTCGGCCGCGAGCGGCACGAGCGGCTGCTGCGCCAGGCCGGCTGGCGGGTGCTGCCCGCGAGCAGCGGGGACTCGTTGCCGGAGCTGTGGCGGCTGCTGGCCCGCGGCGGGGCGGGGTCGGGACCGCGGGCCGCCACGGCGGCCGCGCCCGCCTCCCCCTCCGCCACGACGAGCACCACCACCAGCGCCACGACCGACGGGGGATCGTGAGATGAACGGGCGCACCAGGATCGCGATCTCCGCCGTGACCGCCACCGTGCTGACCGCGCTGTGCCTGTGGCCGCTGGTCGAGCCGACCAGCTGGCTCGTGGTCTCCGCGTTCCTGCTGGTACTGGTCGCCGCGACCGGGGCCGGCGGGCGGCGGCTCGCGCTGCCGCGTCCGCTGACCGTGCTGCTGCAGCTGCTGGTGGCCGTGCTGCTGATCACCTTCGCCTTCGCCGGCGACCAGGCCATAGCGCGGTTCATTCCCGGGCCGCAGGCGGTCCGGCAGCTGGGCACGGACCTGTCCTCGGGCATGGACGACGTCTCGCACTTCTCCTCGCCCGCCCCCGCGACGGTCGGCCTGCGACTGCTGCTGACCCTCGCGGTGCTCGGCATCGGCCTGCTCGTCGACGTCGTCGCGGTCACCTACCAGCGCGTCGCCCTCGCCGGCCTGCCGCTGCTCGCCCTGTACGCGGTGGGCACCGGCATCCACCCCAACGGGCCCGTCTGGTTCTTCTTCCTGCTGGGCTCGCTCGGCTACGTGACGCTGCTGATGGCCGAGGGACGCGACCGCGTCGCCCGCTGGGGGCGGGTCTTCCACGGCAACCCCGGCTCCTACGACGGCAGCAATCCGCTGACCTCCTCCGGGCTGCGGATCGCCACGCTCGCCGCGATCGGCGGGCTGCTGCTGCCGGTGCTGCTGCCCTCGGTCGGCTCCGGCATCGTCTCCGGTCTCGGCCACGGCGGCGGCACGGGAGACGGCGGCGGCATCATCACCGCCGTCAACCCGCTGGCCTCCCTGGCCCAGAGCCTGCAGCAGTCCACCCCCGAGCCGGTGCTGAGCTACACCACCAACGCGCCCGACATCGGCGACCAGTACCTGCGCATCGTCGACCTGGACCAGTTCAACGGCGTCTCCTGGACCACCAGCACCCACCGGGCCGTCTCGATGCCGACGCCGCTCGGGCCGCCGGGCGAACTGAACTCCGGCGTGCCGTCCACGGCGGTCACGACCAGGATCACCACCCACAGCGGCTACGACCAGCAGTGGCTGCCGATGCCGTACCCGGCCACCAACCTGTCCGTGCTCGGCGACTGGCGCTGGGAGCCCGAGGGGCGCACCGTGATCGGCGCCAACGGCCAGACCTCCTCCGGGCTCGCCTACCAGGTGGGCAGCCTCGCGCTCAACCCGTCGGTGGACCAGCTGCGCCAGGCCGCGCCGGCGCCCGCCGACATCCGGCGCGTCTACACCGCCCTCCCCCACGACCTGCCCGCCGTGGTCGCCGCCACCGCCAAGTCGGTGACGGCCTCGGCCGGCGACGACTTCGACCGGGCCGTGCTGCTGCAGGACTGGTTCGCGCTCAAGGGCGGGTTCAGCTACAACACCAACGTCCCGGTCAACGCCACGAGCGACGCGCTGGCCCAGTTCCTGGCCCACAAGCAGGGCTTCTGCGTGCACTTCGCCTCGGCCATGGCGGCCATGGCGCGCTCGCTCGGCATCCCGGCCCGGGTCGTGGTCGGCTTCACCCCGGGCACCGAGGGCGGCGACGGCTCCTGGCTGGTCACCACCCACGACGCGCACGCCTGGCCGGAGCTCTACTTCTCCGGTGTGGGCTGGCTGCGCTTCGAGCCGACGCCGCGCGCCGGCACGGTGACGCCGGTCTACAGCACCCAGACCAGCGCGCCGAGCAACGCCCCGGCGCCGAGCACGGGCGCGACCTCGGGCGCGCAGCCCACCGGCGGCGCGCGCAACACCCACGGCTGCTCGGCGGCCGCCCGGCACATGGGCGACTGCGGCCCGGGCGCCCAGCTCGGCGGCTCCGCGCCCCAGTCGGAGCTGTCGCCGAGCTCGCCGCTGCTGCTCGCCGTCTGGGCGCTGGCCGGCCTGCTGGTCGTGTTGCTGCTGGCGCCGATGGTGTGGCGGACCCGCACCCGGCGGGCCCGGCTGCGCCGCGGCCCGGCGAACCTGACCGACCAGCAGGTGCTGGCGGCCTGGCGGGAGATGGTCGACACCGCCTGGGACCACGGCATCCCGCCCGACGACGCGGAGACCCCGCGGCACACCGCGGCCCGGATCTCCGAGCTCGGCGGGCTCGGTCCCGGCCCGAGCGCGGCGGCCGGCCGGCTGGCGCTGGCGACCGAGCAGGTCCTGTACGCGCCGGTGGTCTCCACGCCGCTGTCGCTCCGTCAGGACGTGCGCGAGGTCCGCGAGGGCCTGTCGGCCGGCTCCGACCGGCGCACCCGGGTGCGCGCGGTGGTGCTCCCCACGTCCTCGTCCCAGCTGCTGCGCGGCCTGCCGGGCCGGGCCCGGGCGGCGGCCACGCTCTGGGCACAGGGCAGGGCCGCAGCGCTGCGGCGCAGGCTGCGGCCCCGGTCCTGAGCGGACGCGTGGTGCTGTTCGCGCGGGTTACCCGTGCAGGTAGACGATGCCCAGCTTGGTGAGCTGCCACAGCTGCGTGTCGGCGCCGGTGTCCCGCTGCAGGGTGGTGACCGGGTTGCCGGAGGAGTCGGTCGCGGCGCCGGTGCCGAGGGTGACCACCATGTTGGTGGCCGCCGAGTCGGCGATCTTGTAGTAGCCGTTGCCGGCCGGCTCGAACACCCAGTGCTGGTTGGCGCCGCCGTTGCAGCCCCACTGCTCCAGCTCGGTGCCGGCGGTGGTGGCGGCGCCGGTGGCGTCGAGGCACATGTTCCGGTTGCCGCTGAAGTCCAGCTCGTAGCTGCCGCCGGACTTGATCTCGAAGACGAAGGACTGGTTCAGCCCGCCGTCGATGCCGTAGGTGATCGCCGGGCGGCCGTTGGTGCTGTCGCCGTAGCTGCCGCCGCCGGAGAAGTCGAGCACCTGGCCACTGGCCTTGTTGGTCAGCTGGTCCCAGGCGCCGTCCTCGGGCACGTCACCGAAGGAGGTCACCCCTGGTGTCAGCGGCATGATCGTGGTGCCGTCCTGCTGGTCCAGGGTGCAGTAGGCCTCCTGCTGGGTCGGGTCGTTGTAGAAGTCCCCGAGGCAGGCGCCCTCCGCCTTGTAGCCGGCGACGCGCGGGTGGTACGACTGCCGCACCTCGTCCGTGCACAGGCCCAGCACGCCGATCGACTGGTCGCAGCCGTTGCGGGTGAGCTCACTGGTGTCGATCACGTCGCCGTTGATGTACTCGTACGGCGAGCTGGTCCACTCCGCGCAGACCTCGTGTCCGTAGGACACCCGGCGCTGGTCCAGGAACCGCACCCCCGGCACCGCCTCGGCCGCCGTCCGCTCGGTGTCGTCCAGGGTCGGCACCACCCAGTTGTGCGCCCAGGCGGCGTCCTCGGGGAAGCCGGGGCAGCCCTGGGCGACCTTGTCCACGTAGCTGTTACTGCGGATGTCCGGGGTGATCGGGGTGAAGTACGAGTTCAGCACCAGCTGGTAGCTGGAGTCGGCGTAGCCGGCGTTCCGCATGGTCTGGCGGATGTCGGTGAGCGCCGCCTCGATCTTCGGCAGCACGGCCTTGGCGCGGGCCGTGATGGCCGGGCTGCCGATGGTGTCGCGGCAGCCCTGCGACTGCGGCACCGGGAAGTAGGCGGTCAGGCAGCTGACCACGATCCCGGTGAAGTCGAAGTCGTCGTTGGCGCCGATGGTCACCACGACCATCTTGACGTCGTAGTTGGCCGCGGTCTGCGCCAGCTGGACGTCCTGCTTGGGCTCGCCGTAGTCGCCGCTGCCCCCGCCGGTGGTCTTGGCGAGGGTCGGGTCGGAGGTGAGGTCCCCGGTCTGCGCGCCGGAACAGGCGAGGTCGATGGGGGTGACACCGCTGACCCCGGTGTCGAAGATGGTCGACTCGCTGTGCCGGTGACAGAAGTTCTTGGGCCCGTCGGTGCCCGCCATGTAGGCGTCGCCGGTGTCGGTGCCCGCGCCTTCGCCCGAGATGGCGCTGTCGCCGAGGGAGACGATCGCCGCCGGCAGGCTCGCGCGGGTGCTCGTCGTGGACCCGGTGGCCGCGGCCGCGGGCTGCACCGCCGTGGTGCCGAGCGCGCCGACGAGGGCGGAGACGGCGAGGGCCGCGAAAGCAGCCCTGGCTCTGGATGATCTGGTCACGCAATGCTCCTGAGGGTGGACGGGGAGTGCCCGGATCGCCCATCAGGGTAGGTACTGACCAGTAAGTAAACAAGAGCTGTGCTCATGTTTTCTGGCGCGCCCACCACGCGCCCACAACGAGGAGCGGGCCCCGGAAATCCGGGACCCGCTCCTCGTACCGTCTGATCTGGGATGTGTCAGAAGCCGCCGCGCTGCTGCTCCTGCCGGTGCTGCCAGCGCTGCTCCATCCGGTCCACCAGGCCTCCACCGCGCTTGCGCCGCCGAACGACCGGCGCGCCGGTGCGCGAGTCGACCAGGGCCAGCCGCGGGATCCGCCGCCAGGCGGTGATCCCGAACACGGCACCCGCCAGCATCAGGACGAAGCCGCCCACGCTCACCCACTGCTGATGAAGGAAGAGGCCGCCCATGAGCAGACCCACCCCCACCACGAACCCCGCCGCCGACACGTAGACGGCCCGCCGTGTGCGCGTGCGCAGCCCCGTGCCTTCGAGGGCCGAAGCGAACTTCGGGTCCTCGGCGTACAGCGCTCGCTCCATCTGCTCAAGCAGACGCTGCTCGTGGTCCGAGAGCGGCACCTCGTCCTCCTCCTCTGGCCGCCTGGGGCGGGGAGCCGCCCTCGGGGCGCCCACCCCGCCGCACTGCCTGTCGTCCTGCTGATCTTTCAACTGGCCAGTGATGCGTGTATGCCCCGGGCGCCCGGCCGTCATGCTTGTTGGCTTTACCCGAATCATACGGTTCACGCGGGGGTTTTGGACTGCCGAGGAGCATGTGCGGTAGCTCTCTACGAACGGCCCGACACCCCTCGTCGCACCCGTTGTTCCGACCGGTCAACGACCCTCGGGCCGGAGAAGTTTCCTCGCTTCGCCGGATTTGCCGATCAAGCTCGCCGGACGCACCGCCGCGGCCCCGAACCTCGCCTGCACCCGGTCCACCGTCCGCTCCAGTTCCGACCACCCCACCTCCCGTTCCCCCAGGGCGAGCTGGGTCGGCCGCGCCTCCGCGTCCAGGCCCTCGACCCGCAGCCCCACCAGCCGGATCCGCGCCCGCGTCGGCACCAGCCCCGCGAACAGCGGCAGCGCCGCCGCGAAGATGTCATGGGCCAGGTCCACCGGCTCCGGCAGGGTGCGCGACCGGGTGACCGTCCGCAGGTCCGCGAAGCGGACCTTCACGGTCACCGTCCGGCCCGACAGCTTCGCCGCGCGCAGGCGCGCCGCGTTCGACTGGGCCAGGCCCAGCAGCGTCGTCCGGATCAGCTCGTGCTCCGCGGAGACGTCCGCCGGGAAGGTCCGCTCGCCGCCGACGCTCTTCTCGCCGCGCTGCGGCACCACCGGCCGCGCGTCCTCCCCGCGCGCGTAGTGCGCCAGCATGTCGCCTGCGGCGGCCCCCACGATCCGGCGCAGCGTGTCGTGCGGCGTGTCCGCTAGGTCCCCGACGGTGAGCAGCCCGAAGCGGGTCAGCGCCTCGGCGGTCTTCGGCCCGACCCCCGGCAGCCGGTCCGCGGCCAGCGGCCGCAGGAACGCCTCCACGTCGGCCTGCGGCACCACGACCATCCCGTCCGGCTTCGCCGCGACGGAAGCCAGCTTCGCGACCAGCTTGGTCGGCCCGACGCCGACGGACAGCGCGAGGTCCTGCTCCTCCCGCACCCTGCTCCGCAGCAGCTCCGCGAACGCGCGCGGCCTGATCCCCACCCCGGCGAGATCGAGGTACGCCTCGTCCATCGACACCGGCTCGACGCGCCGCGCGAACGCGTGCAGCACGGCCATGACGTTGGCCGAGACGACGGCGTACTCGTCCATGTCCGGCGCCACCATCACCAACTCCGGACAGAGCCGCCGGGCCCGCACGGTCGGCATCCCCCCACCGACCCCGTGCGCCCGCGCCTCGTACGACGCCGACATCACCACGCCGCGGGGCCCGGCACCACCGACGGCAACGGGCTTCCCCTGCAGCTCCGGCCTCCGCCGCTGCTCGACGGCGGCGTAGAAGGCGTCCAGATCCGCGTGCACGATCATGACCGATCGCTCCCGCGGGCCGTTGCACGATCCAGGGGCGCGAGGAACCACCCTGAGCAGATGGCCCTGCGCGTTCGGCCTGCCGGCTGCGCGGGTGGTTGCTCGCGCCCCGCGGCGCAGCCGCATATCGGTAGAGCCCCGCGCCCCTGAGGAAGCTGCCTAGCTGAGCTCGGCGAGAACGTGCAGCTGGGTTGCCACCGCGTGGAAGGACGGGTCCGCGGACGCGGCCTGCTCCAGGGCGAGGAGGGATTCGAGCGCGCCCGGCTCGGTGTCGACCAGGACGCCGGGGACCAGGTCGGCGAAAATGCGGACGCCGTGGACGGACAGGACCCGCAGGCCCGCGCCGTCGGCCAGGTCCTGGAGCTCGGCGCCGGTGAAACGGCGGGGCGCGTCGGCCTTCTGGACGCCGGAGAGCGCCGCGCGGGCCTCCGCGAAGTGGCCGGAGAGGGCACGCGCGAGGACCGCGCCGTTGCGGTTGGCAGCAAGCAGGCTGACCAGGCCGCCCGGGCGCAGCACGGCCGTGAGCTCGCGCAGCGACTCCGCCGGGTCGTCGACGTACTCGAGGACGCCGTGGCACAGCACCGCGTCCACGCTGCCGGCAGGCACCTGCTGGGCGAGGGTGTCGGTGTCGCCCTGTATGGCGCGGACCTGGCCGGTGACGCCGGCCTCCGCCGCGCGCCGCTCCAGGGCGAACAGCGCGTCGGGGCTGGGGTCGACGACGGTGACCCGGTGGCCGAGGCTCGCGACGGGGACGGCGAAGTTGCCCGTGCCGCCGCCCGTGTCCAGGACGTCCAGGACCTCGCGGCCGAGCGCCTCGGCCTGCCGGTCGAGCGCCGCGCGCAGCACCTCCCACACCACGGCGGTCCGAAGGGCGCTGCGGGGACGGGTCGGGTACACGGAGCGGCTCCTCGGGTCGAAGGTTCTGCCTGGCTGCCTGCCTGGTCGGGCCGACAGCCACACCCTATTGCCTTCCACCGGCGCCACGCGGTCATCCCGGGCTCCCGGGGCTGGTGTGCCACAGCTTGCGCGGGGCGTCCGCCGCCGGGACGCCGGGCGGCTTGAGGTCGGCGTACGGGGACATCTTGAACCCGCTGGGGTGCACCATGACGCGGCGCGCCGGCGCCTCCTCCGCCTCGGGCACGACGGCCAGCACGGCCCGCACCGCGTCCACGCCCTCCGCCCGCCACAGCTCGTGCAGCGCCGTCAGCTCCCACGCCGCCGTCGCGGTCAGCGAGACGCCGCGCGGGCCGGTGCGGCGGACGACGCCGCGGACCAGCAGCAGCCAGGAGTGGAAGACCGTGGCGGCGTAGTGCTGCTGCGCGTCCTCGAACATGGCGAAGTCCAGTGGGCCGGTCGCGTCGTCCAGGGTCGCGAAGACCACGCGGACGCCCGTCCGCACCGGCGGGGTCTGCGTGGCGACCTTGACCCCGGCGATCAGGATCTCGCTGCGGTTGCGCTGCCGCAGCAGCTCGTTCGAGCGCACCACGCCGAGCTCGCCCAGGAACGGCAGGTAGGGGCTGAGCAGATGCGCGCTGTGGTCCAGCCCCAGCGCCTCGATCTCGCCGCGGATCAGCTCCGTGTCGGTGGGGGTGGGCAGCGCCGTCGGCCCGGTCTCCCGCTCCTCCCCCGCCGCGTCGGCCAGCTCCAGCTGCGCGGGCAGCGGGCGGCGCGGGCCCTTGGGCCTCGGATCGGTCGCGGCGTGCAGCAGCAGGTCCCGGCGCGTGAGCCGCGGATGCAGCGCGTCCAGCGCGCCCGCCAGCACGAGGTTCTCCAGGGTCGGCTGGTCCGGCTCCGCGCGGCGGCGGAAGTCGGGCAGGCCGGCGTAGGGCGCGCCCTCGCGCTCGCGCACGATCCGGGCGATCTCGGCGTCGCTGATGCCCTTGACGTCGGCGAGCCCGATCCGCAGCGCGTCCCGCCCGTCCGCCGTCCGCTCCAGGGTGTAGTCGGCGACGGAGTCGTTGACGCTGGGCGGCAGCACCGGGACGCCGAACTGGCGGGCGTCGTCGAGGATCAGTCGCTTGGGATACATGCCCGGGTCGTGGGTGAGCAGCCCGGCGTAGAAGGCGGCCGGGTGGTGGGTCTTCAGCCAGGCGGACTGGTAGGTCGGCAGCGCGAAGGCGCCCGCGTGGGCCTTGCAGAAGCCGAAGGAGGCGAAGGCCTTCAGGATCTCCCAGACCCGCTCCACCACCGGTCGCGGATAGCCGCGCCGGTCGGCCTGGACGCAGAACCAGTCGCCGATCTCCTGCTGGCCCTTGATGCTGCCGAGGACGCGCCGCGCCTGGTCGGCCCGGTCGAAGCCGCAGCCCGTCATCTGCGCGATGATCCGGATCACCTGCTCGTGGAAGACGACGACGCCCTCCGTCTCGGCGAGGATCCCGCGCAGGTCCTCGTGGACGAAGACCGGATCGGCCCAGCCGTGGCGGGCGTTGAGGAAGGGGGTGACCATGTCGCTCTTGACCGGGCCGGGCCGGAACAGCGAGATGTCGATGATCAGGTCGCCGAAGGTCTGCGGCGCGAACTTGCCGATCAGCTCCCGCTGGCCGGGCGACTCGATCTGGAAGCAGCCCAGCGTCCGGGTGGAGCGGATCAGTTCGAAGGTCTCCTCGTCGTCCAGCGGCACCGCGTCCAGGTCGATCCGCTCCCCGCTCACCCGCTCCGTCTCGACGAGCGCGTGGGCCATCGCGGACTGCATCCGCACGCCCAGCACGTCCAGCTTGAGCAGGCCGATGGCCTCGACGTCGTCCTTGTCGAACTGGCTCATCGGGTAGCCCTGGGCGCTCGTCTCGACCGGGGTGCGGTCGCGCAGGCGGCGGTCGGAGAGCAGCACGCCGCTGGGGTGGAGGGCGATGTGGCGGGGCAGGCCGTCCAGCTTCTCGACGATGTCGAACAGGGCGGTGAAGACGCCCTCCTCCAGCCGGGAGTGGCGCAGCTCGGGCAGGTCGCGCATGGCGGCCCGGGCGTCGCGGGCGCGGATGTGCGGGAAGGCCTTGGCGACGGCATCGATCTCGGCGGGCGGCAGGCCCAGCGCCGCGCCCGCGTCGCGGACGGCGTGGCGGACCCGGTAGGTCTCCAGCATCGCCACGCACAGCGTCCGGTCGGAGCCGAAGCGGTCCAGGATCAGGTCGTAGACCTCGGTGCGGCGGGCGGACTCGACGTCGACGTCGATGTCGGGCAGCGAGACGCGCATCCCGGACAGGAAACGCTCCATCAGCAGCCCGTGTTCGAGCGGCTCGACACCGGAGATGCCGAGCAGGTGGTTGACCAGGCTGCCCGCGCCGGAGCCACGGGCCGCGCAGCGGATGCCGGCGGCGCGGGTGAGGTCGACGACCTCGGCGACGGTGAGGAAGTAGGGCTCGTAGCCGAGCCGGTTGATCAGCGCGAGCTCCTCCTCCAGCCGGGCGGTGACCTTCTCGTCGGGGCGCCCGTAGCGCCAGGTGACGCCCGCCTCGCAGCGGGAGCGCAGCTCGCGGATCGCGCCCGCCCGGGTGGTGCCGAGCACGCTCGGCTCGGGCATGTGCATGGAGCCGAGGCCGATGTCGTGGCCGTCCGGGTCGAGCAGGCAGCGCTCGGCGATCCGCCGGGTCTGCGCGAGCAGCTCGCGGGCCTCGGCGGCGGTGTCGCACAGGTCGTGGGCGAGCGCGGCCATCTCCGGACCGGATTTCAGGTACCCCTCGGCGTTGACCCGGTCGCGGGAGCTCAACTCCAGCGGGACCAGGCGGCGGGAGGCGTCCAGCACGTCGGCGACGGGCGCGTCCTCGGGCGCGAGGTAGCGCACGGCGTTGGTCAGCACGGCCGGGACGCCGGACTCCCTGGCCAGGCGCAGCAGTCGCTGGGCGACGCCGCGCGAGGCGGGGTGGCCGGGCGGGGCGAGGTGGTGCACCACCTCGATCACCACGGCCTCCCCGCATAGGGTGCGCCAGCGCAGCAGCTCCGCCTTGGCCTCGGCCATCCGCCCGGCGGCGGCCGCGCGCCCGACCGCGGAGTCGGGCCCGAGCAGCACGTAGAGCCGGTCGGCGGCGGCCGCGACCTGCTGCGCGGCGAGCACGGGACGCGCCCTGCGCGCTACGTCCTCGCCGTGCGCGGCGCTGACCAGGCGGCACAGCGCGGCGTACCCGGCCCGCCCGTTCCGGGCCAGCACGACAGCGCGCGGCGGGCGCGCGGCATCGGCGGCGGCGCGGTCGAGACCCTCCGCTCCGTGCTCGCAGGCGAGATCGGCGCCGATGACGGGTTGCAGGCCCGCCTTGACGCAGGCCTGCACGAAGCGGACCGCGCCGTAGAGGCCGTCCCGGTCGGTCAGGGCGAGCGCCCGCATGCCGAGCGAGGCGGCGTGCTCGACGAGCGCGGCGGGCGTGGCGGTGCCGTAGCGCAGCGAGTAGCTGGAGGCCGTGTGCAGATGCACGAAGGAGTCCGTGGGGCTCATGATGTGCGACTCCTCAAGGCGTTGTGGGCCCCTCCCGATCCCGCCGGCTACGTACTCGTCCCGCTCACCCCGTGCGGGGCATTCCCTCCTCCCCGCTGCGCGCCTGCGGCACGCCCGCGCCGCGGGCGACCAGCCGCTGCACGATCCGCAGGAACAGCGCGGTGTTGCGGACCAGGTCGTCCGCGTCGCGGGCGCTGGCGGCCGAGGTGATCCCGGCCTCCGCCGCGGCCCGCTTGGGCGCGCCCGCCGCGTAGTAGAGCGCCCACTCCGCCAGCTCCGGCGCGACCTCGGGCAGCACCTCCCAGGCGCTGCGGATCCGCTTTCGCTTGCGCGGGTTCTCCTCCGGCCGCCCACGCAGCGCGAGCACGGCGGCCGAGGCGCGCAGCGCCGCGAGGTGCGCGGCCGCGTACCGCTCCAGCGGGCCCTCCAACTCGCGCGCCTCGGCCAGCCCGCGCTGCGCCTGCGCCAGCAGGTCCACCGCGGCGGGCGGCGCACCGGCCCGTCGCAGCACCGGATGGATGTCCCCCGCCGGGCGGTAGGGCATGCCCGATCCGCCCACCGCGCTCGGCAGCGGCAACTGCAGCACCTGCGCCTGCGGCTTGTCCGTGGTCTCCCTCATGACGTACGCCCTCCCGTTCGGATCGCCGGTCAGTCAGTCGTTCGAGTGAGGGTCCAGCGGTCGGCGCCACGGTCGAAGGTGAGGTCGTAGACGCCGGCGGGGAAGCAGCGGCCGGGGCTGGCCTCGACCCGCCACACCTCCCGCTCCGTCCGGTCCAGCGCCTCCCCGGCGATCCGCCTGGCCTGGGCGGCCGAACGGACCTCCTCCCACCAGGCACCGCTCTCCTTCCAGTGCCCGAGCACCTCGCGCACCGCGTACACCTTGTCGTGCCAGAGGAAGTGCGTGGGCAAGCCCGTACCGCCGCGCACCTCGATCAGGTCCGCACGCCTCCTGCTCATCGCGTCCTCCTCCTTGCGACTCGTTCGAACTTTCGTTCGAACATCTCCAGAGTAACCTGCACGGCCCCTCGTTCGCCATGCTCCACCGCACCACTGACAAAAGCCGGGCGGGCGGTCACGTCACGTGACCGCCCGCCCGGCTCCTGAAGATGTCGTCCCAGCTCAGCGCCCGGGCTCGTTACCCACGCGCAGCCTCGTGGACAGCTCCGCCGCGCAGCCGCCCGGCGTGATCGCCCTCCGCCCCGCCCCGCCGCGCCGCGCTCGAACCACTCGCACGGGGAACGGTCAGCACGGGCAGGAAGAGCTGCACCAGGGGACCGATCGCCAGCGCGTACGCGACCGTCCCGACGCCCACCTGACCGCCCATCAGCCAGCCCACCAGCAGCACGGTGAGCTCGATCACCGTGCGCACCAGGCGCAGCGAGCCGCCGGTGCGGCGGGCGAAGCCGGTCATCAGGCCGTCGCGCGGGCCGGGGCCGAAGCGGGCGCCGATGTAGAGGCCGCCGGCGAGACCGTTGGCGACGATGCCGCCGACCAGCATCGCGGCCCGCACGGGCAGCCCGTGCAGGGCGGGCAACAGCGACAGGCCGGCGTCCACCGACAGGCCGATCACGAAGACGTTGCTGATCGTGCCGAGGCCGGGCTTCTGCCGCAGCGGGATCCACAGCAGCAGCACCGCCGCACCGATGATCATCGAGACGGTGCCGTACGAGAGCGGGAGGTGCCGGTCCAGGCCCTGGTTCAGCACGTCCCACGGTGCCAGCCCGAGCGAACCACGGATCATCATCGCCATGCTGAACCCGTAGAGCGCCAGGCCCAGATAGAGCTGGACGAGACGACGCGCGAGGACCACAGTGGCCCCTCCCTTCCCGCAGGTTCGAGTCTGCGGCTTGTCCTACGGTGACTGTTGGCATCACTCTGGAGGAGATTGGACTGCTCTTCCATAGCCAATTCGCGAGAAGTGGACTGACCGCAGATGCCACCCTCCCCCCGCGCGGCCTTCGGCGCCGCCCAGCTCGACCGCGCCCTCGGCCAGTGGCAGCGTCCCGGGGGCGGCCCCGCCTACCGCGCTCTCGCCGGCGGCCTGCGCACACTCGTCCTGGACGGGCGGGTGCCGGTGGAGACGCGGCTGCCCGCCGAGCGGGAGCTGTCCGCCGCGCTCGGGGTGAGCCGGACCACCGTGGCCGCCGCCTACGAACTGCTGCGCGACGAGGGCTTCCTGGCCAGCCGCCGCGGCGCGGGCAGCTGGACCACGCTGCCGGCCGGCCGGACCATGCCCGTGGTCGGCATCTCCCCGCACGCCGCGGGCGGCGGTCGGGGCGCGCGCGAGGTGATCGACCTCGGCATCGCCGCCATGTCGGCGCCCGAGCCGTGGCTGAGCCGGGCGATGGCGGCCGCCGTCGCCGAGCTGCCCGCCTGGACCTCCACCCACGGCGACTTCCCGGCGGGGCTCACCGCGCTGCGGCAGGCCGTCGCCGACCGCTACACCGCGCGCGGCCTGCCGACCGGCCCCGAGCAGATCATGATCACCACCGGCGCGGCCGGCGCCTTCTCGCTGCTGCTGCGTCAGATCCTCGCCCCGGCCGAGCGCGTGGCCGTCGAGTCCCCCGGCTTCCCCAACGTGCTGCAGGCCCTGCGCTACGCGGGCGGCCGGGCCGTGCCGGTCCCGCTGCTGGACGACGGCTGGGACCTGGAGGCGTGGGCCCGCACCCTGCGCGACGCCGCGCCGCGGCTGGCCTACCTGATCCCGGACTTCCACAACCCGACCGGACTGCTGATGTCCGAGGACGAGCGCCGCGCCCTGGTCGGGGCGGCCCGCGCCACCGGCACGCTGCTGGTGGCCGACGAGACCATGGCCGAGCTCAGCCTCGCGGCGGACCCGGACGAGCCGATGCCGCGCCCCCTGGCCGCCTTCGACCACGGCGGCACCGTGGTGACCCTGGGATCGGCGGGCAAGACGTTCTGGGGCGGGCTGCGGATCGGCTGGATCCGGGCCACTCCGGACCTCGTCCGCCGCCTGGCCGGGGACCGGGCCAGCCTCGACGTCTCCTCCCCGGTGCTCGAACAGCTGGCGGTCCGCCACCTGCTGGCACCCGAGACGCTGCCGGAGATCCTGGCCCACCAGCGCGACCGGGTCCGCACCCAGCGCGACGCCCTGGTGGCGGCGGTCCGCGAGTTCCTGCCCGGGTGGACCTTCCGGATCCCGCAGGGCGGCCTCTCGCTCTGGGTGCGCACCGCGCCGGGCGTGTCCGGCAGCGCGCTGGCGACGACGGCCGAGCGGCACGGCGTCTGGGTCGGCTCGGGCCCGCGCTTCGGGGTGGACGGAGTGCTGGAGCGGTTCGTCCGGCTCCCCTACTGCCTCCCCCCGGAGACCTCCCGCGAGGCGGTCCGCCGCCTGGCCGCGGCCGCGGCATCCCTGACCGGCGTCGACCCCGCTCCCGCCCCGACGGCCGAGGTCACCCTGCTGTAGGTCCGCGAACCGCTGTAGATCTGCGAAAGAGGTACGCGGGGCAAAAGGCGGCGGAC
>NZ_QKYN01000158.1:13847-14354 GCF_003258295.1 Streptacidiphilus pinicola | reverse complement strand
CCGCTCGAAACACCGCTTCTGACGCCGAGGGTAGTCCTTGCCGGGCCCGCCCGTCGTTTCCCTTGACGTGTGACCAGCACGTATCCTCCGCTGGGCTGAAAGTGCACACCCACGCGCTGACATCCCGCACGTCCCCAGCACGCCTGCTCCACCCGGACCTTCCCCCAGCCTTCGGCCGGGGGTGCCCCCATCCCACCCACCCCGTGGGACGGGCCCGGAGCACGACGCCAGGAGATCCCTGCCATGGCGGAACTGACCCCGGTCGGCACGCGCCTGACCGAGGCCCTGCTCCCTCTCGAACTCGCCCCGCGCGAACGCCTGCGCCTCCGCTCCCTGAGCCGGTGGAACGCGCTGCGCGGCGTCCGTGTCGGTCTGACCGTCGCCGTCCTGCTGTTCCTGCTGATCGGCGCGAACCTGGCGACCCCCCTCTACCCCGCGCTTCAGGCCCGCCTCGGCCTGACCCCGGTGGACACGACCGTCCTGTTCACCGTCTACGTCTTCGCGCTC